>DCFQ01000068.1:5946-22546 GCA_002319915.1 Bacteroidales bacterium UBA1800 | reverse complement strand
GGGGGAAGAAAAGTTTACTTTATTGATTAACAACATAAGGAAGATGTTCTAAAAGTCGGATTTAACCGCAAAGAACGCCAAGTTCGCGCAAAGTAAGCAAAGGTAATTTGCTGAATTTAATCTCTTTGCGAGATTTGCAGAATAACTTTGCGACCTTTACGGTTTACAGATTTTGACTTTTGATACATTCTCTTAGGGAGAGGCCAATGCTTCGCATAGACGATATAATTTTCAGTCTCGATATCATCGAGAAGAAATTCCGGTGCGACCTGTCAAAATGCCTGGGCAACTGCTGCCGTTACGGCGATTCGGGAGCCCCGGTCTCGGATGAGGAAGCCGGCATACTTGATGAAATATGGCCAGAGATCAGGCCTTATCTCAGGCCGGAGGGCATTAATGAGATTGAAAAGTCAGGTACCAGCACGCTCGATTTTGAGCACGACCAGGTCACTCCGCTGATAAACAATGAGGAGTGCGCCTATACTATCCTCAGCGGTAACGTCTATATGTGCGGGATTGAGAAAGCATGGCAAGAAGGGAAGATACGATTCCGCAAGCCGTTATCCTGCCATCTTTTTCCCGCCAGGGTAAAGAAGTTTTCCGGCATACAGGCGGTAAATTTCCAGGAATTGTCAATCTGTGCCACTGCACTTGAACGAGGTTCCGGGGATGACATATGCCTTCACCGGTTCCTCCGGGAACCCCTGATAAGGGCCTTTGGGGAAGACGTTTACAACGATCTCGATGCAGCTGCCGTTGAATTTGGCTGTAAAAGGCAGAATAGAAAGTAAGCATTCACAACCGGATTTTCTTCTCAATTTTTCATTGGTTTTCCCTTTCACAAATCATTAAAAATGAAATAAATCATTGCTGAGAGCCATAAAAGATTCCTGTATTTTTGTTTTTTTAAAAAAACAGATATCTTTGGAACAATAATTCAAACCTAAAACTATCTCTTATGAAGAAACTATTTCTGCTGCTTGTATTGTTTGTGTATATAGGCACAACAGCCCTATTTGCACAAACAAAAGTCATTACAGGTACAGTTACCTCAGCAACTCAGGGGGAAGGTGCGATACCCGGAGTAACTGTGCAGGTCAAAGGGACTACCATAGGTGCCCTTTCAGATGCGAATGGAAAATATTCAGTGACTGTACCTACAACAGCAACAACCCTAGTCTTCTCATACGTCGGGATGAAAACCCAGGAAGTTCCGATTGCTGGACAGACAGTGGTTAATGTTGTTATGGAAGCAAGTATTCTGGGCTTGAATGAAGTTGTTGTCACTGCCTTCGGTATCAAGAGGCAGGCAAAGGAGCTTGGTGTCGCAACCGCACAGGTCTCCGACAAGCAACTCACGCAAGCCGGGATAAGCAATGTCGTTAACGGTTTGACCGGTAAAGTCTCAGGACTTCAGATCAACACCGTTAATAATGGTGTCAATCCGGCAACCAGGATCACCTTGAGAGGAAACCGTCACATCCTGGCCAGCAACCAGGCCCTTATCGTGCTTGACGGTGCCCCGGTGAGCGCTGATTACCTGAACTCGATCAACCCGAACGACATTGCGAGTGTAAACGTGCTGAAAGGAGCAAGTGCTTCGGCCCTCTATGGTAACGATGCTTCTAACGGAGTACTCGTAGTTACCACGAGAAGAGGCGGTGGAAACGTTCCGACAATTAAGATCAGCAATACCACAACCTTTGAGCAGATCTCCTATATGCCGAGGCTTCAGACAAGGTTCGGATCAGGCTCAGGTGAGGACACCGCAAATGCCCTCGCTAACTACACATACTGGGTAGGCCCTGACCGCAATACCGATCCCTACACCTCCTATGAGAATCAGAGCTACGGTCCCGAATTCAACGGACAGAAGGTTATCCTAGGTGGTATCCTGGCTGACGGTTCATACCAGATGATAAATTACAGCGCGGTCAAAAATCAGAAGAAACACTTCTTCTCAACCGGTATCACAACCCAGAATGATATATCCTATTCGGTAGGTGACGATAAGAACAGCTTCTATATCAGCGGACAGGATGTAAAGACGACCGGTACCATCCCGGGTGACAAGAACCGCAGGACCGGTGTGCGTGTATCGGGAGCAAAGACGACCGGTATTTTCCATGCCGATTACTCAGTAGGATACACCCAGACCAACACCGATGTTTCAGGTGATGAGCCATTCCAGCAGAGGCCCGTTTACTGGAACGTCCTTAATACTCCTGCACAGGTTGATTTCAAGCAGTATGCCGATATCGACGGAAATAAATTCGCAAACCATAACGGCTATTTCAACGCATATTATCCAAATCCTTACTGGCAGCTGAAATATTCAAGGTATAAGACCTCCCTTAACAATGTTCTGGGATCCGCCCTGTTCTCACTCGACCCTGCACCATGGCTTAATATTTCATACCGTGTCGGTCTGGTGTATTCAGGAACCAACGGGACCTATTTCAGGGACGGTATCACCTATAATTCATACCTGGTTGGCGACCCATGGGAAGCAGGACATAACGCAACCGGTTCGCCGTTTGCAGGCGTTTCCTGGGATTATCTTTCAAAATCAACCAGCCTTTCTGGGGACCTTCTTCTCCAGTTCAATAAGAAAATCGGTGATTTTACCAGCAAGCTTATCCTTGGTAATTCCATTTATTCCTATAATTACAGGTATGTGTATGTCGGCAATAACTCGATCGTAATTCCTTTCCTGTATAATGTATCGAATCGTCTCGGTGAGATTGGCGCCGACGGTAATGGACGTAATGAGCAGATGCTCCAGAGAAATTCTCTCGGCCTCTTCGGTGACATCACCCTCGGTTACAAGGACTTCGTATTCATTCATGCATCCGCAAGAAATGACTGGGATTCGAGACTTGTAAAGGCAAACAGATCATTCTTCTATCCTGGTGTAGACGCAAGCTTGATCCTTACCAATGCGATCCCGTCACTGAAAAGCAACCCGGTACTCTCCTTCCTGAAATTGAGGGGTGGATGGTCCAACACCGGGCAGATCTCCCTGGGCGACTTCTATGCAACACTTCCGCAGTTTGCTGTAGGTGCAGGATTTCCTTACGGTTCCACCGCAGGTTACAGGCTGAGTACTACGCTTAGCAATCCAAACCTGATACCTGAGCAGACATATGAAACTGAAGCAGGATTTGAGATTGGCTTGTTCAACAGCAGGGTCAACCTCGACGCTAACTTCTACCAGTCAATTACGAAAGATCAGACCATACCTGCTGTTCTTCCATACTCGAGCGGTTATGCCAGCGCATATGTAAACGCCGGAAAACTTGAAACAAAAGGTATTGAGACTGACCTCAGGCTTACTCCGCTGCTTAATTTCGGAGAATTCCAGTGGAACCTGACCATAAGCTACACCTACAATACCAGCAAGGTTCTTGAAATATTGCCAGGTCTGACCGAACTTTCGATCGCTGACGTTTCTTATGCAATCGTCGGCCAGCAGTTCCCGGCAATCAAGGTTACCGACTTTGTAAGGGATCCAAATGGGCACATCGTCGTTGATCCAATGTCGGGATATCCTCTCAGGGATCCGGCACTCAAGGTGATTGGCCACGGTAACCCGAACCAGATCCTTGGGATTGTCAACACATTCTCATGGAAAGGGCTCAGCCTTAATATAGTTGCTGATTACAGAAGCGGCAGCGTTATCATGAACGCAGTGGGAAGCGCCCTCGACTTTACGGGAACCTCATGGCATTCCGCACAGAACGGTCGCCAGGACTTCGTAATCCCGAACTCCGTGATCGAAACATCTGATGGTGTCTATGAACCCAATACCAACGTCATAACCAAGAATGCCGGCCGTGCTGCATGGACAGGAAGTACCCTGACATCAACCAACATCTCCTACGTGACCAGCGCTGCCTTCTGGAAACTGAGGGAAGTTGCCCTTAATTATAATGTTCCTGTCAGGAAACTGTTCAACGGAGCTATTAAGGAAGCACAGGTTGGCCTGGTCGGAAGAAACCTCATAATGCTGAGGCCAAGGACCAATGGATGGACCGATCCTGAGTTCAACACACAGGGTGGAAACAGCAATGCTGTCGGTTATACAAATGAGTACCAGACGCCTCCAACCAGGGTTTACGGATTCAGTGTAAAACTTACTTTCTAAGCAGTAAAAACTAATGAATATGAAGAAACTATTTTTAATATTGACTGTCCTGGCTGTTTTGGGCACCTCGTGCGAGAAATTCCTTGGCGTTGATGAAACTAACCCCAATCAGGCATCAGCGGTTCCGGCCAGTCTTGTAATGCCGGCAGCTCTTAACAACACCGCGATTCTGACCGTTACCCCCGGGAACTATGCTTTCATTTATGAATGGCACGGATGCTGGGCTATCAGCGGCGGTTACTCGCAGGATGCAAACATGACCCAGTATAATATTCTGAACAGCCATTTCCAGAACAACTGGGCCAACAGCTACCTGAACATTCAGAATTATGACTACATAATTCAGAATTCCACAACTTCGAAGCAGAAGCCCTGGAGGGCAATGGCTGAAATCATGAAGGCATATGTATTCCAGTACCTGGTCGACTGCTGGGGCAATGTCCCTTACAGTGAAGCAAACATGGCTGACAAGGGTATCCTGAAGCCAAAATATGACGATCAGAAGGTAGTTTATGAAGACCTGGTTGCACGGCTCGACACTGCCATGAACCTGATCGCTACAATGCCGGCTGATGCTGAGGAGCCAGGTGACAACGACATAATTTACCATGGCGATATGACCCTTTGGGCCAAGTTCGCAAATACCCTGAAGCTCAGGATCCTGATGAACCAGTCAGACATGGCCGACAGGGCATCCTACATCAGCACCAATATTGCCACCACAGCTTCGGTTGGTTATCTGGCCGCTGGTGAAGGCGCAATGTCAAATCCGGGTTATGTTCAGTCGACCGGCAAAATGAACCCGTTCTGGGAACGTTTCTACAAACAGGACGGCTCGCAGCAGGCTGACGGACTTGGCTACTTTGTTCCTAACCAGGATGCATGCGATTTCCTGAATGCAAACAGTGACCCCCGCAGACTCAGGTTCTTCGCAGCTTACAGCGGAACCCTTATCCAGGGGAACTATTTTGGAGCTGCCCTGCTCAACCTGCCTTCAGTGACATCAAAGCTCGGTCCCGGCCTTCTCCAGGCATACAACCAGAGCTCACCGATCATGAGCGATTTCGAAGCCCTTTTCATCCAGGCAGAAGCTGCCCAGAGGGGATTTATCACCGGTGATGCGAAAGCCCTTTACGAAAGCGCCGTTACACAGTCTATCCTTTACATGGGTGGAGCACAGGGTACGGAAGCCGATGCCGCAACTTACCTTGCACAGGCTAAAGCGAATGTAAGTTTTGATGCATCTCCCGATAAGATCAAGGCAATTATCACACAGAAGTGGATGGCCCTTAACGGGATCGCAGCAATGCCGATCTGGGACGATTACAGGAGAACAGGTTTTCCGGATTTCATCCATTTCTCGCAGGATCCCGCAAGACTTAGCGATACTCCTCCCGTAAGACTTCTTTATCCTCAGTACGAGATTAACACGAATAACGATAATGTTATTCTCCAGGGAACCATCAATCAGTTCACTTCAAAGATCTTCTGGCAGAACAGATAACATTGAACGTGCAAAAATTAAAAACACTTTAAATCAAGAAATATGAGAGGAAAAATATTAATGATAGTATCTCTTCTGGCATCATCTCTTGTAATGAATTCCTGCCTGAAAGACAAAGTTGGTCTTGACTGGACGGATTCTCTCAAAGGGAAGATGTATGCGGAAGTCTGGAAGGGAGGCTTTTTATCAATGGGTCTTCAGCCTATCCCCGACTCTGTTACTTTTAAGTTCCTTGTAAATATTGCCACCGATCAACCGCCAACGGAAGACATTACCGTTACCCTGGCTGTGAGCGAGGAAGCAATGAATGCATATAACCAGGCAAAGGGAACCGCTTATCAGTTGTATCCTTATATTGATATTGTCGACAAGAGCCTTGTTATTAAGGCCGGCACCAGGAACGCATACTGCCATGTAAAAATATGGAATGCGCACTTGCTGGATGCATGCGACAATTTTATGGCCCCGATCGTTATCCAGTCCGCAACCGGAGGTGTGATCCCCGCTGATCCGCTCAATATGGGTTCACGCCTGATGGGTCTTCCCATCAGTAACCCATGGGCCGCCGACTATGACGTTATCGGATACCGTATCCGCCCGGGAAATGCACCTGAACCGGTGGCAACTACGGAAACCCTTTCAACTATCGACTGCAAGACTGTCTACAAAGTTGGATTCGGTAACTATAGTGCATATAATATCAGGATTGAGGTAACATCTGAAACAATGGTGGTCGGCGGGGTGACCTGCAACAAGGTCATTGCTACTCCATATGATCCTGGTACAGGTTCTGATGTCGGCGGAATGTGGGATACATGGACAGGCGATGCTGCAACTCCTCCTGCTCCTCCTGCCAATCCGACTGATATCAACTACTACAATCCTGTGACAAAGCAGTTTGTTCTGAATTGTTACTATCTCAGCGGTGCAGGTAACAGAATTATGTATGAGATACTGACAAGAAAATAGTTACCTATAAAGAAACAAATCTAATAATACGATAGATATGAAAAGAAAATCCATAATAACAGCAATATTACCTGTGCTGGCTTTTCTATTTGCATTGCAGGGATGTACAAAGTACGGAAGCAACCCTCCGGTCGAACACTTTGCTTTCACAGCTCCGGCAGTTGTGGCTCCTGCTAATGCATCGACCGTACATGTTACGGGAACAACCGTTGACCTTACCTGGGCCTCGACAAATGAGAGCGGCGATCCTGTTAAAGCTGACGTCTATTTTGGAACCTCAGAGACTCCGGAGTTATATGCAGCAGGTCATAATGCCCTGTCCCTTAGCGTTCCGGTAGAACTTGGGGTTACCTATTTCTGGCATGTAACCATGATTGATGCCAATGGCATCACAACGAGGGGCGAAACCTGGAGCTTCACAGTGTTTGAACCAATCGGGATATTCACCGGTGATTTTGTTGCAGATGAGCCGGCAGAGGACTATAGCTATGATATCAGTTTTTCCAAATTTAACGCGACAACACTTGTTACAGATAATTACTGGAACTCGGGTTGGATTGCATATTTTACAATGGACTTTACCCAAAATACCTATAATATGCCACTTACGACGTGGGGTAGTTATTCAGGGGAAGAATCCGGGACTATAGATCCTGAAACCGGAACTATGGTTGGTAACTATACAATCTACCATCCCGCAGGTACTGCGATTGAAACAGGCGTTCATACCTATACAAAGGTGACCGGTAAATAACTTTCTTAACGGGTAATGATATAAAAGGGTGTCAATTGAGGCACCCTTTTTTATTTGACGCCTGGCACAGGATCCTGAATACCTTAATAAGTAATCCAGCAGATTGACAAGCAGATCCCTCACTTCATTCGGGATGACAGGCATTATAAAAGCATATGAGAGGGGGAATGGAGCCGCGGCGGCGGCTCCATTCCCCCTCTCAATCAGTACAAATGGAATTGTCATTCCGCATCCCTCCAGGCGGGATGAGGAATCCCTATATGGGAATCAGCACATAATTCTGGACTAAGGCCCGCTACCTGTCACCCTTTGCCTTAAGCTTACCCTATTTTCAGGTTCACCAGTTCGAGCCGTGTGGAGGTAGCCTTCAGCACCTTAAAGGTGAGGCCTTTGAAATTGATTATTTCATTGTTCTGCGGAATGCTCCCATGAAAGAACAGGATCATTCCGGCCAGGGTTTCATAATCGTCCTCTTCGGGAAGATCAAGATCATATTTCTCATTCAGGTAATCGATCTCGAGGCGTCCTGAAAGGATATATTCCTTATCGCTGATCACCTTTTCAACAAGCTCATTGGTATCGTGCTCGTCCTCGATATTGCCCACGATCTCCTCCAGGATATCCTCGATCGTCACCATTCCGGAAGTGCCTCCGAACTCATCTACAACCAGCGCCACATTCTTCTTCTCATTGAAAAAGAGCTTGAGCAGCTTGTTGGCGGTCATGGTCTCGGGAACGATCGCCAGCTTCCTGACGCCCGATTGTATGTCGGGAGGATTCCTGAACATATCCTTAAGCTCGAAGTAGCCAGTGATATTGTCTATCGAATCCTGGTAAACCAGGATCCTGGAAAAACCCGTATCGATGAATTCTTCCTTGAGATCGGCAATAGGCCTTCTCACGTCAATAGCCTTTATCTCGGTTCTTGGCACCATGCATTCCCTGAGCTTTACCTTTGAAAAATCAAGTGCGTTCTGGAATATCCTGATATTGTGATGGTAAGGTTCTTCTTCCTCTGATGCCTGGTTGCTCTGGTTCACAAGGTAGTCAAGATCAGCCTTGCTGAACACGGCATTTTCCTGTTCCTTCTTATCGCTTTTGATACCGAAGAAGATCCTTATGAACAGGTTTGACCCGGCGAGCGACAGCTTGCTGACCGGGTAAAAGAGATAGTAAAAGAAAATTGTGGGAACACTCAGCAGCTTAAGGAAGAAATTTGGCGAAATAATAAACACTGTTTTCGGCAGGAACTCTGCAACGATCAGTATTATGGCAGTCGAAAGTATGGTGTTAATGATCAGGACGAGCACGTCGGAGCCCAGGAGGGGGATAAGGACCGGATTCAGGATCCTGGAAAAGAACAAACCGTAAACAACCATTGAAATGCTGTTGCCAATAAGCATTGTCGCTATGTACTGGCCGGGATTACCCGAGAAGATCCTGATGATTCCTGAACCAAATGCTCCCTGTTTCCTGTCGAGTTCTATCCTGAGCTTGTTTGCAGTGACGAATGCGATCTCCATTCCGGAGAAAAATGCGGAGAGAATTATTGTCAGCAAAATTATGATTATCCCGTTCATGCAGCAAAATTAGCTCTTTTTTCGCTGCGAATGGCGAAACCACGCGTAGAGAAAGGAGATTACAGCCATAAGAAGGAAGAGAAGCAGGCGGTTGCTGTACCCGTTCAGGATGAAGTACCGCAAGCCGGCAGCCAGGCAAAGCATGCCCGTGATGATCCAGATGATTTCCAGGATCCTGTTTGTCCTACTGGTTGCCATCGATATAGATTATGGCGCTGAGATTCTTAATCTTACGTTTCGCCAGCCTTGTGTCGGATTCCAGCCCGTAGCCCTGGATGATCTGATCGGCCGTTGTAATTTTGACAAACCTGTCGGTATAGATCAGGTTCTTCTTCTGGTCCCAGTAAAGAAGGTCCGTTTCGAGCTTCTCTCCAGCTTCATTTATGGCCACCACACTGTCCTGGAGCTCCCACAGGCTGTTATTGTCGGTATATTTTGCGTAAGCCGAGACTACCGATGCTACTGGTTTGTCATGCCCCTGGTAAAAAAGGACCTTGATGCCTTTCCTGAATTCAGTATATGCAGGATTTGCATTGGTATATGATTCCATAAGGGGAGCTGTCAGTTCCATCTGGATCTTCCCCGAGTCGGTATATACGGTTGTCAGGTTCCTTCCGGTTATTGCTGGAAGCGTAAGCAGATCGATCTTTGGAATTGTTGTGTTTTTTTTCTCGCAGGATGCCAGACTTACAAGAACAGCAAGGATGAACAGAATGAATATATTATTATTTCGCATTGAACTCAAGAATGTAGTTTAGCCCGTCGAGCACAATATCAGGCATATAGTTTATTCCCAGCTCCACCCTGTCCCTGAGGTAGCCGCTGTCGCCCCCGGTAATGACCACCTCCCCGCCGGGATATTTCTCCTTAAAGGAGCGGATATATGAATTGATCTCAAATATAAGCCCGTCGACGACGCCGGCGGTTATTGCTTCAAGGGTGCCCGATCCCGGTGATGAGTACTTTTCCGTCGTAGTGCCGAGCGGGAGCTTGTCGGTGAACCTGTGGAGCGCCCTGAATCTCATGGTTAGCCCAGGAGAAATATTACCCCCGGGATAAGTGTTTCCAAGTAAAAAGTCATAAGTGACGGCACTCCCGGCATCAATTACCAGGACATTCTTCCCGGTGAAAAAATGAAATGCACCGGCAATGGCAGCCAGCCTGTCAGGGCCGAGAGTCTCGGGTGTCTCATAATTGTTGATGAACGGGAGCCTTGACCGGTGCGATAACACATGAACAAAGGGTATTCCGTGCGTTGCCAGGTCGATCACAAATTCCGGAACATTTTTTACAGTCGAAACAATGGCCTTTTCGAGCCTGCTTTGATACTGTTCTAATGTCCTTTCCAGCTTTTCGCAGCTGAAATGCCTGGTCCTCAATGATGTGACCTTTGTTTCCCCGTCAAAAAGCGCTATTTTGCCTGAAGTATTTCCGATATCCAGTACCAGGTTCATATCCGGAATAAAATACAAAGGTAAGAAACCGGCAGGAATAATTCCAGGGCAAAGGTATAAAAGTGTTTAAGGTGCCTATCCGCTTTTCCTCTCACTTCCTGCCACTGAATAGATATCGTCAAGGACCTCAATGGCCGATTTTACACTCCTGATATCAGCCACTGCAAGGCTCAGCTTGGATTCTTTCTGGCGCACCGACATTCTTTTATGGTGCCTGTTTACATAATTCATGACCGAAACGAAGAGCGAGCTCCTGTAATACACCGATCCGGGATCTGAAATGAAGTTAGCAATCATTGTATCGTTCTTAAGCAGTACTTTTTCAATTCCGAGCCTGACCGCGATCCATTTTATCCTTACGATATCCAGCAAGGATTTTGCCGGCGCGGGCAACGGACCGAACCTGTCAGTAAGCTTCCTTTCGAAGAGGAGCAGCTTTTCTTCGTCGGGGATGTCATTCAGTTCCTTGTAAAGCCTTATCCTTTCCGATATGTTTGAAACATATTCATCGGGGAACATGATCTCGAAATCTGTATCTATCTGAAAATCGGACACGTAGACCTTTTCCGTTCCTTCCCTTTCAGGGACCGGGGCTTGCGCTTCTTCTGCCGGAGCTGCAATATGCTCCGATTCCCTGAGCTCAATCATAGCTTCGTTCAGGATCCTCTGATAGGTTTCGAAGCCCACATCCGCTATAAAACCGCTCTGTTCCCCTCCAAGGAGATTCCCCGAGCCCCTGATGTCAAGGTCCTGCATGGCGATATTGAACCCGCTTCCCAGCTCCGAGAACTCCTCGATGGCTTTGAGCCTTCTCCTTGCTTCGTGCGTGAGAGTGTCGGTTGGCGGTGCCAGGAGATAACAGAATGCCTTCCTGTTCGACCTTCCAACCCTGCCTCTCAGCTGGTGCAGCTCCGAAAGTCCAAAGTGATGCGCATCGTTGATGAAGATGGTATTGGCATTGGGAATATCCAGCCCTGATTCAATTATGGAAGTGGCTACAAGGACATCGTAATCGCCCTGGATGAAGTCGAACATCACATTCTCAATATCCCTCCCTTCCATTTTGCCATGAACCACGGCGGCCTTTACCTTCGGGCAGATCCTCAGGATCTTGTCGCGGATCTCCCTTATATTCTCCACCCTGTTATGAATAAAGAACACCTGGCCATTCCGCGATACCTCGTATTCAATTCCTTCCTTGATTATTTCCTCGTTGAACCCATGAATTTCCGTTACTATCGGCATCCTGTTCGGAGGCGGCGTATTTATCACCGAGAGGTCACGCGCTCCCATCAGTGAGAACTGCAGGGTCCGAGGGATTGGTGTTGCAGTAAGGGTGAGGGTATCTACATTCGCCTTGAGCTTCTTGAGTTTTTCCTTCACCGATACCCCGAACCGTTGTTCCTCGTCGATGATCAGAAGCCCCAGGTCCTTGAATTTCACTTCATCACTGACCAGCTTGTGGGTACCGATAATGATATCTATACTTCCATCAGCCAGCCCGGCAATGATCTTCTTCTGATCGGCAGGCTTCCTGTGTCTGCTGATATAGTCGACATTGCAGGGGTACCCTTTGAGCCTTGCGCTGAAGGTCTTGTAGTGCTGAAGCGCAAGAATTGTCGTTGGAACGAGCACCGCAGCCTGCTTGCTGTCGGTCACCGACTTGAATGCTGCCCTGATGGCAACCTCTGTCTTGCCGAAACCAACGTCGCCGCAAACGAGCCTGTCCATGGGATGCCCTGCCTCCATATCCTGCTTCACCGCAATTGTGGCGCTCAGCTGGTCGGGAGTATCCTCGTAGATGAATGAGGCTTCAAGCTCCCTCTGCAGGTATGAATCGGGAGTGAACGAATACCCTTCGGATGACATTCGCCTGGCGTAAAGCCGGATCAGGTCCCTGGCAATATCCTTGACACGTTTCTTTGTCGACTGTTTAAGCTTCTGCCAGGCCCCCGAGCCAAGCTTGTTGATCCTTGGTTCCGAGTTATCCTTTCCCTTGTATTTTGAGATCCGCTGAAGGGAATGTATCCCGACATAAAGGATGTCGTTATCCTTATAGACAAGCTTTATCGCCTCCTGGATCTTCCCGTTCACCTCAATCTTTTCAAGGCCGCCGAATTTCCCTATGCCATGATCGATATGCACAACGTAATCTCCTGGGTTGAGCCCTGTAAGCTCCTTGATCGAAATGCTCTCCTTCCTCGAGAAAAATCCCCTTATCCTGAACTTGTGATACCTGTCAAATATCTGATGATCGGTAAATAGCGAGAAAGCGAGGTCGAAGTCGGTAAATCCCCCGTGAAGATTCAGCAGGAGAGGAGTAAAGGAGGCCTCCGGGTTTATTTCTGCAAAGATGTCTTTAAGCCTGTCGATCTGCGACTGGCTCTCAGATATTATGTAGGTCTTGAATCCTTTCAATGAGTTTGAGACAAGCTTCTCAGAGAGGAGCTCAAAATTCTTGTTGAACACCGGCTGGGGCTCGGTACTGAACTGAAAAGTATTGCCCGCTTCAACGACCGGTTTGTTTCCGAACTCAAGGAACCTGAATTTCAGGCAGAGATCAAGGAGCCGGTTCCCAGTCATGATTATATCCTTCCTGTTGAAAACCTGCCCCGATTCCTCCCTCTGGCCTGTGATCTCGTAAATATTATTGATCCTCTCCCTGATGAAGCCGGCATCATCCATCCAGACGAATGCGGATGGGGGCAGGAAATCGGTGAACGAATCGCTGATCTCCTCGATTGAGATATCCTGTATGTTCGGGATTATCGAAATCTGCTTCAGAATGCTCACCGACAGCTGGTCATCAGTGTTGAAGGTCCTGATCGAATCCACCTCATCCCCGAAAAAGTCGATCCGGTAAGGCATGTCGTCCGAATAAGAGAAAATGTCGGTTATGCTTCCCCTGATTGAATATTGCCCGGGCTCGTATACGAACTCGACCCGCTCGAAATTGTACTCATGAAGCACCTCCTCGAGGAAATCTATCGACAGCGTGTCGCCCTTGCTTATATTGAACGTATTCTTTTTGAGATTGCGCCGGCTGACCACCTTTTCCATCACTGCCTCGGGATACGAAACTATAATTCCTTTTCTTTTCCCTGAAGCCAGGAAATTGAGAACCTCGGTCCTGAGCACGATATTTGCAGGCTCGACCTGTTCATACTGCACCGACCGCTTGTAAGTGGAGGGAAAGAAGAATACCAATTCATCGCCCAGTATGGCGCAAAGGTCATTGTAAAAATATGCAGCCTCCTCTTTCTCGGGGATAACAACAAAGTGGGCGGTCTGGGCCTGGTTAAAGACCGAAGCAAGAAACAATGCTTTTGCAGACCCGGAAAGCCCCCGGAAAAGAATATTCCCGCTCCCGGAATCGTTAATCGCACCGGTTATGCTCCCCATGAGAGGGTGCCCGGCATATATCCGGATTAGTGTACCTGGTTCCATATCTGTAAAACAAGCGCAAATTTACATCAAATAATCAATGCCGTGTCCGCAAAAGATGAGTCAGCAGCCAGGACAGTTACTTTAACTGAATTTTAAAAGCTCTTTAAGGTCGAAAAGTGACCATTCCGTGGTAACGTTTATGCCGATCCTGCGTCTAAAGGGGTATAAGCCTGATCCCTGATTTAGTGTCGGGATCTTCCCCATCATTGGTTTTAACCTGATCAAAAAAAGGATATTGGGAACTTAACAGGGAAAAATTCACAAATAAATCACAACTTTAGATAAAATCCAGATAAAATGAATTTACTGAGGAAGGCTTTTCGTACATTGTTCCGGAGAGGAGAGCATTCGCTTACCCGCATTATTTCGCTAGCAGCAGGCCTGGCGTTCGGCATAATCCTTCTTTCGGAAGTATTCTACTCTTACAGTTTCGATAGCTTTTACCCTGATTCTGGTCGTGTTTATGTGGTTTGTGAAAACTACAAGCCTGATAATTCGTCGGACAAGCTTAATTCCATTAACCAGGTCAGCGGTGCGATAGCACCCGGTTTAAAGACAGAGGTTCCCGGCATTGAGGTTGCGACACGCCTGAACAGCATCGGGCCTTCAGTTTTTTATACCGATGACGGGAAAAGTTACAGGGGTGAGTTTTCGTTTGCCGACGAGTTTGTATTTGACGTGCTTCCACGGCCGGTGATCGTCGGTAATGCAAAGGAGATACTGAAAAGCCAGATGCAATGCGTGGTCTCGGACAGGATTGCAAAGATGATCGGAGGTGAAGTGACCGGGAAAATGATCGAATTAAAGGAGTACCCCGGGAAAAAGATTACCATCGCCGGGATATTCAGGGAATTGCCTGAGAACACCAGCTACAAGTACGACATTCTCATTTCAATGGTCTCTACCGGACAGTTTATGTGGGACGGCACAAGTAACTGGCTGGGAAATGACCGTTATAATGCTTTTGTCAAACTGGCCCCGGGTGTCGATCCTGAAAGCCTTCAGCCTGCGGTCCGCAAAATGCAGGAGGTCCACCAGGAAATTGTCCACCTTGAAGAGGTCCAGCACGGGATGGTGCTGAAATACAGCTTCAAGCCGATCAGGAAAATTCACCTGGATGTGGTAAGGGACATGATAGTGATCCTCACATCGATTGCATTTGCTGTTCTGGCAGTATCCCTCCTGAACTATCTGCTGCTGACTCTGAGCGCACTGGTCAACCGGGCAAAGAACTCGGCTATTTATAAAACATTCGGCGCCCGGGCTGCCAACCTGCAGATGATGATACTTCTTGAAACTTCTTTCCTTTTCCTCCTTTCGCTTGCCGGCGCATTCATGATTATAGTTGTACTGAAGCCTGTGGTCGAGGCACAGTCAGGACATCATCTTTCCTCTGCACTTATTCCTGAAGTGGTGCTGCCGCTGTTTATTTTAATGGTCATACTGGTACTGCTGGTCAGCTACATACCTGGACGATTCTTTGCCAGGATCCCGGTCGCAGTTGTTTTTCGCGATTACCACCAGAAGGGAAACAAATGGAAGCTTGCACTGCTTTCCCTGCAGTTTGCAGGGGCTGCGTTCATTCTTGCCACACTCGTTATTGTGACACTTCAGTACAAGAGAATGAGGGACTCTGATCATGGTTACCGGACGGAGGGTGTTTTCTTTGCATCCACAAGCGGAATGCCGGGCAGCAGGCTGCTGACTGTACTTGATGAACTCAGGGCGGTTCCCCGGGTCGAGAGGGTCGGGCTGGGAAACTGCGTGCCGACGGAAGGGGCTGCCGGCAATAATGTCTCCTATCCCGGTGAGGAAAAAGAGCTGTTCAATATTGCTGATTTTTACTGGATTGACGAGAATTACCTTCGGATCCTTAATATACCGGTGAGTGAAGGGACCGATTTCACCCCGGAATCGTCCGTCCCTTTCGATTATCTCATCAGCCGCAAGGGAGCTGGCAAGCTTATGATGAACGGCCAGTGGAAGGACGGAGTCATAGGAAAGCAGGTACGCCTGAGCGAACACGGGACTTACACAATCCGGGGGGTCTTTCCCGATTTTGTGGTGGGCTCCATGGCAGATCCTGACAACAGACCTGCAATGTTTTCCTACATGCCTGATGATAAGTTCCAGGAGTTGATTGTTAAGAACCCCTCATTTTCGTGCTATATCCTCGTGAAGGTTTATCCCGGGGCCGGAGGCGGAATAATGAAAAGAATGACGGAGATCCTGAATACCGCATTGCCCCACCAGGATGCCATTGTGAAAAGCCTTGAAATTGAAAGAATCACGCGGTATTCTGCTGAAAAAGGATTCAGGAATACCATGCTTGCAGGAAATTTAATTATCCTTCTGATTGCCCTGATGGGTCTCCTCGGTTATACAGTCACGGAAGTGTCACGCCGCAGCAAGGAGCTGGCCATTCGCAGGATCAACGGGGCCAGGCTTGGTGATATCCTTAGGATCTTCGTAACAGACCTTGAATACATTGCCCTACCGGCGGTCCTTGTCGGGCTGGTCGGAGCGTGGTACATCGGCGGCAAGTGGATGCAAAACTTTGTATCGAAAATTCCTCTTCACTGGAGTATTTTTGTCCTTAGCGGCTTACTTGTGCTGGGGCTTGTCGCACTGGTCTCAGCATTGAATTTCGTAATTATTGCCAACAGGAACCCGGTGGATGCATTGAGGTATGAGTAGTTGCTGGTTGCTGGTTGCTGGTTGCTGGTTGCTGCACGATCGCACGAT
>DCFQ01000068.1:0-5674 GCA_002319915.1 Bacteroidales bacterium UBA1800 | reverse complement strand
GCACGATTGCACGATTGACCCAACGCATAGGTCGTCGCCCTTCTCCGACACGATTGACAGAATCAAGAGCCTTGTGACGTTAGTCTTGCGCCAAAATCTTACTTTTGAGCTTTAAACAATAGCTTTTATGATAGTCTATAAGTTTGGCGGAGCTTCGGTCAAGGATTCCGCCGGGGTCAGGAACCTTTCCAGGATTGTTTCGGATGCAGGGTGCAGGCTGGTTGTTGTTGTTTCAGCATTCGGAAAGACGACCAATGCCCTTGAAAAGATGCTGAAACTATGGATTTCAGGCGATAGGAGCTATGCGGAGCATCTCGAGAACATCTTTTCATATCACATTTCGGTAGCAACTGACCTCTTCCCTGCCGGGAATCCGATTAAGAGTGATATCGACATATCTTTCAGCAAGCTTAGGGAATACCTGAAGTCGCATACAGGCACAGATTACGATTTCGAATATGATCAGATCGTATCTTACGGTGAAATATGGTCGAGTATGATCGTTGCCTCATACCTGTGTTCAAAGAAGTTAAATGCCGAATGGATAGATATCAGGGGAAACCTTATTACGGATGACTCCTGGCGAGATGCAAACATTCTCTGGAATGAAAGCCAGACGAGAGTGAAGGGGGTGTTTGCCTTTGTAAATACGGATCTTTATGTGACCCAGGGATTTATTGGGGGTACTGTCACGGGACAGACCACTACCCTCGGCAGGGAGGGATCGGATTACACCGCTGCCATACTTGCCAATATGCTCGATTCGGAAGAAGTTGTGGTATGGAAGGATGTGCCGGGAATGCTGAATGCCGATCCCAAATGGCTGCCAGAAGCAAAAAAGCTCGGGGAAGTTTCGTACAGGGAAGCTGTCGAGATGTCCTTTTCAGGGGCCAAGATCATTCATCCCAAGACAATAAAGCCGCTTCACAACAAGGGGATCCCTCTCCGCATCAAATCCTTCATCCTGCCACTTGAGCCGGGAACCGTGGTCAGACAGGATGTTAAGGTCAGGGAAGCTTTGCCTGTTTTTATCAGGAAGGAGAACCAGATCCTGCTGTCGATCCTTCCAAAAGACCTGTCGTTTGCAATGGGAGATATGCTCAGCAGGATCTTTCATATCTTTTCAAAGCACGGGATCAAGGTGAACCTTGTCGAGGCCAGCGCTATTAGTCTCAATGTTTGCGTTGACAATGAGAAGCACAGAATAAATTCGCTCACCGGAGACCTGAGGGGAGAATTCAATACGATCTATAACGAAAACCTTGAGATCCTGTCGATACGGCATTATACTCGGGAATCTGTGGATCAGATCATTAAAGGTCGTGAGATCCTGCTCGAACAGCGCACCAGGGGCACAGTAAGATTTGTTGTGAGGTGTGAGAGCAGTTTACCGCAAGATATTGTCTCCCTTTGATGGCCAGAATAACCGGGTATATCCGGGACACAGGCGATGGATATCTTCTGACTATATAGCAGTCTATCAACAAGGAAGCTCACCGGGGATGATATTCTTTCGACACAACGATATGAGGCAATTTAAATAAGTTACCGTTATTGACGAAACAAATAGGTCAGGGCCAAACTATAATAGAAATCCCTGTTGATTTCTGTGCTTATTTTGTAGTTTTTATATCTTACGCCAATACCAGCGGAATAATTAAGATCGAAGCTAAAAAATGGACTCCACCTATCTTTATAATTATGAATTAATGTGGGCGAAATTACTCCAAAGAGAAAAGGTTTAACCTTCCCTTTACCTAGCTCATAATTAACAGTTAAGGGGAATAATATGAGTAAGTCTTTTTGCCGGTACTCCGATTCAGACTTCGCAAATTCCACCCACTGCGGTCTTATACCAAGATCTAGTAAGAAGTGGTCAGTAAATCCGGGAAAGCTAAACTCCTCCACAACACCGATACCGTATCCGTGACCATACCAGTAAAAAGTATGAGCAAGGTTAGTTATTGGAGGATAATAGCTGAATGAAGCAGTGATACCAGTTTTCGCTACCAGATTCCTTGATTTTGACGAAAATGTTCTGACACCTTCCAAGGTTCCAATACAGGAATTATATTTTTTGACAAAAGATGCGAGGGCCTCGGTCGTAAATCTTACATCGTCGACCATGGAGATCAAATCGGGACACTCATTCTGTACGTCGGACTTAAGTGCAAAAACATATTCGTATTTGTATGAATTGTAAACAAGTCCCCCGATAACCTTCTCTGCAGGTGTGTTTTTCAGTTCAATGAGCCGACCACCCTTGCGAAGATAATAGAGATTACCGCCCTCTCTTTGCCACACGTAGAGACTTATTCTTCCCTTAATTATGCATCTCAGGAAAAAGATAGTGTCCTTACCTTCATCCGATAACTTTACAGATTCAAATAGCTTGTTTTTGTCCTCTATAAAAAAGGAAATGATATCACCCGGAGAATAGAAATTTTCTTTCCCGTTGTCCTCCAGGAAGGTGAGCTTCTTCTGGAGTTCAATGTCGGTCCGGTAGATGATATACCCGTGAATAGTATCCCCGCTCAGACCGACAATAAATCCTTTATGGATTTCTGAAGGAGTACAAAAAGTGATTGCGGGCCAAAGACAAAATATAAGAGAGAATAATCTTTTCATCTTATAGAGTTAAAACCTATACATATTTATAACAGTTTAAATATGAGGCATATAGGTTACGCCTTATAGTAAAAATTATTAAGCAACGTTTTATTATCAGATTAGAGTTTCTCTAAGATTCCTTAAAGAAATAACGATACTAATACAGGCAATATTTTGATTCTGCAAAATAGTTGAGATTTGTCCCGCATCCTATATGATTTCACAATTTCTTATTTGTTGATTTATGTATAGGCTGATGCAGAAACAAGGTATTATACAAAAAATACTAATGTGGCTGAAGATCAATGGATAAGGAGATCCTTCGCTTTCGCTCAGGATGACACAGTACTTTATTGGGAGAAAGGGGAGAAGCGGCGGGCCGCAATAGCATTAGGTTCATCCAATAGATCACGCCCCATGCGGCCCGCCGCTTCTCCCCCCACTTTATTCTCCCGCGACGCGTCATCCTGAACGAAGTGAAGGATCCCCTTATCAATCAGACAAGATGTGAATAAAGATTAGCGTCAGGTTGGACAGGGGGCAGCTATTGGATTACCTGCTGAATCTAAGTTTCTGACCACGGTAATTATCATTTACTACTCCGTTATCATATACCAGGGTCCCGTTCACAAAAGTCTTTGCAACTTTTGACCTGAAGGTTGTTCCCTCAAACGGCGACCATCCACACTTATATAATATATTGGGCTTAGAAACCGTCCACGGGCTTTCAGGGTTTACGAGGCAAAGGTCAGCCTTGTATCCTTCCCTGATAAAGCCGCGGTCAGCTATGTTAAACAGGATGGCGGGGTTATGGCACATCTTTTCAACGATCTTTTCAATTGAAATTTTTTTCATATGCCAGAGTTCCAGCATCATGCAGAGGGAATGCTGGACAAGCGGCCCGCCTGACGGAGCCTTGAAATATGTATTGGATTTCTCCTGCAAGGTATGCGGAGCATGGTCGGTCGCCACGATATCAACCTGATCATTTTTGACACCATCCAGCAGAGCTTCCCTGTCGAACCTTGTCTTGATAGCCGGATTCCACTTGATAAGGTTACCCTTATCTTCATAGGATGATTCGTCGAACCAGAGGTGGTGCACGCAAACTTCCCCCGTAATCCGCTTTTGATGGAGGGGGATATCGTTCCTGAAAAGCTTCATCTCATCAGCGGTCGACAGGTGGAGAATGTGGAGCCGGGTATTGAATTCCTGTGCAAGCCTTACCGCATGGGACGATGAGGTGTAACATGCCTCGCGGCTCCTGATCATGGGGTGATTGCTGACAGGCACATCTTCCCCGTACCGGCTTCGGAAGAGTTCTGCATTATGCCTTATAATGGGTTCAGATTCACAATGGCACGCGAGTGGAATGGCGGCTGAAGCAAAGATCTCTTTCAGCGTATTCTCATCATCCACAAGCATATTGCCAGTCGAGG
This sequence comes from Bacteroidales bacterium UBA1800, assembly GCA_002319915.1. Taxonomy (GTDB): domain Bacteria; phylum Bacteroidota; class Bacteroidia; order Bacteroidales; family VadinHA17; genus LD21. The sequence continues at coordinate 1,625 of DCFQ01000068.1, read as the reverse complement.
ATCCCATAAAGAGCTTGATGCCGCAAACCTCCGAAGGGTCCGCTTCCCTGATCTCCCTTATATTGTTGGTCGCAGCGCCCAGGTAAAACGAATAATTCACAACTGATCTTTCGGCAGCGAGCTTCATTTTCTCATGCAGGAGGGCATTTGTTGTGGTCTGAGGGATTGTGTTGGGCATATCCATAAATGAGGTCACACCTCCCGCAGCGGCAGCCCGTGATTCGGTGAACATGTCGCCCTTGTGCGTCAGCCCGGGCTCCCTGAAATGGACCTGGTCATCAATCACCCCCGGAATAAGCAGCAAGCCGGAGGCGTCTATTTCACGGGTTTTTTCCGGTATTGTTATTTTATTAACAGAACTGATGGCTGAAATGGTCTCCCCCTCGACCAGGAGGTCACCCTTAAAGGATCTTCCCTCATTGATGATCAGGGCATTTTTGATAAGGATGGAGCTCACTTCCGTTTGTAGCTAATGAAGAGGCTTCTGAACTTCATCCTTATCACTCCCCAGAGGGCCTCACTGAAAATGCCTCCTGTCATCTTAGAGGTTCCGAGACGCCGGTCGGTAAATATAATGGGGACTTCAACTATTTTGTAACCCAGTTTCCAGGCAGTGAATTTCATCTCGATCTGGAATCCGTAACCTTTTGACCTTATCTGGCGCGGCTTGATGTTCTCAAGGACTTCCCTCCTGTAGCAAACAAACCCGGCAGTAGTGTCCATGATTTTCATGCCGGTTATTATCCTGACATAGATTGAAGCGAAATATGACATCAACACCCTTGTCAGGGGCCAGTTAACCACATTCACCCCGCTTATATAGCGCGAGCCTATTGCAACATCGGCACTGTTAGCGGAACAGGTTTCGTACAGTTTTACAAGGTCGTAGGGGTCGTGGGAAAAATCAGCATCCATCTCACATATCAGTGAATATCCTTTTTCGATTGCCCACTGAAACCCTGTTATATATGCCGTTCCCAATCCCAGTTTCCCCGGTCTTTCGATCAGATGAACGTTGGGGAAGGAGCCCTGGAGGCTTTTCACGATCCCGGCAGTTCCGTCAGGTGAGTTATCGTCAACTATAAGAATATCAAACGGTATCCTGAGGTTTGATACGACGGTGATCAGCTCCTTTATATTCTCCTTTTCCTTATAGGTAGGGATTATTACGACATTGGACATAGAAGACAAATATTTACGAAAATACTCTTTTTCAGGTAACTGAATAATTTCTCCCGCGGATATTTATTTATCCCGGGAAAAAATTCTCAAAATTCTTTGCAAGGAAGTTTTGAAGCGTTATCTTTGACGTCCCAAAAGTAAGGGAGTTCACTGAATGAAATGGCCCCTAAATCTCCTGAAGCCTGCCTGCCGGTAGGCAGGGGGACGTAAAAAGACCCCTTTGAGGGGAATAGGGGCGGACTAATAGAAGTTCTTTGACATTATGAAGTAGCAACCAGGCGAGATGCGAGTCTCGCTGAGGATAACTTGTTAGTAATCATTAGAGAAGCGAGGCAGGATTGAGATTCTGAAAAGAACAATAGGAATAAATTTTTACAATGAAGAGTTTGATCCTGGCTCAGGATGAACGCTAGCGGGAGGCTTAACACATGCAAGTCGAGGGG
>DCFQ01000092.1:9043-15435 GCA_002319915.1 Bacteroidales bacterium UBA1800 | reverse complement strand
GCTTCGGAGGGCGAAGGTGGAGCTGGCGGGAGTCGAACCCGCGTCCAGACATGGAGACCATATGCTTTCTACATGCTTAGCCCTGCTTGATTTTCGTGACGCGCCGGGTGCAGTGCAACCTAACACGCCCTTAGTCCCTTTGTGTTTCGCCTTCCGATCGGAACTCTCTTCAGGCTAGCCCCGGATTGCGTGCGCCTCCGTATCGGGTTGGATCAGGGCCGAACCGCCCGGGAGACGTCCCGTCCTGACACCTAGGTCAGGATTAAGCTTGAGCTACTTTGTTCGCTTAAGCAGCGAGAGCGTAATTTGATTCGCCAGTTATTGTTTTGTGACACTGTTTAAGTGACGCGCCACCACACACTGCATGCTTACATACCACCCCTCATGCTGTCAAAACCAGGTCAGCCCCGAAGAAGGTATAAGGCACCAGGCACCAGGCTTCAGGAAAACCCTAAATTATGACGCCTTCCTCCTGACGCCTCAAGCCTGACGCCTGTTGCCTGACGCCTTGCCCCGCAAAGATACAACAAAAAAACCTCAATGCTCTGTTAATTAATTAGCAACTGTATCATATATTTACTTTGACCATTGAGCTACAGTACTTTATTTATTTTTTCCACAAATCTCATCAGATACCCATGAAAAAGCTTTCAAGAAAAGAGTTTATCAGCCTCTCCCTGGGCAGCGCAATCGCCATCCCGCTTACCGGGCTGACCGCCGGCGGAAACAAAAGGACTGGAATACTCCCGGCAAGCGTTAACGCCAGTGAGACCTATGCCTCCACCATCGGATTCCAGGTTTTTGCCTTCAGGGATATGCTTATCTGGGATGCACCAACCCTGTTCAAATCATTTGCAGGTGCGGGGGTTAAAAGCATTGAATTCTTCAATCCGGCAACACTGAACCAGTATGTGCCGATAGTGAAGGACAACGGGATGGTGCCCCTGTGCACCCATTTCATGCCCGGGTACGTGACAGGGAACTGGGAGACTGCAAGGAAAATGAACATGGCGCCCCCTGAGAATTATAGTTTTCAAAATGTCGTTGACGACTGTGCAAGGAACGGGATCAGGTACATGGGGAATGCAATCCTCCTCGAGGAGGACAGGCCAACGCTGGACGACTATAAAAGGGTCGCGGAGAAGTTCAATAAATGCGGCGAAATAAGCAGATCGGCAGGGGTCCAGCTCTATTATCACAACCATTCCTTCGAGTTCGAGCCGATGCAGGGAACAACGCCATACGAGGAAATGCTGAAGATATTCGACAAGGACCTGGTAAGGCTCGAGATCGATGTTTTCTGGCTGACCGTTGCGGGGCTCGATCCGCTTGCCTGGATGAAAAAGCTGGGGGACGGGCTTCTGTTCCTTCATATGAAGGACCTGAAGAAGGGTTCAAAAACAGGGATCTACACCTTTGACATTCCGGAGGACAGCTTTGTCGAGCTTGGGACCGGAATGCTCGACTACAGGGCAATACTTACCGAAGCGCGCCGCAAAGGGATCATATATGCTATTATTGACCAGGATTCGACACAGATGACGGATAAGATTGCAAGCGTCAGGCAGAACTGTGAATATATTAAGTCGCTCGCGATATAATCAGCCGGAGGTTGTCTCATAATTAACTTTTAACTGCAATGAGCTCAAAGAAGCAGCAAAGACCGCAAAGGCATTACCAGGCTGACCTCTGAAGGATTTAAGAAGTCCCCCTGGCTGCCGGCAGGCAGGGAAAGGAAAAGGAGATGTGTGCCAACAAAATCCGATATCGAAATTCTGAAGAATTAAAAGGTAGGCAGGATTATCGGATTTGACATTCTGATACACCTTCCTGATGTTATGGTTTCCCGGGGATAATTTTTGTACCTTCATCCCCTGAATTTTTTCTAAACTTCATGGAAGAAACAATAAGGATAGGGATCCTCCGTGAAACCAAGAATCCGCCCGATCGCCGCGTACCGTTCTCGCCCCCACAGATAGTTGCACTTCAGGAGCTGTACCCGGAGGCGGAATTCTTTGTCCAGCCGAGCGATATCAGGTGCTACAGCGACGAGGAGTATGAGTATCTTGATATCCCCCTGAAGGAGGATCTTCATGATTGTGACATCCTCATGGGCATAAAGGAGGTTGACAGGAGGACACTCATCGAAGGAAAGACATACCTGTTCTTTGCCCATGTGGCCAAGAAACAGCATCATAACAGGGAGCTCCTCCGGGAGATAATCCGGAAAAAGATCAGGCTTACCGACTTTGAATACCTTTCGACCCCCAGGGGCGACAGGGTAGTGGCATTCGGCAGGTACGCAGGGATTGTCGGTGCATACAATGGTCTGAGGGCCAGGGGTATCAATACCAATAAATTCAGGCTGAAGCCTGCATACCATTGCCGCGATCTTGCGGAAATGTGGGCCGGGCTCCGCCTGATCAGCCTCAATCCCGGCCTTAAGGTGCTCGTCACAGGGACGGGAAGAGTTGCTGGCGGGGTTATGGAGACCCTTAACGTATGCAATTTTGTTAAGGTCGGTTCCGAGGATTTCCTGAACAGGGAGTTCGATGTCCCCGTGGTTTGCCAGATCGGTCCTGAGCATTATGTAAGGCACAAGGGGGGGCTTGCATTTGATTTCAGGCATTTTGCCAGGCATCCGGAGGAGTATGAATCTTCGTTCCTGCCATACGCAAAAGTGACAGATATCCTCATTACCGGACATTACTGGGATCCCCGTTCCCCTGTATTTTTTACCAGGGAACAGATGACCGCAAATGATTTCAGGATCTCGGTGATCGCAGACATAAGTTGTGATATCAACGGCCCGGTTCCTTCAACAATCAGGGCCACCACGATGGCAGATCCATTCTATGATTATAATCCACAGGTCGGGGCAGAGGAGCCTGCATTCTCACGGCCCAAAAATGTGACTGTAATGTCGATCGACAACCTGCCCGGCGAACTTCCCCGGGATGCATCGGCCGATTTCGGGTCTCAGCTTATAAACAGCGTCATCCCGGAGCTGTTTTCATATCTCAATACCGGCATGATCGAAAGAGCAACCATAACAGAAGGGGGACACCTGACCAAAAAATTCGCCTACCTTGAAGATTTTGTGTCGGATAACACATAATTTTTTTTATTTTCGGTTGTTTTTTATTTAGGGACATTTCCTTTGATTGATGAAGATTAGTTTTCTGGGACCAGCATATCCTTACAGGGGAGGACTTGCAGCTTTTAACGAGAGGCTGGCCAGGCAGCTGGTGTCAGAATGCAAGGAAGTGGATATCCGCACTTTCAAGCTGCAGTATCCCGGGATCCTGTTCCCCGGAAAGACCCAGTTCACCGGGTCTCCACAGCCTGAGGGACTAAGGATAGTCCGTGAACTTAATTCAATAAATCCGTTTAACTGGATCAGGACAGGGCTTAAACTAAAAAGGGAAAGACCCGACATCCTGCTCATAAGATACTGGATCCCCTTCATGGCGCCATGCCTCGGTACCGTCGCGAGGATCGTGAAGGCAAACAAATACACCCTCATAATTTCCATAGTCGACAATGTATTTCCGCATGAGAAAAGGCTTGGCGACAGACTTCTTACAAAATACTTCATGCGGTGCCTCGACGGGGCGGTGGCTCTCTCATACACGGTCCAGAAGGATATCGAGTCTTTCAGGAACGACATCCCGCTAGGGCTTACCTACCACCCGATATTCGATAACTACGGCCGGAAAACCTCAAGAAATGAGGCGCTTAAGGCCCTGAAGCTTGACCCCAAGCCTTCATACCTGCTCTTTTTCGGCTTTGTCAGGGAATACAAGGGCCTCGATCTTCTCATTGAGGCATTTGCAGATTCGAGGCTCAGGGGTAAGAATCTCAAACTGCTTGTTGCGGGTGAATTTTACAATAACGAGGAATCCTACAGGAAGCTGATATCAAAATATGGCCTCGAGGATGATGTGATCATTTACAACCGTTTCATTGACGACAATGAAGTCGGCCTTTTCTTCAGTGGCGCCGATCTTGTTGTCCAGCCGTACAAAAGCGCCACGCAGAGCGGAGTTACGCAGATCGCATACCAGTTCGAAAAGCCGATGCTGGTGACCGACACGGGCGGGCTGAAGGAAATCGTGAAGCATCAGAAATGCGGATACGTGGTGAAACCCGAACCCGGCGAGATTGCCGACGCGATACTGGATTACTTTGTTAATGAGAGGAAACACGTATTTACGGAATGCGTAAAGCAGGAGAAGTTAAAATTCTCCTGGAGTAAGATGACCGATACCATTAACGAGGTTTTCTACAAATGCCTTCTCCAGCAGCTTATTAAAGCATTGTGAGTTTCTTGTTTCACTGACACAGTGATGCTCTGTGACTTCTCCGTGCTCTCCGTGTAAGTTCTTGTCTATTATTCCAGATTCACACTTTCCCTGACCAGATACTCATTCCGGTCCGGAGAGCTGCGGCTGATCAGTTCGCCCAGGAACCCGGTGAGGAAAAGGAATGAACCGATGATCATTACCGTAAGTGCAATATAGAAATAGGGGCTGTCGGTGACCAGGGGGGCCCTCAGATGCCGCTGCACATAAACGAGCTTGCTGATGCCGAGATATCCCGCCATCACGAAACCAATGAGGAACATAAGCGTGCCCAGGGAGCCGAACAGGTGCATCGGGCTTTTGCCGAACCTGGTAATGAATCCGATGGTCAGAAGGTCGAGGTATCCCTTGATGAACCTGTCGAGCCCGTATTTTGTAACGCCGTATTTCCTCGGGCTGTGGGCGACGACTTTCTCCCCGATGCTGTGAAATCCGGCTTTCTTCGCGAGCATGGGTATATACCTGTGCATTTCACCGTACACTTCGATGCTCTTGACCACCTCATTCCTGTATGCTTTCAGGCCGCAATTGAAATCATGAAGCCTGATGCCCGAATAGATCCTGGCAGTGCTGTTGTAGATCCTGCTTGTGAACCGTTTCACGAACGGATCGTACCTCTTCCTCTTCCAGCCCGAAACAAGGTCGTAGCCTTCATTGCGGATCATCGCAACAAGCCCGGGGATCTCGTCGGGGCTGTCCTGCAGGTCCGAATCCATGGTTATCACCACATCACCTGAGGCAATAGAAAACCCGGTATGGAGCGCGGCCGCCTTTCCGTAGTTCCGCCTGAACCTTGTCCCTTTGATAAAGCTGTGTGCGCCCGCAAGTTCCCTTATCCTTTCCCATGACCTGTCAGTGCTGCCGTCGTCGACAAAAATGAGCTCAAAGATATACTTCTCATTCCTGCACACCCTCTCTATCCACAGGGCAAGCTCGTCGACCGATTCTTCCTCGTTAAATACGGGGACCACTACTGAGAGATCCATAGGACCTGGAATTTATTTTAATTCAGGGTTATCGATAAGGGGATTGCCCTCTTTCCTGACAAAAATGGCAACGATAAGCGACATGATGGTCCCGGTGAGCATACTGCCGAAAATGCTTATGGGTGCCATTATCTCGGGCTTCATGATCTTTTTCTGGATCCTCAGCCCTGAATCGATTGCTTCCTGCGGCATGCCTCTTTTCTGCATCATTTCCTCTGACATGGCAAGTGACTTGTTGACTAACCCGGTATCGATGAATTTATAAAGGATATAGGAGAAAATGGCCGCGATGATCGAGCAGTACAGGAAAATGACAACTCCGGCGCCCACGGCTCTCCCGTAATCGATGTACCCGTGCAGGTAATTGTCCCTGTATGATTTTACAAGGAAGAAGAGTACCACTATCTGAACCACAAAAAACAGGTACCCCAGGCTTTTGTTGAAGGTCTGATCAAAAAAATACAACACCAGGGTAAAGATTATACCAATCATCCCCAAAATCAGCCCGTTGGTTAAATTCGCTTTCCAAACCGATACATTTTCTTCCATGATTTGATATTTTTAATTGTTTCTTCAGTTCAGCTGGAGCAAATATAGTTGAATTCCATTAACGAGCGGAGCGGGCGCTGTTGAATAATTATTTGTTCAGGAAGAGGAAATTTCCTATTTTTGCACCGGGTAAGTCTTATACGACCAGCTCCTGCTGAACTCCCCCAGGGCCGGAAGGTAGCAAGGGTAGGCAGTCGCAGCGGTGCGATATAAGTAGCTTACCCATTTTTTTTAGTACTTAAAGTGTGGACTTTTGAGTGTGGAGTTTGGGTGTGATGTTTGAAGTGTCCTAACTTTGCCTTAAACTTAAAGCTATGCTGCTCAGGATGTACCAGTCAAATCCTAATCCGAAGCACGTCCGGATGGTCGTTGAAGTGCTGGAGAGGGGAGGGATAATAATCTATCCCACAGATACGGTATATGCCATGGGATGCGATATCAAGGCGAACAAAACTATTGAAAGGATAGCCCGGCTGAAGGGCACCAATCCGGA
>DCFQ01000092.1:981-8715 GCA_002319915.1 Bacteroidales bacterium UBA1800 | reverse complement strand
GTCATCCACGACAACACGATATTCAAGCTTCTCAAAAGGAACCTGCCGGGCCCTTTCACATTCATCGTGCCGGCAAACAACCAGATACCCAAGCTTTTTAAGAACAAGAAGAAAACTGTCGGGATAAGGATCCCCGACAACAACATTGTTCTCGAGCTTGTCAGGGAGCTTGGCAGGCCGATAATAACAACATCCGTGCACGATCCCGATGAAGTGATAGAATATACCACCGATCCTGAATTGATCCACGAAAAATACCGCGATATCGCTGAGATCGTCATTGACGGGGGGTACGGCAGGAACGAAGCATCCACTATCGTTGACTGCACATCTGAGGAAATATTAGTTGTCCGCCAGGGACTTGGGAATCTGGAGCTATAGGGACTGAACGCTGTTGTTTAACAACGGAGTAACTCAGAGTATTTCGCAGTATCTTGCAGGAGCCCTGAAAAAGGCACGGCAGCTATTTATAGAATCCCCTTGTGAACAGGATCAGGAATGCAAGCAGTTCAAGCCTTCCAGCAAGCATCAGACCGGAAAGGAACCATTTTGCTGTACCGGGCAGGTCAGCGTAGCTGCTGAATGGTCCGAAATCACCGATTGAGGGGCCTATATTGCCGAGCATTGATGCAGCGGTGCTGAAAGAGGTGACAACATCCTTGTTCATCAGCGAGACACCGATCGCCCCGGCGCAAAGCACCATGAAATAGATCGCGATAAAGATCAGCAGGTTGTAAACGATAGTCTGTGGAACGATCCGGTTATCTATCCTGACAGGAAGATAGGCGCTGGGATGTATCAGCCTGCGGGTCTCATTACGGCTGTTCCTGGTCAGCATCAGGAGCCTCACCGTTTTGATGCCCCCGCTGGCGGTGCCTGTCATTGCCCCGGTGAACATGAGGATGAACATGATCAGTATGAGGAAACTGCCCCACGAGTTGTAATTAACAGTATAATAGCCTGTTGTAGTGATCACGGAAATAACATGGAAAAATCCCAGCCTCAGGGACCTGATGAACGGTATCCCGGAACCGAGGTGGAGAAGGAGGGTGACGACCGTTCCGAACAGGACTATCAGCAAAACATAGAACCTGAATTCTGTGCTTCTGGTAATTTTCCCGAAGTTCTTTTTTAGGGCGAAATATACGAGTGTGAGGTTGACACCGGCGAGGAACATGAAGACCATGACGACCAAGTGGATGTATGGCGACGGAAACGAAGCCAGGCCGTTGTTCCTGGTCGAAAATCCGCCCGTTGAAAGGGTCGACAGCGAATGGCATATCGAATCGAAAAGAGGCATTCCGCCGATCACCAAAAGTATTATTTCTGCAAAGGTCAGGGCAGCGAAGATGAAGATCAGTCTTTTTGCAGTTTCCAGGGCCCTGGGATTTATCTTGTCGGTTTTCATTCCCGAAAGCTCATTTGTCGACAACTGGATATTGAGGGTTTTGATTACGGGGAGCACGTAAAGGGAGAGTGCGATGGTCGCCAGCCCGCCAATCCATTGTGTCAGGCTTCTCCAGAACAGGATGCCGCGCGGCAGGGATTCTACATCATCGAATATCGTGGCGCCTGTAGTGGTAAATCCCGACATCGATTCAAAAAATGCATCGGAAAAACTATCGGCCGCCCCGCTGATCACAAAGGGGAGAGTGCCGAAAAGGCTGAAAATGATCCAGATGCCGGCATTGATGACGTACCCTTCCCTGACCCCGTATACTCTTTCGGCATTGCGCAACGGTGTAAAAACCAGGACACCGGTAACCAGAGTGATCAGGGCTGAATAAACAAATGAACGGGCCTCATGCTCTCCATAGATCATGGAAACACCTCCCGAAACAAGCATGAACAGCCCTTCAAGAATCAGCACCTGGCTGAAGATCCTTGCTATAATCCTGAAATTGATCATACGGGATCAGCTGAAAAATTTAGAAATCTTGTCGTATGAGGTTGGAAGCGTGAATACCACAATTTTATCGTTTGCCTTTATGATAGTATCGCCGGTGGCAATGAACGGCACACCATCCCTTGTTCCACCGCCCACGATGGCATCCTTCGGGAACTCCATGCTGCGCAGGGTGCCTCTCGTTATTCTGGCATTGGCCGGCACGTTGAATTCGATAACCTCCGCCTCCGTCCCGGTCATGTATTTAACCTGGGTGACGTTCGGATTGGTCGTGTGACGGAAGATCCTGCTGGCTGCGGCGATCTTCTTGTTTATGATCGTATCTATGCCGATATTCTCAGCCAGGTTGATGTATTCCATATTCTCGACCTCTGCAATCGTCTTCTTGACTCCCATCTTTTTCGCAAGGAGACATGAAAGAATATTTGTCTCGGAATTTCCGGTCACCGATACGAACGCATCCATCCTCGAGATCCCTTCCTGCTCGAGCAGCTCGATATTCCTGCAATCCCCGTTGATAATGAGGGTGTCCTCAAGGATATCCGAAAGGGCTTCACATTTTGCAGGGTCCGAGTCGATGAGCTTGACCTCGCATTTCTTCTGCATGTATAGTGCGACATGCTTTCCGATCCTGCTGCCGCCGAGGATCATAATGCTTTTTGCCTCGAAATTCTCTTTCCCGGAAGTCTCCATCATTTCGTCGATCCCTTCGATCGTCGAAATGACATAGACCAGGTCGCCGAGCTGAAACTGCTCCTTTCCCCTCGGGATGATGGTCTTTTCAGCCCGTTTGATCGCAACAGCCCTGTATTTGTCGGTACTGTGACTTATCGATATCTCTTCCAGGCTCTTGTTAAGGATAGGGGCCTTCTCGTCGAGCTTCTGGACATACATTGCCAGCTTGCCGCCGCAGAATTCCATGAATTCGGTGGTCCCTGTTTCGTGGAGAAGGCTGAGCACCTCGCGCGCCGCAATCAGCTCAGGGTAAATCAGCGAATCGATCCCCAGCGATTTGAAGAACTCGAGAGTCGAATGTTCTAGATAATCGAGATTGTCAATCCTGGCAATCGTCTTAAGCGCTCCGAGCCGTTTTGCGAGTATTGACGCGGTTATATTGGTGTCTTCGCCGTGCGTTACGGCAATAAAGAGATCAGTCTTTTTCTGCAGAACGTCCTGAAGGATATTTATCGAGGTTGCGGAACCATTATAGGTCAGAACGTCCAGTGATGAATCTATCGGTTTCAGCCGGTTCTCTTCACTGTCGATTATGATGATCTCATGATTTTCATTCGAAAGCATTTTGGCAAGATGTGACCCTACTTCACCCGCCCCGGCAATAACTATTCTCATATCAGCTTGTTAAAAACCACAACAAAATAAGGTATAAATAGCATAATACTCAAGTTTTCCGTTCATTAATTTGTCAAGGGGCTGCCGGCTCTAAAGATCAGCAGTAAACGCACCGGATTCCCTCATATAATAAACTCCTGTTTCCCCTGACCCCTGGTCCGTGCTCTTTACCCGGAACGAGCTTTTTACCCTGGCAGTAACAATTACCACCGGCACTGGTTTAACAAACCTCAGGTTCCGTTCCACCGAAGGGTACTTCCCGTCAAGGATAACGAAATCGGGCTTTAAATCTTTTAATAGCCTGTTATTTAATGTTGAAGTGACCAGGATTGTTTTGGATCCCGCCCTGATTAATGTCATTTCCTGGTCGATGGAAGTTTTGGTGGTCCTGAGCCGTTCGGTGGCGGAATGTCTCGCGATTTCGGGGACAATCACAGAGGTATCAGTGAAGAGGTGAAGGCTTCGTCCCGAGATAATGCCGATGTTCAGGGTGCCGGTGGTGTTATACACTACCAACCCTGCATGCCTGTGAGGGAAATGGTCGCCTATGCAGCCGGCAGCCTCAAGGACCAGGAGGGCGAGTACCGGGATCGTTACCGGTAACGATCGCCTGTTTAGCACATAGCGCATGGTCAGAAAGACCAGGGTAAAAAGAAGCAGGGCCTGGCCGGATTTCATCCCGATATTCTCTATCGACGCGAAAGGCATCCGGGATGCCATCTCAGTAAGGAACCCTGTTGCGCCAGTCAGGAATCCCAGCACCCATGCTATGGGACGGGAAATAAACTCAAGCGGGTAGGTCATTGGGATGAAGCATGCAACAATTATCAGCAGGGATGACAATGGCACAATGATGACATTCGTCAGGAGGAACCACACCGGGAACCTGTTGAAGAGGGAGATGGTGAGTGGAAGGGTCCCTGCCTGTGCGGTGATCGTAACGGCTGCCGACTGCCAGATCTTGTCCCCGACCCATGTTCTGGTTTCTAGTTTTGTGTAAAGATCATTGTAAAAGCAGATTATAAAGATCACTGCCGAATAGGAGAGAAGGAACCCTGCATCAAAAAGAACTGAGGGCCTCCCGGCCATCAGGAAAAAGGCTGAAGCCAGCACTGAATTGATGCTGTTCGGGTTCCTGCGCATCATCTTCCCGGCAGTTATGAATGAATACATGAGGGTAGCCCTCAGTACCGACGGGGTGAGGCCGGTGACATAAGCAAAGAGCCAAAGAAAGATCACTGTGATGATTGCCCTGAGGTTATTGAGCCCGCCTTTCAGGAAAAAAAGAATGTTGAAGACAAACAGGCTCAGTATCACGGCATGAAGGCCGGAGACTGCCATTATATGCATTATCCCGGCCTTGACAAATACCTGTTTCTGATCCCGGTCGAGCATGCTTTTCTGGCCAAGGGTTATTGCGGCCACCAGTGCAAGCCTGTCGCCCGTGATCCCTCTTGTGCGGTACATGTCGATTATCTTTTCCCTGATTATCAGGGCCCTGTATCGCAGCTTTATGTGGCGCGGACGAACAACCTGCTTTATATCGGCCCTTCCCGCTATTGCATAGTACTTTACATTATTGTTTTCCATGAACTTCCTGTAATCAAACTCGTCGGGATTTCCCCTGTTGAGCACGGGTGAAGGTGTCAGCTTCACGAGGATGATATCGCCCGGAATATAGGTACAGGGCTGGGAGTCCTTTTTCAGGTAGAGCAAGACTGATCCCCTGACAGGTACGATCCTGGAGCTGTCAATTATCCTGCCTTCGGCTTTCAGCAGAAGGCTGAATGTCCTGGGCTTCTCCTCTGGGAATGCAGCAAGTGTGCAAATGTAACCGGCAGGTTTCGGAGGCAATTCCGAAAGGCGCTCTATTTCCGCAGTAAATAAAAGTGAACCGAGAAGACAGAATGAAATATTAAGGGGAATGCTGTAGAAAAAATTGATCAGCCTGCTGTTGAAGATTTTCGAAAGACAGAATCCTGTTAAGGCCAGCCCTGCGGCTGTACAGAGAACGACCATTCCCGGCCTGTAATAAAGTCCCGAAACAATACCCGCACAGAATGGCAGGCATATGCGAAGAAAGGGCACCTCTTTCAGTTGCACGTGTCAGCAGCGATAAGACAATGCTAATTTAGAACTGCCCGGGGACAGAAATCGGAAAAAGTGCGGAAAGTTATAAAATTGAAAGGTTATTGGCTATTGGCGATTGGTGATTAGTGATTGGTGGCCGGCTAGTCTGTCCTGCATGATTAGTTATCAGTTAATGGTCATAATCCACCAGTCATTATGCATTTACCTCCCCATCTCCACTGGGAGAGGGGGATACAGGGGGTGAAGCCGGTTGTCTGGACTGCTTGTTGCCGGTTGCTGGTTGCTGGTTGCTTTGCCTGCATTGCCTGCAGATCTTTCCCCTCCTTTTGAAGGAGGAGAAACTTGTCAGGTTTAACATCTGATCATAATAATTAGTAACTTCCTGAAATTGCTATATCACTGTTACGCAGTAATGCGTACAAATGATAAGCTTGAATATAATTACGAGTTTCCATCCTTCCTTGCATTCCGGCTCCTTCGTCCGACTGCAACAGTTTACACTAATTTTCACTACTTTTGTGCGCTGTAATTGACTATGGGCAGGATACTAGGCATAGATTTTGGCAGAAAAAGGATCGGGCTGGCTATTACTGATCCGCTGCAGATAATCGCTTCCCCGTTCAGGACTGTTTCAGGCGAAGAGTTTGAACCGTTCGTTACGGATTACCTGAAGACTGAACAGATCGATTCCTTTGTGGTCGGGTACCCTGTCCGCCTGAACAACACCCCCAGTGATTCTGTTAAGTATCTTGAACCTTTTCTCAATAGGCTCAGGAAACGGTTTCCCGGAATCCCGGTGCACCTTGTTGATGAGAGGTTCACGTCGAAAATTGCGCAGAGGAGCATGATCGACGGTGGAGTGAAAAAGAGCGACAGGCGGGACAAATCACTAGTTGACAGGATAAGTGCAGCGATAATCCTCCAGTCGTTCCTCGATTCAAGGGGGAAATTTTCGCAGTAACACTGACAAAATAAAAAGAATAACAAAGAATTCAATATGGTTTATCCGATAGTAATATATGGTCACCCGGTTTTGAGAAAAGTTGCCGAAGAGATTGACAGGGAATACCCCGGCCAGGCGGAATTGATCAACGATCTTTTCGAGACTTTGTACAAGGCTGAAGGATTGGGGCTTGCCGCACCTCAGATAGGTAAATCGGTAAGGATATTCGTGATCGACGGGAAACCAGCCGGGGATGATGATCCGGATCTTGCAGAATTCAAAAAGATCTTTATCAATGCACATATTATTGAAAAGAGCGGTGATCTCATGAATATGACCGAAGGATGCCTCAGCATTCCCAATCTCAGGGAGGAAGTGAACAGGGAATCCCGCGTTCGCATCACCTATTACGATGAGAACTGGGATTTTCACGATGAGGTCTATGAAGGTTATAAAGCCCGTATAATCCAGCACGAATATGATCATCTCGACGGTATCCTCTTCACCGACAGGGTGAATCCGCTACGCAGGAGGCTTCTTAAAGGTAAGCTGAATGCCATCAGCAAGGGGAAGTTCGAGGCAGATTACAGGACTGTGCTTCCCGGGCAGAAGTTCAGAAGCCTGTAGTCGAGCGATCATGCAATCGTGCGATCGAGCAATCATGCAATCTTGCAATTCGACTGCTTAATGTCGGGGAATAGCAGAATTGCAGAATACAGCAACCAGCAAACCAGCAAACAAAAAGCCGCCTTATCTGGCGGCTTTTTTATTTTAAATCATCAGTTTACTCTGGTTTGGCAACCGGCTCTACGGCTTTTGAGAAATCCATCGCAGCCAGTCTCCTGTAGACGTTGTACCTCCATTTGGCATTCTCTTCGGCGGCCTTGAAAAGGATATCTGCCTGTTCAGGGAATGACTTGATAAGGGAGGTGTACCTGACTTCAGAGTGAAGGAATTCCTGGAATTTTGTCCAGTCAGGCTCTTTGCTGTCGAGTGTGAATGGATTCTTTCCGTCCTTCTCGAGAAGGGGATTGTACCTGTAAAGGTGCCAGTAGCCTGACTTTACCGCAAATTCTTCCTGGGCCTGGGTCCTGCCCATGCCTTCCCTCAGGCCGTGGTTGATACACGGTGCATAGGCGATGATGAGCGATGGTCCCGGATAGGCTTCAGCTTCCTTGATAGCCTTCAGGTACTGCGAATTGCTGGAGCCCATTGCCACCTGTGCAACGTAAACGTATCCGTAGCTCATCGCCATCTGGCCAAGGTCTTTCTTCCTTATTTTCTTCCCGGAAGCAGCGAATTTTGCAACTGCGCCGGCAGGGGTTGATTTCGAAGCCTGGCCTCCGGTATTGGAGTAAACCTCCGTATCGAGGACAAGTATGTTCACATCTTCACCTGAAGCAAGCACATGATCGAGGCCTCCGTAACCGATATCATAGGCCCA
>DCFQ01000092.1:0-689 GCA_002319915.1 Bacteroidales bacterium UBA1800 | reverse complement strand
CCGTCACCGCCAAATATCCAGTGCGATTTCTTTATAAGGTACTGTTTGAGATCGAGTATCTGCTTTGCCACCTCTGACTTGTCATTCTCACAGGCAGCGATGACTTTTGCAGATGCACCCCTTGAGGGTTCAGCCAGGTCCTTGCTGGCAATCCACTCCTCAAATGCAGCTTTTGTTTCAGGATTAAGGCCGTTTGTCAGAGCTTCCTTCATAAGGCGTTCCAGGCGGCTCCTTAATTTACCGGCTCCGAGTGAAAGTCCGTAACCGAATTCAGCATTGTCTTCAAACAGGGAGTTGGCCCAAGCAGGTCCGTGGCCCTTTTTATTATGCGTGTATGGCATCGACGGAGCCGATCCGCCATAAATGGAGGAGCAGCCGGTTGCGTTTGAAATGATCATCCTGTCTCCGAAGAGCTGCGTAATTGCCTTGATGTAGGGTGTTTCGCCGCATCCTGCGCAGGCACCCGAGAATTCGAACAACGGCTGTGAGAACTGGCTGTTCTTTACATTCACAAATTTGTCGACGAGATTATCCTTGTAGCCGATCTTCTCATGCATGTATGTCCAGCGGTCAGCTTCATTGAGCTGTGTTCCGAGCGGCTTCATAATGAGGGCCTTGTTCTTTGCCGGGCAGACGTCGGCGCAATTGCCGCAGCCTGTGCAGTCGTAAACGCTGACCTGCATCCTGAA
>DCFQ01000040.1:1485-12486 GCA_002319915.1 Bacteroidales bacterium UBA1800 | reverse complement strand
TTCGATTCCTGGTGGGGCTACAAAAAACAGAACGAGAGCGGGTGCGGGAGTGCTCGCTCTTTTTCATTCCGTTCACCGGATACTACTGCCCTTCTTCAGCCTTTAACGGCGTATTCATCCAGAATCTTCCTGAATCGCCGCAGATGGAAATGCAGTTGCTTTCAATGGGCACTGACTGCATAAAGCAACTGTCCTTGAATACCAGCGGCTTATTATATTCCTGTACAAAAAGTTCCCTGAACTGACGGAATTCGAGATCGCGTCTTTTGTAAAGCAGATTGCCATGGATGTCTTTCAGGCCCTTAACGGTTAAATTGCACGAATCGAGCTCACCACGCCTGAACTTGTCATCCCTGACGGTAATGTAAATGCGGGAGTCCCCCGGCCTTACCTTTGTGATCTTCGCTTTTCTCTTTCCCAGGGTCAGCTCGTAATTATCCATCCTCTGCACAAGGACCGGATCGATCTGCCTGTTGAAATAAGCAACTATTGTCATATTGTTGAACCGGTAATCACCATACGGGCCTCCCGGAGCCGCCCATTCCAACCTTTTAATCCTGAAATAATCCTGGTCACTGGTATCAGGTATGGTGAAAGAATTGCTGAAAGAAATGTACTTAAGGCACATCCTGGAATTGACTGCCGGCTCATGCCCGTATTCAATTTCAATATTGAAGATCTCCTTATTTTTCTTCCCCGTGAAATCTTTAAATGATCCGGTATATTCAAGCTTGTGGATCGAATAATCGTCCGGTTGAATGAAGATAGCGCCCTGCATAAGTATTGAATCACCGGTGATCAGGCGTTTGGCTGTGAAGTTGATCTTGTACAGGTATTTGTCCCCGTCGTATATCCCGGCCGGTCCCGAAAAAAGGTGGTTTCGTATAAAGGAATAATTCAGGGTATCGACGAACGAAAATGATCTTTTGTCGAAATTCCTTATCGCATCATGGACCAGAAGTACAAACAGCTCATTGCCGTTCTGGTCACCGACTGTAGCATGCGGTATCCGTTTAAACGACTCAGCTGAATGATCCGTACCGGGCAGGTCGTAAAAGGGAGTTATATCCTTTCGCAAAAAATCCACATTCTTTTTAAAATCGAGCAGCAGGAACCGGTTTGAATCTGAATCATACTCAAAGCCTTTATCCTGTGTCTGGATGATCGCCTCATTCAGGTTCAGGTAATTACTGCTGTCTTTCTGATAATCACGGTAATATGAAACGTAACTGAATGGTTGATCAGGATTATTCCTTTTGATATTTCTGAGCGCCCTGGCTATTATGGCTTCCGGGCTGAGCCTTCTCTTCCTGCCAAGAACTGAAACCTCCCTGAGACTGTAGATGTCAGGTTCGAGCTTAAGGATATTCATACCTGACATTTTCAGATTACCATAGCAGACCGCGAGCTTTCGATATCCGATACATGTCACGATCAGGCTGTCGGATTGGAACCCGGGATTGTTCTGGATTCTGAAATCACCCTCGGCATTAGTATAGATCCCGACCCTGGCGTTTTTAAGGCGTACCGCTGCAAAAGAAACCGACCGGGATGTTTTGGAATCAATCACCTTCCCCCTGACATATTCAATTTGCTGGCAAAAGATCACGGGATGAAATATCGAAAGAATTAAGCCTGTAAAAATCAAGAATCGTTTCATTACAATTAAAATAATTATGAATAACTACCTGTAATGTCCACACTTTTGGGCATTCAGCATAACCGGCTGTGAAATTCTTCACAATTCCATAAACAGATTTGCCTTTTTGTGCCTTAAAGAACTTAACCCCTTACCGGCCCTAACTGTACGCTCCCGCTGGAAATAGAAAAGTTAAGAAAAATCCCTGAACTGAAGTTTGAAATAGCTGCAAATCTTATCACGATCCGCTTTTTATGAGCTTTATTGAGCAATCCTTTTACAGGCAAAATGGTGCAGGATAAATTTGTCTTTGCGGGTCGCCTTAATTAACTTTACCCGGCTTCTTGAATTTCATAAACAAAACAATTCGGTCCAAATGAAAAAAACTGGTTTAGCAATTTCCGTGATCTTGCTCCTCATTGGTTTTTATGGCTGCAAGCCTAATTCCCCGGTCAATACCGCCAAGGTTGAGGGCGGCATGGTTGAAGGTGTTGTCAGCGGTGATATCGCAGTATTCAAGGGAATCCCTTATGCAGCGCCACCTGTGGGGGATCTCCGGTGGAAGCCGCCGCAGCCTGTCAAAGCCTGGACCGGCGTACTCAGGGCCGATAAGTTCGGGCCCATGTGCCCGCAACCCGGTGTGCAGTCAAATGATTCCACGGCATTGAAACCTTCAGAGGATTGCCTCTACCTCAACGTCTGGACCCCTGCGAAATCCAGGAAGGAAATGCTCCCGGTAATGGTATGGATCTACGGAGGCGGATTTTCCTCGGGTGCGACATCAGTTCCCTGGTATAACGGAGAGAACCTGGCAAAACAGGGCGTGATAGTGGTCAGCGTCGGCTACAGGGTGGGGCCTCTCGGTTTCCTCCCGCACCCGGAGCTCGATGCGGAATCAGCAAACCACGTTTCGGGAAATTATGGCCTTCTCGACCAGATAGAAGGGCTGAAATGGGTACAGAATAATATTTCTGCATTTGGCGGGGACCCGAAAAGGGTAACCATTTTCGGCGAATCGGCAGGTGCTATCTCTGTCAGCATGTTGTGCGCATCTCCGCTCACGAAAGGCCTCTTTTGGGGAGCGATCAGCGAAAGCGGATCCTCATTCTTCCCCGTGACCGACAGCTTAAATGTGTTTGATTGCGTAGTGACTCTCGCCGGCGCCGAGAAGCGCGGCATCGAATTTATGAAGCGAATGGGATGCAGCAATATAGCTGAGCTGAGAAAGGTGCCGCCTGAGAAATGGATGAACGATCCTGCGTCCCAGATGGGATATTTCTGGCCGGTGGTCGATGGTTATGTGATCGCGGGTGACCAGACATCACTTTACAATGAAGGCAGGTATAATGACGTCCATGTCATAATCGGTACAAATTCTGATGAGGGATCTATGTTTGTCAGGAACCAGAAGCCTGAAGAGTACATTAAAGGAGTGAAAATGAGGTTTGGGCCTTTCGCCGAAAGGATCCTGAAACTCTATCCCGTGGATTCGACAGGCGGGACATACAGGTCTGCTGCCGATATATTCAGGGATGTCGAATTTGCCTGGACCGGTCGGACCTGGGCAAGGCTACAGGAGAAAACAGGAAAATCAAAGGTCTTCGTGTACTATTTCGACCAGTTCAGGAATGAACCGTTCTGGCCCGGCATGCCCATGCCTGACGGTGCCGCCCACGCATCGGAGATAGTCTACGTGTTTGGAACCCTGGACCTGAATTACGGCGCGAATATTACACCTGAAGAGAAGGGGCTTTCAGAAACGATGGAAAAATACTGGACAAATTTTGCAAGGACCGGCGATCCCAAGGGCGAGGGCCTCCCGGTGTGGCCTGTTTACAGGGATGACGGAAAGACGGTGATGTACCTTAAAGGGACCCCTGAGACGATCGGTGTACCCAACCTGGAAAAGCTTAACCTTGTCGATGAGTATTTTGACTGGAGAAGAAGCAACACAAAATAGTTACGTTAATCAGCCGACACCGTATAATGAGCCCGGTGCCTCAGAGGATCAGTTAGCCCAATAACCGTTCCGGTTCTACTTAAGATTGTTAAGCGCCTCCTGTACCTTGCGGGTATCCTTGTCAAGCTGAAGGCAGACAAGGGGGTAGTTTTCCCTTGCTTTGCTCAGCAAATCCCATGATTCCCTGATCTTACCCTGTGCGTAATATCCCATGGCTTTGGTCCAGAGACCATCCGGGGCCTGGGGCAACGACTTAAGAGCCTCGTCAACAAGCTTCATTCCTTCATCGACCTTCCCATTTTGTATGAGAAACCTGGCCAGGCCTGCCTTTAATCTGTCAGAGCCGGGCTTCAGGGCTAATGCCTTCCGGAAGTGTTCCTCGGCTTTTTCGGGCTCATTGGCGCCTAGGTACATCTCCTTCAGCGTGAATTCATAGCCTGACATGGAATAACCTACAGCCAGACCCTTCTTAAGCAGCAGATCCAACTTCACCTTCGATTCGGCAGTATCTTTACGTGCCACAGCACAATTCGCCTTAAGATAAATGAAGGTTGGGTTTTCAGGGAAAAGTTTGAGCCCTTCTGAGAACAATTCAGCCTCTTTTTTATGGTTGCCGCTCTCATGACAGGCACGGGAGTAATTGGTGTAAAATTTGCTGAAATGCCACTCCTCCCCCCATTCTGTGTTTATTTTTTCGATCTTTTCGAAGTTC
Organism: Bacteroidales bacterium UBA1800; assembly: GCA_002319915.1. Taxonomy (GTDB): domain Bacteria; phylum Bacteroidota; class Bacteroidia; order Bacteroidales; family VadinHA17; genus LD21. Next base: position 8,175 of record DCFQ01000040.1, on the reverse strand, counting down.
CGGCAGGCTTTTTCCGGCATTTCAAGTGCTCCCAGGAAAGTGCAGGCAACATCGTACCAGTAATAGCGTGATTTTATATCGGAGTTTTCAAGAGCGATACAGTTTTTTTTCAGATCATCCGAGTTCCTGGTAATGTAATAGGATTCCCACATTTCAATCCACTTCCTGTAACTTTCCGGAAGGCTGTTCCTCAGAATGTAAGCCCGCCGCACCTACACTTTAGAGTTATCAATTATTTCACTGCTGGAATTGTCTGCCCCTATAGCATTGTATGCGTTTGCAATGTAAAAGGCGGCCATTGCAAAAGTCGAATCAATCCTGTAGGCCTCACTGAGCAAAGCGATGGCTTCGGGGTAATCTTCATTCATAAGAGCCGATATACCTTCATTGTATTTCCTGTATGCATCAGCCGACCCGGTAAAAGCATCCCGAAAATCAATGACAGTATTTTTCCTGAGGGCCTTTAATTCAAGGAAATCCTTAAGCTGCTTTGACAACTGGTCTGCCATCGAAATATAATCACTCTCAATATCACCATCCACCTTCCCTGTCCAGACCAGATTATCGCTTTCTGTGTCTGTCAGCTTGGCAATTATCGTGATCTTATTGCCGGCCTTCTGGTAATTGCCTGTAATATAGCCTCCGGCCTTGAGCTTTATGGCTGCTTCCCTCTGCACCGTTGCGCCCATGGACGCATTCTGTGTCCTCTGAAGGCCTTTATAAACTTCAAGCATTGTCTGGGTGCTTTGGACCGAGAGCTCATTAGAAGTTCCGAGGTTATAGATCAGAAGTTCGGAGATCCCCATCTTCCACGAATTGATTGTTGAATCTCCTGTAAGATTTTCAAACGTATTCACCGCGATGGACACTTTGCCGTCAGGATCCCTGATGATTTTAGGCTTTGAACCGAAGAACCTCGGGTATGCAAGGATAACAACCAGAACCAGAAGAATGGCAACGACCAGGTCCTCGCCCTTGAATTTCCTCTTACCGGCACCGGGTTTGACAGGTTTCGTTTTGACGATTCCATGGGGTGTAATGTCAAACATCCAGCTGAAAGCTACGGCTGCAGGGAATCCGATCATGAGCAGGAATGTCACCAGGCGGGTTGTCCAGCCGGGCAGAAGCAATGCCGGGGTAAGGATATCAGCAAGCTGCAGCAGGATAAATGCGGTGGCAGCATAAGAGACAATTACTTTGCCTGTTTTGCGCCTCCTGAACTCTTCCCAGAAATTATGGGGATTAGATTTACCTGTCATCCATGTAATCAGGTTGCTGCTTGTATTAATATAACCTTTGCCTTTAAGAAAACCAAATGTATGGCCACAATGGGAATTCTCTCCGTTATCCGGTTAATTTTCATGCTGAGAAGCTGAACATATGCCTGCACGTCTTGTTAATCCACAGTAATTACTAAAAAATTCACGAAATGAAAAGAATATCATTGTTCAGATCAGGAATTGCCGCATTGGCTGCAATTATGGTCTCCGGCACCCTGGCAGCACAAGCCCCGAATCTAACTGATCCGGAAATTGCTTCTGTTGCAGTGACCTCGAATCAGATTGCTGTCGATATGGCCAAGCTTGCAAAGACAAAATCAAAGAATGAGGAGGTCATAAAATTTGCTGACCTCATGATAAGGGACCATCAGTCGACAATCGACAAGGCGGTCGCACTCGTTAAGAAACTGAATGTAACACCGAAGGTCAACGACCTTAGCAATAAGCTGAATTCTGATGCATCGGCAGAAACTAAATTGCTCGAATCAAAGAGCGGCGACGATTTCAACAAGGCTTACATTAACGAAGAGGTCGCCTACCACCAGGAAGTGTTGAATACGATCCAGAAGGTTCTGATTCCGCAAACCAAAAACGCAGAGCTGAAGGCTTTACTCCAAAATGCTGTTCCCGTGGTGGAAACCCATCTCGAGCACGCTAAAATGCTGCAAAAGACCCTGTAACTGCGGCTGGGCAGGTTTGTGCATAATGTGACCCCGGGCAGGTTCTATCAAAAATCCTTCGCTCGGGGCTTCGGATAAGATATTCTTTAACCCTGGCTGCCGGCAGTGCAGGGTTAAAAGAATACCTTCGGAACTTCAGAAAAAAATCAGAATCCGGGTATACGTTTGTTTCGCAAACAAATTAATCCGTTAAACATGAAAAAATTCATTATCCTGTTTTTGCTTGTGACGACAGGCCTGATTGCAAATGCCCAGCGTACTCAGGTCAAACCGGGCGATCTCCAGAAGCCAATCACCGATAATATCGCAAAAGAATGGCCGGGATACACGATTAAAGACGCCTCGAAAGTAGTGGCAAACACCGTGACTACATTTGAAGTCACAGTGACCAAGGGGACTTTGCAGCAAACACTTTGCTATGATAATAGCGGTAAGTTTGTGAAGAGGATAGGTGCAGCGGAAGGCAAAGTTGAACAACATCCTGCAAAGGCAGTCACAAAGACTACACCCCCAAAAACCCAGGTGAAGAAATAGTGATCAAAGGGATTGGATTCAAATCGGGTTTTATGACGGCATCTGAATGGTGCCGTCTTTTTTTTGCGAGGTCCCAGGTTCCTGAAAACCTGCGGCCTGCCCAGCTTAAGGGATATCTCCCCGGGACTGTTTTTCATATTATTAACTTTCCCGAAAGAACATAATTTTTCAATACTTGTTTATTTGGGGATTATGTCTGATGAAAGTTCTGAACATAGCATGAAAAGTCAGGGGCATAATGAGGAAAATAAGTTTGTAACTTAAAAATGTCGGAATATGAAAAAGTTAGTTGTTGCAGTTTTTACATTGCTTCTAGCAATGCCGGTTATCTTAGCCGGGAGCAATACACCTTCAGGGGCAACAAAGAAAGAGACTAAAGGAGGAAAATCAGCAGGAACCGTTGCCTCTGCAAGCATGGTCAATACCCTTTCAGAGGAAAGTTTCAGGGCTGATATCGGAAATATCAGTGATGTAGCATGGACGCATACTTCTGATATGGATGTGGCTACCTATACCAGGAACAATGAAAAGGACGAGGCTATTTTCGACTTCAACGGTAACCTGATAGGCACATCCAAAGCTGTAAAATTCTCTGCTCTTCCTAAATCGGCCCAGGATAGGATCAAAAAGGAATACAGGGATTATACAATCGGACAGGTAATTCATTTTGACTACACTGGCGAAATTGCACCCGATTTTGTGATGAGCGGGAACCAGTTCGATTCCCCGCAAGCCTATTTCGTTGATCTGAAGAAAGGGACAAGAACCCTGGTGGTCGAGGTAAATCCGGGGGGAGATGTCATCCTCTTCAGCGAATATTGATCCACGGGAATTCAACGGATAAATGAGCCGTAAAACAGATTGCATGATCTGAAATAAACTGAAGGTGTGTTTTTTAGAGCCGTATCGGAAGAATCAGGCAGGCTTCCGGTGCGGCTCTTGTCATTTTTGGTTGAAGGAATTTCCCCCGGCCGGTTTCCCTGTTGCAACCTCCGGAATTCCGTTCATTAATAACCGCATTACCGGCTTTTTTAGTAAAATTGTACTGAATATATTGAAACCGGATACTTAATAATACCTGTCACATGAAAAAGCTTTTCATCACGATTACCGCACTAGCAATGTTTGCAGCCGTTCTCGACGCACAGGATGCAAAAATGAATTCCTTCATTGGCTCTCTTATGAAAAAAATGACTGTCGATGAGAAAATAGGGCAGCTCAACCTGACAACGGCAGGGGGGTTTGTGACAGGTGCTGCCGTCAACAAGGATGTTCAGCAGAAGATAAAGACCGGGCAGATCGGTGCTGTCCTTAACAGCTTTTCGGTTGCCTCAATGAAAGCCATGCAGGAAATTGCGGTCAGGGAGTCCCCCAATCATATTCCGATATTGTTTGGCATGGATGTCATCCATGGCTTCAGGACAATCTTCCCGATCCCGCTTGCCCAGTCATGTACCTGGGACACTGAAAGGATCGGGCAGGCTGCAAGGATTGCCGCAAATGAAGCCACTTCCAGCGGGATCTGCTGGACATACTCTCCCATGGTGGATATAGCCCGTGACCCCCGGTGGGGCAGGATCGCTGAGGGTGCAGGCGAAGACCCGTGGCTTGGATCGCAGATAGCAGACGCATATGTCCGGGGCTACCAGGGTACCGACCTGTCTAAAAACAATACCATGATGTCGTGTGTCAAGCATTTCGCGCTCTACGGTGCCGCTGAGGGAGGCCGGGATTACAACACGGTAGACATGAGCCGTATTGCAATGTACAATGAATATCTCCCGACTTACAAGGCTGCAGTTGACGCAGGTGCAGGTTCGGTGATGACTTCCTTTAATGTGATTGATGAAGTGCCGGCAACCGGGAACAAGTGGCTCCTCACCAGTCTCCTGAGAGACCAGTGGGGCTTCAAAGGTTTCGTTGTGACAGACTACACCGCAAACAATGAGATGATAAACCACGGCATGGGCGACCTGCAGCAGGTTTCGGCGCTTGCCCTGAAAGCAGGGACCGATATGGATATGGTTGGTGAAGGGTTCCTCACAACCCTTAAAAAATCGCTGTCGGAAGGCAAGGTGACCCAGAAGGATATTGACCAGGCGTGCAGAAGGGTCCTCGAAGCGAAGTACAAGCTGGGGCTTTTTGACGATCCTTACAGGTATATGGATGAGGCCAGGGAAAAGGCAGAATTGCGCACCCCTGAAAACATAAAGGCCGCAAGGGAGATGGCTGCAAGGTCGGTTGTTCTTCTAAAAAATGATGAACTGATCCTTCCGCTTAAGAAATCAGGCACAATAGCCGTGATAGGCCCGCTTGCAAACAGTAAACCGGATATGCTCGGCACGTGGTCGATGGGCGGTGACGAGAAAACCATCACATCAGTGGTTGAAGGGATCCGGAACGTTGGCGGGAGCCCTGTAAATGTGCTCTATGCAAAGGGATCGGATTATACCGGTGACCCGATGCTTGCACAATCGCTGTCATTTATGGGTGTCAGGCCGTCTGCCGGCCCGGTCAGGTCGGCTGCCGAGCTTCTGGCCGAAGCTATTGAAACAGCAATGAAAGCCGACGTGGTCGTTGCAGTTCTCGGTGAATCAGCCGCATGGTCCGGAGAGGCAGCCAGCCGGTCCGACATAGACATCCCGGCAGTTCAGCAGGACCTCCTCAGGGTGCTGCTTGCCACGGGGAAGCCTGTGGTGCTAGTCCTTGTTAACGGCCGGCCACTTACACTCCCATGGGAAGATGTCAATGCAAGCACTATCCTTGAGGCCTGGGCCGGGGGATCAGAAGCCGGGAACGGCATTGCCGATGTTCTCTTTGGCGATTACAACCCTGCCGGCAAGCTTACGGCAACGTTCCCCAGGAGCGTGGGCCAGATACCCCTATATTACAATCATAAGAATACCGGCCGGCCGATGGATCCCCGGAATAAATTCACTTCAAAATATCTGGATATCTCCAACGACCCCCTGTACCCGTTCGGCTACGGCCTCAGCTACACGAAATTTGATATTGGCGATGTCCAGCTGAGCAAGCATGACCTGAAAGGTGACGAAACACTTAAAGTAACTGTGAAAGTAACGAACACGGGTAAGTATGCAGGGGAAGAAGTGGTCCAGCTTTATGTCAGGGACCCTGTGGCTTCCATCTCCAGACCCGTTGAGGAATTGAGGAACTTCAAAAAGATAATGCTGAATCCCGGTGAAACAAAGGACGTGTCGATGAATGTGACTACGGCCGATCTAAAGTTCTACAACAGCGACCTTAAGTACGACTGGGAACCGGGAGAGTTCATCATCTTTGTCGGGGCCAACTCGCGGGATGTGAAATCTGCTAAAGTCAACTGGGTGAAGTAAATAATAAGAACTCACACGTGTCACGATAGCTATCGGGACGATAGCTATCGTGACACGGAGAAGACGCGGAGGTCTCAGAGTTGTTATCCCTTCCCTGCGGACCCCTGAAATAAATATCGCCGGTATGTTCGAGAGGGATTATATATTGCGCATGATCGAAATGATCGGTGAACTTATCGCCGGGATACTGGGACTGATAAGGAAGGGGAAGCTCGATCAGGCTGAAAAGGAGCTGAACCGGATCTACGGGAATATGCTCAGGGAGGATTCGGCATTCTTCCGGTCGCTGCCAAAAGAGAAGCTGACCGAAAACCTCCTGAGAGATCACAATTACACTAACGGCCATCTTGAGATACTCGCGTGGCTTTGCGATGCTGAAGCTGAGCTTTGCCTTGCCCGGGGTGACAACCCGGGATCACTCGAATTTTCTGAGAAATCACTTATCCTGTTCGAATTCATTGACATGGAAGAAAAAACCCTCTACCCTGAACGGCTGAAGAAGATGGAAGCAATCAGGGAAAGGATCCGGGGGCTATCACAGTGAGAAGTTTTGGGACTGCAGGTTGCTGGTTGCTTTGCCTGCACTGCATTCTGGCTCCTTCGCTATCCCGACATACCATGTCGGGACTTAACGCTCGGCCCGGTCTGCTGGTTTCCCGATGTTGCGGGATTTCCTCGCTTCGTTTGCTAAGTCTCATCTTTCAGCTCCCCCTTCAGGGGGCCGGGGGGCGTTCTTCTGGTCTGCTGGTCTGCAGTAATTCTACTATTCGGTGTATGATTGCATGATTGTCCCGACGCGTTGGTCGGGATCTGCGCTTCGCTACGACACGATTGCACGAT
>DCFQ01000040.1:0-1226 GCA_002319915.1 Bacteroidales bacterium UBA1800 | reverse complement strand
CACGATTGCACGATCTGATTGCTTTCCTTGCATTAATCTATTTTTTGAATAAATTGCATTGTAGATTAAAAGCAACTTTATGAAAAGAATCATACCCTTTTTATTCTTCCTTTTGGTATCGGCTGACCTTTTGCCCCAGGAAGAAGCCCTCTGGCTGCGATATCCTTCAATATCCCCCGACGGCAGCAAAATAGCATTTACTTACAAAGGCGACATTTATACCGTTCCTTCCTCGGGAGGAAATGCCGTACCGCTCACCTTTCATGAAGCCCAGGATTTCATGCCCGTGTGGAGCCATGACGGGAAATTCATAGCATTCGCATCCGACAGGTACGGGAATTTCGACATCTTTATTGTCAGGTCGGAAGGCGGCGAGCCTGTGCGCCTCACATACCACTCGGCCAATGAATATCCCTATTCCTTCACGCCTGACGACAAGTCTGTCATATTCGGGGCCGCAAGGCTTGATGCTGCCGCCCACCGGCAGTTCCCCACCGAATCACAGCCAGAGGTTTACTCAGTGCCTGCGGCCGGAGGGCGCGTCGATCAGCTCTGGACGATCCCGGCAGAGGACATAAAAATATCAGCCGGCGGAAACCTGTATGCTTACCACGACAAAAAGGGAGGTGAGAACAACTGGAGAAAACATCACACTTCTTCAATAGCCAGGGACATCTGGATATTCGACAAGACCACAGGAACGCATAAAATGATAACTTCCTTCAGTGGAGAAGACAGGAACCCGGTATTCTCTCCCGATGAGAAATCGATATACTACCTCAGCGAAGAGGGTGGCAGTTTCAATGTCAGGTCACTGCAGCTTTCTGATCCGTCGCAGACAAAGCAGGTCACATTCTTCAGGCGCGACCCGGTCCGTTTTCTGAGCTCCTCCTCCGGCGGCTTGCTCTGCTTCGCGCAGGACGGCGCTCTTTACACCCTTCAGCCCGGAGGTACACCTGCGAGGATCCCGGTATTGATCCATACCGCCGGGAAGGTGAACAATGAAAAGGTCGTTCCGGTGAACGGTAACGTTAAGGAGATGGCCGTTTCGCCGGGCGGAAAAGAGGTAGCCTTCATTGTTCGCGGGGAAGTTTTTGTTTCTTCCGCCGACGGAGGGATCACGAAACGCATTACAAACACTCCCGAAGAGGAGAGGTTCCTGAGCTTTTCCCCAACCGGCGATTCGCTTGTATATGCAAGTGAAAGGCAGGGTCGCTGGCAGATGT
>DCFQ01000058.1 GCA_002319915.1 Bacteroidales bacterium UBA1800 | reverse complement strand
ACCAGCCATCAGCGGAAAATGCTTATGATTCGCTTATCTATATCACACGGCAGGCACCGTTCGGTAACCTGCTCAGGGGGCTCCATTTTTTCGGTGCCTCATCGATGATCCTTTTCGTGGGCATCCATATGATTCGTGTTTATCTGATGTCAGCATTTAAATTCCCGCGGGAAATGAGCTGGGTAACCGGAACGATCATGCTTCTCCTTACGGTCACGATGGGATTTACCGGCCAACTCCTGAGGTGGGATGCCAATGGTGTATGGTCGGTGGTGGTGGGTGCAGAACAGGCAGGAAGAATACCGCTGGCAGGCAAGGCAGTGGCCCATTTCCTGCTCGGAGGAGATACGATCGGTGCTACAACGCTCAGCCGGTACTATGCAATCCATGTTTTTCTTATACCTGCCCTGCTTCTCGGCCTGATCGGTCTTCATCTCTACATGGTTCTTAAGAACGGGATCTCCGAGCCGCCAGTCGCTGGACGGAAAGTTGAAAAAGCAGGATACAGGGAGTGGTACCAGTCGATGGTAAACCAGAGAGGTGTCCCGTTCTGGCCCGATGCTGCCTGGCGTGATGCGACGTTCGGGATTGTTGTAGTCGCCGCCATCTTCCTGCTGGCATTGATCTTCGGCCCCCCCGCAATTGGTGAGCCTCCTGATCCTTCCAGCATCAATGCGAATCCCCGTCCCGACTGGTACTTTATGTGGGTCTTCGCAATATTTGCACTGATGCCTCCGCAGATAGAATCGGCCGTGATCGCCTTCAGCCCTGTGGTTATAGGGATAATACTGTTATCTCTTCCGTTTGTCCAGGGTACGGGAGAAAGAAGTCTCCTGAGAATGCCATGGAAGATAGGGATAATAGTTGTCCTTCTTACTGTGGTAACGACATTCTGGTACATAGGGTCAAGATCACCATGGTCACCGAGGTTTGACACCAAGACCCTCTCATCAGCGGTTGTCGGCAATGTGACACCCGCGGCAATGAAGGGAGCAGACCTTTATTACAAAAAAGCCTGCATTTATTGCCACATGATATCGGGCGAGGGTGGAAGGAGAGGCCCGGACCTTTCAAATATCGGCAACCTCCTGACCAGGGATCAGATGGTAATAAAGATTGTAAACGGCGGTGGCAATATGCCCGCCTTTGGGGCATCCGTCAAGGATGGGGACCTCAATCTCCTGACTGAATTCCTGCTCACCAGGCGCAGGTAACAATATTTCCCTGCATTTAATTCCGGATTTCTTCACCTTCCCAGATAATCTTCGTAAGTTAGTACTACAAATTCCTCATTATGTTCAAGGTAAGAAGAGTGTACGACCCGGAAGGGGCGAATGAAGGCTACAAGGTGCTGGTCGACAGGCTTTGGCCAAGGGGCTTTTCAAAGGAGAGTGCTGTATGGAACGAATGGATAAAGGAGGTAGCCCCGAGCAATGAGCTTAGAAAGTGGTATAATCATGAGCCTGCAAAATGGGAGGAGTTCAAAAACAGGTACAGGGAAGAACTCTCATCCAGAAGCGATGAATTAAGGAAGCTGAAGCAGCTTGAGGATAAGCATGATACAGTCACGCTTCTTTACTCTTCAAAGGAGAGGGAGCTTAATAACGCGGTCGCCCTCAGGGAATTCCTGACGAGAAAAGAGTGACGGGTCAGCCTGCATACTTTCCCCGTCTTCTCATATTCAGCCAGGTCGACAGAACTGAATAAAGCAAGGGCAGGACACCTGCCAGGATGAAAAACAGGTCGGCAGGGAACCTGAGCCAGGCGAGGGCCCTCATAAATCCCTGTCCCGAGAATTCCATGCTTCTCGCATGCCAGTAGCCATTTGCAAGCACGTCACGCAACTGAAGGACCCCGCTGGGAAAAAGCTGAAGCAGGATCATCCCCGCAAGTCCCAGATTCAATCCCCAGAATGAAAGCTTAATGTACTTCTCAATCCTGTTCCAGTGTTCGTCATCGGAGATCCTTCTGATCGCAAATACGGTAAAGGCAGCAGCCAGCATCCCGAATACACCCATCAGTGCTGCATGACCATGATTAGGGGTCAGGTTTGTCCCGACCTCATAATAGCTTATCACCGGCAAATTGATAAGGAATCCGAAAATCCCGGCTCCTGCAAAATTCCATATCCCAACCGCGATCAGAAAGTAAAATGCCCACTTCTGCGGAAATGGCAGCTTGTTCCCGTTTTCATCGGTTTTCGTCCGCATCAGCCTTGAAAAGTCAGAAGCCTCAAGGGTAAGCAGGATCAGCGGAACAACTTCCATCGCTGAAAAACAGGCAGATAAAGCCATGGAAGCCGTGGTTTGACCGTTCCAGTACCAGTGATGGCCGGTGCCCAGTATGCCTGCCCCAAGAAAAAGGATCGCATCGAGATAGATCACTCTTGTGGCTGTCTGCTTCGATACAAGCCCCAGCTTATAAAACAGTATGGCAACCATGGTCGTGGCAAATACTTCAAAGAACCCCTCGACCCACAGGTGAATGATCCAAAACCGCCAGGTATCGACTTCCGACAGGTTGGTGGATGATCCGAAGAAAAATGCCGGCAGGTAAAAGAAGGGGATGGCGACTGCCGTAAGAATGAATATAATCTTCAGCTCCCGGTCCTCCGATCCTTTAGCCGGTCTCACCATCCTGAGCAGAAGGAATGCCCATAAGAGGAGCCCGATTGCAAGTAAAACCTGCCAGCCTCTTCCGATTTCAAGGTATTCCCATCCCTGGTTTCCCAGCCAGAACCATAGCTTCTTCAGTAAACCCTGGACACCGAGATATTCTCCGAGTAGGCTTCCGGCAGCCAGTATAAGCAATGCAATGAACAGAACATTGATCAAAGTCACATGTCCTGCGGGTTTCCTGTCGGATAACACTGATGAAATAAACAGGCCTCCCCCGATATATGCTGTTGCAATCCAGAATATTGCTGATTGGAGATGCCAGGTCCTGAGAATATTGGACGGGAATACTGACGACAGGTCAATCCCGAAAAAGCCGCCGGGTTCAGCGAAATAATGTGCCATTGCTCCGCCAGCCAGAGTCTGGAAAAGAAGGACCGCAATCGCAACGATAAAGAATTTCAGTGAAGCACGTTCGACAGCTGATGGTGCTCCCGGAAGTTTCTGGGGAAGCACGAACCCCGTATTTTCCTTCCACCCCAGATAATGAAAGCGGCCGAAGAAAAAAAGGATCAATGCCGTGCCTGCCAGCAGGGTGATAAGGCTGAGTCCGCTCCAGAGGATCGCCGCACCTGACGGTCCGTTCATGATCAGCGGTTCATACGGGAAGTTATTCGTATAGGAATAATTCCTGCCGGGCACATTTGCCGCTGAAGCCCATGCGGTCCACGCGAAAAAGGCTGTAAGCTGCCTTATCTCGTCATCGCCGGAAAGTATAGTGACCGGCAATCCCCTGTTTTCCGAAGGGTTACTGAAATACTCCTGCCAGAATCTGACCTGGTGGGTGAATGATTTCCGCTCAGGTTCCAGCAATGTGAGGTTGTGTGTCGATTGGTCATAGCGGTTTTCCGCCAGAAGATCATGGACCGGTCCGGCAAGCGAACTTTTCTGATCATCAGAGAGCTCTGCATAAGGCCGGCCGTAATGTTCCAGGGAAAGGAAATTCCCAGCCTCGAGTGCAAGCTCATGCAGGTACATGGCTGAAAAATCAGGTCCCAGATAAGCGCCATGACCCCAGATGGTGCCATTGTTCATCAGGGCCTTTTTCAAAAATACCTGCTGCCCTGCTACTATGTCATTCCCGGTGAAGACAGGGATCCCGTCTGTTCCGACAGCTTGCTCCGGAACCGGCGGCTTATGGTCCCTGTAGTACGACCCGGCAGTAATCCAGATCAGTACAGCAAATTCCACAGCCAGGATAATTCCTATTGCTCTCGCCCACCAAACGGAGAGGCCCGTTTCAGAAGGATCAGAGTTTAAATTCTTCATCTTGCAAGTTTTAGGTTTAGTAATTGTGAAGGAGAATCTTCACAGAATATTATAAACAGAGGCTGAACTGCCTGTCAGTCCGTAATGTATGACAATGTTGAAACCCTGAATGTTTAAACGCACCGGGAGCCGGAAATCAAGGCGCCTCTGCCGGCGGCCCTGGAATGCTGATAACTTTCAATTACTGTTTATAACTCGAGAGAACACGAATGCTGGATAATAGCTGTTCGTCTTAATTTTGATGTTGGCCGGCACTTTCAGAGTTGGTAATGATTTGACAAACATTTGACTAACATCCTCTGCATTTTTAACTCGGTGCCGGCTTTCTTTATCTTTCACAAAAGACAATATGGGGGAAATAGGGAATTGGAGAAATAAGGACATAGGACAGGGAGTAAATAATGTAACAATTGTTACAATTCACCCAGCAACTATTCAACCAGTTAACTAGTTAACCAGTCAACAATCAGACCAGCCAGCCTACTTTCCGATGCAGAAATTCTTAAAGATATTCCCGAGTATTTCGTTGGTCGTGATTTGCCCGGTGATCTCCCCAAGATAGTGGATTGCCTGCCGGATATCCACGGCTATAAGGTCGTCGGGCAACTCCTGCTCGAGGCCCGAAATCACCCTCGACATCGATCCTGAAACCTGCTGAAGGGCTTCGTAATGCCTCAGATTGGAGATTATCACATCCTCCTTGTTCAGCCGCTCCTTATCCACGACCCTTCCCAGGACACGCTTCAGCCGGTCGAGACCGGTAAGTTCCTTTGCTGATATGAACAGGAGCGATTCATCGATATCAGTATATATTTTTTTTGATAGATCATCAGCCGCTTCCTGGGGAACCTGGTCGAGCTTATTTACAATTATCATGAGCCTTGCATCGGTCCCGGAGATCATTTTCCTGATATCGTCGGCCCGTCCGTTTATCCCTTCTACCGGTTCAGTGACCTCATCAACGAGCAGGACAACCGATGACTGCTGTATCTTTTCGTGTGTTTTCCTGATGCCAAGATTCTCGATCACATCATTGGTTTCACGCAGGCCGGCAGTATCTATAAGCCGGTATTCCAACCCATTGATAATGATGGTGTCTTCAATCGCGTCCCTGGTGGTCCCGGGGATGTCCGATACGATCGCCTTTTCCTCATTAAGAAGCGCATTCAGCAGCGTCGACTTGCCGGAGTTAGGCTTTCCGGCAATTACCACCGGGATGCCGTTCTTTATTACATTGCCAAGCCTGAATGAGGAGGCCAGGTTGTCGGAAAGCTCCTTAACATCGAGGATTATCTTCCTAAGCTCGTACCTGTCGGCAAACTGAACATCTTCCTCCCCGAAGTCGAGCTCCATCTCTATCAGCGATGCAAATTTCAGCAATCCCGACCTCAGCCTCATTATCTCTGCAGAAAATCCGCCGCGCATCTGGTTCATTGCCAGCTTATGGGCTGCCTTTGAACCTGAAGCTACAAGGTCAGCCACCGCCTCCGCCTGAGAAAGGTCCATCTTGCCGTTGAGAAAAGCACGCTGCGTGAATTCACCCGGCAGTGCCGTCGTTGCCCCAGACATGATAAGCAGTTCAAGTATTTTCGAAACTACATAGGAGGATCCATGACAGGTGAACTCGACAGAATCTTCTCCCGTGTATGAGCGCGGCGCCCTGAATATGCCTGCCAGGACTTCATCAATAACTTCGCTGCCCTCCCGGATCTCTCCAAATACGATCCTGTAGCCGTCCTGCTCCTGTATTCTGGTTGTGTTGTCAGCAGGGAAAAAAATCTTTTCGCAGATCCCGAAAGCTTCCGGGCCGCTCATCCTGATTATAGACAATGCTCCGCCGTGTGGCGTGGCAGGTGCACAGATGGTAGAATCTTTCCTGATCATCCGGGAGTTACTTTTCAGGCAAATTTAGGAAAGTTTGCCAGCCTGCAGGTCATAGAAGTAGGAAAATTAGAGGCTACCTTTCAAGGTTTTGAATGGTAAATACAGAATCGTCAACTTTTACACCCTCCTTAATGTTGTTAAAGACGATTTCCGATTTCCTGCCAGTAATAAGATTTTCAACGCTCATATCGCTTACGAGGTACCTGTCACCTTCGAGGGGAACGACCTTTTTTATTTCTATTTCTTTAAAAAGCTTATTATCAAAGTTATAAAACTTCATTTTCTGAACCCGCATGTTTTGCCTGTCAAGAAAGCTGACTTTCCTTGAATACCCGTACTCATCTGAAATCCTTTCATTGGCGGGAATGCTTTCAATGATCCACTGCTGGTTTTCCCCGGATCCCGGCAGATGTTTATATGTGAAATCCGAAAGAGCAGGTGAGCTCATGTCGGAATTTGAAAACTCAGAGCTCATGAAGCTTTTTCCTTTTTCTGCCGTCACGATCCTTCGGGTCTTTTTCAGGGCAGGAAGCCAAATCCACATTTCGTCAGGGGTATCCTTGTTATCGGCAATAAGCATGGCCGTCCCTCTCACGTCCGACGGTTCAAGAAACCGGATGAACCTCTTTTCGGTCCCGTCCGGATAGCTTTTTGAAGCGATCGCGATCGTCCTGTTCCTCACAGCGCCATTCTTTTCCGTGATGGTCAGGGAAATCTCTGCCATCATCGAACCGGTCATACTCAGCTCCCGGCTCTTTTCCATGATCCGGTCCGCATCAGGAAGAGGCACCGCTGCCTGCAACAGAGGCAGGCTCAACACTAATAATACCAGCTTTTTCATTTTTTATTCTTTTTTTTCTGCCAGTTTCAAATCCAATGAATCCCGGCCGGAATTTCAGCAGAAATGCCGGGATGATGACGATGGCTCCGATCAGGCACGATCCCATTGAAATGATCACCAGGTAGCCAAAAAACCTGATCGGGGTGAACCCTGAAAAGATCAGCGCCGAGAAACCGCCCATGACGCTGAATGCATTGATGATTATGCTGCGGCCGATAGTCCGGAGGGCCTGTTGGGTCGATTCAGCATAATTCATTCCTTTCCTGATGAAAAGGTTGAAGCACCAGATATACTGTATGGTAAAATCGACGCCGACGCCGATCATGACCGATGAAAGCAGGGCAGTTGCGGCATCAAGTGCAATTCCGGAGAATCCCATGAACCCGAACAATACCGCAATGGAGGCTATCAGCGGGATCGATCCGATCAATCCTCCCTGGAATGACCTGAAAATTATTGACAGCAGGACAAATACCGTCAGAACGGCAAACAGCAGGGACGTCACCTGACCCCTGATCACTGAAGCTGCAAAGTCGGTCATTATCAATCCATAACCACCCACTGTAACCACGGCAGGGAATCCTCTGGTAATTTCGTCGATCTTTGCCCTTAAATCCAGGATCACACCGTTTTCAGGCCTGGAAAGCCTTATCATGACCTGGGCTTTATTGCCTTCTAGGTCCATCAGCTGCCTGAAATCCTCCGGGCTGCCGCTCATATTGTATAACTCGAACATCTGGGATATCGCATCACGCGAATCCGGAATGGCGTTGTACCCGGGTTCTCCCGGCGAGTAGATGGCCTTGCTCATTTCCCGGACCACTTCAGATATTGAAAAGACATTTCCTACTCCATCCTGTTTCTCCATGACCATGGTCAGGTTATCGATCCCTTTCATCACGACCGGGTCTCTTATGTCTCCCGAGACCATAACCGAAATAATCTGGGATCCGCCGAACTTCGAGTTTATCACTTCAGATGCCATCCTCACAGGGTGGTGCCTTGAGAAATACTCCTCCAGATTTGTGTTAATCCAGAGCAAAATTATCCCCCCCGACATAACTGCAACAACAGCCAGGGAAACTGCCAGCACCCTGCCCGGCGACCTGGTGATAATTGCCGACAACCGCGAAAGCAGCCGGTCAAACTGCATTGTATGGTCACTTCTGCCTGTCGCGGCTGCTGGAACCGTACCGGTGACGAATATCAGTGCCGGTATCAGGACAAGGCTCATCCCAAGGGCAAGCGTGATCCCGGCAGCAGAGAGTGCACCAACCTGCTTCGCCGGAATGATTGTATGGGTCAGCAAGCCCAGTACTCCAGCTATTGTCGTCAAACCACTGAAGAGAATAGGCATATTCAGTGATTTCACGAGTACTACCATAAGCTCCTTAACTGATGTGTCAGGATTCACCTTTCTGAGCTCCTGGAACCTGGCAATGAGATAAATGCCGTAATTGTTGGCAACCGCTATGATAATGACCGGAACGAGGAGACTGATGATCGACATTTTCCAGTTTAACATCGGTATCAGGGCAAGGCTGAATGCTGTCGAAACAACCACCACGCTGAAAGGCATAAATACTGATTTCCAGCTGCCCAGGTTGAGTTTGAGGATCAACAACATCAGAAGAAGGGCAAGCGGAACGAGAAAAATCCCGTCCCTTGCCACATCCCTGATTATGTTCTGGCGGATATATGGAAGTCCGCCTTTAAGGATCGCCGCCTTTCCCGGATAAGAGGCTATGATGGAATCTATCTTTTGAAGGGTCGTTTTCTCAGGAACCGATGAATTTATGGTCGCTGTAATTGAAGCAGCCGTAAGGTCGGAGGAAAACACTATGTCCTTCGCAAACCGGTTATCCAGGATCTCCTTCTTTAAAGTGCTTATCCCCGCTTTATCCCCGGGGATGTTCTCAATGAGGGGTTTAACTGTCATCATGCCTTCCTCTCCGCGGATCTCCCTCACAGAAAATGGAGATATCCTTTCACTCACACCACCCAGCTTCGAGACGGCCCTGTCGATTTTTCTTATCCGCTGCAAGTCACTGCTGTCAACGATGCAACTGTCGGTGAACAGAATGGCAACAATATCCTGAACCCCGAACTGCTTCTCAATCTTATCGGTCTCAATTCTCGATCCGATCGATCCCGGGACATAATTTCTTATCTCAGGGTCAATCTTTGTACGGGGTATAAAGACCAGCGAGACTATCCCTACAAGGAAACATGATATTATTATCGCCCAGCGGTATTTATAGATAAAGTCAGACATCTCAGAAATCAACTCTTAGTGAAACATAGAATCCGTTCATAAAATCGTTGATCAGGCTGAAGAGAGAGTTTACGGGACCAGAGTAAACCTCAGCGCCGGTCGTTATCGTCAGTCCGTCAGAAGGCTTGATTTTCAGTTCGGGGATCACAAACAATTCGTGGGAGGTGAAATTAAAGCTGGAGAAGAGGGACGGTACTATTTTATCGTATAAAAAGTTTGTCTCTATCCTTAGTGCAAAGGAGTGATAATACCTCTTTAGCTGGTAATTATAGAGCCGGTTGAAGGCGGCCACCTCCTCCCTCACATATTCCCTCAGGTCAAAGGAAGGATCTGAAAGCAATAAAGCGAGCTCAGTGTAATCGGGGCCTGCTGTCAGGGGTTTGACCGGGGAAGGATAATACCTGGCAACATACTTGCCGCTGTACTCCCCGATGAAATGCCAGTTTCCGGAAAACCAGTCCAAGCCTGCCACCCATTTCAGGTCAGGTAGCGGTACGTACTCATCAGTCCCTCCCTGGGCTGAAGGGGATGACCAGGCTCCTTCACCCCTGAGTCCGAAGTTGCCTATTGCAGTTTCAAAATCGGCTGCCGCCACCCTGTTTCTGTAGGGCGTCTCGGAAAGCTCCACAGATGGCACAGGCAGTGGTTGGCCCGGATCAATCATGAATTTTGTCATGGCTATCCCTGGCATCGGATCAAAGCCATCGAACCATGAAAAGCTCCAGTCCACACCTTTCAGGTGAAAATCGGCCTTCAGCCCGTAGCTTTTAAACTTGCTGTCCGCAATGATGGAGTTCAGCCTTTTGAAACTGACATCTGACGGCAGCGGGACCGGATCGATAATGAGCGTGGACGCCCTGTAAAAGGGTACGATCACAGCCTCAAGGTCCACGATCGGGGAGGGATGCCACCTCACTTCGGAAAGTAGGTTGCCGACATCCATGTCGTCACGGTCGGGCGACCTGTAAAGATAGTCCTGCGGAGCCAACTTCGATGCAGGATTCGTAAAGTCAGCCCTGCCGCGCTTTATGATCTTCTGCCCAGCGGTAACGTCCCACTTCTTTCCGTAGAGTTTGATAAATCCTTCTTTCAGATCGAACCTGCTCACAGGGGTGCTGAATTGGGAACCATACCTGTACCGGAGATCTGCAAATGCGTTATAATTTTTCCCGTTGCCGGCCTGGAGGGTCAGCCCCAGGTCAGAGAATGCATCCGGAACATAAAGCTTATTATCAGAGCTCCTGATCCAGGAATAGAA
This sequence comes from Bacteroidales bacterium UBA1800, assembly GCA_002319915.1. Lineage (GTDB taxonomy): Bacteria > Bacteroidota > Bacteroidia > Bacteroidales > VadinHA17 > LD21. The sequence goes on along the minus strand of DCFQ01000058.1, from coordinate 4,690 downwards.
GCCGCCCCTGAAGAATCCGCCCATGGTGATATTTTGAAGACCGGTTCCGTATGCCGGAATGGTATCCTGCGGAACTCCTTCCTGAAACAAAAATGACAGGACGATCATCGGTATCATTCTTGATCTCATCCTTTTTTACTGCAAAGGAAGATGATCCCGAACACTTTGTCGTCCCGTCCGCTTTTCCCGTACTGCAAAATCCAATTGAACATGTTCGTCCCGCTGAGGCCGTACCTGGATCTATCTGGCAATACCTGTCAGTTTCTGCCTGTATTCGCTGGGTGTTACTCCGGTCTGGGACTTGAAGAATGAGTTAAATGTTGTCTTGGAATTAAATCCGGCATCCATCGCAATCGCGAGGATAGTATAATTATTGAATTTGGAGTCACTGAACCTCTCTATCACCTCTTTCACCCTGTATTCGTTTATGAAGGTGAAAAAATTCCGTTTGTAGCGTTCGTTCAGGACCTGTGTTATATGGTGCCTCGATATGCCGGTCCTGGCGGCAATGTCATGGATAGTAAGGTTACCTTCGAGGTATGGCTTTTTGGACTCCATGAAGGCGAGGAGTTTTTTGAGGTACTTTTCTGCCAATTCGTCTTTCAGTCCGCTTTTAATATATTTCTCACCTTCCTTTTTTTCTTCCTGGTTACTGTCATCCACCACTTCGCCGAATATTACAGGCTGCTTAATGCCATAGAAGCTGTATGCCGCCGAGAACAGGGCAATAAATCCGAAAATGACAAAATACGGATCGAACGGGATATAGCTGCCTATCATGCTCAGCCCGCCAAGGATGAAAAGGACAAAGTACGCCGCGTAAAAGCTTATGGAAAGTATTTTCAACCAGTTCAGGGTGATCTTCTGGGATGTGAATGATACCAGGTTCTTCAGATTCTTCTGGTGACGGCTTATCCGGATGAAAGCCAGTGTGCTGTAAACTGTTATCGAGAAGAAAAAACAAACCGAATAGATTATCCTGAGAGAGATGAGCTTATCGGGTCTGAAAAAACTCCTGAGATCCCTTACGAGCGGTTCGCTCCTGAAGATCACGGAAACCGTAAAGAATGCAAGGAACGGTATGAAATGGAGGAGAGCGATCCAGTTGAATTTCCTCGCAGGATCGGTCATGAATCGCACATACAGGTAAAGCAGGGGTCCATAGGTAAAGGTAATGAACGGGAATGAATACATCTCGATCACCGTGCTGTTGATCAGGGCAAAGATCATTTCAATACAGATCATGAAAAGCCATGCTGCCATGAGCTTATTGGCCACGCTGTTGGGTTTCTTTGTGGAGATCAGCAAAGCTGCGAAAAACGACTGTGAGATCCCGATGTACAGAACCGGGTCAATATTTACCATGGAATGTAATGCAACTTTATTTATCAAATATAGCCAAAAGGAAGGAATAATTCAGGTATATTTGGGTCAGGGCCTGCGGATGTAAACTGTTGCATCTAAGGGTGATGACCGATAATTCCTAAAACCGGACCTGATGAGCATACTCATAAATAAGGACTCAAAAGTAATAATCCAGGGCTTTACAGGCACTGAAGGAACTTTTCATGCTTCACAGATGATCGAATACGGGACCAGGGTGACAGGCGGCGTCACTCCTGGCAAAGGCAGCCAGACCCACCTGGGGTTACCTGTTTTCAATACGGTAAGCGAAGCCGTAAAAGCCACGGGTGCAGATGTTTCCGTCATTTTCGTACCGCCTGGTGCCGGTGCCGATGCGATCATGGAAGCCGCCGATGCAGGCATTAGGCTGGCAGTGGCAATCACCGAAGGGATACCAGTGGCTGACATGGTGATCGTGAAGGAATACCTGAAAGGCTCAAAATGCAGGCTCATAGGCCCGAACTGCCCGGGCATAATAACCCCGGGTGAAGCCAAGGCAGGGATAATGCCGGGCTTCATCCACCGGAAAGGCTCCGTAGGGATCGTCTCACGATCAGGCACCCTTACCTACGAAGCAGTTGACCAGATCACAAAGCTGGGCCTGGGGCAATCGACCGGGATCGGCATAGGAGGCGACCCTATTGTCGGTACCTCAATACTCGAAGCAGTGGAGCTGATGATGTCGGATCCGGAGACAGAGGCTATCGTGATCATCGGGGAGATCGGGGGAAGCATGGAGACGGATGCCGCGGAATGGATCAGGATCAATGGCACAAAACCAGTCGTCGGATTTATCGCAGGCCAGACAGCCCCGAAAGGAAGGAGAATGGGACATGCGGGTGCAATAATAGGGGGGAAGGCCGACACTGCTGCAGCCAAAATACAGGTGATGAAGGATTGCGGCATTCAGGTAGCCGAGTCTCCTGCTGATATCGGGACCGCTGTCCTGAATCTCCTCAATAACCACTAAGGGCTTAATAACCCTTCTGCCGGGAATCAGGATCCGGGCGGTCAATTTTGTTATTCCTTGCAGGAACGACATCACAAAAACAGTCAGGATGACTCTCGTCAACTCAGTTATTGGCTTTTTCAAATAAATTCTATATTTGCTAAAAACTAAATAACCATCCAGATGAAATTACTAGAAGGTAAAACTGCTTTGATAACAGGTGCTTCAAGGGGAATAGGTAAGGCAATCGCGCGGAAATTCGCTCTTGAAGGCGCATCGATAGCAATTACAAATATTACGGAAGATGAAGAATTCCTCAATGCTGTCGATGAGCTTAAAGCGCTGAACGTCATGGCAAAGGGTTATGTCTCGAATGCCGCAAGCTATGAGGATTCACAGCGGATTGCAGGTGAGGTTATAAATGACTTCGGCAAAATCGACATCCTGGTCAACAATGCCGGGATCACAAAGGATGCCCTGTTGATGCGCATGACTGAGGATCAGTGGGATGCGGTGATTGCAGTTAACCTGAAGTCGGTTTTTAACCTTACTAAGGCGGTCCTTCAGTCGATGTTAAAACAAAAGAACGGATCGGTCATTAACCTCAGCTCGGTCGTGGGTGTCTCAGGAAATGCAGGCCAGAGCAATTATTCAGCCTCCAAGGCAGGGATCATCGGCTTTACAAAAAGCGTTGCCAGGGAACTTGGCTCAAGGAATATCCGCTGCAACGCGATCGCACCGGGATTCATACTGACCGAGATGACCGAAAACCTTCCTCCCGACATAAAAAGCGAATGGATCAACAAAATACCCCTTAAACGCGGCGGAACTCCCGATGATGTGGCAAACGCAGCACTCTTCCTCGCATCTGACCTCTCCTCGTATATAAGCGGTCAGACAATTCAGGTCTGCGGGGGGATGTTGACATAATAAAAAAATTTACTATATTTGTAATACCGCAGGGTGCCTATCCTTTTAGCACGAGGAAATGCAGCGAGACATATTTATTCCACAATTATTTTAAACAGGCGCCCTGCTTCTTTTTTTGACAGCACCGTTATAATGCATAATTACATTTTCTTCCTGATCCTTCTTTTTCCGGTCCTGGGATTCCTTCTTGAACGCTATCTTGAATACCTCGATTCCACTATGTGGTCGGCTGTGCTTCCGGTAAAGCTCAGGGGCATATATGATCAGGAAGAGTACCGCAGGAGCCAGCTGTATGAAAAGGATAACAAGAAGCTCTCATTCTGGTCGTCCACCTTCAACCTGGCAGTTATCGTGGTAATGATCGTATCGGGCGGGTTTGCGCTTGCCGACGGGATTGCCCGGAGCCTCAGCAACAACCTGGTGCTTATCTCCCTCATATTCTTCGGGATCATCGGATTTGCCTCCGACCTGATAAACCTCCCATTCGGCTGGTACGATACCTTTGTCATTGAAAAAAAATACGGATTCAACAAAATGTCTGTCAGGACATTCATCACAGATCACCTCAAATCATGGTTCATTGCCCTCATTGTCGGGGTTCCGGTGCTGGGACTGATCACGTGGGTTTACTACAGGACAGGCAGGGAATTCTGGATCTATGCCTGGATACTGGTCACCCTGTTCTCCGTGTTCATGAACCTGTTCTATTCAGAACTGATAGTGCCGCTGTTCAACAAGCAGACGCCCCTCGTGGATGGTCCTCTCAGGCAGAAGATAGGCGAGTTTGCAGAACGTACCGGGTTCAGGCTAAAGAATATCTATGTAATCGACGGGTCCAAAAGAAGCACTAAGGCAAATGCCTATTTCTCAGGCTTCGGTCCAAAAAAGAGAATAGTTCTGTACGACACACTTCTGAAAGAATTCACTGATGAAGAGATCGTTGCCGTTCTTGCACACGAGATCGGGCATTTCAAAAAGAAACATGTGCTCCGGAGCATTATCTTTTCAGTGTTGCTGACGGGTCTCATGCTTTTCCTTTTTTCCCGTGTCGTCAACAGCCCTCTTCTTTCAGCGGCCCTGGGCGCCAAATCACCCGGTTTCCATCTCGGCCTGATCGTGTTCGGTATCCTCTACAGCCCGCTTTCACTGATCATCGGGCTCATTACCAATTCCGTATCAAGGAAGAATGAATATGAGGCCGACAGATTCGTACGTGACAATTACAAGCCCGAATACCTGGCCGAAGCCCTAAAAAAGCTTTCGGTAAAGAATCTTTCAAATCTGATGCCTCATCCGGCATACGTGTTTTTCCATTATTCTCATCCCCCATTGCTATCGAGGCTGGCAAAATTGGAATGAATTTTTATCTTTGCACCGGAAAATGCCTCCTTAGCTCAGTCGGTAGAG
>DCFQ01000039.1:46232-46467 GCA_002319915.1 Bacteroidales bacterium UBA1800 | reverse complement strand
GTCCAAGCGCCAGGTCAGTTCAGCTTGCGCTGAATAAGTTCACGCTGATAGGTGCAACCACCAGGTCGGGATTACTTACGAGCCCGTTGCGTGCGAGGTTCGGGATAAAATTCCATCTTGAGTACTATGATCATGATATTCTGACAGGGATCGTAAAGCGATCCGCAGGCATCCTGGACGTTAAGGTAAATGATGATGCAGCCGTGGAAATCGCGAAAAGAAGCCGCGGAACGCC
>DCFQ01000039.1:34417-45977 GCA_002319915.1 Bacteroidales bacterium UBA1800 | reverse complement strand
GCCGCGGAACGCCCCGTATCGCAAATGCGCTGCTGCGCAGGATCAGGGATTTTGCCCAGGTGAAAGGATCCGGAAGGATTGATATGGAGATCACGAGGTTCGGGCTGAACGCTCTTAATATTGACCAGTACGGCCTCGACGAGATGGACAACCGGATATTGTCGGCAATAATTGATAAATTCGGTGGCGGGCCCGTGGGATTGAATACGATCTCGACAGCTGTCGGCGAAGAAAGCGGAACCATCGAAGAAGTATACGAGCCGTTCCTGATAAAGGAGGGATTCCTGAAAAGGACGCCGAGGGGAAGGGAAGCCACAGAGCATGCTTACCGTCATCTTGGCCGCCAGATGAGGCGGGAACAGACAGGGAATCTCTTTTAAGAGTCAGGGCGTTGATCAGGACCTTGCAAGAACATTGCTTATTTTTTCAAGCCCTCTTTTATCGAGTATCTTTATCCTTCTGCCATTGAGCTCAACCAGCTGATCGTTCTTGAATTCGGAAAGGAGCCTTATCACTGATTCGGTAGCGGTGCCGACAATGTTTGCGAGCTCTTCGCGGGTCAGGGAGATCTTAAGGAAATTTTCGTCGTCCAGGCCAAAATCATTTACCAGGAAAAGAAGTATTTCGGCAAGCCGTTCACGAACGGTCTTCTGGGCGATATCTGTGATGAATGAATTGGCCTCCCCCAGCTCATGACAGGCAAGCTTAAGCATCTCAAGAGCATAAGTTGAATTTGTCCTGACGAGCGATATAAGTATTTCAGCTGGTATAAAGCAAACCATGCAATCTTCGATAACCTTGGCGGAAGTGCATGCCACTTCATTGCTGAGAACGCTCCTGTAGGCAATGATCTCCCCTGCCTTGGCAAACCTGATGATCTGTTCCTTACCGTCAAAGCCTGTCTTGAAAACCTTTATTATACCGCTGTGGATGCAGTAAAAGCCGCTTATGCGGTTGCCTTCCTTGTAAAGTTCATCTCCCCTTTTGTATTGCCTGAATTCCTTCTCAAAATTCAGCATCTGAACTTGCTCGGCTGTCAGATGCTTGAAAATCGCTCCGTTCTCGAGGGCGCAACTTCCGCAAAGGGGTATATTAAGTTCTTTTTCTTTCATCTGTTCTTGATTTTTTGGCTTCATTTATTCCGGGTAACAATGAAACCGTGACGTCTGTTTAAAATGATGCCTTGAATTGGTCCAGGAACCTGAGGTCATTTTCAAAATAGAGCCTGAGGTCGTTTACCTGGTACTTAAGCATTGCAGCCCTTTCAATCCCCATTCCAAAAGCAAACCCGGTATATTTGTTACTGTCTATATTGCAGGCTTCCAGAACATTCGGATGGACCATGCCGCATCCGAGAAGTTCGAGCCAGCCGGTATACTTACATACATTACAGCCTTTACCGCCGCAGATCCTGCAGCTTACATCCATCTCGGCAGAAGGTTCGGTGAAAGGAAAATATGAAGGGCGAAGCCTTATCCGGGTCTCCTTTCCGAACAACTCCCTTGCAAAGAACAGGAGTGTCTGCCTTAGGTCCGCATAAGATACATTTTCGTCGATGTAAAGGCCTTCGATCTGGTGGAAAATACAATGGGCCCTCGCAGAGATCGCTTCATTCCTGAATACCCTGCCGGGCGAGATGGTCCTTATCGGCGGCTTCTGGTTCTCCATAACCCTGACCTGGACGGACGAGGTATGAGTCCTGAGCAATATGTCTCCGGGATTTGAATCTTCCGGGGAGATCCGGGAAATATAGAATGTATCCTGCATATCCCGGGCCGGATGTTCCGGGGCAAAATTCAGCTTTGTGAATACATGGTTATCATCTTCAATTTCAGGACCTTCTGAAACAGTAAATCCGATCCTGGAAAAGATGTCTATTATCTCTTTCCTGACAATGGAAATGGGATGCCGCGAACCTGAAGGGAAAGGATTTGCCGGACGCGTAAGATCATTTTCAGTTTTAACATCATCGGACTGCTGAAGCTGATCTTTCATTCTGTTGTAGGCATCCATCGCTGCCTGCTTAAGCTCATTGAGCTTCATGCCGATTTCCTTCTTTTCCTGTGCGGGCACATTACGGAAATCGTCAAAAAGTACTGATATCATCCCTTTCTTGCTGAGAAACCTGAGGCGGAAAGATTCAAGATCATCCGCTGAAGAAACATTAAATGATGAGATCTGCGAGAGAAGATTTTTGATTTTTTCCAGCATACTACTATTATTTGAAAGGGAGTTTATTATCGGTTAATGACTTTCATTTTTATGATCCTGACGTCGGCGAGAGGCTTGTCTGACTGATCCGTCGGAACTGACGCGATCTTATCGATAACCTCAAGTCCTTCCGTTACCTCGCCAAAAACCGTATAGGTCTGATCGAGACGGGGAACGCCTCCAATGGTTTTATATACTGTCCTTTGCTCATCAGTGAGCCGGAATTCGGGATGGGAAGACATGTAATCAAACATTTTAAGCGAAGCAAGCTCCTGCACCTGCCCTTCCTGGAGAGGTGCACCAGATCTCTTCGCACTGTCGGCAGTTTCAAAAATGAGCCTTGAAAACAAGGCCTGTTTTATATTTCCGTTGATCTTTGCTTCGACTGAATTCAGTTCTTCATCGGAGAGTTGGATTCCCTGGACAATATAAAACTGGGTGCCGGAGGATCTCATTTCCGGATTTACATCGTTGCCTTCCCTTGCCGCTGCTAGAGCCCCTCTTTTATGGAAATGCTGAGGGTCAAATTCAGCAGGAATAGTGTATGTCGCAAGCGTGTCGAGCTGTTCCTTTGTGAGCCCGGTCCTGGTTGCAGGATCCCCTGCCTGGATCATGAAGTGGCTTATGACGCGGTGAAAAGAGACGCCGTTATAAAATCCCATATCGACAAGCTTAAGGAAATTGTCCCTGTGGACCGGGGTACTGTTATAGAGCCGTAATTTCATGTCTCCCATGCTGGTCTTGAGCAACACCAGCGTATCATCACCCTTTCCGGAAAAAGAGCAGGACACAAGGGCAGCAGCAGCCAGTAAGAGTACAATGAGCCTTAACGCTTTGTTCATCAATACGGAGTTTTGGTTAATAACGTTCTGCAAATGTGACTGCAAAGATATTTAACTTTGAACGAACTTGATAATATCAGGTTTTAAAATGCGCGATTTTCAAGCTTGAGTATCAATATGGTCTTCATGTTAAATCATTAGAGCTATATTTGCCGGAATTATTTCAGGGATGAAGGAAGTCAGAAAGCTGGCAGGACAAACGATTGTTTACGGGCTTGGAACTATAATTCCGAGGTTTCTGCATTATGCTGTAATGACTCCGTTCTATACGAGGATCTTTTATAACAGCACAAGCAATTATGGGATTATAACGGAGCTATATGCCTGGATGGTCATGCTCATGGTTATCCTTACCTATGGCATGGAAACGGGTTTTTTCCGGTTTGTGCAGAAAAGTGACTATCCACAGAAAGTGTACAGCACGGCGCTGATCAGCCTTCTGATGACTTCGGGCCTCTTCGTTATCCTTATAAATCTTTTTATCGGGCCGGTTTCTGCCGTAATGAAGTACAGCAATAATCACGATTATATTAGGATGTTTGCAGGAATAGTGGCAATTGATGCTGTTGCGGCAATACCGTTCGCAAGATTGAGAAATGAGAACAGGCCGGGCATTTTCAGCGTTATCAAGCTGGCAAACGTGGTAATAACAATTGGGCTCGTGGTCTTTCTGCTTAAGATTGCACCAGGGATATGGGAAAAGAGCCATGGCTGGTTCAGGGAGATTTATAATCCTGATTATAAAGTGGGATATGTTTTCCTGGCAAACCTGATATCGAGCAGCTGTACACTTTTAATGCTGACGCCGTTCATCTTCAATATTAAGTTCAGGTTCGATGCCGGACTTTGGTACAGGATGGTAAGCTATTCATTCCCTTTATTGCTGGCAGGGCTCAGCGGAACGATAAACGATGCTCTTGACAAGGTACTTCTCAGGCGGATGATGGGCGATGACGGGTTGTCTGTGGTCGGCAAATACGGTGCAGGTTATAAGATAGGTGTATTGATGGCCCTGTTCATACAGATGTTCAGGTTTGCTGCGGAACCTTTCTTTTTTGAACGGGCAAAGCATAAGGATGCAAAGGAAACATATTCCTTTGTTATGAAATACTTCATTATCGTCATGCTTCTGGTATTCCTGGGTATAAACCTTTATATATCAGGATTTAAATATATCATTGCCTTCACTTACCGGGAAGCTATCGTGGTTGTCCCGATAATAAGCATGGCATACCTGTTTTACGGGATTTACATTAATCACAGCATTTGGTACAAGCTTAACGACATGACTCTTTATGCCGTCTATATTACGTTGATAGGAGCTGTGATCACGATAGTTATAAACGTTGTCTTCATACCTGCGTACGGGTACATGGCTTCAGCATGGGCGCACATATTCTCATACGGAGCAATGATCATTGCTTCATTCTTTTTTGCGGAAAGCAGGTACAAGGTTCACTATAACATGAAGCAGTTCATTCCGTATTTCGCAATGGCCATTGCAATGGTGATTTTCGGACGCTATTTCAAATACCCGGGCCTGATCAGCGAGCTTTTGATCAATACTCTTCTGATTGCACTTTTTATCGGGTATGCACAATACAAGGACAGGTTACTTTCGGTTTTTTTCACGAACAGCGACAAATGAAAGTCAGGATTGTCAATAAATCAAAGCATCAGCTGCCGGGGTACACAACAGAATACTCGGCCGGGATGGACATAAGGGCAAATATAGATGAGGATATCATCCTTGAACCACTGAAGAGGGTTTTGGTTAAAACCGGACTTTACATCGAGATCCCGGTAGGCTATGAGGCGCAGATACGGCCGAGGAGCGGGCTTGCAATAAACAAGGGAGTAACCGTGCTGAATTCACCCGGTACAATCGATTCGGATTACAGGGGAGAGGTATGCATTATCCTTGTGAACTTGTCGGACGAGAATTTCGTTATTAAGGATGGAGAAAGGATATGCCAGATGATAATTGCCAGGCATGAAAGGGCAGAATGGGAAAGTGTGCAGGAAATTGATAAAACAGCCAGGGGAGAGGGTGGCTTCGGACATACAGGAAAACATTAGTATGAAAAATTCATATCTGGTACTGATTCTGGCCGCAGGGCTGATATTTAGCGCTTGCAATAAAAAGGCCCCGGAAGGCATGGTCGCTGAAGTTAAGGGAGCCAAATATGACAAAGCCACGTTCGATTATGTATTTACGGAAGGATTACGTCAGAAATTGCTGGGGAACATGGCGGATGCACTCAACGATTTTGAACAGTGCATTAAGCTGAATCCTGAAAGTGATGCTTCGAATTATGAGATAGCGCAGATCTTGCTGGCTAACGGAGATCTGGAGACGGGAAAGAAATACCTCGTAAAAGCCTCCGTGATCGACCCGGGTAATATGTGGTACGGACTTGCGCTTGCAAACGTATATTATCAGCAGAAGAATATTGACAGCGCGATATTGTGCTACGAAAAGCTGGTAAAAGTATACCCGGAAAAGGAAAACCTTGAGGTTTCGCTGGCAAACCTGTATGCTGAAGGGAAAAAGTACAATGAAGCAAGGAATATTCTTACAAGGCTGGATGAAAAGTACGGGGTCAATGAGACAAGTACGCTGGCTCTTGTGAAGGTGCTGGTGGAAGAGAAGAAGTACAGAGAAGCTCTGGAGAAGGTGAGGGAGCTGCTTAAACAAAACCCTGACGACGTTACATTTAATGGCATTGAGGCCGAAATCTACAGGAAGCAGGGAGATAATGAAAAGGCTTCGGAGCTTTACTCCGAACTTATCAAAAGGAATCCCGAAGACGGACAGATCCAGCTGGCTTTGTGCGATTTCCTCCTTTCACAGAAGGATTATGATGAGGTGTTCAGCCTTTTAAACACGGTCGTTCTGAACAATCAGATAACCAGGGAGCAAAAAATAGCTTTATATTCTGAGCTGATGGATAACCCTGATATTCAAAAGGATTACGGGAATAAGATGGAGGTGGCTCTTATGGTCCTTAATGCAAACTACCAGGATGATAACATCATTATATTGATGCTGCCTGATTTTCTTCAGAAAGAGCACAAGGATATGGAAGCAGCCAGGCAGCTCGAAGCAGTAATAAAGGCAGAGCCTGAAAACTATTTCGCATGGGAAAAGCTGCTTCTGGTCTATTTTGAAATGAAGGATTTTACACAGCTGGAGGCAAGTGCAAAGGAGTGTGCCACCAAATTCAATATGTCAATCCTGGCAAAGATCCTTTATGCAAATGCTGCCATGGAGAATAAGGAATTTAATGTTGCCCTGGAAGAGTTAAGAAAAGCCGAGATCCTTGCCGGTGAGAACAAGGATCAAAAGTTGCAGGTGCTGACGATGCGGGCAGATGTTTACTACAGGATGAAGGAGTATACCAGGTCATTTGAAACTTTTGACCAGGCTCTTGCAGTGAATGATACGGATATTACGGTTCTTAATAATTATGCATATTACCTTGCGGAACAAAACTCAAGGCTCAAGGATGCTGAGAAGATGTCAAAGGAAGTGGTATCCAGGTCAAAGGATAACCCGACTTTCCTGGACACTTATGCCTGGATACTTTACAAAAGAGGCAGGGAAAGAGACGCGGCAAGGATCATGGAAAAGATACTTGATCAGGGCAGATCTGAAGATGCTGAATATTTTGAGCACTACGGCTTTATGTTGAAGAAGATCGGAAAGTGCGGAGAAGCGGTAAAGGCCTGGGAAAGGGCAATAAAGCTTGACAATACCAAAAGTTATCTCGGGAAGGAAATAGAAGGTTGCAAAAAGTAGTTTTAATAGCTGTCGCGGGAATTTTATTTTCCGGTTGCGCCACTTTACGAAAGAACAGCGTGACTGGCGTTCCAGAAAAGACCATACCTGACACTGAAATTATTGAAGCTACAATAAAGAATAATATTTCAGAGTGGAATTTTAATATTTCAAAAGCTGAAATAGAGGCAACTTCCGGCGGATTGACAACTCACTTCCTTGCTGCGGTGAAATTCAGAAAGCCGGATTCAGTGTTGTTAACTGTCAGAAGTTCATTTGGAACGGAAGTTGCAAAAGTCTTGATGACACACGACACATTGCTGATAAATGACCGGCTGAACAAGGAGCTACTCATTGGAAAGCCCGGGATCAGGACATTGAAATACGGGATAAGCCCGGACGTATTGCTGATTTTACTGGGTGATCTGGTTTCAGATCGCCAGGCAGTCCAAAAAAGTGTGATTTGCAGGAAGGGATTGACGGAAATAGCTGCCAGGGTGAACGGAAAGGATATTGTATATACTATCGATTGCAGGAGGCAAAAGGCAATTGAGGCAAAAGTTGAAGAGAGCGTTTTTTCAGGAGAAGCGGACATCAGGTTCAAAAAGCTGAAGAAAACCGGTGATCTTATTATGCCATTCTCAATAGAGCTGTATGAACCTGATTCAAAGACGGAGATAAGGATTGAGATTGAAAGAGCAGAAGCAGCCGGGGGTGGAAAAATAGAGTTTTCCCCCGGGAAGAACTATACTATCAGGAAGCTCAGATGAAGTGCATTTTTGGAACGGTAATTGCGGTGCTGCTATTGAATATGAGCCTTAGCGGGCAAAGCCGGTCAGAGCTTGAGGATAAAAGGAAGAAGGCGCTTGAAGAGATATCATATGTGGACAATCTGCTTAAAGAGACAGAAAAGCAGAAGAAGACAAGCCTGAATGAGCTTCAGATGATCGGGAAGAAGCTCAATCTGAGGGAGTCGGTCTTAAGCGGGCTCAGGGAAGAGATAGGATTGATCTCTGACAGGATCGAGCTTAACACCATAGCGATCGATATAATGGAAAGCGACCTTAATGTATTGAAGAATGATTATCGCAAAGCGGTTATTAATTCTTTCAAATCATCAAAGGGGAATCCTGAAATTTTTTACATTCTGTCGGCAAGGGATTTTAACCAGGGATACAAGAGGCTGAAGTACCTTCAGCAGATAACCAAGTTCAGAAGGGACGAGAGTGAAACAATAATTGACCTGAAGAGCGAGATTGAAGAGGCAAGAAAGAATCTTGAAGAGGACCTGGACAAGGTCTCGGAGCTGAAAACACGGGAGGAGCTGCAGAAAAGCCTGCTGCAGGATGAAAAGGACAAGCAGCAGAAGATGGTTGATAACCTTGGAAAACGGGAGAAGCAGCTGCAGAAGGAACTGGAGGAAAAGAAAAGGATAGCAAGGAAGATTGAAGCTGAAATAGAAAAGATTATCGATGATGAGCGGAAAAAGAAAGTAAATAAGGATGTTGCACCTGAACTTAAGCTGATCAGCGATAACTTTTATGAGAACAAGGGACTTCTGCCGTGGCCGGTTGAAAAGGGTGTGATCACCGGTCATTTCGGTGTCCAGAGCAATCCGTTGCTGAAGTATGTAACTGAAGATAATATTGATATTGAGATCACATGTTTAGGGGAAACCCCCGTAAGAAGCGTATTTAAAGGCGAGGTTGCAAGAATATTTTCAATTCCGGGAGCAAACATGGCTGTGATAATTCGCCATGGGAAATACCTGACAGTATATCAGAATCTTGTAAATATCAGGGTTAAAGCTGGGGAGAAGGTTGAAACAAAGCAGGTGATAGGTAATGTTTTCACTGATTCTGAGAATGGGAATAAGGCGATTTTGAAATTTATGATCTTCGAAGAGAAGGTAAAATTGGATCCGGAATTGTGGATTTCGAAAAAAAAGTAGAAATTGCATAACTTTTAGTATTGAAATAATTACAGTGATATGGCTAACATTTACAAGCGCCTGAAAATTGAGTCCAAAATCGATAACATGAGGGTTATTGAAAATGCCATTGACGAGATCACCAATAATGCCGGAATTAAGCAGGATGATTATGGAAAGATACTGGTCGCTACTCTTGAGGCTGTAAATAATGCCATAACACACGGGAACAAAGCTGATCCGCACAAAATTGTGGATGTTGAGATCAAGCTGCAGGACAGGAATATCACGATTACGGTTACAGATGAGGGCAGGGGTTTTAATCCGTCGTCAATCCCGGATCCCACCAAGCCGGAAAACATTGAGGAATTGAGCGGGAGAGGGGTCTTTCTTATGACAAAGCTGGCTGATTCAATAAGCTTTAATGAAAAAGGGAATAGTGTCACAATGAATTTCACGGAGGTAACTAATTGAAAATTAAGTTCTACTACGATAAAATAAAATTCAGGCTCAGGGATACAGCGACGATAAAAAAATTTTTAGATAAGGTCATCAGGGAAGAAAAGCTAATCCCGGGTGACCTTAATTTTATTTTTACGAATGATGGAGAAATATTAAAAATCAACAACGAATTTCTTGGCCATAATTATTTCACTGATGTTATCTCATTTGGTGAGAACTTGGGGGATATTATCAACGGTGAGATTTACATAAGTATCGATACAGTCAGGAATAACGCAATGGAATTTAATACAGGCATCAGGGAGGAGGTTATTAGGGTCATGGTCCATGGTGTGCTGCACCTGTGCGGTTATGATGACATGAATGAGAAGGATAGGGATGCCATGATGAGGAGGCAGGAGAATATGGTAGTGGAATTCAGGAGGAGCGGAATATGGAATTCAGATACGAAGTAATTGTTGTCGGGGGAGGTCATGCAGGCTGTGAAGCAGCACATGCAGCCGCCAGGATGGGTGCAAGGACGCTGCTCATAACAATGGATATGACCAAGCTGGCCCAGATGTCGTGCAATCCTGCGATGGGAGGCATAGCAAAAGGCCAGATAGTCAGGGAGATAGATGCTCTTGGGGGATGCAGCGGGATAGTAACTGACAAAAGCATGATCCAGTTCAGGATGCTTAACAGGTCGAAGGGACCGGCAATGTGGAGCCCCCGTGCACAGTGCGACAGGCAAAGGTTCAGCGTTGAGTGGAGAAAGGTCCTTGAGAATACGGAGAACCTTAGCATATGGCAGGAGCAGGCCAGCAGGCTGATAATTGAGGACGGCTCAAAAGTTAAGGGTGTTGAAACAAGCTTCGGAACAAGGTTCTTTTCTGATGCTGTCATCCTGACAAACGGAACTTTCCTTAACGGCCTTATGCATATTGGATTTAAAAATGTTACAGGCGGCCGGTCCGGTGAGCAGGCGTCGTCGGGTCTAAGCGAGCAATTGAAGGAAATAGGATTTTCAGTGGAGAGGATGAAGACAGGGACCAGTGCCAGGATCGACGGAAGAACGATCGACTTCTCGGCAATGATCGAGCAGAAGGGAGACGAGGAGGGAAGAGCATTTTCATTCCTGGAATTCGACAAGGTTATAGGAGATCAGAGAAGCTGCTTTATCACCCATACAAACAGGGAGGTGCATGAAGAGATAAGGAAAGGGCTGAAGTTCAGCCCGCTTTTCACGGGAAGGATAAAGGGACGCGGACCGAGGTATTGCCCCAGCATCGAAGATAAGATTGTTACCTTCCGGGACAAGGAGTCGCACCAGATGTTTATAGAACCTGAGGGAAGGGAGACCAATGAATACTATATTAACGGGTTCTCGAGCAGTCTTCCTCTTGAAGTTCAGCTGAAGGCAATGAGAAAGATCCCGGGGCTCGAAAGGGTTGAGATCTACAGGCCTGGGTACGCAATAGAGTATGATTTCTTCCAGCCGACCCAGCTAAAGTGTACCCTTGAAACAAAGAAGATCGGAGGACTATATTTTGCGGGACAGATAAACGGGACCACAGGGTACGAGGAGGCTGCCGCGCAAGGTTTGATGGCTGGGATTAATGCAGTCCTCAAAGTCAGGGATGTCGAACCGTTTGTTCTGGGAAGGGACGAATCGTACATTGGGGTGCTGATAGATGACCTTGTTACCAAAGGAGTAGACGAACCATACAGGATGTTCACGGCGAGGGCGGAATTCAGGATCTTGCTGAGGCAGGACAATGCAGATGAAAGACTGACAAGAAAAGGATTTGAACTGGGGCTCGCGGGAAAGGAGAGGGTGGAGAATCTTGAAAGAAAGGAGAGGCTTGTGGAAGAGATAATAAATTTTCTGGAAGATGTGAGCATAGATCCCGCCCAGATAAATGATTACCTGGAAAGAGCCAATACCTCTATGATAAAGCAAAAGGTAAAGGCAGTAAGCATTGCAGTGAGACCACAGATTGAGCTAAAAGTTTTTCTGAAGGCGATAGGGTTTGAAAAGCTTGAAGGATCCGGCATGGGAGAGGAAGTTATCGAGTCAGCTGAAGTCAGGATCAAGTACGAGGGATACATTGAACGTGAAAGGAATCTTGCGGACAAGATAAAGAGGCTTGAAAACGTAAGGATCCCTGACGATATAGAATACAGTGAGCTGATCTCGATATCGACGGAGGGGAGGCAGAAACTCTCGAGGATCAGGCCTGTTAATATCGGACAGGCCGGAAGAATAAGCGGAGTCTCTCCTTCGGATATAAGCATTTTGTTAATGTACATAGGAAGATAGGGAAGTTGAAAGTCTATAAAGTCGAAAGTCTA
>DCFQ01000039.1:0-34138 GCA_002319915.1 Bacteroidales bacterium UBA1800 | reverse complement strand
AAAGTCTATAAAGTCGAAAGTCCATAAAGTTGAAACTCTATAAAGTTGAAACTCTATAAAATCGAAAGCTCATGAATAGTAAGAAGAGAGTTAAATTAGTTGGAAGGAATAAACTATAATACCCTAAAATGGTTCCACGTGGAACAATTTAATAATTTGTAAAATGAAAATCACAGGAAATCTAATAGATATCTTTAATCGGGAGATCTATCCTGCAGATATTACTGTGGAAAATGGCAGGATTGAGAGTATTAAGAAAAGCAGGAGGGAAGCACAAGGATTTTTGATGCCGGGACTGGTAGACGCACATATTCACATAGAAAGTTCTATGGTCACGCCGGGTTCGTTTGCAGGGGCTGCCGTTTCACGTGGAACAACAGCAGTGGTTTCGGATCCCCATGAGATAGCGAATGTCCTGGGGGTTGAAGGCGTAAGGTATATGATTGCGGATGCGGCTAAAGTACCGCTTAAATTCTATTTCGGAGCGCCATCGTGCGTTCCTGCGACATCATTCGAGACCAGCGGCGCTGCGATCTCCGGCAATGAGACAGGTGAGCTTCTGCGCATACCGGAAATAAAGTTTCTATCCGAAATGATGAACTGGCCCGGCGTGATAAACGGTGACAAGGAAGTCATGGAAAAGATCGGTTGGGCAAAAATCTTCGGCAAGCCGGTTGATGGTCATGCGCCGGGACTGAGCGGCGGGGACCTCAGGAAGTATGTGAGTGCGGGGATCAGTACAGATCATGAATGCAGCACAATGGAGGAGGCGCTTGAAAAAATCGGGCTCGGCATGAAGGTCCTGATCCGGGAGGGGAGTGCCGCAAGGAACCTGAATGAACTGAAGGAGCTGATAAGGCTGCACCCAGGAAAGGTGATGCTGTGCAGCGATGACCTGCATCCGGATATGCTCATGAGGGGGCATATCGACCGTCTTGCTGCCCGGCTGATCAGCGAAGGTTATGACCTGTTTGACGTGATAAGAAGCTGCACCCTTAACCCCGATGAACATTACAGCCTGGGAACCGGGCTCATGAGGCCGGGGGATCCTGCAGACTTTATCAGGGTCAAAGATTACCGGACCATGGAAGTTACGGCGACCTGGATCGACGGGATAATGGTTTTCGGAGAGAACAAAGTGCACTTCAGATACAAGGGCGGCGAAAAGATAAACAAATTCAACTGCTCGGAAATAACCGCAGCGGAGATTGCAGTGTTGCGGAACGGGAGCAATATGAGGGTTATCGAAGCGAACGACGGAAAACTGCTGACGAATGAGATAATCTTGAAGAATGACGGTCCTGGCTATGATATCGGCGCAGATATCCTTAAGCTCGTCGTAAAGGACAGGTACAATGATTCACCGCCATCCGTCGCTTTTATAAAAGGGTTCGGCCTGAAGACAGGCGCATTTGCAGCCTCCATTGCGCACGACAGCCATAATGTGATTGCTGCGGGAACCAGCGACAGCGACATTGCCGACGCGGCGAATGCCGTGATCAGGATGAATGGCGGCCTGGCAGTGGCCACGTGCGGATTGGTGGATTCACTCCCCCTTGATATTGCCGGAATTATGTCGTCACAGCCATTGGAAAACGTGGCTGCTGCCAGCGAAATTTTAACGGAAAAGGTCAGATCCCTCGGCTGCAAAATGGCAGCCCCGTTCATGACGCTCTCATTCATGGCCCTGCTGGTGATACCTGCGCTGAAGCTGAGCGACAAGGGACTGTTCGATGGAAAGCAATTCAGGTTTGTGCCTTTGTTTTTTGAGTAATAAACAGATTTTAAAAACTTACACAGAGTGACACTGGGGAGTCACAGAGTTACACAGAGGAAATCTAAGCTATCTTTGCAATCGTGGCAACAGATTCGATAAAGAATAATATCATTCCGCTCCTTCCGGATAAGCCGGGGGTCTATCAGTTCATTGATTCCTCAGGTAAGATAATCTATATCGGCAAGGCGAAAAACCTTAAGAAGCGCGTCTCCTCCTATTTCACTGCAAACCAGTCGGGAAAAACCATGGTCATGCTCAATAAGGCAGCCGACCTTAAGCATATCGTCGTGGATACGGAATCCGATGCCCTGCTACTCGAGAACAACCTGATTAAAAGATACCAGCCCAGGTACAACATACTCCTTAAGGACGATAAATCCTATCCAAGGATATGCATCAAAAATGAAAATTTCCCCAGGGTCTTTATCACCCGGAATGTCCACAGGGACGGATCGCTTTATTTCGGACCATACACCTCCGCCCAGTTGGTCCGGAACCTTCTCACGCTTGTAAAGCAGATCTTCACCCTCAGGACATGCAATTACAACCTCACCCCGGAGAACATAGCGGCGGGAAAATTCAAGCCCTGCCTTGAATACTATATCGGGAACTGCAAGGCTCCGTGCGTCGCCTGGGAAACCGAAAAGGAGTACGACGAAAAGATTATACAGATAAGGAACATTCTCAACGGTAATGTCGCAACGGTCTCGGAACATCTTAAGGGAAAGATGAAGGAAGCGGCGGCCGGCCTGCATTTCGAGGAAGCTCAATCATTCAAGGAAAAGCTCGATGTCCTGAACAACTTCAGGACCCGCTCGGCAGTCGTAAGCAATACCATCAGGAATGTGGATGTATTCGGCTTCACACAGGATGCCGATAAATGCTACGTGAACTACGTGAAAGTGGTCGACGGTGCAGTTGTGCAGGCATTCACGCTTGACCTGAGGCCAAAGGTCGACGAGGAAAAGGAAACCATCCTTGCTTCGGCAATCACCGAGCTGCGGCAGAAATACTCCAGCGATTCACCTGAGATAATAGTTCCTTTTATCCCTGATATACAACTGAATAACATCAAATACACCATTCCAAAGAGCGGTGATAAGCTTAAGCTCCTTCAGCTTGCGGAGAAAAATGCAATCTATTTCAAGCTGGAACAGAAAAAAAAGCTGCTTGAGCACAGCCCTGAACAAAGGACGGGAAGGAACCTCGAAAAGATGAAGAACGACCTTCATATGCCTTTCATGCCGGTCCATATCGAGTGCTTCGACAATTCCAACATTATGGGAAAGAATCCTGTTGCCGCCTGCGTGGTATTCAGGAACGGCAAACCGAGCAAGAAGGACTACAGGCATTTCAATATAAAGACCGTGACCGGACCGAATGATTTCGCGTCAATGGAAGAGGTGATCCACCGGAGGTACAGGAGAGTGCTCGAGGAAGGGGGATCGATCCCCCAGCTTGTAATTATCGACGGGGGAAAGGGTCAGCTTTCATCTGCCATGAAAAGCATCGTAAAGCTGGGGCTCCAGGAGAAGATCACAGTAATCGGGATCGCCAAAAAGCTCGAAGAGATATTTTTCCCCGGCGATTCCGTGCCGATATACCTTGACAAGAATTCCTACACGCTTAAACTGATCCAGCAGCTCCGGGATGAGGCACACAGGTTCGGGATAACTTTCCACCGGAACAAGCGTTCAGCGGAAATGACCAGGTCGGAACTCGACCAGGTGAAAGGAGTGGGACCAAAGACCAAGGAGATCCTTCTGAAAAAATTCAGGTCACTGGATGATATCCGGAATGCACCCCAGGAGGAGCTCGAAAAGCTGATTGGCAAACATAAGGCGGCAATCATAAAAAAATCGTTCTGAAACCATCCGGATCGTACCCCGAGGAAGTACAGCAGGAAAACCGTCTAAACATCAATCTGACAATACATTATCATAGAATATTCCCAGCTTTAACGCGATGAGAATCGCATATTTTTCCAGATCCCGGATATAGGGCAGAAATATAGTGGTCTGAAGGGATATATTTCTTCCGGTTTCAAAGCCGGAATATTGTTATTTTTATAACAATAAAAGATGATCAGTTTCCTGTAACAGGATCTGATTTTTATATAGCCATCTTTTTTTCGTATTCCACCTTCCGCCTTACTCCTTCCGCCTTCCGCCTTCCGCCTTCCGCCTCACCCCTCACCCCTCACTCAGCTCTTTTTCGAGCAGATCGGTAATATTCTCCGATCCATGGGTGTTCAGCACCTTCATTCCCGCCGCGGAAGCACCAACGACATTTTCTTCCACATCGTCGATGAAGAGACACTCGCCGGGAACAAGACCATACTTTGTGAGGATAAGTTCATAAATGCCCTTGTCGGGCTTGGCAATTTTTATGTCAGCCGAAATGACCCCTCCGTCGAAATAGCGGAAGAAGAAATAATCGTTGCTAACGATCTCGAAAGTGTCGAGGTGGAAGTTGGAAAGGAAGTATACCGAAAAACCCCGTTTTTTTAAGGCAGGAAGAAGTCTGACGTTGTTGTCAAGGGGAAACATTATTTCGATGCGTAAATTGAAAATAAGGGCTATTTCCTCCCTTTTAAGGGATGATTTGAGGCTTATTGACTCTATCGCCTCCCCGACCGTGATCGTACCCTCATCAAGCTTCCTCCATTCTTCACTATGGAAAATGTCCCTGAGTATAATGTTCCTGATGCTCTCGGGGTAGTTTTTCTTCTTAAGATATTCCGAAGGGTAAAAGCTTATAAGAACATTGCCGAGGTCGAATATTATGTTCCTTATCATCTCACTGGTTTTTCATGCTTATCGGCTGACCCGTTGCTTCAAGTACGTTCCACCAGAGCTCGCCGTCGACATCGATTTTCTTCCGCTTCTTTACTGCCATCGGGATCGGGATGAGGGTGAACTGGTCGTTCCAGAATCCGACGACAAAATCGGTGCGGCCTGCCAGGGCGGCATGAACGGCATTCTGTGCCAGCAGGTTGCAGAACTTGCTGTCGTTGGCGTTGGCCGGTGCGCTCCTGATGATATAACTCGGATCGATGTACTTTATGGAATGGGAGAATGCTTTTGCCTTAAACTCCTCACTTATTTTATCCTTAAGGAATATGCCGATGTCCTGGTGCTTTATATTCCCCGATGCATCTTTTTCGGCGCTTGTCGTATTGAACAGGTCCTGCCCTGCTCCCTCTGCAACAACCACAACGGCGTGATGCCTTTCCTCAAGGCGGTTCTGAAGGATCCTGAGGAATCCCTTCTGGCCGTGAAGGTCAAACGAGATTTCGGGGACAAGGACAAAATTGACCTCCTGCATGGCAAGGGTGGCGCTTGCTGCAATGAATCCTGAATCCCTTCCCATTAGCTTGATAAGTGCAATGCCGTTGCTGGCTCCATGGGCCTCGTTATGCGCGTTGCAGATAATATCTGTTGCGATTGAGAAAGCCGTTTCAAATCCGAAGGATTTTTGGATCAGGTCGATATCATTATCTATCGTCTTTGGGATCCCGGCAACGGCTATCCTGAGCTTCCTTTTCTGGATCTCCTCATGGATAGCATGGGCACCCCTCAGGGTACCGTCGCCGCCGATACAGAACAGGACGTTGACATTAAGTATCTCGAGGGTATCAACTATCTGGCCCACATCCTGGTTTCCACGGGAGGTCCCGAGGAATGTCCCTCCCGAAGTATATATTTCGCTTACCATCGGCGCCGTCAGTTCAATCACGGGATGATTGTACTTCGGGATGAGCCCCTCATAACCGTATTTTATGCCAAGGATCCGGCTGATGCCGTACCTGTAGTATAGCTGGTTGACCAGGGCGCGGATCACATTGTTGATCCCGGGGCACAATCCGCCGCAGGTCACAATGGCAACCTTCGTCTTGGCAGGCTCGAAGAAAATGTACTCCTTGGGACCGGCCTTTTCGAATGATACCGGCTCGGACCCGTTATCCCTGCACTTCCTGAAATGCTCTGCAGAGATATCGTACACAACTCTTTCACGGTCACTCACGAATTTATAGACAGGACTATCCTGCCTCTGGCTGGTCTTTAACGGGGAAACCACACTCCCCCTGCCTAAAGTGCTGACAATAAAATCCTCGCATTTCATGATTTCACGACTGGGTTTGAAGATTCAGGCTTGCCTGGAAAATTATCACGTAACTTTCAAAAATAGGCAAAAAAATCAATGCATCCCAAATTCTCAGGAACGAATAATGGCAGTAACAACCTGGTGCCAGGTGGATGCCACGTGACCTGATAATACCGTCAAGGCGCACAAGGAGTTCATGTGCGCTGAATGAAATACTGTAGGAAATCTGGATTGTTAATTCTGCTGGATAATATGCTTGATCCTTCCGACGAGGCCGTTCTCAAGCTTTACTTTTATTCCGTGGGGATGAACAGGTGCAGTGGTAAGTATCTCTTTAACTTTCCCTCCCGTGAGACGTCCGGTATGTTTGTCCTCAACAAGTTCCACCATCACATCGATGCCAAGCCTGACATCTGCTCTACGAGTTCCTTCCATAATGACCTCTCTATAAGAAAACACTTTAGATAATTTAAAAAAGACTTTTCTGCGAATCAGGCTACAATGATAAAAAAATTTATAATCGGAAAATTAAAATGTGATAAACTTTTGAGGGTTTTAACATATGATCGGGGGAAGGGATTTGTCAGTACGCTCCCCTCACAAGTGTCCTGATCATATACAGGCTTTTGCTTGCAGTGATGAAGAGTTCCTTTCTCTCTTTCCCCCCGAAGCAGACATTTGCTGTCCAGCTTTCGGGAACGGGTAAATTGCCGATCTTGTCACCCGTCCTGTCAAAGACCGTGACGCCGTTCCCGGTCAAATAAAGGTTGCCATCCAGGTCGACCGTCATGCCGTCGGAACCAAGGTTGCAGAAAAGCTTCTTATCCGACAGCGAGCCATCGGGGTCTATCCTGTATGACCAAGTCTTGTTTCCGGCGATATCTGCCACGTATAGTCGTTTCCCGTCGGGAGTTCCCACAATCCCGTTAGGCTGCACAAGATCATCGGCGATCCTCCTGAGTGTTTTGCGGTCGGTGCTCAGGTAATAGACGCACTGCTTTTCCTGTGGCATCGCTGTGTGGTCCCACCAGGGTCTTTTATAGAAGGGATCGGTGAAAAAGATGCTGCCGTCGGGCGCAACCCACAGGTCGTTGGGGCCGTTGAAAAGCTTCCCTTCAAAATCATGCACGACAACTTTTACCGATTTATCAGGCCCTATCTCAATGATCTCGTTGTGTTCATCGGCGCAGGAGAAGATATTTCCCTTCCTGTCGATGAACATCCCGTTCGACCGCTTTGACGGTGCCATGAAGGTGACAAGCTTTCCACCGGTTGTCCACTCCAGTATCCTGTCGTTTGGCTGATCGGTGAAGAAGACATTGCCCGCCGGGTCCGCAGCCGGGCCTTCGGTGAATTCGAAGCCGTCCGCAAGCTTTTCGAGCTTCGCCCCGGGAGCGAGGATTTTTGAGAGGTCGTTTTCCTGTGAAAAAAGGGGAGATGACAGGGTTAATAATAAAATTGGGATAAAGCGCTGAAGTGTCATAAAAGCCGATTTGATAAGATTGATACTTATTACCCAGAGGAAATCAGGAGGAGACACGGAGAACACAGAGACACTGTGATCCTCTGTGTCTTCTCAGGATTTCCTCCGCGTAGCAAAGAATTAATGTCACGAAATCCTTACATTCCTGATCCGCTTCATATAGTCGTCGATCTGTTCCGGCTTTTCGAATCCGATTATAAGCAGGTCCACGGTACCGAGCTCCAGCACCCATTTCAGGGAGGCGTCGATCTTTGCCGGGTCCTTGCTGAAATTGCCGGCGCCGATCAGCTTCATGCCAATGACGCCCTTGCCCGACTGGTGCATCTTCTCAATAAGCGGAACGATATCCGAGGGGTTTTTCCTGTCCATAACATCGCCGTAGGGATTTATCCTTACATGGATAACGTCGACCCAGGGCGACTCGACTGCAGCTTTCAGCGCCTCGAAGGTATGTACCGAGACCCCGTGGGCTTTAATGATCTTCTTTGCTTTCAGGTTCTCCAGGCCGTCTAGGTGCCTTTTGTACTTTTCCGGCCAGTTCCCGTCGGTCATGCAATGAAGCTGGACAAGGTCGAAATAATCGGTATTAAGCTCCCTGCGGAAGCGTTCGATCACCGTTTCCGGATACCCTTTCTCATTCTCGGGGATACCTCCTTCGGTGATCCACATCTTCGTGCCGATGGTGTAGCTCTCCCTGGGTATCCCCTTGAGGGCCGCTGCGGTATAGGGATGAGTGCCATAGCTGTCGGCACAGTCGAAATAGCGGATGCCCTTTTCATATGCCTGACGGATAAGGGATTCCGCCACCCCGGCACGTGTAATATTCGATGACCGGTTGGAACCGCTGAATCCTGTTCCCATCCCAAGGAGTGTAGTCTCGATCCCGGTATTCCCAAGCCTGATCTTCTGCAGGGGATCAAATGTCGTGAAGGCCCGGGAGGGCGTGATTCCCTTTATAACACTGCCAAAAAAGATCGTTCCCGCTCCCGCGGCAACGGTAGTTACAAACTGCCTTCGGGTCAACTTTGCTTTTTTCATATCCACTTTCATTTAGACTTAGTATCTGAATTAAATTATCCCTGGCGTCCGCCGGGCTTTCAACATTTCATGGCCGGCCAAGCACGGTGACATTCAGCCGGGAGGGATGATCCGCATCGTGATAGATCCTTTGAGTCGATTTCTGGAAATCACTGTCGCTGCACGTGTAGATATCCACAAACTTCTGCGGATTCCTGTCGACGAGCGGGAACCAGGAGTTCTGCACCTGGATCATGATCCGGTGTCCCTTTTTGAAGGTGTGTGCAATATCAGGGAGGGAGTATTTTACTTCGGTAATCTTTCCTGGCACGAATGGTTCCGGCTTCTCGAAGCTGTTGCGGTACTTGCCCCTGAATACTTCTCCCCGTACCAGCATCTCGTAACCTCCCAGCGGGACCTTCAGATCCAGCGAATCAGGGGTTTCGGTATCCGGGGGGAAAACATCGATGAGCTTGACGACATAATCCGCATCGGTTCCCGTGGTGGATACGAACAGGTCAGCCGTAAGCGGGCCTGTAAGGGTGATATCTTCCTGAAGAACGCCTGTCTGGTACTCCATGACGTCGGGCCTTGTCGATGCAAACCGCTGGTCATCGTCCATGTATTCCGACGTCCTGTCGGTATGGACCCCATCGGTGTAGGGAACCGGGTGCTTCGGGTCCGACACGTATTCGTCGAAGCTTGCCTTTACAGCAGCGGGCTCAAATGAGGCTTTTTCGCCGGGGAGAAGGTAAATGCTCTTTCCCGTGACATTCTTCGGAGGCCAGGTCCCGAACTCGCGCCATTCGTTTGATCCCGTCACGAAAATCGTGGCTTCAGCAAGCGGGGCGGTTGCCTCCCCCTTGAGATAATGATCGAAGAATCCTTTTTCGATCTCGGCAAACTTCATATTGGCATCGATCCCCCAGTAGATATTCCCGAGGTTGGTACCCTGCCCGAACGCCCATTGTCCGTGCGACCAGGGCCCCATAACAAGCGTATTGACAGTTGAAGAAGGATTCTGTTTTTCGATGGCTTCGTAAGTATGGAGGGCCCCGTAGAGGTCCTCGGCATCGAACCAGCCTCCGACGGTCATCACCGCCGGTTTGACGTTCTTAAGGTACTGGCGGGGATCCCGTGCTTTCCAGAAGCTGTCGTAATTAGGGTGGGCGAATGCGTCGTTCCAGAACTGAATGCTGTCGCCCAGGTACTTCGTTGCCAGGTTCTTTACAGCGCCTATGTCGAGGAAGAATTTATAGCTGTCGGGATCGGGCCATGTGAACCTGGGGAACCCGGAGCGCGTTGGGGAGTGGAATGCCCTGCCGTTGCTGTAGTAGAATGAAAAGCAGTCGTGAAGGAAAAATGCCCCGTTGTGGTGGAAATCATCCCCGAGGAACCAGGCGGTGACCGGGGCCTGGGGTGAAACAGCTTTGACGGCCGGGTGGGCATTGATCAGCCCCATGGTCGAATAGAAACCCGGGTACGAGATTCCGAAGATCCCGACATTGCCGTTGTTGTTCTTTACGTTTTTGACGAGCCAGTCGACGGTATCCCAGGTATCCGTCGATTCATCGATGTCCTTGTTGCTCTTTTTATCAGGAATTATTGGTCTGATATCCTCAAACTTGCCTTCGCTCATATATCTGCCCCTTACATCCTGGAAGACAAGGATATATCCTCCATCAGCATACCTGCTGTAAAGCTGAACGAAAAAATTGAAATTGTCGGGCCCCCCGGGTTCGATGTCATAAGGGGTCCGGTCAAAAAGGATAGGTAGCGGAGCTTTTTCTTCCTTCGGTGTATAGATGGAGGTAAATAGCTTTATCCCGTCGCGCATCGTGATATAGACCTCCTGCTTGCTGTATTTCTGCTTGAGGGTCTCCGGGCTGTTCGGAGCCGCCGCGATCGGCGTTTTTCCGAAAATGATCGGGAATTTCCGGCCTGCCTGCTCCAGGTCGCCGGTTATGGTATTGTATTCAGCATCAACGGTGCCGCTATACCTGAACCCCGTACCGGCATGCGTGAATGTGAATTCCGGGAAGGCAAAGGTGGTTGTAGTGGAAGGGATGTCGAAGGCACCCTGGTCGGGGCTGTCCCACGTTGAGCTGAAACCGTTGGCCTCAGCCTTTACATGGACGGTAAGCCGCAATACCATTCCGCCCACATCGGCTTTTCCATACCAGTTCCCCTCAATTGTCTGGCCTGTAAGCATGCCGGGAAGGGAAACCAGGCAAACGGATGCCAGGAGAATGATCCTGCTGATCTCCGAAAGTTTTTTCATAGTGTCAGATTTGATATGTTTATATTTCAAGACCAAGTCGTTCAATAAGGCTGCCTGGTGGTACCGGCCTTCCATTCCTGGCGGCAATGCCCGTTACTTTAGCCTGCACAATCAGCTTGTTGTCGGGTATCCGGAAGATATCCTGCTCAAATATGAGCCTTACATGTCCTTCCCTCCTGATATTGACCTTTACCACGAACCTGTCGCGGCTTTTCAGCGGGAATTTGTAATCGATCTCGACCCGCGTCACGATCAGGTCGGTCCCCTCATCATGGAGCTGTGAAAAGCTGATATTCCTCGAAAGCAGGAATTCATGCCTGGCATGCTCAAGGTAATGCTGATAAATGGCATTGTTTACAATGCCCTGGATATCACATTCATAATCCCGGACACCCAATTCGACGGCATATTGATATTCGAGGTTCTCCATAGGCCCTGACCCGTCTGGCGGAATTCAGTTTCCAAATTACAATAATTATTTGCTCAAATCCTTATTATTGGCAAGTATGACAAAGAATTTTGATTCAAGCGGCCCGATCGATCCCGTAGAGCTGTCCCTGATATTCCCGGCGAAATCTGATTCTGCGATCCTCAGCTTCTCGCCGGTGATCCCGTTGTTCAGTTCGAGGGAAGCCGGCTTGCCTGCAATTTCACGCAGGTGAAGCAGGACCGCTCCCCCGCTTCCAACCGGCTGTGCACTTATGAGGATGACATTGCCGGGCCACCCGGTAATGAACGAACCGGCATTGTTATTGTCACCGGTACCTTCCCCCGGCAGGATCCTTGTGAGCAAGGGTACCCTCGAGCCCCAGCCGAACTGTGCCGCAAATGTTTCGGAGGGATCGTCCGAGGAAGTGATGAAGTATGACCATGTATGCCCGCCCCTCTGGTCCGCGTTGAAATTGGTGACCCAGTAATTGTTCATGGGCCAGGAAAATATGTGGGTGCCCTGTGGCATTGCGCCTGCGACATACCTTCCGGTGTTTATCGCCCCGAACTGCATCAGCGGCATTTCCGGGCAGCTCATCACGATCTGTGTTTTCGGGCTTCTGACCGCAGTGTAGTCCTGTACCGAGTACCAGTCGTTTGAAGACCCTTTTATCTGGTCGAGGCCAGTCTCGATAACGCCTCCCTGCAGCTCGGTGAAATGCTTTCCGTTATCAAGCCGGAAGGGGAACGCAATGTAAAAGCTCTCCGGATCGATTATGTCTTTTTTGATGATCGAACACACCAGCTCGATCCTCTTTTCATTATTGAACAACCGGATCTCAAAGGAGAAGCCTCTTGGCGCCACAGAGGTTGCAGACTCCCCGTAGAATCTCATGCTGTTGAATACAGGGCCGCGGCTGAACGAATCGAACCATACGGTATCGAGCGGCGACCTTCTGTAATCGACAAGCTTATGGCCCTCCATCTGGCTCCTGTTCCCGAGCTGCTCGAGAATGAACTCGCCTATCCCGTATTTTTCACCCTGGTCCTTCAGCTCTAGTGACAGCTCCTTGTCAAACATCGACCTGATGGTTCCCTCAGGAAGGTCTGCTTCGATCCTGAACCATTTATTCTCAAGAAGCCCTTCAGGATTTTTTGTCACGGTGACATTCTGCTCATCGAGGGGCCTTATGAGGAACTTCCTGTACCCGAAAGCCGGGATATCATCGAGCCAGACCGCCCAGTAGGTCCCGTCAGAGCGGGAGGAGAGCGGCTGGGAAGGACAGCGTACGCCGTTCACATCGAAGATGCCTGCAGTTTTTCCCAGGGGAACAATCTGATGATCAATGTAAACAGTCACCATTCCGGACCTTTTCCAGTTCAGGGTGTTGAACACGATGAGCGACGGGTCCTTTTCCCTTTTGAACATTCCCTGGAGAAGGCCCATTGCATCTTCGCCCAGTGCTGCGGTCCTCCGGTTGGCCTCCCAGGCATACGATTCCTTAAGGGCGCGCTGCTCCATTGTAGGCTGGCTGAGAGGCTCCCTGACGCTTTCGGAATAACCTGTGGTATGCTCGGTGTAAAACAGGAGGGCATTGTTTATAAGATCCATTCTATCACCGGTTCCCCGGGGAAGGGTCATTCCGTCAATTGCAGCCATGCTCAGCGCCCCGGTATTGGCAATGAACGAAGCGGCAGCCTTCCTGGTCACCGAGGTTTCCCTTGCAGATGCACCGAAGCCGTCGGTCCACCAGTCTGGCCACGCCCCCCTTATCACCGGAAATTCACTGCCGTGCTGCTGCTCCATGTTACTGAAAAATGACTCGGCGGTCGAGGTTCTAAGCTTCGGCCACTCGAACGCTTCATTCCATTTGGCTATCATCTCGCTTGCAAGGGTGGAAGGCGGGGAATTGTCGGTGAGGAATCCGGAATGCTGGACAGCCATTTCATCATAAGGATATTTCTTTCCTTCAAGGTCCTTCAGGTATGTCAGAAGGTTATTCTGGAACTTGCCGAGATCGCGGTTCTGGATCTCCAGCAAGGTGTTCCCCAGCATGTAATGCTCAGCCCTGAATGTGAGGATCCTTTTGCCCGAAGGGGATTCCCACCAGAACATCGTCGGCCTGTCAAAGCAGATCAGCGCCCGGTGGCCGTGCGTACCCATGTTCAGGTACTTGATCCCCGTAATGTTGAAATAGTCGTTCAGGCACCATCCAATCCCGTTCACGTCATCCTGCATCGCAAGGGTAACAGGGATCCCGTTCTGCCGGATCCTTGCTGCTGCCTGAAGCGATGCGGCCAGGATCTGTTCATCGGGTATCTCGTCGAAATTGAAGTACATGCCGGTAACCTCGATCCGTCCTTCCCTGATCCTCTTCTTCAGCCTTTCGACCTGGGCAGCCGGCCTGGCCCTCAGGTATTCATCCACGGGCCATGAGGCCTCGCAGGTCCAGCGGAATTTTGCATTGTCGGGAAGGTTGTCGGTGGCGTCGCAATAGTCGAGGGCGTAATCGATGTAACGGAGGTGCTCGGCAAGAATCTCCGTCTGGGAACGGGTATAACCGATATCCGTATGGGTATGCTGTATGAGATCAATTGTCCATTTCCTGACAGGTTCCAGGGTGATCGCGGTACTGGTTGAGAAGGAGCCGGCCCTTACCCTGATCTCCACCGGGGTCGGCCTGCTGACCTCTTCCAGCCCGGCATTGACCGCGTTGTATCCGAACTTAAGAAAGGTAGCAGCAATGTGCTTCCCGTTTGCGAATATATCTGCCTTGCCTTCCCTTCCGAAGTAAAAAATATCGACCTCGACCAGCTGGAGGTGATCATCGCCTTTTTTTATTATCGCCGGGAAAGCACTGACCGAAACGCCATTGACAACTGGCTTTTTATAGGTCATATACCACGACGTCAGCCCTGCCCTTTCACCGCTCATGGTTATTCTGAGAGTCTTTCCGGCATTTGGTGCGGATGACGGTACGCGGAGGATCATGTAACCGTGCCTGTCGCCAAACTGATCGGTCATTATTGAAGTGAAGCTGAGCGACGAACCGTCGGGGGAAGGCAGCATCCATGATGCTTTACCGTCGGTCCGGAAAGTGAAGCGATGGCCCTGATCGGTCGAGAGGCTCATTGCAGCATTGCCGGGACTTGAACCGATGGCGGCAACCCAGATGTAGGCGACATACTTTCCCGGCTTGACCTGAGAAGCCTGGCCGGTGGTCCAAGTCATTGAATCCTTGCCGCTGTCGGCCCTGATTATGAGGCTTTGGCGGAGTCCGGGTATGCAGGAATGATATTCGTAATCGGTGCCCGAGATCTTAGCGGCATAGCCGTTCACGGGTTCATCGCCGGATGTCAGGAAAACCTGGGCGATGAGAGGGATCACCGGCCAGAACAAAGCTGGAAAAATGAGCAGCAGGAGTCTTTTCATATGTTAATTATTTCACAAATGCGGCAACAAGGAGTGCTTCGGATGAAGTAAGATTTGTAATTCTTACCCTGCCGGCAGCTGCAGGAATTACAAATGTCTCAGCATAACTGAATATAGCCCGGTAACCTGATAACGTAACCGTCTCGATGCAATCCCCGGCGACAAGGTTCAGGACAAGGCACTTGTTTGAAGTCACGATCTCGATCCCCGACCTGAAATTATACCTGATTAAGTCGTAGAGATGTTTTTCATGGGTGGGAAGATGCCACAGCTGCCAGTCGTCACCCTCGTCGAGCAGGATTGGCTTGCTGATGAGGTGCTCCTGGACATATCTCCCTTTTCGTTCAAAGCAAAGGTTTTCCATCCCCCTGCTGATGTTCAACGTCCTCGGCTTGCCATCGAGGTCCGGCCTCAGCCAGTCATACATCTTGAATGTGAAAATGTAGGGCGTGGAACTGATTTCAAGCACCAGGTTATTCCTGCCCGAGCCGTGAATGGTCCCCGGCGGGATAAGGAAAAGGTCGTGCTTCCTTGCAGGGTGCTTCAGGATATAATCTTCAGGATCGATACTTTCTCCATTCCTGAATGAATTCTCGAGGGCATTCCGGAATTCACCGGGGTCAATATCATCCCTGAATCCGAGATAAACTGAGGCATTGTCCTTTGTGTCGAGGATATAGTATGCTTCTTCCTGGGTGAAATCCTCTCTGAAGTGCTCTTTCATGTAGCCGGGAAGCGGATGGCACTGAAGGGAAAGGTTCCCGCCGTCAAACGTATCGAGGAAATCGAACCGGATCGGGAAGTCGGTCCCGAACCTGGGCCAGCAGTCACCGAGGACCGCCTCAGCCTCCAGGAACATAAGCATATCGAATGAAATCTCGCACCTGGTGGAGCCGCTTTCGATGAGCAGCCCGTTTTCCGGTGTGATAAGCTCGAACGACCAGGCGTAGTTGATGACATTCCTGTCGATCCCGCCGATATGTTCCCTGATCCAGCTGCCTCCCCAGGTGCCGGGCTCGAACCACGGCTTTGCCCTGAATACCGCCATGCTCATTTCGGAGAGGGTCCCCCGCATGATGTTCCCTTCCATCCACACGGGTCGCAGGGGGTGCTGAGTATCGATGAATATATCGATAAGCGGCAGAATCTGCCGTTTGTGGCTGTTAAGAACGATCCAGTCAACAAAATAAAAAGACTTGTAGGTTTCCTTCGGATCTGGCCGGGCAGGGATCCCGAGGTTTGCAGCCAATCCTTTCCTGGCCCTTTTCTGAATCTCGTCCTTGGGAACGTCTGCATAGATCAGCGGCCCGTACCATGAGGCAAGCGCAGCTCCCGGGCCGATGATGAAGTCAATGTCTGAAGCCTGGCCGGGACTTAGGTTCTCAAATGCCCCCGGCCTGAAAAAATCGCCGAGGGAAAGATCGGTCCTGCGGCCGAACAGGGGGTCGTCACCTCCAAGGTAAGGGGCGGTCAGACCGGTGATTACGGAAGGCGGCTTCAGGAGATCATAGGTGCTGATCCAGCCGGTAGTGAGCCCCATACCGGAGAGGATTCCCGAGAGCTGCGTCCTTATCTCATCGAAGAACACACCCTGGTACCCGTCGATCATTACATAGCGTGATGTGCAGACCCTTTCAGCGAGCGGTCCGTATCCTTCAAATATCCTGTCATCCCCGGTCCTGAAGACCGGCAGGATGTTGTACCGGCAGCCTGCGGGATCCTGTTTTGTAACCGGGATGCCGCCTGAAGAAGTACCGCTATTTTTTTGAGTTCCTGACAAAATGATTAATTAAACCACGGAGTTCACGGCTGTTACCGGTGAATGACCAGGCAGATACGTCTCCGGGGCGGTAACATAAGTAACCTTTACAGCAATCCGGCCTTTGTGCGACTAAACAAAGGACTTTTGATACAGCCTCAGGGCCGGCCTATTTCGGGAACGTCCTGAAGAACTTCCTCAATGCGGCGTGGAATTTATGAATGCTGTGGGGTTTATAATGCATCAGTATGCATTCTCCCGAAACACAGTTGATGCCGCTGCCTTCAATCTCCTTCAGGGCCTCCTTTGAATCAGCCATCTGCTGGATCCAGATCTGCTTTATCCCTTTTTCCTTTGCTTTCCTGATAACAGCAGGCGTTTCAGTCTTTTTGGTCATGATGATCAGTCCCTTTACATCTTCCGGAAGGCTGCTGACATCATGGAAAACACCGGCGCCATAGATAGTCTCGGCATGAGGGTTTACCGGAACCACGTTCATTCCCTTGTCCTTAAGCTCCTTGAATGCTGCATAGCCGAATTTTTTCGGATTGCGTGAAACGCCGACAACGCCGAAGGTACCGGCTCCCATAAATTCATTGATCTGATTCAGGCTTACCATTTTGTACGTTTTTGCTGGTTATTAATTTCTAAAAATACAATGCAGTCAGGCTGCGATTCATAAGTATAAAGACGTAAATTTAGGATAAAGATACCAACAAAAAGTTATTTTCATTTACTTGGTATGGACCTAACCCTATCGTTTTCATTATGAAAAAAACCGACGCCCAGGGCGGATACCTGTTTTCGAAGAGGTATTCAAATTATGTGTTCACACTTTTATTCCTTCTTTATCTTTTTGATTACGCCGACAGGATGGTCGTGAACTCGATGTTCACATCCATTCAGAAGGATTGGTTCATAACCGATACACAGTGCGGCTGGCTGGTATCGGTGATATATCTGGCGATCGGGATTCTCACATTCCCGGTCTCAATACTTATCGACAGGTGGAGCAGGACCAAAACGATCGGGATAATGGCCATAATCTGGAGTATCGCCACGGCGCTCTGCGCTCTGACCGGGAATTATGTCCAGCTGTTCATGGCAAGGGTGATGATAGGATTCGGGGAAGCGGGGTACGCACCGGGTGGAAGCGCTTTAATCTCGGGGATGTATCCTGTCGAAAAGCGTTCGAAGATCATGGGTTTGTGGAATGCCTCGATCCCTCTCGGGTCGGCAGTCGGGGTTACCATGGGCGGTATCATTGCCCAGTCGCTCGGATGGAAGCATGCATTCGGCCTGGTGGCACTGCCGGGATTCCTTATTGCGATATTGTTCCTTTTCGTGAAAGACTACAAAACAGTCGACCTTTCTTATGTAAATAAGTTCAACAACAAGATCAGGATGGAGAGGAAGGACATCTTCATGGAGTTCCTGAAAAAGCCGTCGGTACTTTTCACATATTTCGGAATGGCTGCCGTGGTTTTTGTGACCACTGCAATGATGGTGTGGCTGCCCAAGTATTTTGAGACACAGCTGAACATCGAGCCGAAAACTGCAGGGACGCTGGGAGGCGCCGTGATGCTGCTTGCCCTTATCGGGGCGCCGCTGGGCGGATACCTGATCGACAAATGGCGTGTAAAAGAGCCGAGGGCAAGACTGCTGTTTCCGACTTTGTCAACCCTGTTGTCGGCAATAATCCTTTTCATCGCATTTTACGTGTTCAGCGGGAAAGCACAGATCGTGGTCCTCTTTGGATTCGGGGTAACAGTTATGACATTTATCTCGGGGGCGGTTGCAGTCACGCAGGATGTCATTCATCCGGGACTGAGGGCCACATCGTACGCCATCGCGGTGGCGGTTCAGAATCTTCTGGGCTCATTCACCGCACCGATCGTGCTGGGAAAGATCTCGGATCTCTCTAGCCTCAAGGTCTCGATGTCGATCCTACCCTTCATGCTTCTGGTCGGAGCGCTGTTGTTTTACCTCGGGTCGAGGCATTACGTGAGTGATATGTCGAGGGTGACCAAGGTTGATCTGGTGCCGGCTTAGGTAGTACGCATCTGCTGATAACCGACCGGGTTGCAGATTCCGCCAGGTGCAGGGACCTGGATCCTATTTATTTCTGGAAGTCGTATAGTGCACAAACTCCTTCAGGGAGTCCCTGGCGTCCGACTCGGGGTATGTGTCGAGTATTGAAAGGGCTTTGTCACGGAATTCGTTCATCCTGATACCGGCATACTTTAAACCCCCGCCGTCGGTCACAAACTTTACCACTTCCGATATGTCGGAGCCGGATTTCTTCCCGTTCCCGACAATGCTGAGGATCCGCTTCTTCTCACGGAGCGGGGCTTTCTCAAGCACGTGTATAAGCGGAAGTGTGATCTTCTTCTCCTTAAGGTCATTTCCCGGTACTTTCCCGGTAAGGCCCTTGACCTCATAATCGAGAAGATCGTCCCGGATCTGGAATGCGATGCCTATATTTTCGCCCAGCTCCTTCATTGACCTTATCCTGTTTGGATCGCTGGTAACCGACCGGGCGCCGCAGGCCGTACAAGCAGCCAGCAGGGCGGCCGTCTTGCTCCTGATGATCTTGAAATAGTCTTCTTCCTTTATGTTTAGCTTGCGGGCCTTCTGGATCTGCAGGAGTTCTCCTTCGCTCATCGATTTGACTGCTTCCGAAACGATCTCCAGCATATCGAACCTGTTCTTCTCGATGCTGATCAGCAGGCCTCTCGAAAGCATGTAATCACCGACAAGAACGGCGATCTTTGAATTCCACAGGGCGTTGATGGACAATGCTCCCCTTCTCTCCTCCGCATCATCAACGACATCGTCGTGGACCAACGATGCCGTATGAAGAAGCTCGATGAAAGTGGCCGCAACGTATGTCGGTTCGGCGATCTCGCCATTGAGCTTGGCTGCAAGGAACACCAGGAGAGGACGCATCTGTTTTCCCTTGCGCCTGAAAATGTAGTTCACTATGATTTTCAGGAGCGGGATCTCGCTCTTCATCGTTTTCCCGAAATAGTCCTCAAACAGCGCCATTTCACTGCTGACAGGTTTCCGTATGTTCGCGAGGTCAGGCATCAGGTATTGTTTCATCCAAAGATATGAAAATAGGATTTACCAGCTAACACATAAATACAAACAGGATTCTTTAAAGTTCATTTACAGGCAGGAACAGTAAATTTGTAATATATTTGCCCTGAAATATCTCATTGATGGAAATTAAAGATCTTAAACCTGAGAATCTTGAAAAGGCATCCGGGATGCTGAAAGCTCTTGCCCACCCGGCGAGAATATCGATAGTCGGGTGTCTCGAGGACGGAAGGAGCCGGACGGTATCCGAAATCCAGAGGCTGGTTGGGATTGAACAGGCCACGGCCTCCCACCACCTGGGGATAATGAAAGATAAGGGGATTCTTGGATCGAGGCGTGAAGGCAAAAACACATACTACTTCCTGAAGAATGACAATCTCCTGACTTTCCTCTCCTGCCTCGGTGAATGCTGTCAATAAGGTCCTAAAATGTACCCTTGAACATCCTTTTCTGGAACAGGATAATTGAAATAACCCCGCATGTGATTGCCGAGTCGGCAACATTGAACACAGGCCTGAAGAATACAAGCGGCTCACCGGGCCTGAAAGGCGACCAGCCCGGCCAGTGAGTATCAATTACAGGAAAATAGAACATATCGACGACCCTGCCAAGGAGGAATGAGGAGTATCCCCCTCCTTTCGGCAACAAGACTGCCGGGTGGTTAAGGCTTTCACTGAATATCATACCATAGAATGCACTGTCGATAAGGTTGCCGATGGCACCCGCCATGATCGCGCTTACGGCAAGGATCAGTGCAGTACTGGCATTTTTCCTGACCGACGTCATCAGGAACCACGCAATCCCGGAGATTGCAAGTATCCTGAAAATGCTCAGAACTATCTTCCCCGTAACCCCTCCCATCTCAAGGCCAAACGCCATCCCGTTATTCTCAATGAAATGCAGCATACCCCAGTTACCGAACAGATGTAATTCCTGGCCTATCACCATGTGGGTTTTAACCCAGAACTTAAGCACCTGGTCAGCAACCAGGATGAGTATGACAAGCAGCACAGCCATTTTCCCTTTCGACATAATTACCTGTTATTAATGCGGTGGGCAAAATTGCAAAATAATTCTGACAAAATTGATCTGCCGGTATATAATGAAACTGCCGGGAGGATCAATGACCTTTTCGGCAGTTTCTATCCCCAGAGGAGGGGTGAAGACGCTTTAACCTATTCGGGGCAGGTTACATTCAGGTAGTTCCCGTCCCAGCAATACCAGTCGGAATTCCCGAAGAACTGCAGGCATTTTACCCTTCCGTTGTGAAGCGAAGAGCTCCATTCCACATTCAGGTCATAGAAATCGAGGTAAACAGCGCTGTAGTAATGGATCGTATAGTATGCATTGAGGGTGGCCGATGTCAGGCCGTACTCGATGAAGCTATCCTTGAACTGGCTCCCGACCTCAGTGTAGGTATACTTGACCGATCCGATTGCAGTCCCTTCAACAGTCCAGTCGATCTGCAGGATGGATACCGGGTCGGCATTGCTCCTGTAGAGTATCCATTGTCCGCTTTTGCCGTCCAGGGCCGATGTACCCTCAAACCACAGAAAGTCTTCGTATCCGCCGGCTCCCTGTCTAGTGATATACATTTTCCAGACCACATTGGAGGAGGTTATCTGGCCTGTCAGCCTTGCCTTGTAGCTGACACCCAGAACCGTGGCATCATAGCTCCACTGCCAGGTCTTGTTGTCGACATATGCCGGCTTCTGGTTTACCGCCAGCTTGAATGAGGCAACAGGGACAGCCAGCGTGGTCGTCAGTATCGATTCCCAAACCAGCGCGACACCAGCTGAAAATTCCCAGTTGCTTGTCTGGGTGCCCTTTGGGATTGAAATGGCAACTTCGGATTTTTTCCCTGCCTGGAAATTGCTGAAATCTATTGACATTGATTCAGCCGGCGGCAAAACAGGGGGTTCGCCCTTGTCCTTCTTGCAGTCCTGCAAAGCAACCGGCAGTATGGCGAGAAGCGCAAATATCAAATACTTTTTCATGTGAAATTAGTTTTAGCCGAATATTAAACGGAGAACAATCCTCAAAATTATGGAAAATTGAATTATCCTCTGTTTTTTAGCAGGGAATCGAGTACCAGTATGACGATCAGCAAAAATCCGAATGTATTGAGCAAAATAAAGGCTGCGCTGAATTTGAGAGGCTTTTCGCCGGGGAAGAGGGCTTTTATGAAAAGGATAATAAACAGCGGATTCAGGAGTGCAGTCGTTATGACGGGTAACCTGCCGAATGCGTCGGAGAATGCCAGAAAGCCGAGGAGGATGGCAGAGGTGACCATCACCCAGCCAAGCACCAGCAGCTTCAGCCTGCCCGGATCGATGAATCCTGCCAGGTTCCTGAAACCGGCACGGTAGTAATCGTCCCTGTATTTAAGAATGACCAGCCAAAAATGAGGCAGCTGCCAGAGGAACATGAATGACGAAAGGCAGATTATCCTGGGATCGGCAATTGAGCCGCCCGCTGCAGTAAATCCGATAGCAGGCGGAATTGCGCCTGTCAGTGCCCCGGGGATAACGGCAAGGATGCTTCTTGGTTTAAGGATCGTATAGAGCAGGTTATACAGGAGTATGCACGCGACCCCAAGGATTGCCGGGTAAATCCCTGAGAAAAGCAGCAGGATGGTCCCTGAAACGAGGAGCAGGGCCGCAGAAATGCGGGCTTTCCCGACTTCCAGCTTCCCGCAGGGGATCGGCCTGCCAGCTGTACGCTCCATAAGTGCATCCGTTCGCCTTTCCTGGACCTGGTTGAGTGCAGCCGATCCTGATGCAAGAAGAAGGACTCCTGCTGAAACGACAATCAGCCCGGGATCAGCTTTCCTACCGGCAATCAGGTACCCTGCAGCAGAGGAAAATGTCACGGCCAGTGAGAGCCTGTATTTTACCAGGTCCGTGTACCGTGAAAGCAGCTCTGCCGGTTTACTTTCCCTCTTCATGCTTCCTGTTGTAGGAATAGATCCCTGCGATCATAAGCGAACCGCCCATGAGCGAGGTATCCTTGAGAAGGTTTATCAGCGTCTCGGTGGTATCGACTCCCTTCACCAGGTGCGGAATATGTATTGTCAAAATGAAAATGAACAAAAGCACAGCCAGCAGGATGGTCGACTGCCTGATAAACTTGCCGGTGATGATGCTAATACTGGCGGCTATAAGCAGTATCCCTGTCAGCAGCAGGATAAAGGCAGTATGGGGAATGAATGAGGTCAGAAGCCCCATATAATAGTCCATCATAAAAAAATGATTGATCCCGAAAAAAGCAAAGGGCAGGGCATAGAGTATACGCCCCAGCGTAGTGAGTTTGTTCATTTTTCCCTGTTTTGATTATTATACTCCAGATACATGATAACTGCATTTAATTGAAATGACCGGAACACATGCCGTTCAGCTAAACTCCCGCAAAAATGTAATAAGCATGCGGTCCTGCAACTAAAGGCTACGGGTGCAGTTAGTATGGAATTTGGAATTGGGTTCCTAAATGTAGGAATTTATTTTGAAGAAAGGATCCGGGTGCTTGAAAAATCTTCCGCTCCGTTTTATTTAACGCGGGTTGAACAAAACCCCGGAAGCCATGTTTATACACTTAAATGAAAGCAAAATGGAAAGAAGGAATTTTCTGAAGAACCTGGGATTGGGAGTAGCTGCATCTATTGTTGCAGGGAAATCAGTTGCAGGAGAATTAACCAAATCAATGAACCCGGATATGACACAGTTAAACACACATGAATTTCCGGCTCTGCCGTTTGAATACAACGCACTTGAGCCGTACATAGACGCACGGACGATGGAATTGCACTATGACAAGCACCACCGCACATATTTTAACAACTTTGAAGCCGCGATCAAAGGCACCAAATTCGATACCATGCCGATGGAGAAGATATTCGCTTCGATATCAGCTGCCGGAGATCCGGTCCGCAACAATGCGGGCGGATTTTACAATCACTGGCTGTTTTGGAACAACCTCGCCGCGAAATCAGCGGGCCCTTCTCCAAAGCTTAAGGCCGAGCTTGAAAAAACATTCGGATCATTCGACAAATTCAAGGATGCATTCAATACCGCTGCAAAAACGAGGTTCGGAAGCGGATGGGCCTGGCTTTACCTCACACCCGATATGGTCCTGGCAACCGGCAGTACGCCCAACCAGGACAATCCGCTCATGGATATCTCACCGGTAAAAGGGACTCCTCTGCTTTTGCTGGATGTATGGGAACATGCCTATTACCTTAAGTACCAGAACAGGCGGCCTGAATACATAGATGCATTCTGGAACGTTGTCAACTGGGAAGAGGTCAATAAGAGATTCGAACAGGCATCGTAGGGAACAGGGAATTGGTATGGGGGTTCCTTTTCAGGTGTAAAGGAACCTTTTTATTTTGAGGGTTGCCGTCTTCTGGAACGGGACCGGCTGCTGTATCACTTTATTAATCTGGCTGAATTTGCTGACCTTGGAGTTGACATATTCCTTCAGATCAGCAAGCAGTTCCTGCTTCTTTTCCTCAATCTGCTTGCTCATATCTGCCTTGAGGTGCTGATATTTCTTTTCGAGCTCTTCGAGGTTGAGGTGAACATATGCAACCAGCTTCCCTTTTTGTTCGATCACGAGAGATTCGATCACATACCGGTAATTGTTGATTACTGATTCAATTTCTTCGGGATAGATATTCTCACCGCTTGCGCCGACGATCATGTTCTTGAGCCGTCCCTTAATGAAAAGGTTCCCGCTCCTGTCGATCTTTCCAAGGTCGCCGGTCCT
Source organism: Bacteroidales bacterium UBA1800 (assembly GCA_002319915.1). Classification (GTDB taxonomy): domain Bacteria; phylum Bacteroidota; class Bacteroidia; order Bacteroidales; family VadinHA17; genus LD21. Next base: position 9,986 of record DCFQ01000039.1, on the reverse strand, counting down.
GAACCACCCGTCAGGGGTGATCACCTCGCCCGTCATCTCGGGCTCCTTGTAGTACCCTTTCATAACGTTGGGTCCCTTGGCCCACACTTCCCCTTCCCCCGTGACCGCATCGGGATGGTTGATCTTTATCTCGACACCATCGATTGCCGGCCCGGTCGATTCAAAGACCGTGTTTTTCGGACCTGTTCCGGCCAGCAGCGGAGCAGTCTCCGTGAGTCCGTACCCTATGGCATACGGGAATTTTGCTTCCAGCAGGAACCTTTCGACATTCCTGTTAAGCTTTGCCCCGCCGACTCCGAAGAACCTCAGTTCCCCACCGAAGGTCACCATCAGCTTCTTTCCAGCAGCTGCATTCAGCTTTTTCCTGACGGCAGGCATTTTGTACAGGGTTTTCACGATCCCGTTTTTAGTGAATGCCGGAACGATCCTGTTGTAGTATATTTTTTCAATTATAAGCGGAACGGTGAGCATTGCGGTAGGCTTTACCTCGGCAAGTGCCGGTACCAGGACTGATGGGGTCGGTGGCTTCCTGAGATAGTAAACGCATGAACCGCAAAGCATCGGGAGTATAAGTCCCAGTGTGTTTTCGTAAGTGTGGGAGAGCGGAAGGACTGAAAGGAACCTGTCATTCTCGTCAAGGTGGTGTATCAGTGCACCCTTCATGGCATTGAACACTATATTCCTGTGCGTCAGCATCACTCCCTTTGATCTTCCCGTGGTACCCGAAGTGTATACAATTGAAGCCAGGTCTTCTTCTCCCGGAGAATATTTTTCCCGGGGGATCCTGCCCTGCATGTAGACCAGATCATTGCGTTCGGAAAACACGACAGAGAAATCATCTGTCAGTATCGCTGTCTTAAGGCAGGCCGGCTTTGCTTCATCCAGCTTCGGGAGTAGTGAGGATGAAATGAATATTGCTTTCGCTTCGGAATGCGTCAGGACATTCCTGACCTCGGTAGCTGAGAAATCGGGAAGTACGGGCACAGCAACCGCTCCCATGAATGTAACGGAAAAAAATGCCGAGCTCCAGTTCGGCATGTTGGTGCTGAGGATTGCAACCCTGTCTCCCGGCTCGATCCCGGCCTTTTCGAGCAGTGAGATCAGTGAATCCACCTCAGCGGCAGTCGAACCAAATGTCTTAGGCTTTTCCCCGGCGAAAGCGTAAGCATCCCTCTCCCTGAATTTCTGCAGGGTCCTATCGAATAAATCCGGCAATGTCATCCCCATATTGGTTGTGCCTGTTTCCGTTTACATATTGTTAATCGGGGTAAAGATAGCAAATATTGTCTGATGTTGCTCATTTAATGATGAATATTAAATTTCAGGGACTGAAAGACGAGGGCGGAGATCAACCTGTAACATTCAGACGGAAACCCCGGTAGCTGAAAAGGAGGATGCCAGGGTAAACCTTTTGTCGCGCAGAATGGTTAACTTTGTGTTAAACTAATCGGGAAGAGACAATGGCATCAGTTATCAGGGTGACAAAGGAGTTTTCGTTCGAGATGGCACATGTCCTTCAGAACTATGACGGACCGTGCAGGAATGTCCACGGCCATTCCTACAGGCTTTTTGTAACGCTTGCCGGAACCCCTGTCGCTGAAAAGGATCATCCGAAGAACGGGATGGTGATCGATTTTACTGACATCAGGAAGATTGTCGGAAGAGAAATAGTGGATCTGTTTGATCATTCTGTGGCAATCTCCTCCGATTTCGAAGCGGCGAAGCTGAATGCACTGAAGGAGATGTTCGAAAACATCCGCATCCTCGGTTACCAGCCCACCTGCGAAAACCTTGTCGCCGATTTTGCATCAAGGATAAGGACAAAGCTGCCAGGAGGTGTCAGGCTTTACAGTCTTAAACTCTACGAGACAGCCACTTCATATGCAGAGTGGTTTGCATCGGATAATGAATAATTTCACCATGACGGAAAACAATGACAAGAAACTTTTCCTGCTCGACGCATATGCTTTGATCTTCCGGTCATATTATGCTTTCATCAGGAATCCAAGGGTCACCTCTAAGGGGATGAATACATCGGCAATTTTCGGGTTTCTCCTCACCCTCGAGGAGGTCCTGCGGAAGCAGAAGCCGTCGCACATAGCCGTGGTGTTTGACAGGCCGGAACCGACATTCAGGCACAAGATGTATCCTGACTACAAGGGAACAAGAGATGAGACCCCTGAGGACATAAGGACTGCAGTTCCATACATCAAACGCCTGATCGAGGCCTACAGGATCCCGGTGATCGATTTCCCCGGCTATGAGGCCGATGACATAATCGGGACGCTCGCAAGGAAGGCCTCCGAAAAGGGATATATGACTTATATGATGACGCCGGACAAGGATTATGCGCAGCTTGTGTCGGAAAATGTATTCATGTTCAAGCCTTCCAAAAGCGGCGCTGATTCGGTGAAATGGGGAGTTGATGAGGTAAAGCGGGAATTTTCGGTTCAGGACCCGAAGCAGGTTATAGATATCCTTGCCCTTATGGGGGATACAGCGGACAATATTCCCGGTGCACCCGGTGTAGGGCCAAAAACGGCAATGAAGCTCATTGCGGAATACGGGTCAGTCGAAGAGCTCTTCAGGCATACGGATGAACTCAAGGGGAAGCTTAAGGAGATCATTGAAGACAACAGGGAGCAGATCGAACTTTCCAAAAAGCTTGTTACAATTGAACAAAACGTTCCTGTTGAGCTAGATGAAAATGCTCTTATTGTTGAGGTACCCGATGTTCCCAAATTAAAAGCCCTCTTTGATGAGCTCGAATTCAGAACCGTTGCAGCAAGGATATTAGCCGAAATAGAAAAGTCTGATAAACCTGCAGAAGAACAGCAGCTGTTTGCAGCAACTCAGGAATCTGCCCAGGGCACACTTTTTGGCGACAGCCAGATTGCTGTTGGAAATGTCCGGAAATCAATTGAGACGGTCGAACATGAATACCTGATTGTTGATAATGGCAATGAGCTCAGAGACCTGGTCAGCAAACTAGGTAAACTGAAAGAGGTCTGTTTCGACACAGAGACGACAAGCGTAAATCCCCTGGAAGCTGATCTGGTTTCACTGGCTTTTTCCTGGGAGAAAGGAACCGGTTACCTCATCTATTTCCCGGAATCAAGAGAAGAGGCACTTTCTATCCTGGAAATAATACGGCCAGTCCTTGAAAGCCCAACCATTCTTAAGATAGGGCAGAACCTTAAATATGATATACAGGTTCTGGCAAATTATGGCATTGAAGTGAGCNNCATCGAAACTTACAGGGACCAGATTGAAATATCAAAGAAGCTGGCGACAATTGAACTCAACGTCCCGGTCGACCTTATGGAAAACGATCTTGTAACCGAGATACCTGACAGGAACAAGCTTACGACCCTCTTTGAGGAGCTCGAATTCAGGACCATTGCCTCGAAGATAATCAGGGAGATCGATGAAGCCGGGAAAGGGATCAGTTCCGGTGCGACGCTGTTTGAGGATTCCGCTGCCCCGTCGCAGGGGACCCTCTTCGGCAGTGAAGCCGAAATGGCAGGTGCGCGGTTATCGACAATTGAGACCGTAAAGCATGATTATGTTCTGCTTAAGGACGACAGTGAGCTGAAGGACTTTATGAAACAGGCACTGAAGCTCCGGGAGATTTGTTTTGACTCGGAGACAACGGGCATCAACCCCCTGGATGCGGAGCTGGTTGCGCTCTCTTTCTCCTGGGAAAAAGGGAAGGGATATCTTGTTCATTTCCCCGAATTGCAGGATGAGACCAAAAGGATCCTGGAAATTCTCCGTCCGCTGTTTGAGGATCCGGGGATCATCAAGACCGGGCAGAATATGAAATTTGATATCCAGGTGCTCGGCAATTACGGAATCGAAGTGAAGGGGGAACTCTTCGATACAATGATCGCTCATTACCTGCTTGAGCCCGATATGAAGCATAACATGAACCTTCTGTCGGAAACTTACCTGAAGTACAGCCCGGTCCATATCGAATCGCTGATAGGGGAAAAGAGCGAGAACCAGAAGAACATGAGGGCAGTCCCGGTTGATTTGGTACTTGAATATGCAGTGGAGGATGCAGATGTGACCTGGCAATTGAAGGAAGTGTTCCGTCCCAGGATAAGGGCGGAGGAGCTCTCTGAGCTGGCAGAAAAGATCGAAATGCCCCTGATAAGGGTGCTGGCGGATATGGAGAGATACGGTGTCAGGCTCAATGAGGAGAACCTGAAATCGATTGCCGTCGATCTCAGGAGCGATATAATTTCCCTTGAAAAGGAGATATATGGTCTTGCCGGAACCGAATTCAATATCTCATCACCCAAACAGCTGGGTGATATCCTTTTCATAAAGCTGAAGCTCGACGACAAGGCAAGGATGACAAAGACACAGCAGTTCGTCACTAACGAGGAGATCCTCCAGAGGCTGGCAAGCCGGCATCCGATCATAAACAAGGTCCTGGAATACAGGGGCCTCAAAAAGCTTCTTTCAACATACGTGGAAACCCTGCCCGGGCTCGTCAACCCGAGGACTGGCAGGATCCATACGTCGTTTAACCAGGCAGTTGCTGCCACAGGCAGGCTCAGCTCAAACAACCCGAACCTTCAGAATATCCCGGTCAGGGATGAAAGGGGAAGGGAGATCAGGAAGGCATTTGTCCCCGAAGAAGGGAACATGTTCCTGTCGGTAGATTATTCGCAGATCGAGCTGAGGCTGATGGCGCACCTTAGCGGCGACAGTAACATGATCCAGGATTTTCTCTCGGGGAGCGATATCCATGCCGCCACTGCCGCAAAGATCTTCGGGGTAGATGAGAAGGACGTGACAAGGGAAATGCGGAGCAGGGCCAAAACCGCGAACTTCGGGATCATCTACGGGATCTCCTCGTTTGGCCTTTCGGAAAGGCTCACGATCGGGAGGAAGGAGGCAAAAGACCTGATTGACGGGTATTTCAACTCTTATCCCGGCATAAAGAGGTATATGAATGAAAGCATTCAGAAAGCGAGGGAAAAAGGATTCGTGACAACCATGTTCGGCAGGAGAAGATATCTCAGGGATATTCTTTCCCGCAACCAGGTAGTGAGGGGAAATGCCGAGCGGAATGCGATCAATGCCCCGCTCCAGGGAAGCGCCGCCGATATTATCAAGATTGCGATGGTGATGATCCACAAAAGGATGAAAGAGGGGAATTACAAGTCGAAAATGATCCTTCAGGTACACGACGAGCTTATCTTTGAAGTGGTTCCGGGTGAAATGGAAAAGCTCCGGAAGATGGTCGAGTATGAGATGACAAATGCCGTGAAGATCGATGTTCCGTTAAAGGTCGACAGCGGCACGGGCAGGAACTGGCTGGAGGCGCATTAGGCAGGAAACTTCACAGGGGTTTGGAAATAGTTCTTTTTAACCCTGCCGGCAGGCAGGCGCAAAGAGCGTAAAAGTAAATTGCTTAAAAACTCTTCTTTGCGAACCTTGCGAAATCACTTTGCGGAATTTGCGGTAAAATGATTTCAACTGTTTCAATACCCCCGGAATATAAAAACAGGAAATGGAAGTCAGCGTACTTTTTTTCGGGGTTCTGGCGGATGTTACCGGAACCCGCATAAGGCATTACAATGAGGTCAGGTCGTTCGGCGATCTCAGGCACAGGATCAGTGACGATTTCCCGGAGCTGTTCCACTACAATTTCAGGATTGCCGTTAACAATGAAATTGTCGACAGCGATCCTGTTTTACAGCCGGGTGATGAAATTGCTTTCCTTCCGCCCTTCGCAGGCGGTTGAAGCTTGGGGAATTTTAAACCTAAACCATTTTCAAAATGCACTTAATCGATGGTCCAGTGCCTGCTTCAGCAATAGCGGAATTGCTTGCGAAAGCGGGCAACGATGCAGAAAGCGGCGCACATTCGCTCTTTGTCGGGCAGGTCAGAAGGGATGAGGTTGAAGGCAGGCAGGTGAAAGGGATTGAATACTCTGCCTATGAGGAGATGGTGATAACAGAAGCCGACAAGATCAGCAAGACGATCCTTTCGGAGTTCAATGACGTAAGGGGCCTGGAGATCCTCCATTCGAGGGGGCTCGTAGGCGCCGGGGAGATATCAATGGTGGTGCTGGCATCGGCAGGCCACCGGAAACAGGCATTTTCTGCCTGTTCCAAGGCTGTCGAGCTGATAAAGGAGAAGCTCCCTATCTGGAAAAAGGAGATCTTCGAAGACGAAAGCGGCCGCTGGAAAGCCAACGAGGCCCTTTAACCCGGGTTCTCATCCATGAAGACACCGGGAGTAGCTGACTCAAGAACAGGTTTTTTCTCGTTCCCGGGGGAAAGGATCGACCCGGTCTTGCCTTCGAGGATCGAGCCGTATTCAGCCTTATTGTTCAATATTTCATCTGCTTTAGAGACCTGCTTGTCGGTCTTGAGCGTCCATTCGATCGAGCCGGCCTCATAGAAATACCTGCCAAGAAGCTCTTCTTCGATCAGCTGTTCGATCTCCGGCCTGAAGGTGTTCAGGTCCTTCTCGAGCGACGGGTGGAGGTCTTTTTCCAGGTCGGCGAAAAGCTGCTTGTTGATATCGTAGTATTTTTCCTTCTTAGCATTTGTAATCAGATCTTTAAGCGATTCCTCGGTATTTGTCTCATAGCTAAACTTCCGCTTCATCAGGAAATCACGGAAATCATTGAAATCCCGGTCGGTGAACTTAGCCTGTGTGAGCGATGCCGGGGCAGGATGGCTCCAGTAGTACGATGTGGCATAGTCGAAGATATAGTTCCTGATATAAAGTTCTGATGCCAGCTGGCTGAGCGACTCGGGCTGCATGGCAATGTCGGGGGTGATCCCACCGCCATTCCTCACGATCCTTCCGTTCCTGGTCTTGAAATCCGTAATAAGCGAATCAGGGATTATCCCAACGCTTCCGTCGGGATTGGGGTGAGAGAAATCGAGGGCCTGTATGCACCTGCCGCTGGGGATATAGTACTTGGCCGATGTCAGCTTCAGCTGGGTGCCGTAGCTCAGCGGGCGGGTGATCTGGACCAGCCCTTTTCCGTACGACCGCTGTCCGATTATTACACCGCGGTCGAGGTCCTGGATAGCACCCGACACGATCTCTGAAGCGGAGGCTGATCCCCTGTTGATAAGGACCGCGAGCGGGATCTTTTCATCCACAGCCGCCTTTGTCGTTTTGAACTCCTCATCAAATTGTTTGACCTTTCCCTTTGTTGATACAACTTCAGTCCCCGGGGCGACAAAAAGGTTTACAACGGCAACCGCTTCGGTCAGCAATCCGCCGGGGTTTCCCCTCAGGTCGAGGATTATCTGGCGGGCGTTTTCCCCCTTCAGGGCCACGAGTGCATTCTTTACATCTTCCGAGCAATCCTGGGTGAAGCCAGTGAGGCGGATGTAACCGGTGTTCGCATTTATCATACCGTAGTACGGTACCGGCGGAACAACCACTTTCTGCCTTTTGACATCGAATTCCATATCATGCCCGTTCCTGTCGACCGCAAGCTTGATAATGGTGCCCGGATTCCCCTTGAGCTTTTCGCTAACCTGTTCCGTTGAGAGTCCGTTCAACGGAACGCCGTCGGCTTTCTTAAGAATATCTCCCGGCTTCAGGCCGGCAACATCTGCCGGGAATCCCTTGTAAACCATTGCGATCACGATGCTGTCACCTTCAGGGCGTATAAGGGAGCCGATGCCGCCATATTTCCCTGTTGTCATGAATGTAACCTCTTCTCCTTCCGATTCAGGGTAATAGACAGTATACGGATCCAGTGTCTTCAGCATTGCATCTATCGCTGTTTTCACGAGCTTATCAGGGTCGATCGGATCGACATAAAAGGTATTCAGCTCCCTGAACATCGAATAAAATATGTCGAGATTCCTGGCTATCTTGAAATCCCTCGTTTCCTGGATAGTGAAGAAAGCTGTACTTAACCCGGCAGTCAAAACCAGGACCGTGACGAGAATGAATTTTCCCCTGAAAATTTTTTTCATTTGATATGATGCTTTGATTGTTTTGTGAAAATAATTTGAAGTGACTGCAATGATACTGATATTAAAATAATTAACCCTGTATAACCTTATGAATTCGTTCTATTCTTTTTTAACAAGATTCGCATTCTTTTGTTTAACATGGTCGCATAATGCTACAAGTGTTTCAATGACAGACTCTTCAATTTCACGGTAGCTGATGATCGAAGGTTTCCTGTAAATGAGGATAAATGCCAGCTTCATGTCTGCCGCACTTAGAAAATCATAAAGGATATATTTGTTTTTTCGGTAGGCTTCCTTCATCCTTCGCCTGATGAGGTTCCTGGCAACTGCAGACCTGATTGTTTTTTTTGGGACGCTAAGGACTACCTGTGCAGGCTGGGGGAGGCCTGTCATGCTACGGATCCAGGCTACCCTGAAAACGGAAGTGTAAAAGATGTTTCCCTTTTCAAAGATCTCATCGATCAGCTTCCTGCTGCAAAGGCGCTCTGATTTTCTGAACCTGTATCTTCCCCTGTTGTTCATGTTAACATCAAAATGAGGGAAATGCCCGGCTTGTAGTTCAGGCCGGCTACCGGGAAATTCCTGGCTTGTTACCTGCAGTTCCTGTTATACTCTTTAAGAAAATCGTCAAGAGCCATAGTCATCGAAGGGGCCTTGGGATTCGGTGCGTTAATATCGAGCCTCAATCCTTCCTGCTGAACTGCGCATGCAGTGGTCGGACCGAATGCCGCAATCTTGATATCCCCCTGGATGAAATCCGGAAAATTCTCCTTCAGCGATTTAATGCCGGAGGGGCTGTAAAATACCAGGATATCGTAATCAAAATCATTGATGTTGGAGAAATGGCTGCTGATGGTCTTATAGAGGGTACCGACAGTGAACTTGATGCTGTTCTTGTCGAGCAGATCGGGAATTTCCGCATTATGCGGTTCTGAAAGGGGAACAAAGAAATTATCGTCCCGGTGTTTGATGATCACGTCGATCAGATCCTGGAACTTAGCTTTGCCGTGAAAGATCTTGCGCTTCCGGTAGACAATATATTTCTGAAGATAAAATGCCACGTTTTCAGTGATGCAGAAATACTTCATTGTATCCGGAACAACTATCCTCATCTCGTTACAGATCCTGAAGAAATGATCTATACCCGTTTTGCTTGAAAAAATTACCGCCGTAAAATCCAGGAGATTGACTTTCTGCTGACGGAAGTCTTTAAGGGCGATCCCTTCTACTTGCACAAATGGTTTAAAATCGATCTTCAGGTTGTACTTCCTTGCCAGTTCGAAATATGGTGATTTCGGGTTGTTCGGTTCTGGCTGCGACACTAAAATCTTCCTTATTTTCAATTCCTTAAAGATTAGGTTTTGCTTCCAAATAATTGCTTAACACCCTAAACATGAACCGTAGTAAAATACTTTACCAATATCAACATGGGCAAAATTTCCAGCGCACAAAGGTATAAAATCAAATAGTAAATTGAAATATGTCTTTTTAGAAAAATCAATATAAGCCTGATCACGCGGTAAATGTAAAAGAGCATTATGACACCTATCCCCGCGGTTATGCTTACTGACGCCGGAAGGATGTATGTGTAAAGCGTGAGGAGTATAACGACAAAGAGAATGCCCGAACTGAACCTGTATGACTGGTAAATATTCAGCAGGTATTCATTGAAAGCTTCCTGCTGCCCGCTCAGGTTTCCCGCGGAGAGGCATACCAGGTGCCGCACCGTCACCGAAACCGAGAAAATGCCAAAGAGGATAATGACAGCCAGCAGCGGCGAAAATCCTGGCGGGACCACATCGAAGTACAGGGCTGCGGTATACGCAAAAAGGCTCAGGACCAGGAAAGCAATGAAATTGAATACTGTCGACTGCCAGTAAAAGAGTGTATTGATATCGCGCGATGCGGGTTCATTTATGCCCCTGAACAGGAAGAACCTTGTTATTTCGGGGCGCATGCTTCTTATAGTCGATCTTACAAGGAGGAAAAGCCAGAAGGAGAAAAAGACGAGAATGG
>DCFQ01000080.1:3124-12163 GCA_002319915.1 Bacteroidales bacterium UBA1800 | reverse complement strand
TTACCTGCTCCTTCACAAGCATTTCGTTCTCCTCGTCAAAGCAGACAAAAATGACTTTTTCGATCGTGCTTTTTGAAAGGTAGTCGTTTACTGTTCTGACCGAGATCTCAGCGGCCTCATCCTTCGGAAACCTGTAGGCACCGGTACTGATATTCGGGAAAGCCACCGACTTGCATTCATTTTTTCCCGCCAGTTCAAGGGAATTCCGGTAGCAATCGGCCAGCAGCTCTCGTTCCCTGTTATTTCCGCCGTGCCACACCGGACCGACAGTATGGATCACGAACCTGGCCGGCAGTCTTCCGGCTCCTGTTATCACTGCCTGGCCGGCCGGACAGCTTCCCTGCTTTGCAACGATCTTCTTGCATTCTGCAAGTATTGCAGGTCCGCCCACCTTGTGGATGGCGCCGTCAACGCCTCCTCCGCCCATGAGTGATGAATTGGCAGCATTGACGATCGCGTCAGCTTCAGTTTTGGTAATATCTCCCTTAATTACTTCTATCATTCCCCGGTTCGATTTAAATTGTATTAATGACGGCTGTTCCAAAACCATCCAGGGTTTCCTGCCGGCAATCATAATTAAACATTTCCATTGTTCCTTTGTTATGTGAACAGCAATAAAAACTTATAAACCTGATTCATTTGATTTAAATTTGACAAGGAAGCCGTTGGTAATTATTTTAGCGGATATGGATAAAGAAGAAAATAATGGCAATAGGGCAGGGTCAACGGTAACGGAGAGTCCGGAAGCCGGAAAGGAAAGTGATCGCCGCATCATCAGGAAGCAGTTCCCGGTGACCGGTATGTCGTGTGCATCGTGTGCATCAAATGTTGAAAGTACATTAAGCAAACAATCGGGGGTCTTATTTGCGGCAGTGAACCTGGCTTCCGAGGCGGCAACGGTGGAATATGATCCGGAAGTTGTGCAGCCCACTGCCCTGAAAGAAGTCATCAGTTCGATAGGTTATGATCTGATCACGGATGAATCTGAAAAGGCGAAGGAGGAGCTTGAGAGCCTGCAGGTGAAGCGGTACAGAACGATGAGGCTCCGTACCCTTCTCGCGCTGGTCCTGGCTTTGCCCCTTTTGCTGATAAGTATGGTCTTTATGAAGATACCATACTCCCACTTTATCATGTGGGCGCTTGCTACACCGATAATGTGGCTGGGCCGGTCGTTTTTCATCAATGGGTGGAAACAGGCAAGACATGGAAGCGCCTCGATGGACACTCTGGTCTCGCTGAGCACCGGGATCGCATATCTCTTCAGCATATTCAACACACTTTTTCCCCAGTTCTGGGTAAATCACGGGCTGGAGGCGCATGTTTATTTTGAAGCAGCCGGTGTTGTGATTGCATTGGTCCAGCTTGGCAAGCTGCTTGAGGAGCGGGCAAAGGCAAATACTTCCTCCGCAATTAAAAAGCTGATCGGCCTTCAGCCCAGGACTGTATTCAAGGTCCTTCCGTCTGGGGAGGTCAGGGAATTCCTCATCTCAAAGGTCAAGCCGGGCGACCTGATTCTGGTAAGGCCCGGTGAGAAGATCCCGGTTGACGGGACAGTCCGGGAAGGCAGCAGCTACGTTGACGAGAGCATGATAACTGGCGAACCTGTGCCGGTTCTGAAAGAAGGGGGCTATGGTGTCTTCGCCGGGACTATCAACCAGAACGGAACATTTAGGTTTGTCGCGGAGAAGGTGGGAGCGGAGACGATGCTGAGCGGTATTATAAGGCTTGTCCAGGAAGCACAGGGTAGCAAGGCGCCTGTCCAGAAACTGGTTGACAAGGTTTCGGGCATCCTCGTTCCCGCCGTTGTGGGTATTTCTGTGGTTACACTCGGGGTATGGTGGATCTTCGGCGGGGAGAACGGATTCATACAGGGACTGCTCTCGATGATTACGGTCCTGGTAATTACCTGCCCGTGTGCGCTTGGGCTGGCAACACCAACCGCTATAATGGTCGGTATCGGGAAAGGTGCCGAGAACAATATTCTCATCAAGGATGCCGAGGCTCTTGAGCTCGCGCACAAGATGAACGTGCTGATCCTCGACAAGACCGGTACACTCACCGAAGGGAAGCCGTCGGTGAACAATATCGAATGGTCTGAAGGAGCGGACACAGAACTTAACAGGAATATCCTTTTTAGCCTTGAAAAGCTCTCGGAACATCCCCTTGCCGGGGCAGTGGCAGGTCACTTCATGGATTCAGCCGGTGAGGTTCCCCTTACGGAAGTAGAGAGCGTGACAGGAAAAGGGATCTCGGGATCATACGGAAAATCAAGGTATTTCACCGGGGGATCAAGGTTAATGAATGACAACGGTATAAGTTTCGGCCGGAGGCTCCTGGATCTGGCTGACAAGTGGGAGAGCGAAGCCGGTACGGTAATTTGCTTTGCAGATAGCAGGATGGTCCTTGCTGTCATTTCACTTTCTGATAAGCTGAAAGAGGATTCTGCAGAGGCTGTCAGGCAAATCCGGGAACTCGGCGTCGAGGTATATCTTGTGACCGGAGATAACCGCAAAACCGCCGAAGCCGTGGCTGCCAGGGCGGGCATCGGGGCTTTCCGGGCAGAGATGATGCCATCGGATAAAGCCGGTTTCATTGAATCCCTCCAAAAGGAAGGGAAAGTTACTGGTATGGCCGGTGACGGAATCAACGACAGCCAGGCGCTGGCGACCGCCGACGTGAGCATTGCCATGGGAAAAGGCTCCGATATAGCGATAGATGCGGCAAAGATGACGATTATAAGCAGCAAGCTGTCGCTAATTCCTGTGGCTATCCGACTCAGCAGGAACACCGTGAGAACCATCAGGCAGAATCTTTTCTGGGCATTTATCTATAACCTGATCGGGATCCCGATCGCCGCCGGTGTCCTTTATCCGTTGAATGGCTTCCTGCTGAATCCGATGATAGCCGGTGCTGCCATGGCATTGAGCAGCATCAGCGTGGTAAGCAACAGCCTGCGGCTGAAATACACGGATTGATGCGGGTCGTTGGGCTGCTGATCAGCTCGGTTCCACATGTATGTTGATGGTGAGATTCCTGAACGAGCTTTTTAGCTCATCCTCGATCCTGTCGCAATAGTTATGTGCATTTCCGACCGATTCAGTCTCCGGGATCTGGATATGGATATCGAGGAACTTATAGTTGCCGGCAGCTCTGGTCCTGAGATCATGGTAATCGACTTTCAGCTCCTTGAGCTTTTCCTCCAGCCTGCCTATGTCGGCATCTCCCCAGGCGGTATCCAGGAGTGGAGAAAACGCCTTGTGCAGAAGAGAGTATGATTCCCGGATGATGAACAGTGCAACAAGAATGGCAACTGCCGGGTCAAGCCACTTGATCCCTGTCAGGGCTATCAGCCCAAGTCCTGCAGCGACGCCGAGTGAGGTCCACACATCGGTCCTCAGATGCAGAGCATCTGCTTCAAGGGCGACAGAATTTGTCATGTGGGCAACCTTATACAGCTTTTTTGAAACTATCCAGTTGACACCTGCCGAGACGAACATTACGAGCGACCCTATCCAGATCGATTCGAGCTCCATGGGTTCCCCGAGCAGCTTCTTCACTGCTTTTACAATAATAAGGACTGCTGCAACGACAATGAGGAGGCCCTCGATCACACCGGATATGTTTTCAATTTTCCCGTGCCCGTAGGGATGCCGGTGGTCAGGCGGCGTGTCGGACATTTTCACTGATACGAAAGCGATCACGGCTGCAATCAGGTCCATCGATGAGTGGATAGCCTCGGAAATGATGCTCACCGACCCGCTCAAAATGCCGACCACCACTTTCATGATAATAAGAGTGGTGTTTGAGATTATTGACAAGCGGGCAATTCTGACTTTTGCATTCATGGATCCCCTTTTTTGACTGCCCGGTGAGCAGGATTACAAAATTAAGCAGATTGCGAAGGAAATCAAAGTTTAGCAGCTCCTTTTGAGGATCAAAGAGTGATCAGCTCATATTTGCTGTTCCCGAGTCCGATCTTTACGCCGTGATCAATACCTGACTGCCATGACGTATCGGGGTGTGCGAGCTTGAACTTATCGTGGCTTTTCAGTTCATCAGGATCGTGATTGTCACACAGCCTGCTTCCCGGAAGGACCGGCGCATCCGTCACAAGATCGGCACAGGCCTTATCGAGGGCCACCGGATCGAAAGAAGCGGCAATACCCAGGTCGGGAACGATAGGGTAGTCGTTGGCTCCCCAGCAATCGCAGTTCGGCGAAACGCTCATTATGAAGTTGATATGGAATGACGGTTTGTCCTTCACCGCTGCATAGGCATACTCAGTCACTTTCCTGCAGACCGACTCCGAGGAATTCTGCCATACGACCCGTGCTGAATCGTATTGGCAAACAGCCACACACTGACCGCAGCCGACACATTTCTCATAATCAATGTGCGCAATCTTATCTTTCCCGACCTTTACAGCGTCATGACCGCAAAATTTCTCACAGATCCTGCAACCCGTGCAATTCTCACCGAAGATCTCTGGTGATGAACCCGAGTGGAGGAAAAGTTTTCCGCCGACTGATGCGCATCCCATTCCAAGGTTCTTGAGAGCGCCGCCGAATCCTGTAAGCTCATGTCCCTTAAAATGGTTCATGGAGATAATGACATCGGCATCAGTTATGGCCGAACCTATTTTGGCTGATTTGCAAAGCTCAAGACCGGTCTCGACTTCCCTGAATTCTGTCCCCCTGATACCGTCGGCAATGATTACGGGGCAGCCGGCCGACAGCGGATTAAACCCGTTCTCGAATGCGGCATCAATATGGGAGGGTCCGTTTGCCCTACGGCCACTGTAAAGCGTATTGCAATCGGTCAGGAATGGAACTGCTCCTTTCGATTTCAGATACCTGGCAAGTGTTGCGGCATAATTCGGCCGTATGTAGGCCAGGTTTCCCGGCTCCCCGAAATGAATCTTGATTGCCACAAGCTTATGGTCAACGTTAATTCTTCCAATCCCGGCTTTTTCAATGAGGATCTCAAGCTTCCTGAGCAGATTCTGGTTTGGTTTCGTCCTCAGATTGGTAAAGTAAACCTTCGATTCAGGCATTTCGGTAACTTGTTTAAAGGGTTACGGATCAGTTATCATGTTTGCATCTCAGACTGACAGGACCCTTGCAAGGTCTACCAGCGTATGATCAACGTCCTTGTGGAGCTTAACGGCCTTGCGGAACGGCACCAGTACAATCTCTCCGTTTGCCAGTCCCACCATTACGCTTTTCTGGTCGTCGATCAGGGCTTCGACAGCTGCGTGGCCGAGACGGCTTGCATTTACCCTGTCGATTGCCGATGGAGAGCCCCCGCGCTGCAGATGGCCGAGTACCGATACCCTGATATCATAATCCTTGAATTCGTCCTTGACTTTCTTGGCAATGCCGATTGCACCCCCATCCTCATCACCCTCAGCAACGATGATGATATTGCTCGATTTGGCCCTTGTGTTTCCATTCTCTAACATCTTCTTCAGATTCCTGGCTTCCCCTTTTACCTCGGGGATTATGATTGCCTCGGCACCAGTTGCAATACCGCTGTAAAGCGCAATGAATCCCGCTTCAGCACCCATCACCTCGACAAAGAACATCCTGTTGTGAGCGCTTGCGGTATCCCTGATCTTGTCAACTGCCTCCACAACGGTATTAAGGGCTGTATCATAGCCTATTGTATAATCAGTCCCATAAATGTCATTATCGATGGTCCCGGGAATCCCCACAAACGGAAGGTCATATTCTTCGTTGAATATCCTGGCCCCGGTGAATGATCCGTCGCCTCCGATCACTACAACACCGTCGATCTGTTGATTTCTTAGGTTATTGAAAGCCTTCAGCCTTCCTTCCGGGGTCCTGAACTCTTCACACCTGGCAGTTTTAAGGATTGTTCCGCCCCTCTGGATGATATCGCTTACACTGCTCGCAACAAGCGGACGGAAGATGCCTTCGATAAGACCCTGGTAACCATGTCCTATGCCGACTACTTCGAGTCCGTTGAAAATTGCGGTCCTTGTTACACCGCGTATTGCTGCATTCATTCCGGGAGCGTCACCCCCTGATGTCAATACTCCAATCTTCCTGATTTTTCCCATGTCTGAATTTTGAAGGCACAAATGTAAGAAAAAATTATTACGTAAAATGTTAGGAATCTGAACCCATCAGATATTTGACACAATACGGGTGATCTCTTCGATGAGCCATTTCGGGGTGGAGGTTGCACCGCAAACGCCGGCAGAGCTTTTCCCGGTAAACCACGATTTTTCGATCTCCTCAGGTGATGAAACAAAATGAGTCCCTTGGTTCACGCTTTTGCAGACCGAATAGAGCATCTTGCCGTTAGAGCTCTCACGTCCGCTTACAAAGATCACGACATCATGGCGCCGGGCGAAGGCCCTGAGGTGGGGCTCCCTGTTCGACACCTGGTTGCATACTGTTCTGTTAACCACAAGGTCCAGGTCAGGGTCGCATACCCCGGCCTCCTTCATCCTGTCTGTGATCAGCCTGCCGGTCTTTTTGTATTCACCTGCGCTCATGGTAGTCTGGGAAAAAAGCCAGACCGGTTTTGTGAAGTCGATCTTTGACAGATCATCAGGCCCTGAGATAAGTATGCCTTCATTGTCAGTCTGTCCCATGAGGCCGACAACCTCGGCATGGCCCGGCTTCCCGAAAATGACTACCTGTCCCGATCCCTGCCTGGCAGCCAGCCATGTTTCACGGATCCTCGACTGGAGGCGTTTCACGATCGGGCAGGTGGCCTCGATTATGGTTATATTGTTTCTGGTTGCCGTTTCGTAGGTCTCAGGCGGCTCCCCGTGAGCACGTATAAGGACACTGCAATCCCTGAGGTTCATGAACTCGTCGTGATCGATAGATACCAGGCCAAGCTCGGAAAGTCGTTCCACTTCCTTGTCATTGTGCACTATGGAACCCAGTGAAAACACCCTTTCACCCTTCAGCAGGGCGTTTTCGGCAATCTTGACGGCATTCTGGACCCCGAAACAGAATCCTGATCTTTTATCTACCTCAACTACCATTCCTTTTCGCCGCGATTATATTCCTTACCCATTCCATCTGCCCGGCAACAGACATCCTGCTGTTGTCGAGGAGAATTGCATCATCGGCCCTCCGCAGTGGGCTGATATCCCTGTTCTCATCAGCAATATCACGCGCTATGATATTTCTTTTTACCTCTTCAAAATCGACCTCGATATTCCTGCCCTTCAGCTCTTCGTACCGCCTCTTTGCCCTGATGTCGACCGAAGCGGTCATGAATATCTTAATGTCAGCGTCCGGAAATACTACAGTGCCTATATCCCTGCCGTCCATGACGATGCCCTTGAAAACCCCGATCTGCCTCTGCATCTCTACCATCCTTGACCTTACCTCAGGGATCTGGCTAATCCTGCTCACGAAATTCGAAACCTCAAATCCCCTTATTTCGGCTTCAACATTTTCCGAATTAAGGAAGGTTTCATACTCAACGATATCCGGGTTGTATATGAGGCCAATATGTATGTTCTGCAGGTCCGAAAGTATTGCCTCCAGACTGAAAATACCCTTGCCGATATAGCCCTTTCTCAGGCAGAAGAGGGTTACTGCCCTGTACATGGCCCCGCTGTCGATATAGATGTACTTCAGTTCCTTCGCGATAGCTTTTGCAAAGGTGCTTTTACCACAGGAAGAATACCCGTCGATTGCGATTATGAGTCTCTTATCCATCCTTTTTCCGGAAGAGCACAAAGATGTGAAAAATATGAAGGAAAACCAATTTTAATTTCAGCTGCGAAGCTTCCTGATTACTTTGTCGGGCCTGATTACCAGCGATATACTGGTTACAGATCCGGCCAGGTGGTAAGTGGCTCTTCCGAATTCGATGTTCATGAACGAGGTGTTTATCCCGAATCCCCAGGAGAAGCCTGCGGCTGATGAGACTGATTCCACCCGGAGCTCTTTTCTCCTCTGGTAGTTGTATCCTGCCGAGAAATAGAAATTCTTGTGAGGTATAAGTTCCACGCCTGCAATCATATGCCGTGCAATGTTATCAAAAAATGAGGACCCAGTTTTCCCTGACCCGTAGCTGCCCGAATCCGAAAGGTTAAATTTCTCCAGGTGCCTGGCGGTCAGAGAGAACCGGAAAGGCGCATGGGCAAGCCGGATCGATGCTCCCGACTGGATCTCAAAGGGAAGGCTTCTCGCCGGTTCCCCCCAGTACGTCGTGACCTGGAGCCCGACATTCTTAAGGACAAACCCTGCTGAAAGGAGCCTGTTGCTGCTGTGCCATGAGATCCCCGCATCGAAAGCCAATCCGAAGGAAGTATATTTTTCAAGTGTTGAGAGCACAGGCTTGATTGCTGCGCCAACCGTAAAGGATGAGTCAATCTCATGCGAGGCAATAAATGAAAAGGCATACTCCGCGGCACCGAAATCACCGGTGATCACACCGGTTTCATCAGCTGCCGTAAATGATCCGTAATTTAGGTAAGTGATCCCGGCAGCGAAGCTGTTGCCGCCCCCGAAGCTCTTTGAATATATTGCCTGCCCATAATTGATTCCTGCAAAATAGTTTGAATAATTGAGCACGAGCGATTTGTCCATCAGCGGGGAGAGCAGGGCAGGATTGTGGTATGCAAGATCGGGATTGTTTCCTGATATGGAAACATTGGTCCCTCCAAGTGATGTTACAAGCCCGGAATGGGTGAGGCTCAGGAATTCGTAAACATGATCGCCCCCCGTCTGGGCAAAGCAGTTGGCTTCAGTGACAAGCAGCAGCATTATGAGGGTCCTTCTTCCCATCATTTGAATATCACCGTAAAATTATGATTTTAAAGGCAGGAGTCCAGAATTATTTAAAGAATGCGTAATTATCTCACTCTCATGATATATGTCTCCATCCACCGTTTGTCCCCCTCTCCCCCTGTGTCCCCCTCTCCCAGGGGCGAGGGGGAGCCTCTCATTATGCCATTATGTCCAGCAAACGTTCAAACCAGTAAACATTAAACCAGTTAACCAGTTAACCAGTTAACCATTTAACCAGTTAACCAGTTAACCA
>DCFQ01000080.1:0-2816 GCA_002319915.1 Bacteroidales bacterium UBA1800 | reverse complement strand
GCAGTTTTTCCGGTAAGTATTATGGCATCATCGGTCTCGTCGCGCCGGCCATTAATCTGAGACATGAACACCCCGGCGACCACGATTATCATGCCGGTGATGTTCTGAACGGTCAGTTTGTCTCCAATAAGGAAGAATGAGAAAATGGCTGTCATGAGCGGGATGAAATTTGTGAACACATTCGCTCTCGTAACCCCCATGTTCCTTACGGAATAGCCAAAGAGGATGAAAGCCCCGCACGACGCGAAGACTGCCAGTTCGAGGATTGGAACAAATGCCCTGAAGGTCATATGGATCTCCGTGAAATGCCTGAAGTCAAGGGCCAGGAAGACAGGCAGGAAGAATATGGCGCCAAGTGTACTCTGAATGAAGACAATGAATACCGGGCCGTAGTTCCCGACCAGCCTGCTCAGTGTAAGGTTGTAACCCGTGGCGCTGAAGACAGCCAGGAGAAGCAGCATCAGCCCTCTGGGGCTGAAAGAGATGGATCCGTTCCTGTTGAGTATGAATACTAGGATCCCGATGAAGGAGAGGATTATGCCTGCATAATTGATCGCCCTGAGCCTTTCCCTGAAAATGATCCAGGCGGCCACCGTTGCAACCACCGGAATTGTCGAGATCACCACCGAACCAGCTGTTGCGGAGACATATGTGAGACCGAAGCTTTCACCGAGGAAATAGAGGAACGGCTCGAAAAGGGCGAGCATGATGAAAAGCTTCCTGTCTTCACGCCGGATCGTGCTGAATTTCTTTTTGAAGAACAGGTATGAAGAAAGCAGGATTATCGAAAATACCAGACGCAGGAATATTATGGTCACAGGGGGGAATACCCTGTTTGCGATCTTGAACCAGATGAAGGAAAATGCCCAGAAGATCATGGAAAGCATGACACCGCCGTAGATCCTGATCCTGTTTTTCATTCGTTCCGGGTTGATACTTTATGGTGTGCGAATTTAAGCTTAAAAGTCATATTTTTTTAGTCCGGAAAGCATTTCTTTGAAAGTGCCCCGTTCCCTGTAATTTTCGACCAATAGTGACACCTGTCTGAATATTCGCAGACAATTCTATGATATGTAATATATTAGAGGCAAGTGAAATTTCGAACACATCTTTATAGTACATAATTGATGATTTGTTTATGAAGCTATAATTATTATATTTGCCGCCTCAAACAAGATTGTTGCATTCGTAGTTCAAAGCACTTGTGAATAGAAACCGATAATCAGAAACTGATGAAAATTCTTGTATGTATCAGCAATGTCCCCGACACCACTACCAAAATAAGGTTCACGGAGGCAAATACTTCCATCGATACAACGGGCATTCAATGGGTTATCAATCCATGGGATGAGCTTGCACTTACCCGTGCGCTCGAGCTGAAGGATGATGCGGCAACCGGTGTCAAATCAGTTACGGTGGCTCATGTGGGACTGGCAACTTCTGAACCGACGCTCAGGAAAGCTCTCGCAATCGGGGCTGACGATGCCATCCGGGTGAACGCCGATCCTTCAGATTCCTATTTTGTTGCGGCCCAGCTTGCTGAGGCGGTCAGGAAAGAAGGATTCGACATCGTTTTTTGCGGAATTGAATCAAGTGACCACAATAACTCTGCAGTCGGAGGGATGACGGCGGAATTTCTCGGGATCCCTTCGGTGTCAGCCATATCAGGCATCAGGATCGAAAACGGAACCGCGATCCTGACGAGGGACATTGACGGGGGCAAGGAGTCCATCAGGATACCGGCACCATTTGTGGCAATCGTTCAGAAGGGCATAGCAAAAGAGCCGAGAATTGCCTCGATGAGGGGAATAATGACCGCCAGGACCAAGCCTGTAAAACTCCTTGAACCTGTACAGACAGAGGCACTTACAGTTGTCTCGGGCCTTGAGAAGCCCAGTCCCAGGGCAGCCTGCAAATTCGTCGATGCCGAAAACGCAGGTCAGCTGATTGATCTGCTTCAGAATGAAGCCAAAGTTATCTGATCGTAAAATTTGAAAAATCTCGAAATATGTCAGTATTAGTATATACGGAAAACTGGGAGGGCAAATTCAAGAAGCAGTCATACGAACTTGTATCCTATGCTTCAGCCATGGCTGACCAGGTCAGGACAAATGTTGTTGCGGTGTCGGTGGGAAAGGCTGATGAAACTGAGCTTGCACGGCTTGGCAATTACGGGGCATCTAAGATCATCAATCTTACCGGGGATCATTTTAAAACCCTTGACAACCAGGTTTATACCGATGCTCTGGCTGAAATTGCCCTTAAAGAAGGTGCTGAAGTGATCATCTTCACCAACAACAATTCGGGGAAAGCGATTGCCCCCAGGCTGTCGGTGAGGCTAAAGGCCGGCCTGGCTTCGGGTGTGAGCGGGCTTCCTCTTTCCCTTGAACCTTTTGTCCTGAGGAAAAGAGCCTATTCGGGAAATGCTTTCGCGCATGTAACAATTAAGTCGCCGATCAGGATAATCTCAATTCTCCAGAATTCATTTGAGATCAATGAAAGGCCAACGGGAGCTGTGCCTGAAATAATAGCCGCTGCAACCCCCGGGGCTGCCGGCAGGACAGTTGTCACAGATACCTTCAGACAGACAGGAAAGATCCTTCTGACAGATGCTGATATTGTGGTCTCCGGCGGACGCGGGATGAAATCTCCCGAGAACTGGGGTCCGATCGAAGAGCTGGCAGCCCTCCTTGGAGGTGCGACAGCCTGCTCGCGGCCTGTCTCCGATGAAGGGTGGCGTTCACATGAGGAGCATACCGGGCAAACCGGGAAGATCATAGCTCCCAATCTTTACATCGCCGTGGGGATCTCCGGCG
>DCFQ01000010.1:1701-11560 GCA_002319915.1 Bacteroidales bacterium UBA1800 | reverse complement strand
AAACGATGCATTCAGCATATCAGAAGCTGGATTCCCTCTTTGATTAGGGAGATCACATGCTCCGCGAGTTTTCCCAGCACCGGCCTTCGGTCAGGATGGCTGGTGCAGGAAAGGCCATGGCCCTTAATCATACTTTATTTAACTTTGGCCCGTATCAGCAAAGTTTGAATGGACCTGTTTTTTTGCAGCCTCAGCAGCGGTAGTAGCGGTAACTGCTATTACCTGGGAAATGAATTTCACGGGATCCTCATAGATGCGGGGATCTCGGCGACCTCAATCCGCAAATTCCTGCAATCCAGGGGTATCCCGATGAATGTGATCATGGGGGTTCTAATAACCCATAATCATACGGATCATATCAAGGGGCTTGAGGTGCTGATCAGAAAGAACTGCCTGCCTGTATTCACGACCCGTGCGATCTGGAAAAGCATTCCGGGTTATTGCAGGACGATCCCGCACGACTGCATCCGGGAGATCCCGGTAAAAAAGAAATTCCACCTGGCAGGATTTGACATCGAGGCATTCCCGGTCTGCCATGATGCGCCGGAAACGATCGGGTTCCATATCAGCTTCGGAGGAAAGCGAATAACCTTTGCAACCGACCTGGGACATATCTGCGAAACGTCTGCAGCTTACATTAAAGCAGCCAATTACCTGGTGATTGAATCAAATTATGACGAGGAAATGCTGGCAAATGGAATGTACCCTCATTTCCTTAAGGCCCGGATAAGGTCAGATCACGGCCACCTGGGCAATCATCAGACTTCCGCATTCCTGGCGGATAACTTCACTGATAATCTGAAGGATGTCTACCTGGCGCATCTCAGCAGGAACAACAACACACCTGAGACTGCCCTTAATACTTTGCACAAGACTCTGTCGCTTAAAGGCATTGTGCTTAATGACCGGCAGCGGATTTCGGTCCTAGACAGGAACCTGCCCGGCGAAATAATAAAGCTGGATTAACTGCTTCACTGGCTGATACCGAAGATCCAGAATGCCGGAATATTGTGTCCCTGGTGTGGGCTCCCGAACCTGTTGATCCTGCAGCCTGTCGGCTCCGGGGGCAGAATGTACGGGGTCCTGATCAGTATAGGCTGAGAGTTGTCGGGATCACCAAAGACGACCACATAAGCCGAATTGGAGACAGAGGAGGCTTCGAAAAAACCGAGCGCCTTCTTCCCGGGATCCGATATGCACCTGATGTTCCCTTTGATCCTGGCTGCCACCGGATCAAACAGCCTGTCTCTCGATTGCATCTGGTCATCCATTTCCTTATAATAGGCATATGTTTCATTGTTAAGGGTGTAGAGGTTCAGGTAAAGTATGCGCCTCTCGATGTAAAACCTCTGTTTGCCGAATGAAATTTTAATGGCAGTGGTGTCTGCCATATTCATATCGAGCCCATACATCAGGGCATTAAAATAAACATCGTCATCAAGGAAACAGACCGGGTGCTTTTTAACTGGCGACGGGTTCACGGAATAAATTTCATTTGTGAGGTTGATATCCGGATTTGGGATGATCGTCTGCCAGCAGTAAAAGTCAAAGGCAAGGTTTGTGTTGAAATTCAGCCTTGGATAGAGCGAGTAGGAGTACTGCCTTACCAGTTTTGATGCGAACCTGAATCCGGCCCGGTCACCGGCGGAGCTACCCAGATCAGCAAGTACTGCCGCCCCCAGGGTGGTCACCCTTTGACCGGTCAGTTCATCAGGCTCCTCCTGTGTGCTGAACTCGGCATAGATGCTGTCGGGGCTGGTTCCGGGCAATAGCTTCTGCGGGTCTGATTCATACTCATCTCCGTCGGGGGTGATAATGTGGAGAGTATAGCTCCGCCCCGGAATGCCTTTGAATTCCAGCGGGGCGGACCTGTAATCCCCCTCCCCTGCTTCCCTGAAAATGAAGGAATTGCCAAGGGTATCTGTCACATAAACACTGGCACCGCTAACGGGGATATTTGATTCATTTGAATTGAATGGCCGGGCAAAGGAAAGAACCACAACACCCGTGTCAGCCTGGTCCGTAACCAGTCCGTCCACAACCAGGACTTTCTCACCTGTTGCGACCTTTACCTCGTATGGTTTGTAGCATGCCGTTGCAAGTGGGATCAGAATAGATATAATTATTACAGGCCGTTTCATGCTAAAACGAGAAATTATAGGTAAGGGTCGGGAAAGGCCGGCCGATAATATACAGCATATATGTGCCGTAGCTGCTTTCCCCTGAAGAGACACTGTCAGCCTCCTTCCTGTAAAAGACTGAATAAGCGTTTTTCCTGCCATAGACATTGATGACCGAGAGCGTCCATCGGCCTTTGATCTTCTTCCTGAGTACCAGCGACTCATCCAGCGTAAGTGAAAGATCGAGGCGGTGATAATCGGGAAGCCTGTACTTGTTCCTGTTGGAAAAATATACTACCTGGTAACCCTGGTGATCGAATTTCAGCTCAGGAAGTGTGACAGGCCGCCCCGTACTGTAATTGAGAGTGCCGCCAAAGCGCCATCGCCTTGAGCTGTGATAATTTGCATTGATGACAAGGCTTACAGGCCTGTCGGAATCGGAAGAGAATGGATGGTCATTATTGATCCTGTCCTCGGGGAATCGCCCCTTTGTCTGTTCAACAGACCGGGCCAAAGTCAACCCAGCCCAGCCTGTGAGCCTCCCGGAGTTCTTCTTTACATTCAGCTCGAGCCCGTAATTCCTCCCTTTCAGGTTGACAAGATCAGCCTCGAGGTATGGATTAAGGAGGATCTGTGTGCCGTTCTTGTAATCAATTCCGTTTGTGAGCTTTTTGTAGTAGAGCTCTGCAGAAGTTTCAAATGCCCCATCGTTAATATCCCAGTAGAATCCTGCCGCCACCTGGTCGCTGGTCAGCGGCCTGAGACCGGGTGAGCTGAGCTTCCAGACATCAGTCGGCGCCGGGACTGCTGTGTTTGAGATAAGATTTACATACTGATGGATCCGGTTATAGCTTATTTTCAGCGATTTGCCGGATGAGATCAGGAATCGTACCGAGAGCCTGGGTTCCAGCCCCGAATAGCTGCAGACCGGCCTGTTCCTGCCATACATTACGGAATCGGTTATGGATCCCGGGGTTCGTGATACACCGGTCTCATAAACATTGACCTTTGAGGGGCCAAGCAGGCAGTACAATGTGTACCGCATCCCCAGTTCCACACTGATCAGTGAATTCACTTCCAGCTTATCGGTAATGTACACTGCGCTCTCGACTGCCCTCTCAGGATTGAGCTGAACCTTCCTGATCACCGATTCCTGGTAAAGGCCGGCCAGCCTTCCCGGATTGATATCATACAGGATCCCTGCAATTCCGAAATCAATCCTGTGATTCCCTGCCGGGCGCCATGAAAAATTCCACCTGGCGTTCCTGTAAAGGATTGAAGAATTGATCCTGTATGCTTCCCATTGCCTTGAAGTGTCAGACTCTGATACCCGGAACCGGTAATTGCTTATGCCTGCAACGGCATCAAAAGTGAGATTATCCCTGAAGGTGTGCTTCCATCTGACTGACCCGAGCAGGTTCATATACTGATAGTCTGTGTTTATACCGGCTCCTGCATTGTTGCTTCCGGCATGTGCAAACCTGTCGAAGCTTATGTAACCGAAAATAGTGAGCTTGTCCCTGGAGCCCGGGTTTAAGGATATCATGGCATTTGCATCGTAAAAATATGCGGAACTGTTCATAAGATCGATGTTATCAATCGAATGCAACAGCCAGTTTGTATAAGAACCTCTTGCCCCGATAAGAAGTGAGGCATGCTTGCCGGGAAGAGGAGTTTCAAGACATAATGAGCTGTTGATCAATCCTATATCTCCTGTAACCTTAGTTTTGTCAGCCTCACCTGTCCCCATACGTATATCCATCACGGATGATGCACGTTCCCCGTAGTTCGCCGGGATCCCTGCCTTCAGCAGCCTGACATCCGAAATACCCACAGAACTGACAGCCGAAATAAGCCCAAAGAGGTGCGACGAATTGAACAGCGGGACATCTTCCAGGAGGATCAGGTTCTGGTCGGCGCTTCCGCCACGGACGTTGAACCCGGAGCCGAACTCACCGACAGTCTGTACGCCGGGTCTCATCGTCAGACTTTTAATTATATCGATGCCCGCCAGTGAGACCGGCAGCTCCCTTATATCCTTGAGGCCCAGCTTTATCATCCCCGTACTGATCCCGGCTGCATCTGACCCGGCCCTGTCGGAGGGTATTCTCACCTCAGGCAGTCTTACGGCTTTCTCATATAATTTAAAATCCAGTGAACCGCTGCCGGTCAACCTGATCTTCACGACTTGCTCCTCAAAGCCCAGGAATGAGATCCTTAAAGTATAGTCGCCGGGTTTTGCTTCGATACTATAATTCCCTTTATCATCAGAGTGTGCGCCGAAGTTCTGCTTGCCGGCAATTATGTATGCTCCGCTCAAAGGAGCCCCGCTGATCCCGTTTAAGATCTTTCCGCTCAGTACCGAAACCGCATTTTTACTGGAGGAGTTTTTGTCACCTACAACTACGGGCCCGGAAACTTCCTGCTCACCCTGAGGCGCCATTACAGGACTGACAGGAATGAATATATATGAAACAGAATCAGGTGAAACCAGTGACATGCCTGCAACAGCTTCGACCCGGCGGATCATTTCTTCGAACGGCAGCTTCAAAATCGATGGATCGAAAGTTTTGTCCCCCAACCATCCGGACTTGTAGAAGATGCTGATCTGGTACCTTTTCTGCAATGTATCAGCAAGCTGTTCGGCTGACAGGAATTTCCCGGTGCCGTCCTGCTGGGGGAATAAAACCAGGCACGACAGGATCATGGCAAATCCGGTCCCCAATATTTTCTTTGTCAGTCCGGCTGGCATTTATAAAATCTGTACAATAAGTTATTTGACTGTGTTACAGACAGAAGTACTATTTCAAGTCCATCCCGCAGGAATGGTAACTGGCGCCTGTTGGGCACCAAACAAAAGAGCAGCTCAGTTTCTACTGAGGCTCATAATTATTTTGAATCCCTCAAGAAACTCGAATTCCGGCTTGTAGAGGCCCGGCTCAAGCCTGGGCTGATCCCCGATTTCCATGATGGCTCCTGCGGATCTGTCATATGCTTTCCACTCGGGAAGCCCGGCACCGTTTGGATCACCGGTTTTCACAAAGTTAACCCAGTAACTATTCATGGTTTTCTCGACGGCATAGTCCACATCTCGCCACGGGCGTTTCCACATATGGAGGGTATGAAGGGCGAACGGGACATCGGCTGTATGGAAGGCGCCGTAATTCGGAAATCCGGGCTTGTCAACCGGAACATGGCTGAACTCATAGATGTACTCCGGGTATTTGGTAAAGCTGGTCCACATATAATCGGGTAAAGCGGCAAACTGCATCAATGTCTGCTTTTTCAGTGAGGCAGCAATCTCTTCATCATTCGAACCGGGGAACAGTTTCAGGAAATCTCCCGCCCTGTCGCCATACTTGTCGGCTGCCATCTTCCGGTATTTTTCCGGATCCATCTTCTGGTTTCCCATGAGCGAGCCGTCACCGGTCACCCACCCTGCCATTACCGGCACATCGTTGAACTCACCATTCCTGAAGGCACCTGGTATGTCTTTCGGGAGGACATAGCCATCGCAGACAGGCCCAAAATTCCCGCCTGCCGCGATCAGCTCTTCCGCCGTCTTACTCCTGAGCCCCTTTATGTCAGCTGCTTTCATTTTCTCCATGAACGCCTTCCCCGATTTTTCCGCAGCACCGAAATCGTTATTGATCATTCCTGTGACAATACCGCCGCTCTGGGGAATTGCACCCCTGAATAGGCCCTTCGCCAGCGGTGATGCAATCATCGACCACACACTCATTGAACCGGCCGACTGGCCACAAATCGTTACTTTCGCTGGATCTCCGCCGAATGCCCCGATGTTATCCCTGACCCATTTCAGTGCGGCAACCTGGTCCATCAACCCATAATTGCCCGACACTTTTGACTCCGTTTCGCTGCTCAGTTCCGGGTGCGCCAGGAAGCCAAAGACCCCTACCCTGTAATTAATGCTCACAAAGACAATTCCCTTTTTTGACATCTCCTCGCCGTCGTAAACTGCGCACGCAGCCGAGCCGGAGGAAAATCCGCCGCCATAGATCCAGACAAACACCGGCAGCTTGTCACCGGAAGATTTAAACGGCGTCCAGACATTGAGGTAAAGGCAGTCTTCGCTGAGATTACCGGGAGGGGTGATAAATTCCTCTGTCCACATCATGAAGGGAACCGGGTTCCGTTGCATGGGACTTGCTGAGAACTGCCTGCACTCCAGGGTCCCTTTCCAGGCTTTCTTCGGCTCCGGGGCCTTCCAGCGGAGGTCGCCCACCGGGGGTTCTGCAAAGGGTATACCCTTGAAAATGGAAATATCACCTGACTTATAGCCAGATACAAGACCGTTCACGGTGTTCACGACCGGTTGTTGCGCCGATGAATTAAGTGAGAGGTATAATACTGCTCCGATAAGAAGCAACAGGATTTTACAAAATGATCTTTTCATGATTGAGTGAGTTATCGGGTAAAGATATTTTCTATTTCGTTACCAGATTTAAAATGATGGAAGATAATTCTCCCGTCCTCAGGAAGACCAGCAGACCAGCAGACCAACCTTTCCTTGCAGCTTGCGTTCTTCCCGGCCTCACCCCCTGAGTCCCCCTCCCGCAGAGCGGGACAAGTTCCCCCAAGGGAGAGGGGGAGGCTTTCGTGCCGGCAGGGCATCAGCGGAAGCAGCCTCGCAGAGGCGAAATATTGGTAGCAGAACGGTTCGTTTTTTGTTGTGTGCCGGATGATTTTGCCTGGTAAGGATTGATCACCTCTCCCGGCGCACCAGCAGAATGGATATTAAGGGTACCTGTATGTGGCATTGCAATAAAATATCTGCTGTCAGCGTCATTACCACGGCGCACGACCAGCAAACTAACATGCCAGCAACCGAAAGAATCAACCACCCCGTCAGGTATTGGTATTGTGATGTGTCGATCACCTCGGTGTTCCGGACACCCCTCCTTCAAAAGGAGAGCCTGCCCCACTCTGCGGGGGGAAATGTCTGCTATTAAAACAAACCAGCAAACCAGTCAACTATCAGACCAGCTGACCTCGCTCCTTGCATTCTTCACCAATTAGGGATACCTTTATGGATGATCCGCAAATAACTGGAGAATTCATGAATACATTCTTCCTGGCCATCAGTTTGCTGTTTATGCCTTTGAGCTATATTGCGCAGGATGACAGGATCCTTTTTGACGGGGTCTCCCTCGATCACTGGCAGGTGATCGGTTATGAAGGGCACGGGGAAGTTTTTGTCAGCGACAGCTCGATCATTATCGGCAGGGGAGAGCTGATATCGGGCATAAGGTGGACAGGTGATTTCCCGCGCTCGAACTATGAGGTCGCCCTTTCTGCAAGGCGGATCGACGGGCATGACTTTTTTTGCGGAATGACATTCCCTGTAAAGGAATCGTACCTGACCCTGGTGCTTGGGGGATGGGGCGGGGCAATGACAGGGCTCAGCTGCATCGACGGCTATGATGCCGCAAATAATTTTACCGGCAGGCTATTCTATTTCGGTTCCGGGTCATGGTGGAAAGTCCGTCTCAGGGTGACGGATGATAAAGTTGAAGCTTGGGCAGGCGGCGACAAGATCGTGGATTTTGTGATCGGCAATTCAAGGCTGTCACTAAGATCGGAAGTGGAAGATTCAAAACCATTCGGATTCACCACGTATAAGACCACCGGGGCTCTCAGGGATATCAGGCTTCACCGGATCGGTGAAAACTGACCCGTGTGTACAGGAACTATCAGTAAACGGGATTGACCATTACCTCATCCGCAAGGACAAGTTTCCCAAAGCCGTTAACGGCCCATACCCTGATGTACCGCGCGCTGGCATTCATGGCTCCCGTGGCGGCAATATCTATCCAGCAGTCGTAGCGGTCGTCGGGATACTGGTCCATGGTCACTGTTTCAATCTCGCTGAATGTTTTTCCATCATTTGAAACGGAGAATTCGACGGCTGTCGGAAGGTAAATGTCCCTTTTCCTGTATGAAAGGAACCGGGCCGCAATTTTCCGGATATCCTTTTCTGATCCAAGGTCGATGGTGGCAACCATGTCCTTCCCGTCAAATCCAAGCCAACTTTTGTCAGTGCACTCTTCCTGCCCGAGCTTCCTGTCGGTCAGCTTCCCTGAGGAATATGCAGGTGAAGGAGAGGAAGAAAGCGTGACATTTGCAGAGACCGCCTCATGAGACAGGTCCCCGTAAAATGAAGCTGCCAGAAGAGGCCAGCGGCCCTCGCCCCTTCTCCATTCCTCATACTCCCGGAATGCCTTGCCGGCAGATGCAGGTTTTCCAAGAGGATATTCCGAACCAGGCTTATCATAAATACCGCAGATCGCAAAGCTCACAACTTCGTCTACCCCGGCCCTGCTCACCCCCGCCAGCTGAGACAGGAACCTCGGGAGAGGCGCTGGAATGAGGGCAGAAGGGCGCACATTGAGACCTTTCTCCCAGGTAAATGATTCATCATTGGCCCAGAGTTTTATCCCCGTCTTATCATGGACCTCCCTCAGATACCTGAAATTCCTTTTCATGTGAGGAAGCGGCATCTCCTCCACAACACATCCGATTTCATCCTGGTACGCAATAATGTCAACCTTAAGCTGCCCGATTTGCCGGGCGAATTTCCCGTCATCGAACTTAGCCATCCGGAGCCCGTATGGAGATATCATTACCATGGCGCCCGGCGTGATCTTTTTCGCTTCTGCGGTAAGGGTATTGGAATCATCGACAGCTTTCTGGGAAAGTGAGGGTCCCACGACATCCTCGCACGGAAGGTACCAGCCATAGAATGACCTGTGGCCGGAGAAGAGCCCTGCCGTCTCGTGCATGATCTTCAGCTGGACCGCCCGCACTTCCGCCAGGGCAGGATTATCATCCTGGTCTTTTGCCCATCCGGTGCTCATGAATACCTTCAGGTTATTCTCATCTGCAGAATTCATGACCGCTTCCACGGGGCTCTCCCTGCCATCCGGATAGGCGTGAGGCATGAATGCGGAGGGATAATATGACTTCCCTTTATTGGCGACATACATGATGATCACGTATTCGATACCCATTTCCGACAGTTCCTTCACCTTAAGCCTCCAGAGCTCAGGTGACGTCATGTCGGCACCGTTCGGATTCATGTATTTGTTCCTCTCATCCTGGTATGCAAAGTTTATCCATGTCCCTTTCACCTGCATGACAGGCGCCTGGGCCGAAAGAATCGCTGAGCATGATAAAATCAAAACGACCGGGATTAATCTTAGTGCCTTCATATTTATCGATACAAACCGCGTTGAGACCTTAATTATAAATTGTAAGGCCCAATTTAGCAAAAAAGTGGGAGTGTGTGCAAGGTCAGCTGGTCTGATGGTCTACTGGTCATGCGCCGTGGTAATTACGCGAAGGCAGATATTTTATAGCAATACCCTGTATGGGTATCCTTAATATCCATCCTTGTGGTGCGCCGGGAGTAGTATTCAACACTAACCAGGCAAAATCATCTGGCGCACAACAAAAAACGAATCGTTCTGTTACCAATATTTCGCCTCTGCGAGGCTGCTTCCGCTGATGCCCTGACGGCACGAAAGCCTCCCCCTCTCCCTTGGGGGAACTTGTCCCGCTCTGCGGGAGGGGGACACAAGGGGTGAGGCCGGGAAGGAGACAAACTGCAAGAAAGGAAAGTCGGCCTGTCTGCTGATATTCTGCAATTCTGCTATTTTGCAATTCTGCAATTTCATGACCGATTGCATCTTTGCACAATTGAATGATTGCATGATCGC
>DCFQ01000010.1:0-1385 GCA_002319915.1 Bacteroidales bacterium UBA1800 | reverse complement strand
TTGCATGATCGCACGATCGCACGATCGCAAGGAATCTATTTGAAATTGAAATATAAGCTGATATATTTGTATAATATCCTTAGCTTCCACAAGATAAGTTCTAAACAAATTCACCAAATCAAATCAGCCATGAAAAAAGCTATCCCATTCATCCTGTTTTTGCTGATGCTTTTATGTTACCCGCTTGCTGCTCAGGAAGAAGCAAGGCTACTCAGGTTCCCTGCAATTTACGACAACCAGATTGTCTTTACATACGCGGGAGATCTTTTCACGGTAGCAGCTGACGGCGGAGTTGCGAGGAAACTCACAAACCACGACGGCTATGAGATGTTTGCCAGGTTCTCCCCCGACGGAAAAACAATCGCCTTCACCGGCCAGTACGACGGAAACACCGAGGTCTACACCATGAGCCCCCAGGGAAGCGCGCCAAAGAGAATGACATTTACAGCAACACTGGGCAGGGATGATATCTCGGACAGAATGGGCCCGAATAATATCGTGTTCGGCTGGAAGCACGACAATTCAACCATCATCTTCAGATCAAGGAAAAAAACGTTCAATGATTTCAACGGTTCCCTTTTTACCGTGAATACCGACAACTCTTTGCCCGTTGAACTTCCTGTTCCAAGGGGAGGGTTCTGTTCATTTTCACCTGATGACCAGAAAATGGCATACAACAGAATTTTCAGGGAATTCAGGACGTGGAAAAGGTACCGCGGCGGAATGGCCGACGATATATGGATCTTTGATTTCAATACGAAAAAAGTTGAAAATATAACCAATAACCCGGCCTGCGACATCATTCCGATGTGGTACGGAAATAAGATCTACTTCCTCTCCGACAGGGACGAAAACAAAAGAATGAATTTATATGTTTATGATCTCACGTCAAAACAAACAAATAAGCTCACTGATTTTAAGGATTTTGACATAAAATTCCCTTCTCTTGGTAACAAGGCGATCGTTTACGAGAACGGCGGCTGGATTTACAAGATGAACCTCGCGGACGATCGGTCAGAAAAGGTAAAGATCTATCTTGCAGAGGACTTCGTCTCGGGTCGGCCAGCCCTGAAAGACGTAAGCAGGAGCATCTCCAATTTCGAGATTTCTCCCGATGGCAAGCGGGCCTTGTTCGGGGCTCATGGCGACGTGTTTACCGTACCTGAGAAATACGGTGAGACAAGAAACCTGACCCAGACCTCAGGGATCCATGAACGGAATTCAAAATGGTCTCCCGACGGGAAGTGGATCAGCTTCATATCAGACAGAACGGGTGAAGATGAGATCTTCATCCAGGGGCAGGACGGGACCCAGCCACCTGAACAGGTCACAACCGGAAGTTCGAATTACAAGTACCAGCCCCTTTGGTCTCCCGACAGCAAAAA
>DCFQ01000065.1:18913-19325 GCA_002319915.1 Bacteroidales bacterium UBA1800 | reverse complement strand
CCCCGTACGGCATCGGGTGGCGGACAGCTACAACCCTGAGGCCTTTCTTCATCAGCAATTCAATGATCCGCCTGGAGGTCTGGCTCTTTCCGCAGCCAGTCCTTATGGCGCCGACTGCAATCAAGGGCTTTTTGCTTTTTATCATGGTGGCATCGGGCCCCAGGAGCACAAACCCGGCCCCGGCTGCATTGACAATCGCACTGACCGACATTACTTTCTGGTAAGTAACATCACTGTACGAGAACACGCACTCATCGACCTCTAGCTTTCGGATCAGCCCCGGGAGGTCACTTTCAGGATAAATAGGGATGCCGCCCGGATAGAGCTTGCCGGCAAGCTCCCTGGGGTAAAGGCGGCCGTCGATGTCAGGGATCTGTGCGGCTGTGAATGCAACTACATTGTAATCCGGGTT
>DCFQ01000065.1:18362-18644 GCA_002319915.1 Bacteroidales bacterium UBA1800 | reverse complement strand
TCCCTGTAGACAGTGTTGAAATTATGGAAATCACGTCCTGCAGCTCCGATGATGATAACATTTTTCCTGGCCATAAATCCTCCTTGATATTATGATAATTTATTTATTGGTAATGACGTTAATATATGTTAAGCGTACCGACAAATTTATAATTTGCAGCTTGAATAACCGAACATTTCAGGCTATTTTTTAAGGGAGCCGGTTGCGAGCATACTTTACTGAACCAGAATATTTTAAGGCCACATTCCACTATCAGGAAAAACATGTTAAAGAAAATGTTTT
>DCFQ01000065.1:0-18242 GCA_002319915.1 Bacteroidales bacterium UBA1800 | reverse complement strand
AACAAATTTATAATTTGCAGTGTGAAATTCCGAGCATTTTATGGTATTTTTTGAGAGTCCCGCTCTATGCCTTAATTTCCTTATTTACAATACTTTAAATAGTTAAGCACTGTGTTGTAAAAACATGTTAAAGAAAATGTTTTTGATATAACCCAGAATATCTAATTTCTTTGTACTATTATGCTGTGAAATGAATGTTTTAGCCCATATATACCTGTCCGGTGACTCAGAAAAAATTATCATCGGAAATTATATAGGCGACTATGTAAAGGGCAAGGACTATCTCAAATATCCCGATCTGATAAGAAAAGGGATCATTCTTCACAGGAGCATCGACGCATTTACCGACAGCCATCCCGTGGTTCACAGAAGCAAAATTTTCTTTACCCGGAAGTACCATAAATACTCGGGCGTTATAACGGACATAATCTATGACCATTTCCTTACACGTGAATGGAACTTCTTCTCGAGAAGGCCTCTCGAAAGCGTTACCTATAATTTTTACAGGGCAATGGTGAACAACTACGACATACTGCCTGAGAATGTCCGGCAGATGATGCCTTTCTTCATCATAAACAACTGGATCGAATCGTACCAGACCAGGAGCGGCATCCGTCATGTTCTGAACACCCTCAGCAAGCGGTCATCGCTTCCTAACGAAACAAGGTTCGCCATGAAAGCCCTGAAGAAGAACTATTATACCCTCCAGGATGACTTCATGGAATTCTTCCCGCAGATGATCGATTATGTGGAAAGCGAATTCGGAATAGAGATCTCACACAGGATCACAATGCCCTTCTGATCATACGAGGTATTCTGTACGGCTGGCATCGAGCCTCAGGAATATAAACAACAGGATCGTAAATCCCCAGAGTGCGCTTCCGCCGTAGCTGAAAAAGGGCAGCGGGATTCCTATCACCGGCAGCAAACCGGAAGCCATACCGATGTTTACAAAGAAATGGATAAAGAGTATTGAAATCACGCAGTATCCATAAATACGTGAAAAATCTGAACGCTGCCGCTCGGCAAGCATAATGAGCCTCAAAAGCAATACTACATACAGGGCAATCACGAATAATGATCCCAGGAAGCCCCACTCCTCCCCGACAGTGCAGAAAATAAAATCGGTGCTCTGAGCCGGGACAAATTTGAACTTGGTCTGGGTACCCTGGAGATAACCCTTGCCTGCAAACCCGCCTGAACCGATCGAAATTATCGACTGGTTGACATTGTATCCTGTGCCATGCAGATCTGATTTCATCCCGAGCAGGATCTCGATCCTCTCCTTCTGGTGGGGTTTAAGGATGTGATTGAAGGTGAAATCGACGCTGTTCACAAAAACAAGGCTTCCGATCAGGAATAGATAGATCACCAGCAGCTGGAGTGCTTTTCTCGAATAGAAATATATGGAATAGGCGGCACCAGAAAGGAGTGCTGAAACAAACAATATCCTTTCATCACTCATGGATTTGAATATCAGCTTATTAACCAACGTCATCGCAAGGATGGCCACTATCAGGATCAAAATCCCGGCAAGAACCGGCTTCCATTTTCTCACAACAAACCAGGCAGCCGCAAACGCAAGGATTATCAGTCCGCCATTAAGATACAGGTTATTGAAGATAAGGGTGAAGAAGAAGAGTACCACCATCAGGACTCCCGAGATGAAAACAAACGGGCTCATGCCCTCCCTCAAGAGTACAAGGAAGAGGGCAAAGAAAACGACAGCCGACCCCATATCAGGTTGCATGATAATGAGGAGGGCTGGGAGCATGAAAATTGCAGTAGCCGTCAGGAACACGGAAAGCTTCCTCAGGTCATGCCGTCTTGCATTAAGGTATGATGCAAGCGCGAGGGAAGTGCCGAACTTGGCAAACTCGGTCGGCTGAAGGTTGAGTGAGCCGATCTGGAACCAGGACCTTGCCCCGTTTATGTCCTTTCCGAGGAAAAGGACCAGCACAAGCAGCAAAAGAAGTCCGCCATAAATAAAGTATGCAAAGAAAAAATAGAACCGCGAGTCGGTGACGACTGCGAATACAGCTATTACCAGCGTGGCGATTATCCATACGAACTGCTTTCCGTACCTCTGCGACATATCTAGTATCCGGGTGTGCTCCTCGTTATAAACAGCAGCATAAATATTGAGCCAGCCCATCACGATCATCAGAAGGAAGATTACTACGGATAACTTGTCAATCCTGGCCCATATGCTTGCATTCCTCGTCACTGCCCGATAAGATTTAGGTTGAGGATACGATCTTCCATATCTTTGTTTGTGATCTGGCCTTTCAGGTATTTTTCGATCATGAGGCTGGCTACAGGGGCGGCATAGGTCGCGCCAAAGCCTGCATTTTCAACATAAACGGCAATGGCGATCCGGGGGTGGTCCTTCGGGGCGAAAGCCACAAACACTGAGTGATCCTTGCCATGAGGATTCTGGGCCGTCCCGGTCTTCCCGCACACCGTAATGTCTTTCAGTGCGGCCACCCTTGCGGTGCCTGTCCCGTTCACTGCTTCCTCCATCCCGGCGATGATCGATTCGAAGTTCGTGGAATCTATCCCGATAATGTTCTTCTTAAGGTACTTTTCATTGATCGGTCTGGAATTCCCGATCGATTTTACGATATGAGGCACGCGGTAATACCCCCGGTTGGCAATTGCAGCCAACATATTGGCCATCTGGAGCGGAGTGGTTCCCAATTCCCCCTGTCCTATCGCCATCGAAATTACCGTAAGGGCCTTCCACCTGTTCTTTCCGTAGTACTTGTCGAAATAGGCGGTGGAGGGTACTAGCCCGGGAAGTTCATTGGTAAGCTCGATCCCGAGCTTCTTCCCGAACCCGAACTGATCGAGGTATCTTTTCCAGCTCATATAAGCATCGCCGATCGAGGGATAGACCGGGTTCTCAAGGATCCTTCTGAAGGTCTGGCAGAAATAGGAATTACATGAATTGGCAATCCCCCCCTTCAGGTCCAGCGGTGAACTGTGGGCATGGCAGGAAACAAACAGGTACCCGCGGTTGCAGCCGAACATGGTAAACGGGGTGATAACCTTTTCCTGGAGCCCGATCAGGCCGTTTATGGGCTTGAATGTGGACCCGGGAGGATAGGATGCCTGTAGCGCCCGGTTGAACAGCGGCCTGAAAACTGTGTCCGAATTGAGCTTTGAAAAATTCTCCGATCTTACCCTTCCCACAAGGAGCCCCGGGTCATAATTGGGCGATGACACCAGTGCAAGCACCTCTCCGGTCTGAGGTTCCAGCGCAACTATGCTACCGGTCTTGTTCCTCATAAGGAGCTCACCATATTCCTGAAGATCCTCATCGAGAGTGGAAATGATATCCTGTCCCTGGACGGCAACCGTGTCGAGCCGACCATCGGCATACGATCCCTTCACCCTGCTATAAACATCCATCAGAAAGATCTTCACCCCTCTTTTGCCCCTCAGCTCTTTCTCGTATGCCTCCTCTATGCCAAGCTTCCCGATATAGTCTCCCGATTTGTAATACGGGTCTTTCCTGATCAGGGATTCGTCAACCTCGCTCACATAGCCGAGGAGATGGGCACCGATAGGCCTGGAATATTTCCTCAGCGTTCTTGGCTGCACATAGAATCCGGGATATTTGAACAGTGTCTCCTGCAGCCTGGCGTAATCCTCGGCAGCGATCATCTTCAGGAATACCGAAGAAGCGCGCCTGGAATAAGTCTTTGCAGCCCTGAGCCTTTCCCTGAAGGAAGGGAGTGTGATCCCGAGTAGCCTGCAGAACTCCGCGGTGTCCATCCTGGTCACCTGTGCAGGCACTACCATGAGGTCGTATGCTGCCTGGTTGTAAACGAGAAGCTTCCCGTTACGGTCATATATGAGTCCCCTGGCGGGATACTGGGTAACGTACCTGAGTACGTTATTATCGGCCGAGAGCCTGTAAGTCTTCTCAACGACCTGGATAATAAAGAGCCTAACAAGCAGGGCTGCTGCAGCAATTATTATGATGCTGCCGATCAGATATTTCCTGTTGATGTATTGATCTTTCATGCCCGCGATCCGGCCCTTCTCCGTCCCTTACGATAATAACCGATAAGCATAATAAAGGTTATCGATACAGCTGAACTCAATATCACCCTGAGCATGGTCCTGAAGAAATCGGTCAGCCGGAACACCTCGAGGTAAAAAAGCGCCAGGTGATGGATCACCACAATAATTGAAGCGTAGATAAAGAACCACCTCACACCGTATATGCCCATTGAAAGGTCCGAATCCTGCTCGTACCCGTCACGGGGGGAGATCAGGGTCAACACATAGGGACGGACGAACCCAGCCAGCAGGGTGGCTGCCGAATGCATCCCGAGCGAACCTGAAAAGAGGTCAATGATGAAACCCGTAAGGAAGGAGATTATAAGGATCAGCCACTGCGGCAATGTTGCAGGCAAAATGAGGATCGCCATTATATAGACGTAGGGATTTATATAACCGCTCACCTGGATATTGTTGAAAAGCAGCAGCTGCAACAGAATGAGTGCAATGAAAATAAGGCTGTATCTTATGATTGAATTTATCATCGGAATTGCTTTTCAATTTCACTCCTCTCCTGTTTTTTCAGGTTCCCGATAATATCCACATAATGGATCTTCTTAAAATCGGTTGCAAGTTCGACGGTTATCCTGTAGAAATCACTCCCGCTCTTCCTCAGGGCCGAAACAGTTCCGATCATCAGGCCTTCCGGGAAAATGGCGGAAAAGCCCGTGGTCTCTATTGTATCGCCGAT
This sequence comes from Bacteroidales bacterium UBA1800, assembly GCA_002319915.1. Taxonomy (GTDB): domain Bacteria; phylum Bacteroidota; class Bacteroidia; order Bacteroidales; family VadinHA17; genus LD21. The sequence continues at coordinate 13,480 of DCFQ01000065.1, read as the reverse complement.
GCTGATGCTGACGTTCTGGGGTATTTCGTTAAGAACGGCAAACCTGTGATTCCGGCCGCTCCAGCTGAGAGACCCGAAATATCCGTTCGACCTTATCCGCGCACTCACCCTGAAGTCTATGTTAAGCACAGAAATGGCGACCGAGTAGTTATCTGAACACCCGACAATCACTCCCGCTATGCTGTTCCCGGAAGTAACCCCCATGTCTACCCCTACACCCTGCAGCCTCCCTTTGTCAAGGGTAAAGTAATTCTTTTGCTTGTTCACCGAGTTATTGACGACCTCCGCCGGGGTGTACCTGTACTGCTGCCTGAATACCGTATCGTTCACCTGTGAGAACCCCTGCGGCTTTTTTGCTTCGAATTTACGTAACGATTCCCTGAGCCTGGCATTCTCGGACGCAAGACCATAGTTTAGCTCCCGCAGATGAAGGTAGGCGCGCCCGTTGTTTATTTTTTCCTGCATGCCCCTGCTTATGCCCATCACTGATTTTACCACCCGCGTATTGTGATATTCGTTCCTGGTAACCAGCAATGATATGGCAATGCTCTCGAGAATAAGGAAGAGAATCAGGTTATTGTATTTCAGCAGAAAGTTAAGCAGGTTTCTCATTCACCGATCAGGTTATCTCATCAGGAAAGGAAATTTGTCAACATTCTTAAGTGCAACACCGGTACCTCTTGCCACAGCATGAAGAGGATCTTCCACAACATTGAAGTTAATGTTAATCTTATCCGACAAGCGTTTGTCAAGGCCTCTCAGTAAAGCCCCGCCCCCTGCGAGGTAAATTCCTTTGTTGACGATGTCGGCATAAAGTTCCGGAGGTGTCTGCTCGAGAACGTTCAACAGCGCAGCTTCAACTTTAGAAAGTGACTTATCGAGACAATATGCAATTTCCTGGTAGGAGATCGGTATCTCTATCGGGAGAGAAGTCATGATATTCGGGCCCCTGACGACATAATCGGGTGGAGGATTATCGATATCGGGAAGGGCTGCCCCGACGCCGATCTTTATATCCTCGGCGGTTCTTTCGCCGATCTTAATGTTGTGCTGGTGCCGCATATACGACTGGATATCAGCGGTAAATCCATCGCCTGCGATCCTTATTGACTTGTTGCAGACAATGCCCCCGAGAGCGATAACTGCGATCTCGGTGGTACCACCCCCGATATCGATCACCATGCAGCCTTCCGGGGCTTCCACATCGAGTCCGATCCCGATAGCTGCAGCCATAGGCTCAAAGATCATATAAACATCCCTGCCGCCGGCATGCTCTGACGAGTCACGCACAGCGCGCAGCTCCACCTCAGTGCTGCCTGAGGGTATGCTCACAACCATTTTCAGGGATGGCGCAAAGAACTTGGGGCCTGTATTTATCATTTTGATCATCCCCCTGATCATCAGTTCCGCCGCGTTGAAATCAGCGATCACCCCGTCGCGCAAAGGCCTCACAGTCTTTATATTCTCATGGGTCTTGCCGTGCATCTGCCTTGCCTCTTCCCCGATAGCGATCAGTTTCCCGGAGTTCTTGTCAATTGCCACGATCGACGGCTCGTCGACCACAATCTTGTCGTTATGGATAATTATGGTGTTCGCTGTGCCAAGATCAATTGCAATTTCCTGCGTCAAAAATGAAAATAGTCCCATAAAATGAGATGGTTAAGTATTGATTAGTGTTTAAAATGCCTCACTCCGGTAAATACCATTGCCATACCGTTGGCCGAGCAATAATCGATCGAATCCTGGTCCCTGACCGATCCCCCCGGTTCCACCACAGCCCTGATACCGGCATCGTGAGCAATCTGCACGCAGTCGGGGAACGGGAAGAATGCATCGGAAGCCATTACGGCACCCTTCAGGTCAAATCCGAAGGCACGGGCTTTTTCAATCGCCTGCCTCAAAGCATCAACTCGCGATGTCTGCCCGATCCCGCTCGCACAGAGCTGCCTGCCCTTTGCCAGCACGATTGCATTCGATTTGCTGTGTTTTACAATTTTGTTTGCAAAAACGAGGTCTGTCAATTCATTTTCTCCCGGAACCCTGGGAGTGACAGGTTTCATATCCCCCGCCATCTCAGTGCTGGTGTCCCTGTCCTGCCAGAGGACTCCATTCAGCACCGACCGGAAATATGACGGATCTGTGACCTTCTCCTTTCTCCGCAGTATAATCCTGTTCTTCTTTCCCATAAGGATCTCCAGCGCACGGTCACTGAAACCGGGTGCAATTATTATCTCGAAAAAGATCTTGTCTATTTCAGCGGCTTCCTTTTCACCAATTGTAACATTTGTTACAATTACCCCGCCATATGCCGACACAGGGTCGCACGCCAGCGAATCCTTCCACGCCTCACCGGGGTCCGGGCGTGAAGCAACCCCGCATGCATTGTTATGCTTGATCACCACAAACGTGGTTTCCTCGAATTCATCAATCAGGCCGAGGGCAGCATCTATGTCAAGAAGGTTATTGTATGAAATCTCCTTGCCGTGAACCTGTTCGAACACTTTCCCGAGGTCCCCGTAGAATTTTCCTTTCTGATGGGGATTTTCCCCGTAGCGAAGTTTATATGAGGTGTTTATGCTTTCCCTGAAAGCATCTATCCCTTCTTTCCTGTTGAAATACCTGAAGATCGCCGTGTCGTAGTTCGAGGATGTCTTGAATGCTTCTGCAGCGTACGTTCTCCTCTCCTCAAGTGAGGTAACTCCGCTCCTGGCACGGAGAAGATCCAGCAATCCTGCATACTGGCTGCTCTGCGAGACTATAAGCACATCCCTGTAGTTCTTTGCGGCAGCCCTTATCAGGGAGATGCCTCCAATATCGATCTTCTCGATGATCTCTTCCTCGTCATCGATCCTGGCAACTGTCTCCTCAAACGGGTATAGATCGACTATCACAAGGTCGATCTGCGGGATCTGGTATTTAAGCAGCTGCTCCATATCCTCCGGGTTCTCCCTCCGTGCAAGAATGCCGCCGAAAACCGAAGGATGAAGTGTTTTCACCCTGCCCCCGAGGATCGCCGGATAAGTTGTTAGGCTCTCGACAGGCTCTGCAGGGATGCCCATATCCCGGATAAAGCTAAAAGTTCCGCCTGTTGAGTAGATTTTAATTTTCAGCTCCCCAAGGACCCTTACTATTTCGTCAAGACCCTCCTTATAAAAAACTGAGATTAATGCACTTTTGATCCTTTTATCACTCATAATCTGATTTTTATGACTGGAATTTCCCAACAGTTTCAGGCGCTTAAAAATAGAAATTTTTTTATTATCCTCAATGCAAAATGATTGTGAATAATATTTCCCTAAAAATCTAATGTGATCCAGTCACTCCTATTTTTGCTATCTTTGACCCCTGAGTAATTAAAAAAGTAAAAGTAGAAATGTTTATAAGACTTCTTAAGGAAAGTGTCGTATTCGCATATAACTCTGTTACAGTAAACAAGTTAAGAACATTCCTTTCACTGTTTGGCATAACCATTGGAATATTTTGCATAATCTCGGTGTTCACTGTCCTGGACTGGATGTCGAAATCGATCCACGACAGCATCAACTCGATTGGGAACAACGTCGTTTATGTTCAGAAATTCCCGTGGTCCTTTGATAACAATCTGGCATGGTGGGACATAATCAAATGGCCCACGATCTCCCTCGAGGATTACCAGGCCCTGCAGCTCCGGTCGACCAAGGCACAGTACGTGAGCTATGGAGTCTTCCAGGGCGGGAAAATAAAATACAAGAACAATGTTGCCAACGATGCCATCGTCGGCGCAGTAACCGACGACCTCGACAAGGTTTCAAATTTCGAGATCGAAAAAGGACGATATTTTTCCCCGTTTGAATTTTCCAGCGGCAGCAATGTGGCGGTGCTCGGGGCGGAAGTGGCGAAAAGCCTCTTCGACCAGGCCGATCCGATCGGCAAGGATATTAAAATTGAAGGCAACAAGGTCAGGGTAGTCGGAGTTCTGAAAAAGGAAGGGAAAGGAGGCATTAACCTGAGCAATATCGACCAGGTGACAGTAGTGCCGATAAATTATGGGAAAGGGTTCATCAACATGAGGAACAGGTTCGTCGACGGACAGCTCATGGTAAAAGCGAAGCCGAACGTGACTGCGCAGGAGCTCTCGGACGAGGTTACAATGATCCTCAGGGCCGCGAGAAGGCTGAGACCTGCCGAAACCAGCAATTTCTCCGTGAACATGGCGACCATGCTCTCGAAAGGATTTGATGCAGTGTTCAGGGGTATAAATTTCGGGGGCTGGTTCATCGGAGCCTTTGCCATCCTTGTGGGCGGATTCGGAATCGCAAACATAATGTTTGTCTCGGTAAGGGAAAGGACGAACATCATCGGTATCCAGAAAGCCCTCGGGGCCAAGAGATGGTTCATTCTGCAGGAGTTCCTCACAGAGTCCGTGATCCTTTCACTGGTAGGCGGACTGCTTGGTTTGCTGCTGATCGTCTTCGGCTCGGTGATCATTAATTACCTGTACGACCTCGACATGCACCTTACCCTAAGCAATGCCGCACTTGCCCTGTTTATCTCGGGGCTCATCGGGATTGTAGCCGGGTATGCGCCTGCATATGCCGCTGCAAAGATGAATCCTGTCGACGCCATGGGATTCTCATTCTGAGACCTTCATATTCAGGGAGATCCAGTTTGTAAGATCTACAAACTGATTGACCGCCAATTGTTCCGGTCGAAGGTCAAGCACCGGATTTTCATAACCCTTAAGCTGAAATGCAGCTTTGACAGAATTCCGCAGGGTCTTCCTCCGCTGGTTGAAACATGACTTGACCACCCTGAAGAAGAGCTTTTCATCACAGCCAAGGACCGCGACTTCATTTCTTGTCAGCCTTATAACTGCCGACTGGACCTTCGGAGGCGGGATGAAAACTTCATTGGATACCGTGAAAAGGAGCTCCGTTCTGTAATATGCCTGCAGAAGTACGCTGAGTATTCCGTATGTTCTGGAGCCGGGCCCGGCGCATATCCTCTCCGCAACCTCCTTCTGGAGCATCCCGCAAACCTCATTTACACGGCTGCGGTGTTCAAGGACCCTGAAGAGTATCTGCGACGAGATGTTGTACGGGAAGTTCCCTATCACCGCGATCTTGCCGTCCCCTATCCGGTCCAGGTCGAACCTCAGGAAGTCCTCATGGATTATCTTTAGCCCGGGGAAATGCGTCCCGAGATAAGCAACTGATTCAGCGTCAATTTCGATTACCATGTACTCCCTGAAGTTCCGTTCGAGGAGATACCTGGTAAGGACTCCTGTTCCCGGCCCGACTTCAAGAACGGTAGCGCTTCCTTCAGCGTCCAGTGAATCAACGATCCTGCGGGCTATGCCGGCATCCCTGAGAAAATGCTGTCCCAGGCTCTTTTTTGGACGGACGCTTACCATACAGTAAATTTAATGGATTCGGTTAAAAAATTATCCGGACGGGTATTGCGGCAGGAGTTCAGGCCTGCAAAAGTTCCCTGCCGAATTTCCGCCATATTGGTATCCTAAGTTTCTCCAGGAATTCGATGAACCTCTTCAGCAGGTTATAGTACAACGTTGTAAACAGGGCCATCGTCATGATCCAGATTGCCATTGTGTTGAAGGCCAGGGTTCCGATCTTCAGATTCCCGACCTGTTTGTACGGAGCATAGAAGTGTGCCCTTCCAAACCTCGATCCGGGTTTCATGAATACAGGATCGGCCTTTTGAATAATCCTCCTTCCCGTATCATAAAGCTTGCTTGTATTAAGGGTGTTCCGGACAATATTTGAAACATTCTCGTTATAGTTCTCATTTTTAAGCTCCTGCATCCCGTCTTCTCCGAGGAGTTTAGTCTCTGCCATGAGCAGGGAGTCCTTTTTGGAAGTGAATTCCCTGCTCTTCTCCCTGAAAAGAGCGCTCAGCTCATCGATATATGATTTGACCCCAGCCGCCGTGAACTCACCGAATTGCTTAGTGTTCAAAGTATTGATCCACGGTCCGGGTTTTATTCCCGAGACCATCCCTAGCTCTTCCATATGATACATGAGCTTTTCAATGTCCCTCCTGTAAACATCCTGGTACCCCGGCCTGGTGGATACCGTTTTGCACTCGTTTAGGGTAGCCGAGAGCTGCGTGAGAAGAAAGGATGTATACCAGTTGTACTGGCTTTTCTGCATATCGTAGCTGAAGAAGGGTTTCTCAAACCTGTTCGACTTGAATTGTTCCACCATGAGAGCTTCGTAAGCCCATCTCGTGACCATTAAATCCCCGATAACCGGAACATAGACCTTCTTGCTGATCGACCCGTGAAGGTCGTCGAACTTTATCATGGCCCCTCCGAGCAGAAGCATGGGGACAAGCAGCAGGGGTATAAGGATGTAGATGCTTACCGCGGTCCTCATTCCCGCCGAGATGTTTAGCCCCAGCATATTGCCGAAGCATGCGGTCGAGAAGAGGACAATCCACTCCTGAAGGAGCATCCCTTTTACCTCGAGAAGCCAGTTTGCCACAAGAACGAACGAGATCGACTGGATGGCCGACAATGCGAACAGGAAGCTGACCTTCGAAAGGAGGTAGCTCAGCCTGCTGAGGTTCAGGAACTTTTCCCTTTCAAGTATCTTCCTGTCCCTGAAGATCTCCTCCGCGCTCACCGTCAGCCCAACGAAGAGAACTACAATGATCGCCATGAAAAGGAACACCGGGTAGTTCTTGTTGTCTGCAAACACATACGTGCTGCCAGAGCTGTACTTCGAGATATACCCGAGGATCAGCGCAAGCAGCGGAACTTCCAGCAGGTTGATGGTCATGTACTGCTTATCGGCTATCTTTCTTGTAATGTTCCTTTTAATGAATGTCTTGATCTGGGATATCTTCTCCGGGATCCTGAAGTTGCTTGGAGGAAGGGGCAGCCTGGCAGATTCTTCATCCAGGGGCGGCATCATCTTCTTCCGGTACTTCTCGTACCACTCCTTCGGACTGATCTGCCTCTCCTTACCAGGGTACCCGGCATTGTCGATCACCTTGACCTCGACAATATGCAGTATATTCTCAGTTTCTATGTTCCCGCAGTTGGGGCATTCGCTCTCGGCTGCATTTGCCTGTGATGTTTCCGTCTTAAAATATACCAGGGCTTCGACAGGGTCGCCGTCATAGATCATATAACCCCCCTTGTCCAGGATCCACATCCTGTCGAACATCTTAAGGATATCGGATGAGGGCTGATGGATGATGGTGAATACAAGCTTACCGGCAAGCGCCTGGTTCTTGAGGAGCGTCATCACCTTTTCGGAATCGAAGGAAGAAAGCCCCGAGGTCGGTTCGTCGACGAAAAGCACCCCCGGCTCGCGCATCAGTTCAAGTGCAATGTTGAGCCTTTTCCGCTGACCGCCGCTGACCATTTTGTTCATCGGGTCCCCCACCTGCAGATCCTTTATTTCGGAAAGCTCCAGGTCAGACAGGACCTTTTCCACGGTCCTGTTAAGCTGTTCCTCATCGTAATCCCCGAAACACAGGCGGGCATTGAAATAAAGATTCTGGTATGCCGTGAGCTCCTCGATCAGCATATCGTCCTGCGGAACGTACCCGATAAGACCGGTGAGCCTGTCCAGCTCCGAATTGATGTCGAAGCCATTAATATACAGGTGTCCTGAGGTCGGCGAAGTCTTTCCGTGCAGGATATTGAGCATGGTCGTTTTTCCGACCCCGCTTCCGCCCATGAGCCCGATTAGGTTGCCCGACTCTATCCTGAAATTCATCTTCTTCACCCCGTTATCGGAGTTCTTGAACATGAATTCAATGTCGCGTCCTTCAAAAACAACTTTTTGAGGGAATTTCCGGGATACGAATTTCTTGTAGATCCGCGAATAGTAGATAGGATCGATCCCCTGACCTTTTATATTGACCCCTCTTTCAAGCAGGTAAGGCCTGCATGCGATGATATCGCGGCCCTTGAAATAGAGCGACAGGGTCCCGTCGTATGTGAGAACCAGCGATCCCGTACTTTCGATGAACAGGATGAACATGTAGCCCTTGAATCCTTTTAGCCTTATGTGCCGCCAGTTCTCATAATTCTTGTAATTGGCCTGCGCCCAGTATTTGGGATTTTCATTCTCGATTATCAGGATGCAGTCAGGCGAAACCTCGTCATATGATCTCCCGATCATGAAAGCGCTCGCATTGTCGTACTCCTTTTTTGAGATATTGAAAGTACGGGCGACAATATCGATGATGGTTTTCTCCTGCTCCGAAACAAGTCCGTCCTCGAAAGCGAATTCAAGAAGCTGAAGGAACACTATCATCCTCTCCTCGAGGAAAAGGCCCTTCTTTATCTGACGGCAGATATTGGTTATCTGGAATGTTATAAGGGAGTCTTCATCAGCTAGTTCTGATTTATCAACACTTTTCAGCTCGTTCGAATAGAATTCGAGGTTGTTTTCAAAAAGTGCATAGTACTCCTCTTCCAGCTCCCTGTTCAGATACCTCCTGAGGTAGCTGCGAAGGATTTTCTTCCCTCTTGACGTTATTCCTCCGGGATTTATCGTCGAAACAATGGCAAAAATGTGGATAAGAGCAAGCAGTACTGATTCCCTCATAATCGCACCTTTAATAAAAAGACCGCAAAGTGTTGCTCTTTGCGGTCGGGCAAACTTTTAGACCATATTATTGGACAATCTGGCTCCTGATGGTGCCGATTGCCTTTGTTATATCCGTAATATCCTGGTTGGTAAGACTCGTCCCCAGGCCTGCATAAACCTTCCTGATAGGATCCAGCTTATCGACAAAGTCCTTTATCTGGGCATCTTCCATGTATGGCTCGGCAATCTGCTCAAAAAGATCGAATGACTGCTTCTGGTCGAGAAGAACTTTAGAGATGCCTGCGATCTGGTAAGCTGCTTCCGAAACGTGCGTGGTGAGGTACATCCCCTCAACCCATGCGCCGCCGACAACCAGGAGAGCAAGCGGCTGCTGGTCATTGTCGCTCAGGAAGGCATAGGTCTTGTTGAATGCTTCCTTCAGGATCTTCACCAACTCGGACTTGTTGTCAATATTCTGCTTGATCCTGTCGTATAGCGTCTCATCATAGATCTGCGACATATTCAGTTCACCCGCAAGTGACCTGATAGCATCAAGATAATGAATCACCTCCTGCTGAATATTGTATAGGGTCGCATAGCTCAGGTCAGCTCCGAAGACACCGATATTTATGGCCTTCTGGGTGCTTGTCAGATACTTCTTTGCATTGTCGACAGGGTTTGAGATGCCTATTATGTAACCGACCTCAAGCTCAGAAAGCATTTTTATGACTTCAGCCGATGTCGGAAGAGGATATACGTTCTTCTCTATCTCGTTATTTATAGTATCGACCTGACTTATCTCGAGCTTAGTCATCTCTTTCTTCTTATCAGTCTTATTCCTGCATGAATTCAGCCCTGACAAACTCAAAATAAGAACAGGAAGCATTACGACTGCTATAGCCTTTTTCATATTATCCGGTTTAAATTAATTGTTCTACAAAAACGGTTATAAAAATAATAAATAATATTAAAATAGCTTAGTATGTTGAATCTATTTTGAATAATGCAGGCATTTTGAAATCGTTAGCAACTTCACCATCTAAAAAAATGACCAGCGGGCCCTTCCCCGGCATAATTCCCCGCAAAATGTCTGCCGGATCAACCTGATGCAGCAACTGAATACGAAACATTCCGCCGATTGAAGAGTACTCCGATTTTTAATTAACTTTGCACCCCTGAAACAACCAGTATTCTGATGATGTGGGACTTCGACGAAATTATCCCGAGGGAAGGCACCGGCTCCATAAAGTATGACCTGAGGAGGGAGATCTTCGGAAATCCGGATGTGATCCCGATGTGGGTGGCAGACATGGATTTTCGTACACCTGACTTCATCCTGAAGGCTCTTGAAACACGTCTTGCCCACGGGATCATGGGTTACACATTCCGTACACCCGAGTATTTCTCCTCAATCGCTACCTGGGTACTTATAAGCCACGGCTGGAAGATTGAGAACGACTGGATCTGCTTCAGTCCCGGGATCGTCCCTGCGCTAAATTTGTGCACACTTGCCTTCACAAGGCCCGGGGATTCAATAATTGTGCAACCGCCGGTGTATACGCCCTTCTTTTCTGCCGTCGAGAGCCATGGCCGGAACCTTGTCATCAACCCGCTCAGGGAACAGGACGGGAAATGGGTAATGGATTTCGAAGGCCTGGAATCTATGGTCTCAGAAAAGACCAAGATGATCATATTGTCAAATCCCCATAATCCCGTCGGAAGGGCATGGACAGAGGAGGAACTCAGGCAGCTTGCCGGGATCTGCCTCAGGAACAATGTCCTTATCCTGTCCGACGAGATCCATTCCGACCTGGTGCTCCCGGGAAACAGGCACATGCCTGTCGCCGGCCTTTCGGATGAGATCGCTGAAATCACCGTGACCTGCATGGCACCGAGCAAAACATTCAACCTTGCAGGCCTTTCCACCAGCTCGGTCATCATTTCAAACCCGGTCCTCAGGAAATATTTCAGCAACAAGATCGAGCACCTCCATGTGGGCTACGGGAACATCTTCGGTACTGTCGCTTCTGTTGCAGCTTACTCTGAAGGAAGGGAATGGCTCGGGGAATTGCTTGAGTATATTGACAAAAACGTAAATTTGGTCATGGATCGATGCCGTCAATCGATCCCCGGGATAATTCCGGTCAGGCCTGAGGCAACCTATATGATCTGGCTCGATTGCAGGAAGCTCGGCATGAAAGGTCCTGAGCTCAGTGATTTCTTCATAAACAAGGCAGGTATCGGACTGAACGAGGGGTCACAGTTCGGGCACGGGGGTGAAGGATTCATGAGGATGAATATAGCGGCACCGCGCTCTGTGGTGGAGAAAGCGATGGACCGGCTGGCTGCGGCAGTTTCCGGGATCAGGCAAAAATGAAATAAGGACTCGAAAATGAAAGAGAGAATAAAGGTAAAGCTTACCCTGGAAGATGGAACCCTCTATTCCGGGTACTCCTTCGGCGCTCCGGTCGCCGCTGCCGGAGAAGTGGTTTTCAACACCGCAATGACAGGTTATCCCGAAAGCCTCACTGATCCCTCATACAGGGGGCAGATACTGTGCCTGACATACCCCCTGGTGGGGAACTACGGCGCTCCTGCCAGGGACGAGGAGAATGATCTTTTACTGTTCTATGAATCCTCGTCAATCCATATTTCGGGGCTGATCGTATCCGACTACTCGTTCGAATACAGCCATTGGAACGCTTCGGAAAGCCTCGGCGAATGGCTGAAAAGGAATAATATACCCGGAGTATATGGAATCGATACAAGGGCACTTACAAAAAGGATCCGGGAGAAGGGAGCAATGCTGGGAAAGCTTGAACCTGACGGCTCCGTAACGGAGTTCTATGACCCCAACAAAGTTAACCTTGTTTCAGAGGTCAGCACACGGGAGATAAAAAGGTACGGATCGGGGAAATACCGTATACTCCTGGTGGATTGTGGGGTAAAGTACAACATTATCAGGAACCTCCTGAAGCGCGATACTACGATCATAAGGGTCCCCTGGGATTACGATTACCACCGGGAGGATTACGACGGGCTCTTCCTCACCAACGGGCCCGGCGACCCCAAAATGTGCGGCATCACCATCGAAAACATCAGGAGGTCGTTTTCAGGCGGCAAGCCGATCTTCGGGATCTGCCTCGGGAACCAGCTCATGGCGCTGGCCTCTGGAGCCAATACGTACAAGCTGAAATACGGCCACCGGAGCCATAACCAGCCGGTACTCCAGGTGGGCACGGAAAAGGCATACATCACTTCACAAAACCACGGCTTTGCGGTCGACAACTCCACCCTTCAGGACGGCTGGGAACCTTTCTTCATAAATATCAACGACAACACGAACGAAGGGATGAGGCACAGGGAAAAACCTTTCTTTTCTACTCAGTTCCACCCGGAAGCATCGGGCGGACCAACAGATACGGATTACCTGTTCGACGAATTCATCGACAATATCAGGAAATCGAAATAGGACCCGGGGAGCTATCCTCGCGGAAATCTCTGAGTGCTATTCATTGGCCTCCGAAAGCAGCTTTTCTGCCAGCTCATATACTGACCTGCTTCTGAACGATCCCATCCCCTTCGCAAATATGGCGGCAATCTTTTCATTGCAGAGGTTTCCGATGCTCCCCTCATGGGTGTAATCAGAAATTGTTGTTGCCCTGAAGCTCTCCTTTCCAACTTTCCCGGCGACTTCCCGGTAGGCATCCCGGAACGGGACACCCCCTGCCACAAGACGATTGACCTCTTCGGTGCTGAAAATGGCATTGTAGACGGGCCCGTCAGTAATGTTTTCACGGACCCTGATATTGCCGAGCATCATGATCATTATGTCGATGCATTCATTCAGATCACGGAAGCCATTGAATATCATATCCTTCAGAAGTTGGAGCTCCCTGTTGTAACCTGAGGGGAGGTTGGAAGTAAGTGATACTACTTGTCCCGGCAGCGTCTGGATGATATTTGTCCTGCCCCTTACCAGCTCGAAAACATCCGGATTTCTCTTCTGCGGCATTATGCTGGATCCCGTCACAAGCTCATCAGGGAAATCGATGAACCTGAACTCTGCAGTCATGAAAAGGCAGGTATCCATTGAAAATCTCGAAAGAGTCTGGGCAACAGATGCAAGGGCTGAAGCGACCGCCAGTTCAGCTTTTCCCCGGCTGAGGCTGGCATAGGCGGAATTATAAAGAAGGTCCTCAAACTCCAGCAGCCGGGTGGTCAGGCCCCTGTCAATCGGAAGGGCAGATCCGTAACCGGCCGCTGTTCCGAGAGGGTTCCTGTTTATCAGCTTCCGTGCTCCGGCCAGTATCTCAAGATCGTCAGCCAGCCCTTCGGCCCAGGCCCCGAACCACATGCCGAAGGAGGAAGGCATAGCGGGCTGCATATGGGTAAACCCGGGGATCAGAACACTGCTGTGTCTTTCCGAAAGAGACTGAAGCGCTTTGAAAAGCCGCCCGATATTGATCGCCAGGTCATCGGTGGCTCTTCGCATCCAGAGCCTTATGTCGGTCAGCACCTGGTCGTTCCTCGACCTGCCGGTATGGATCTTTTTACCGGCCGGACCAAGCATCGAGGTAAGCTCTTTCTCTACCTGGGAATGGATATCCTCGACACCTTCCTCAATTTTCAGGGCGCCTCTCCTCTCCTTTTCCATCAGCTCCCCCAGTGCTTTCAGCAAGCTCTCTTTTTCATCCCGGTTGATAAGCCCGGCTTTTTCAAGCATTATGGCATGCGCCATCGAGCCTGCAATATCCCAACCGGCCAGCAACAGGTCGCTTTCCCTGTCGCTGCCGGATGTAAACCTTATAACGGATTCCTCGGGAGTGACTCCCTTTTCCCAGAGTTTCATTTCCCTGCGCTTTTCAATATGCCCTTCCGTTCTTTTTGCTCTGCTCCACAATTGCCCTATGGGCCATGAGGCGGATCGCATT
>DCFQ01000108.1:22877-45663 GCA_002319915.1 Bacteroidales bacterium UBA1800 | reverse complement strand
TCCATTTCCCCCGGACCGTTCACAATGCACCCCATTACCGCAATCTTCAACCCCGACAGGTGACCGGTCGCAGCCTTTACCCTCCTGACCGCATCCTGAAGGTCAAACCTCGTCCGGCCGCACGTCGGGCACGAGAGGTAAACCACCCTGGTTATCCTTGCCCCGGTCGACTGCAGTACCGAGAACGCAAGCTCCTTGAGCTTTTCCCCACTTATACGGCCATCATTTGAAATGCAAATCCCGTCAGCCTGTCTGAAGATGCAATACCGGCCAAGCAATATTGCCGCCCGAAGGGCAAGCCTTACGGGGTCATCCTCCGACAGGGTTGCGTTCAGATAGACGGGTTCATCTCCCGGGCCTTTAATATCAGGAAGAGACCCACGGCTTACAGGAAGGATCTTTCCTGCAAAACTGGTCCCATCCTCCTTCATAAATCGTTGATCATGTCCTTGTTCGTCCGGCTCAACCCCCAGGACCTCCGGCTTATACGGGGTCTCCCTGACCCTGGGTTCGACAGGCTGGACAGGATTGGAGACCCTCCCCTCCGGCCCGCAAACGAAATCAAGGATCTCCCAGGCAACCGGGATCTCTTTTTCCGGGTCCTCGGAGAGTGAGACCCTTATGGTATCCCCTAAACCTTCAAGAAGCAGCGTCCCGATGCCGGATGCCGATCTTATCCTTCCATCCTCTCCCTCCCCGGCTTCTGTGACTCCAAGGTGAAGCGGATAAGCATAACCTTCCCCGGTCATCATTCCTGCAAGCAGCCTGGTGGCGGTAATCATGATCCCGGGATCTGACGACTTCATTGAAAGGACGAGCTGGTGGAAATCCTCTGACCTGAAAAGCCTTATGAATTCGATTGCAGAGACAGCCATCCCTTCTGGTGTGTTCCCGTATCTCGACATTATCCTGTCGGAAAGCGATCCATGGTTAACACCGATCCTGACTGCAGTGTTATGCTCCTTGCAAACGCGAATAAGGGGAAGCAGCCTCAGCCGGGTTCTTTCAAGCTCATCAGCGTATTCCCGGTCGGTGAGGTCGACTTTTTCGAACACGGCCCGTTTATCGGCGTAATTCCCCGGATTTATCCTGACCTTCTCCACGATTGCTGCCGCCACCTCTGCCGCAGAAGGATTGAAATGTATATCGGCGATAAGGGGAGTTTTAAAGCCCGCCTTCCGTATCCCGGCCCTTATATCTGCCAGGTTCCGCGCTTCCCGTATGCCTTGCGCAGTCAGCCTTACAAAGTCCGCCCCGGCTTCAATGATCCTTAGGCATTGTTCAACAGATGCCCGTGTGTCGAGGGTATTCGTGTTCGTCATCGACTGTACCCTGACAGGGAAAGTCCCTCCAATCGGAACATCCCCGACCATTACAACCGACGACCTGTATGATGAAGCTGGATCCATTGATCACCAATTAAAATGTACCTGGTTCGAATGCAAAATTAGACATATTAATATGGATTCCCTCCCTGGCCGCAACAAATTAGCCTGCCGCACCGGCAGTGCAATGGTTAAACGACAGGATCATCCCTTCATCTGGTGATTACACCGGCCTGATCAAAAATTATTTTAAACGAAATCCCCGGTATATGTTATATAATCATACAGGGGAAGGTCTTATGTTCAGGCATCTCTTCCGAAGGATGTACAAAAGAACTTGTCGAATTATTTCACCGGGTTTTTCGCTCCTTCCATAGTTTTTCACGTAAATTTATAGAGCATACCATCTTCCTCATAATACCTGAAATAATGAAGAGGATGTGTACTCAAATCTTCTTTTTAAGAACGAATAGCAAGAAAGATGAGATGCATTCATAATTGTGGGGTATCGATCCGGAAAGCCAGGGCACTGCACTTATTCATTATCAGGTCAGCAATCCTGACAATTGTTTTGTCAGCATTTTCAGTTTATACGGGTGACGCCCAGACCACGATAACGGGCACTGTAACTGACACCCTGAACAATCCTGTCAAATCCGCATCGGTATACCTTTCAAAGACCACCTGCGGCACATTGACGGATGCCACTGGCAGTTTCCAACTGGTCATCCCGAAAGAAGGAATTTATGAATTGATTGCCTCGTTTGTCGGATACAGGACAGAATCAAGATTCATTGCAGCAGAAGGCACTGATCAGAAAATAAATATCGTGCTGCATGTCAACACAATCCCTTTAAATGAGGTGGTTGTCAGGTCCAGGGAAACGAACCGCTTAAAAAACTATACGGAGTTTGTCAGGCTGTTCATCGGGGAAACCATTAATTCACAGTCGTGCAGGATTGAGAACCCCAGAGAGCTGCATTTCAGCCAGAGCAGCGACAGGAAAACACTGAATTGTTTTTCCGTTAACCCCCTGAGAATCTCGAACAAATCCTTAGGTTACCTGATTAAATATGAACTGGATGATTTTACCTTCAACCGCGAGACCGGATTCCTGAGGTTCAGGGGAAACTATTACTTCCAACCCATGGACGGGAATTCAAAAGCTCTTAAAAAATGGAACCTCAACAGGTTGTCGGCTTATTACGGATCGCGGATGCATTTTCTGAGGTCTGTTTTCTCTGATTCGCTATCCTCTGGAAACTATGTCCTTAATGAAGCCGACCTTGATTCGGCTTCGGGCAGCATTAATGTCGTAAAACCTCTGACGGCGGCAGATCTGGAAATCTCAAAAAGCAGCCAGTATCTTTCATTGTTCCATTCAAAGCCCGTATTAGTCACTTATGCCGACAATCATCCGGAGCTTGAAACAGGACTGACCGGCTTTACACCACGACGGCGAATGAGCTCCATGATATTTAAGGACTTTATTAATATCTACAGGAACGGTTTTTATGATAATCCATATGCGGTGACCTGGGGGGGAGATATGGCAGTCGAAAGGGTCGCTGATCTCCTTCCTTACGATTTCATGTTAAGTGAAAAGGATCAGGCTGAAGCCGACTCAGCCTTAACGCCTGGAAAAATCAGTAGTTACCTGAGTTCCCTGAGAGAGAAGTTCTCCACTGAGCAGGTCTTTGTTCACACCGACAGGAATATGTACGTTCCAGGTGACACAATCTGGTTCCAGGCATATATCAGGAACAGGTTTACCAATGAATTTGAATCCCGGAGCCGTTCACTATATGTGCTCCTATTCAACGAAAAGCATACTTTGGCCGACAGCTCGAGGTTCAGGATAACCGGATCCACCGCATCCGGATGGCTGAATATCCCCCCGGTGTCAGAAAGCGGTAAATACAGGCTGGTTGCGTTTACGGGGCTCATGCAGAATTATGATCCGGTACAGGCCTTCCAGTCTGATCTGTTTGTCAATGCAAAGAGCAATAAAGCCATGAAATTTGATATTGTTTTTGACAGGAATATCTATTACCCCGGCGACACCCTTGAAGTAACCATAAAAATAAGTGACAAGAATGATGTCCCTGTTTCAAAGCTTAACTACCGGATCAGCCTCTCTGATGACGACAGGAAGATAAGCACCCTGGATCTGAATACGGGCAGATTCGGAGACTCAATGGCCAGGTTTGTAATCCCGGACACCCTGGTACACGATCTCAAAATTCATTTTTCAACATCTAAAGACAATACGGGAACAACGATATCAAAAGAGATACCTGTCCCTTTCATCGATCCTTACTTTGACCTGCGTTTTCTCCCCGAAGGGGGATCAATGATAAGCGGGCTTTCCCAGAGAATCGGATTCAATGCGACAGATTTCAACGGGGAGCCCGTCATGATCAAGGGGATTCTTAAAAACAGCGAGGGTGACATCCTGGATACCATCGTATCTCAGAAATACGGGCCAGGATCGTTCATGTGCAAAAGCGAAAAAGGATTGTATGTCGAGCTTATCGCAAACAACATCCACAGGAAGAAATGGCCGCTGCCCGACCCTGTCGATAAAGGGATAAGCCTGGCTGTAAATCCGCTCAATCAAAGATCATTTGCCATCAAAGCCGAATCCAATACCGATACTATCGGGAATGTTACGTTATCAGTCACGATGAATATGACCTCAGTGTTCTCCCGGACTTTTTCATTGCACAAAGTAAACAGCCTGGTCATTCACACTGACGATCTCCTTCCCGGGGTAGCAACCGTCACCCTCTTCGACAGTGACATGAAGCAAATCACCGAAAGGCATATCTTCGTAAATGCAGACAAACACATCAGGTTTAGCATACTCCCCGATAAAAAGATCTACGAGCCTGGTCAGGAAGTTGAGCTTCTTCTTAATATGACTGATGACCAGGGAAATCCGGTCAAAGGGGTCTTTTCGGTTTCTGTAGCTGATTCACTTTCAGGGTACAAGCCTGAAATCCCGTCGCCTGACATCAGTTATTCCCTCAATTTTCAGCCTTACTTCCCGGGAAACCTGCCGGCAAGGGTACTTATTGACGGATTTGAGAATCTCACTAACGAGGACCTCGATCTGCTGCTGCTGGTATATGGCTGGACCAGGTACGACTGGAAATTCAATGAGAGTAAAAGAACTCCCGGCAGTTTTGTCAATTATGACCTGCTGAAAATGAAAATATTATATTCATCAGGGAGGAGGCTTTCGGGAAGAGACCTGGACCTGGTCTCGCTCGAGGGACCATCTGTGCGGCACCTGGTAACCAACAAAAGGGGTGAGATCACGCTTCCCCTCGACTCTCTTCCGGAACTGACCAGGTCAGTTACCATGATACCCGGGTCAAAAATCAAGAGGATCAGGGGTTCGGTGCTGGGGATCCCTTATAATGAGCAATACTTTAAAAGCGACAAATATCTCGTGGCAACGAAGGATCTGACATTATCATATCCCTTGTCACTATTGACTGAAACAAATAGCCTTGCCATTTTTGAAGGGAGGACCATAGAGATCCCTGAAGTAATTATCAGGGCTAAATCGGAAAACAAAAGAATCTACCACGACAAGTATGAAGAGGAGTATCAGTATGCGGATGTCATCAGTCTTGATTATAACCTACTCTGGACATCTTTCACAGTCAAAGATGCACTTTACAGACTTTTATCCCCATTCTTCATAACTGAGAAATATGTATTTCTGAGACCACCGCGCTCAATATTAAA
The DNA here is from genome assembly GCA_002319915.1 of Bacteroidales bacterium UBA1800. GTDB lineage: Bacteria > Bacteroidota > Bacteroidia > Bacteroidales > VadinHA17 > LD21. Next base: position 40,579 of record DCFQ01000108.1, on the reverse strand, counting down.
GGGAGCCGTACCGGCCCTGGTAGTTCTTGACGGTATGCCTTTGTACGGCAGTGGTTGGGAAATGGTCCAGGGCATCAATCCCTCTGAAATCACTTCGTTCACGGTAGTCAGGGACAGCCGTGGTTATACCCGTTACGGTGAAGCAGCACAGGGAGGAATTATTTTTGTTAACACAAGAAGTTCTGATCCTGATTTTTACAAGGAGAAAACCGAATGGAGGACGCAGCACGATAACAATAAAATACTTATGCCGATATACCTTTACAGGCCCGAAAAGGAGTTTTACATTCCCACCAGGTTCAACGTTGAAAATAACCCGTCGATATCGTATAATCCGACCGTATACTGGGCCCCGGAAATTACGTCTGAAGGAAAAGGTCCGGTTAAATTGAGCTTTTTCAATCCTAAGCGCCGGGGCACATATCTGATACGGATCAACGGGGCCACCGTTGATAACTTAACAGGATCGGGGACCGGAAGCTACATAGTAAAATGAACTTCCCCTTCATAATCCTTATGTAGTTCAGCCAGCACCCGGGGGCATATTTATTTGCGCAACCTTTATCTACGATTTCAGGCTGTTTGTCAAAACCGGATATACAGGGTTTTATTCCGGCTCAGCGTTGATACCTCTCAAATAATCAATTCATTACCCGCATAAAAAACTCATTGGAATTGGTGTTTCCCTCGTCAATCTGACCGGGGAATTTCTTCCTCAAGTCCGTATAAGAAGTAGATTTGAATAGAATACCGGTTCGGGTCAGGAGTCAATCAACCAAAAGGGGAAACAGTCATGAGAACATTTACAGGCAAAAAGGCAGAGAAAACAGCAAAAGTGCTGCTAAAGCACGGCAGATCAATAAAAGGACTGCGTTCCTGGGTGTTAAGGCATCTGGTCATGGCTCTTCTGGCGATATTCCTCATCGGGATCGCAGCTCCGGTAAACGCAGCACCACGGGCTGACAAAGGAAGGAAGTCAAGCTGCCATCATAAAGTAATCACAAGGACCTATCCGGTAATTATCACCAAGAAAAAGAATCCGGTGATGAAGAAAATGCATGGTAACAATACCAGGAATAAAAGGTATTGCTTCCCGGCTTAGCAGGCAAAAGCAAGATTTTGGTTTCACAGAGATCACTGAGGAGACACGGAGAACACTGATAGCAACTCCGTGGAACTCTGTGAATTCTCCGTGTTACTCTGTGTCAGTTCTTAAATACTTAAGGTTTTCCCGGACAGCGAAACTAAATGGGTGGGGCGTGCTGGAATCGAACCAGCGACCTCTTGCCTGTCAAGCAAGCGCTCTGAACCAACTGAGCTAACGTCCCATGGTGCCGCAAAAATAATACTTTATTTGTTATTGCAATGTTTCCCTGTATTCTTATATTCGATATCCATTTGAATTGAATCAGAGTGTTAACTAAATAATTTGCCATGGTATCACATGAAATTGATTATAAGATCTTTGGAGACGATATCCAATTTGTTGAGATTGAACTCGATCCCGGAGAAACCGTTGTAGCTGAGGCCGGGGCAATGGTCTATATGGAAGACGGCATCACCTTTGATGTGAAAATGGGTGACGGATCGAGGCCGAACCAGGGATTAATGGACCAGCTTCTCTCTGCCGGGTCGCGTCTTATCACCGGGGAATCGCTCTTCCTGACCCACTTTACAAACAAGGGATCAGGGAAAAGCCATGTCGCATTCGCGGCTCCCTACCCGGGAACCGTAGTGGCGGTGGACCTCAACAATGTAAAGAACAGGCTTGTGGTACAGAAAGACGGATTCCTCTGCGCAGCACTCGGAACAAACCTGTCGGTATTCCTTAACAGGAAGCTTGGCTCCGGGCTTGTAGGTGGAGAAGGGTTCATTCTGCAAAAGCTTGAAGGTGACGGGAAAGCATTTATCCATGCCGGCGGAACGGTCATTGAAAGGCAGCTGAACAACGAAACGCTCAGGATCGATACCGGGTGCGTGGTCGCATTTGAACCCACACTGGATTTTGATATCGAGGCTGCAGGCAATCTTAAATCGATGGTCTTTGGCGGTGAAGGACTCTTCCTTGCAACCATGAGGGGGACCGGCCATGTCTGGCTCCAGTCGATGCCCATCAGGAAGCTTATCCGCGCCCTTGCACCATACGGAAAGAACAGGGCAAAAGAGTCAGGATCAATCCTGGGAAGCCTTTTCGAGGGCTGAGACGTGATCCCTCCTGATCAGGTAAAATCAAACCCTGAGATATATGCAGGTGCGTCATAGAAGTAATCCTTCTCTGACTCCGTCATGTTTATGAACCTCGCATAAACAAGTCCCGGCTTTGCATTCAGCATCCTGTTCAAGGCGCCCATCTTCACACCGCCACGGATCTTTTCAAAAAGATCGCTCCTGTCATCCATCCAGGTCAGGCCTGTATTGTAGCCTTCAGAAGCACAGACAGATTCAAAAAGACCGGCAAGGGCTTTTTCCCGGCCTTTCCTGCAGTAGATGGCATCAAATACTAAATACCTGAATTCCTCGGGATGAAATAACCTCTTGAAATACGGAGCTTTAGGCAGGACCTTCATTATCACCCATCCCCAGATGCCCGGCATATCGTAAATAGTATATGAACCCGGAATTGCGCTCACACCAGCAATTATCTCCCCGTTTTCCTTAAGGACATAATACTTGTCGCCGTAAAATGCATAATCGAGGCTGAAAAATGAGTAATCCCGGTAATAATCAAGCAACAGGGATTTTACCTTCTCCTTCTCCTCAGCAGTACTGACCAGGGTTACCCTCTCATCTGTCATGGGAGAAAACCTGCTGAATGCAACTGTCAGGAAGGAACGTATATATTCATAACCTGCCTGATGGACCAGGTTTTTTGACCTTTCGTTCATGCTTTCGATAAGCGCATACATGACGTGCTTGTCGTTCTCGCTTATTCCCTTATAGCCAAGCAATTGAGGCTTGCTGAATATATCCAGTGTCTTTCTCTTGAAAGTCTCATCCTTGTCGGATTTGATAACGGCTTTCTCTTTTAATCTCCGTGAAGAGCTTGTCTGGTATGTACTCTGGAAAGCAAGATACCTGATATACGATGAGGGATACCTCAGATTCCCCTGGCCGGTAACACGGTAACAGGCACCGACGGTTCCGGTGATCTGGTTCTTTTTATACAGGGAGATAAATCTGATCTGGTCCTTATAGGCCAGGATCTTCGTCTTAATATTCCTCAACCGGAACCTTAAGCCCCCTTCAGAGCCCTGGACAGCATGGTTAAGTATTTCAAGTATACCATCATTTGCGATGTCAGATACTCTTACATCCAGATCTGAATGGGTCAACAAGCTTCGTTCCGGCATTTTCCTTAAGTATTTCTCAATTGGAATTTGTATCAAGGGATCCGAATACCCTTTGGAGTAACGGCGTTACCCTTGCTGATACCTGCTTCCTGATTTTCAGCTCTTCCCCCTGCACCTTTGAGAACATCCCGTCGAGCGCCCTGGATGTCAGGTAAGAGTCGAGGTCGGTTGTCACAGGCTTCATCCCTGCCAGCTTGCCGGGTACGGAATTGGCAAATGAATTCCATTTCCCGGTGAGCGCCAGCCATGAATCCTTTGTCGAGATGTTTCCGACTATCTTTTTTTCCGTAGAAGCCTGTATCTTAGGCTTATACAGTGCAAACAGATCATTGTAGGTTGTGGCCTTCAGGTATGAGGTTGCTGCATTTTCAGGACCCCTCAGAATATTGAAGGCATCCTTTACCGTCATCTGTTTTATGCTGTTCAAAAAAATTGGTGCGGCATCTTTTGCTGCATCCTCGGCTGCCCTGTTTATCCGGAGTATTACGTCCTCCACAAGCTTGTCTCCCCCCGGGATTTTGGAGATATTATCAACGATCACCCGGGCTTCGTCGGGCAGAAGGATCTTTACAGCAAGGTCCCCATAATAGCCATTTTCCGCCGAAAGTTTAGCTGCAGCATTTGTCGCGCCAGTGGAAAGAGCCTCTTTCAATCCGCTGATGACCTCGGTTTCGGTAAGCGGCTGAACTGATGAAGTGCTCAGCACTTTGGTGAGTTCGGCGCAAGCGCTAAGAACGAACACCATGGCAATAACAGTAAAATATCGAACCCTCATAACTCAGATTTTTACTCCACCAAGATACTAATTTGGACGGAAGTCAGGATATGAACTTTAAAAGTGCGGACGCAACTGCCAGATCTTCAGGATTAGTGATCTTGATATTTTCCCTGTTCCCCTCAACCAGGCGGATCACTTCACCGTTCCTTTCAAAGACCGTGGCATCATCGGTGAACTCGGGAGAGTAATCGGTGAGATAAGCTTTTTTGATCTTCCTTATATCGAAAACCTGCGGGGTCTGGATCAGCCTGAACTGTTCCCTCCGTACCGGCATGTTCCTTTCCCCCTTGGCCACCCTCAGTGAATCGGACGGACTGATCACGGGGACAGAATTGCCAAACTGACCTGCGGTTTTAAAACACCTCCCGATGGTCTCCGTGGAAACAAGCGGCCTCACCCCGTCGTGAATAGCTACGAGGCCCTCGTCATCAATGGCGTCAAGTCCGTTCTTCACAGAATTGAACCTGTGAATGCCGCCCCTCACTATAAGATGTGGTACTCCAAAGGAATGTTTCAGGATCAGCTCTTTCCAGTAGGTGACCTGGTGTTCAGGGAGGACCAGGACAATCTTCAGGGAGCTGTCATAAGCTCCGAACTTTTCGATGGTATGCATCAGGACAGGCTTCCCGTCAAGCTCGAGGAACTGCTTGGGTACCTCTGCACCCATCCTTTTTCCAGCTCCCCCGGCTACTATGAGCGCATATTTCTGCATCTGTTTCTCTATGCGATTCTCTAACAGTTGTTTTACCCCCAACCCGCTGAAGGGGGCTGATTATTAAAGAAAAATGGGGCTGCAGAATAAGTACCTGTTAACCGCAAAGAACGCAAAGAACGTGCAAAGGTCGCAAGGTAAAATAGCTTAATATCACTTCTTTGTGAACTCTGCGAAATCACGATAGCTCCCGGGATTTATCGGGAAGGGACTTTGCGTGCTTAGCGGTTTATTGATTTCAACTTTCCCCACCCCCCTTTTTATTCCTTTGTATATAAGAATCTCTTTATGCTTCTCTTCGGGGTCTTGGCAAACTCCTCAGGGTGGATCCTGAATTTATGGACCGCCATGAAATCCGGGAGCCTTTCATTGACCACCTTCCTTGTCTCATCGAGAATGGTTATCAGTTGCTCTTCCGAGATATTGTCGGCTTTCATCATCTCGTAGTCGGGATAAATAAGCCCTATCAGCTTGTTATCCTCTGAAATTACGAGCGATTCAGCCACGTAATCCATATTGTTGATGACTGCCTCAATTTCCTCGGGAAATATATTTTTTCCTGAAGGCCCCAAAAGCATGCTCTTGCTCCTTCCCTTTATAAAGATATTGCCCTCCTTGTCCATTACCCCGAGGTCGCCGGTATGCATCCATCCGTCCGGGTCGATGATTTCATTCGTGGCCTTTTCATTCTTGTAATACCCAAGCATGACATTGTCTCCGCGCAGGATTATTTCACCGATCTCTTTCAGCGGATCGGCAGAATCAATCCTGACCTCCAGGGTATCCACAGGTTTGCCCGATGCCCCGAGCTTTGTGGTATCCCAGGAAGTGTAACTGATCAGCGGCCCGCATTCCGTCATTCCATAACCAACTGAGAACCTGAATCCTATTTTCCTGAAAAACCTCTCAGCCTCCGGATTGAAAGCTGCCCCTCCGATAACAATTTCATGAAACTGTCCCCCGAATGTTTCAACGAGCTTATCCTTTATCTTGTTCTGGATGATCTTGTTTATCCCGGGAATGGTAAGCAATATTTTCATATGAGGTTTGCTGATCACCGGAAGGAGTTGTTTTTTGAAGATCTTCTCAATTACCAGCGGAACCGAAAGGATCAGCCTTGGTTTGATCTCTTTGAATGCCTGGATGATGATTTGCGGTGACGGTGTTTTTGAAAGGATCGTTATGTGGCAGCCGAATGTAAAGGGAAACAGGAACTCGAATGCACAACCATAGGTATGTGCCAGGGGAAGAAATGAAACCAGCGGATCACCCGACTTCAGGGGCATGTGGGTCTGGGCATAGCGGACATTGGCTGCGAGGCTGTTGTGAGAAATCATAACCCCTTTTGAAAACCCGGTGGTCCCTCCGGTATAGCTAATCACGGCAAGCTTGTCGTTTGTCACATCCGAGAATTTAATATCCTCACGCCTGAGTTCGGGATAAGCCTTTATAAATTTCTCCTCGAGGGATGAGTAACTCTCTTTCAGCTCCGGCCGGGCAGCTGTTATCAGGGAGGAGTCCTCCAGGGAGATCACGATCCCAACTGAGGGAAATTTGCCGGGATCAATGGCTTCCCAGATCTTGTCATCGGCAAAGAGCATTACCGAATCGGAATGGTTGACCAGGTTATTCAGATCATCGGGTTTGAAGTCAGGGAGGATCGGAACGATTACCGCTCCGTATGTGACGGTGGCAAGGTACGCAATGCACCAGTTGGCAGAATTTCGGCCCACCAGTGCTATCTTGTCCCCTTCCCTTACTCCTGCTTCCTTGAAAAAACTATGGAATTTGATGATCTTCTCGGCAATTTCCTTATAGGAATATCCCTTTTCCCTATAGTTTGACAAAGCCTCAATATCCCAGTTCTGGACAATGCTTTGTTCAATGTAGCCAACTAAACGTTCCTTGATCATACATCAGGTTTTAAGGTTAATGAAACAAAGTTACGAATTGAAATCCATGGAAGCTAAAATCAGGTCAGTTTCTAAAAAAAATACATCAATATGATGGCGATCACTGAAAGCAGGTTGACTGCAGTAAAAAAATAGTTGTAATTCTCGCGTTTCTTGCTGAAATATCCCAGCTTCCTGGCAAAGATCCCGACCGTCGGAACGAACAGGACTATAAGGAACAGGAAGATCTCCGCCTTGTAGAATACTTTTTCGAGGCCACCCTGCACCAGTGCTGACATATACACTATTATGCACAGGACCAAAAGGTAAAACAAATAGCTGATCTTAAGGAACAGGGTCGAAACAAGCCGTCGCTTGTGAAGCTGGTGGGGCTTCAGGTATGCATAGGCAACGGACAGGATTATTATTATGAAAATGATCCCCAGGATATGATTCAGTACCTGATTGAAGTTTGCCATATGCACGGTGATTAAGCGTTCATCATGATTCCCTGAGTGACCAGATAAGGGAGCTGGCCCCGAGGACCGCCGCATTTTGTGTGCTCAGCTGCGACGGGAGCAGTTTCACCTTTCCCCTGTAAATGTGCAGGAGGTTCTCTTCCATCGCTTTCTTTGCAGGTTCGAAGATTAGCTCCTTTGCAAGCGCAAGCCCGCCAAAAAGGAAAATAGCTTCCGGGTTGGTATGCGCCACAACGTCAGCCAGCTTGAATCCAAGAATCTTCCCGGTCCTCTCGAAAGCTCTTTTCGCGAGGTGGTCGCCTTTTTTTGCTGCCTGGTGGATCAGCTCGGCATCAAGCTCATTGAAGCTGTATTTCCTGAGATCACTTGGCTTTGTGCTGTCGGCCATGACTTTCAGGAGGGTCCGCTTCAGCCCGGTGGCCGAAACATAGGTCTCAAGGCATCCTTTCTTGCCGCAATCACAATCCCGGTTCGATGATCCCGGCCTTATCGATGTATGTCCCAGCTCCCCTGCAAAGCCGTCATGTCCGTAAAGCAGCTTTCCGTTCACGACAAATCCGCTGCCAAGACCGGTCCCGAGCGTAATGACCACAAAATTCTTCATTCCTTTTGCACCACCATAGATCATTTCCCCTACTGCGGCGGCATTGGCGTCGTTGGTCACGACAACCGGAAGATCGGTGTGCTTTTTGAAAACATCCGCTACTGGAATGATCCCCTTCCAGGGAAGGTTAGCCGGATATTCTATCGTCCCCTTGTTTATGTTGCCCATTGGAGCGCCAATCCCGAAACCTATAATTTCGACATCTTCCGTGATCTTTTGCCTGGCGATCATCATTTTTTCATAAAGTGCCGCCACGTATACCTCAATCTCATCATACTGACCGGTCTTGATCTTGTCCTCGGCAAGTATGTTCCCGTCCCTGTCAACAAACCCGAATACCGTATTCGTTCCGCCTATATCTATCCCTGCTGCAATTTTTTTTGATGCCATCTTATTTCTCGTTAATAATTCATGAAATTAAATAAATTTCAGCAACCCGAAGTACTCCGGCTTGTGATAATCGGGTTTCAATGTACCCACGGGGCTCCAGGAAAGATAATGAGGGATCCTGAGGGTATCGCCGCATTTGTAAAAATTCGCACTGAAAGTCTGACCTGCAGGATAGCTGATCTTATGCCTGACAAAAACATCATAAGGGATTGCAATCGTGATGTCCCAGGAGAATTTGCCTCGCTTTTCCCTGACGGGTTCATTTCCCGCTGAACTGTGCCTCCTTATCAGGTCAATTGCTTCCGGGGCGATCCTCTCCCTGTCGTGCCTGCCTTTTCCAACACCCGCAAGGCAGGTCCCAATCCCGTTGAATTCGAAGTTATAGTAAATCCCGTCGTTCCCGGGAGACACAAAAAACTCCACGCATGAGTCCTCGTAAACAGCCTCGTTCGACACTCTCTTCTCCGCCCTGAACCACTTTTCGGTAACGTAAAATTTCAGCATGATCTCATCCCGGGTATAGCCCATGGCAAACCCGGCAAGTGGCTTATACGCGAATTCTACCCAGTTTACCACATCAATTGAATGCCTTATCTGCTGATTGTCGAGAAAATCAGAAACACTGCCCAGCTGCGGGAAGCGATCCGGAAAAGGCATACTATTGACTTCAACGGTTTTCATTGGCCGCTAAATCAGATCAAGGCATCATGAAGCCACAAATCCGATATTTCATAAGCCCTTACGCAGGGTTATTGATATTATTTTTTCTCAGGCATGCCAGGGGTGCTTCTCCCTGTGCCGTCTGAAGCCCCTTCTCCCCTGACTGTCAGGATATCTCGTTCAGGATGAGTGCTGCGGCTCCCATTACTGCCCCGTTACTTTCCGGTATACCCGACGGAAGAATCTTGACGGTATCCTTGAAAAGAACATAGTTGTGCCTTTCGAGGTATTTCCTTACCGGTGCAAAAAGCATCTCACCTGCCTGGGCAAGACCGCCGAACAGGAAGATTGCCTCCGGGCTCGTAAAGACTATTGAATTGATAATCCCGAAACCAAGCATCTCTGCTGTATATTCCATTGCTTTCACGGCAACCGGGTCCTTCTTTGCGGCAGCTTCAGCAACCTGTTTGGATGTAAGCTCTGAGGGCGGTATATCCCTGAGGATACTCTCATCCCTCATTTCGCTCAGCATGAGGGAGACTGTCTTGACAAGACCTGTTGCGGAAGCATAGGTTTCAAGGCACCCGTGGCGCCCGCATCCGCATTCCCTGCCGTTCGGAACAACTATCATATGCCCGACTTCGCCTGCAAATCCCGTGTGCCCGTAAACCATTTTCCCGTCCACAACGATCCCGCTCCCGAGGCCGGTGCCAAGAGTAAGCACCACAAAATCCTTCATGCCTTTTGCCCCGCCGAAGACCATCTCACCCATTGCTGCGGCATTTGCATCATTTGTAAGAACTACAGGCACATTGATTTCCTTCTTGATGAGATCAGCCAGGGGGATAATGCCTTTCCATACCAGGTTAGGTGCATGTTCGATTGTTCCCCTGTGATAATTTGCATCCGGGGCCCCAAGGCCGATGCCGAGCAGCTCAGTGTCCTTCTGTCCTGCCAGGAGCTTGTTTATTCCGGCCGCAAGAGCTTTAACAAAATCTTCTACCTTTGGGTAATCGGTTGTTTTAAGTCTCCCCTCGGAAACCACCTTTCCGGTTTTGTCAACCAGACCGAATACTGTGTTTGTCCCGCCTATATCGACGCCGGCTACTACATTTTTCATCTTCTTTAAGTTTTTAATTATTAATATTTTATCACTTATTGCCCGGAGTTTCAGGGGCCTTTTGTTTTATTTCCATAAATGTATTAAAAAATTCAATTGTTAAAATTCCCTCCCTGGTTCCGCTTCATCCCCGGGCTGCCGGGCTGTTCTGTTTTTTTGGGCTGAATAAGCTCGAAGTCCTTGAAGTTCCTCACTGTAAGGTCCCATGGCTGGGTTATCTCCCAGTTCTCCTTTATTTCAATTTCCGAAGGGTAATACGAAACCGGTTCGGGTTCCCGGTGAAGATCGAAATCCCCGGTAGTCCATTTGCCGTCACCATTCAGGTCGTAAATTGCCCTTATCCTGTAGAAACCTTTTTCAAGAAGATGGAATGAGAGTTTCCCGTCTCCTTTCACGTCCACCTGCCTGACAATCTTTTCGGCATGATCCAGGAGCTGGATGATGCCGCCCGTGCCAAAGTTCTTAATGTTAAGTGTGAGATCGCCGTACTTATCCAGGGAAGCAACCATGAACCTTGAGCCGGTCGAATCCGAAACCTCCCCGTAAATACTCCTGAATGCCCCTTTATCAGTAATAAGCAGGTAGCTTTTTCCGGGCTTTAAAATTGCTCTCATATTGAACCGGCAAGCATTGAGGCTGTCTTTTGAAAGGCTGAAAGGGACCCTCTCCTTTTTTACATCCTTTTCAAGCTCATAGAACCCTATCCGGGAGGTGTCGGGAGGTTGCATCGGGGTCGGGGCAATGAATGAGATCCTCATGTCGGGCCTGACCTGGGTGGAGAGTATCCCGTTGATCACCTTAAAGGGATTTTTCTTTGCAGCTTTGGACCTTGGCGCTTTCGGGGCAATATACCTGAGGGTCACTGAATCCAGCTTGGTCCTGGTGACGCCCAGTGAATCGGTGAAGGGGTAATTTATTAATGTCAGCAGCTGGGACTGATTGTAGAAGGTGCTGTCGGTAAGCCATACCGTGATTGTATCCTTGTTCTGGCTGTCCTGGATAAAGTAGTCCCCGGGTGTGGCTCCGGGAATGGAAAAATTAAATTTCCCGGAATCCGGGGGAAGGGAGAGAATATATGTAAGCTGGTAGGGCATTTTCCTTTCCGAACCGGCCAGGAAGTGCTTGATTTTCGGAGCTTGGAACAGGATCATCTGGTACATCCCTGGCACCGGCTGTTTCAGCAGAGCCTTTCCCCCTACCGGCACCCTGACCGTGTCTTTTACGACAGGCCTTGGCGGCAGGGAGTTTTTCGCAGGAGTGACTGAAATGGTGTCGGGATAAAATGCAAACTCCTCATCCCTGTTGTTGTAGGTCTTGCTGTTGTCAAGGTCCTTAAGCGCATACAACCGGTACCAGCCGGGCCTTACATTGTCGATCCTGAAATCCCCGTTACTTTCCACCCTTGTGATGTATTCCGGAAGGTGCTTCACAACAAAGGAATCTGCCAAATTGCGGTACATGAGGACAAGCGTATTCTCCGGCGGAGCAAGGGTGAGTCCGGTCGCAATATTACCGGTCACTGAAAGTGAATCAAGAAAAGGGCCGGTCGAGAATACAAACTGGTAATTGTTTATCGGATTCCCTTCATTCAGGTCCCTTATTGCATCCTGGAAATAAAAGGTATACGTGGTGCTGTCCCTCAGCTTATCGTCGAATGTCACCCTTACTCCCTTTCCCCTAGTTACAACCAGCGGCTTTCGGGCCAACGGGGGAGAAACCATGAACTTCTGGGTTATGTTGTCGAGAATGACAAACTCGTTGAATGATATGATCAGTTCCTTTCCCTTGAAATTCCTGGCCCCATTCGCCGGTACCGTGCCTGTGACCACAGGTGGCTCCTTATCCTTGGGCCCCCCTGACGGAGTGTTAACCTTGGCGCAGCCCAGGATGAAAAGGAACAGGATTGAAACAAGTGCTGCAGTGTGGGCTGTGCCGGATTTCATCAGTCTTTTTATAAACAGATTACAAACTTACATTTTTTTGGGAAACGGATGCATTCAAGGCAAAAAGGGGCCCTATCTGCTTTCTCCCATTATAATATTTCCTACATTTGGCAATTATTAACTCATTATTATGCATTTACTGGTTATTCGCTGGGATGTCAATCCCGAGATCTTCAGGATAGGTTCTTTCGCTGTGAGATGGTACGGGTTGCTTTTTGCCTCTTCATTCCTGTTCGGATATATAATAATGAACAGGATCTTCAGGAACGAAAACCTGAAGGAAGGTGTCCTTGACAGGCTCACAGTCTATATGGCAATAGGCGTTATCGTCGGCGCCCGCCTGGGGCACTGCCTCTTTTATGAACCCGGCTACTACCTGAGCCACCCTCTCGAGATCCTCAAGATCTGGCACGGCGGGCTTGCAAGTCACGGAGCCGCCATTGGCATCCTGTTAGCTCTATGGTTTTTTGTTAGGAAAGAAAAGAAGGAGTATACCTGGATAATCGACCGGATCGCAATAGTCGTTGCCCTGTCAGGATTCTTCATAAGAATGGGCAACCTTATGAATTCCGAGATCTATGGTGTGGAAACTACGGTGCCATGGGCATTTGTTTTCATCAGGAACGGAGAAACAGTACCGAAGCATCCGACACAGATCTATGAAGGCCTTTCATACCTTTTGATCTTCTTCCTCCTCTTCTGGCTCTACTGGAGGAAAAAGGGCGAACATATCCAGGGTTTGCTGATCAGCCTTCTGCTTATCCTGGTATTCACAGCCCGGTTCTTCATCGAATTCCTTAAGGAGCCCCAGGTTGCCTTCGAAACAAAAATGACTCTCAACATGGGCCAGTTGCTCAGCATCCCATTCATAATCGTAGGATTCATCTGGCTCTACATCAGCCTGAAACAGAAAAAGAGAGCTGTCATTAAAAGATAACCCCCGCCGGACTGATCCTCGCGACACGGTTGAATATACCCACTCCATCGGCCCCCATTACCTAATGGACCCCCTGACACCCTGAAGGGGGGAATTGCGATACAGCTATGACTTTTTTTAAAGAAGCATTCTGTGCACGTTTTAGAGGCTGAATCAAAAGTCTGATTTAACCGCAAAGAACGCCAAGTTCACGCAAAGTATGCAAAGGTAATTCGCTGAATTTATTCTCTTTGCGAGCTTTGCGGAATCCCGGTAGCTATTTGGATTTGCGCCCTTTGCGGTTAATGGATTTTGCCTTTTGATACATCTCGGTTGACCCCTTTGGCCCCCCTGGCCCCCCTGAAGGGGGGAATTGCTGTACAATTATGACTTCTCTGAAAGCAGAATAAAGTGCACATTTCAAGCCCCCCTTCAGGGGGGATGGGGGGCGAAACGGGCCAGGGGGATGGGGGGCGAAACGAGCAAGGGATAGGGGGCGGAATTAACAGGCGGATTGGGGGCCGATGAGCAGCGAGCAAATCAGGCCGGTAAAAAAGAGCAGCCCGGTCGGACAAAGGGGCTAGGAACAGTTTTATTGTTAATTATTTAACAATACCATAGAAGAGGACATCAAGGATGGCGTTCAGCCTCTCTTCGATATTGAGCTCCTTCTTCTTCCAGAATAGCGGCACCTCAAGACCTTTCAGGGTAGTCTGGATAGCCAGGGCAGTGTACTCGCTGTTCGATACATTGAAGACTTTCTTCCTTGCGCCGTCATAAAGGATAAGTCGCAGGATCGCAAGTTCCTCCCGGTCGTACTTCTCCCTGACGGTTTCAATGAAATCAAAGTGATCGAGATTCTTGTCAAAGATTGCGTTGTAGTAATTTGCAAGTTTTTCGAACGCCTTCATCCGTACAAAAACATAATTCCGCATCTTGTCGACCGGCGATTCGACCGATTTAATCGCTGTAGTAAGCTCATTCCTAAGCACATTGGCCTCATAGAGTACCACCTCTTCAAATATCTCCTCCTTGCTGGCAAAATAATAGTAAATTGAACTTTTGCCAATTTTGAGGGCCCTGGCTATCTCATCCATCGTGGTCTTCCGGAACCCGAATCGTCTGAAGATCTGCCCCGACGAAATTATAATCTTCTTTCTAAACTCTTCTTTATTAATCATGTGCGAATTCCCGGATTGTCAGAAATAATCTGATGCAAAGTTACAACTTTTGCTAAACCTGTCAAAAATATCGAATGAATTGGTCGATAATTCGAAGAATTAGCAGGTTGCAGATGTTTATCCGCTGAAAGTAAATTAAGAAAAGATACCTGTAAATTTTGTATTTTTGGTACTCACACCGTCCGGAGGGAAAAGAACACTGTTATGCTTATAGACGGAAAAAGTTACCGGAGCATTTGGCTCGATGAAAACGACAATGGCATCATCCGGGTGATCGACCAGGAGAAGCTTCCGTTTGTCTTCGGGATCAGGGAGCTGAGCTCTGTCGAAGATGTCTACAACGCCATCAGGGAGATGACTGTGCGGGGGGCCCCTCTGATCGGGGCTGCAGGAGCATTCGGGATGTACCTCGCAACTCTTGAGATTACATCGCGTACTGATATACACGATCATCTTTCAAATGCCGCACGCTATTTGTCTTCATGCCGTCCCACAGCGGTTAACCTGTCTGCCGCCGTCAACAAGGTATTCAGGAAGATTGAAAACATTACCGGCAGGGAGGAAGTATCACACACTGCACTCAATGCCGCTCTCGGGATATGTGAGGATGAAGTTGAGAATTGCCGGAAAATAGGAGAGCACGGACTGAAGATCATTGAGGAGATCAGCGCGGCAAAACAGGGCGCCCCGGTCAATATCCTCACACACTGCAATGCCGGATGGCTGGCATGCATTGATTGGGGAACTGCCACCGCCCCGGTTTACCTTGCCCACAGCATGGGGATCCCGGTCCATGTATGGGTAGATGAGACCCGGCCCAGGAACCAGGGATCACGCCTGACAGCATGGGAGCTTGGCAAACAGGGGGTTCCATACACCCTCATCTCAGACAATACCGGCGGTCACCTGATGCAGAAAGGCATGGTCGACATCGTCCTTGTGGGCAGTGACAGGACATCAGCTTCCGGGGATGTCGCCAACAAGATCGGAACCTACCTCAAAGCGCTCGCGGCCAAAGACAACAAGATACCGTTCTATGCCGCCCTCCCTACATCATCAATCGACCTTACGGTACATGACGGCCTGAATGAGATCCCTGTCGAAGAAAGGGACCCGTCCGAGGTTACGTCCGTCACCGGGATGTCGGAAGGGAAGCTGGTCTCTGTCACCATCTGTCCTTTGGATGCAAAGGCAGGCAACTGGGGATTTGACATAACACCTGCACGGCTGATAACCGGACTGATAACGGAAAAAGGCGTCTGCAGGGCAAAAGAATCAGAAATTAAAAAGTTGTTTTCAGATAAATCAAATTAACAATGGAAGGGGTAGTAAAATTCAATTGTCATTGGAGTCAGTCGGGGCCCGTGATTTCGGATGAACAATATGAAATTATCAATTACTGGAGGGAGATCCTTTACAACATGGACCTCATCGGTGCTTACGAAAATGGCGTGGGATTCGGCAACATCAGCATGAGGATCAGGGGCGGGAACCAGTTCATTATCACAGGTTCCGCCACGGGCGAGATCCCTGAGCTCGAACCTGGCCATTACGTGAAGGTCAGTTCATTCAATATCGACGATAATGCGGTTCAGTGCATAGGCCCTCTGAAAGCATCCTCGGAATCGCTCACTCATGCCGCGATATATCTCGCTGATCCGGGAGCCAACGCCGTGATTCATGTTCACAGCATCGACCTCTGGAATGAGCTCATATACAAGGTGCCGACCACAAATCCTTCAATGGATTACGGGACCCCGGGACTGGCAAGGGATGTATTCAGGCTCTTCAGCGAATCAGACGTCTTTGAGAAGCGAATCATCATTATGGCCGGCGACAGGGCAGGTATTCTGACCTTCGGCCACGATATGGATGAAGCCGTGAATGTCCTTATGCAGTATCTCAGGAAAGAGGGATGACCAGGGTAGCCATTATCGGTGGTTCAGGACTCGAAGATCCGGGTATCCTGCAGTCTCCGCATGAAAAGATTGTTGATACTCCCTACGGAAAACCGTCATCTCCTCTTCTTTCAGGAACTGTCGGGGGCAGAGATGTTCTGATCCTGTCGAGGCATGGTCGCGATCATACAATTCCCCCGACCGGGGTGAATAACCCCGCTAATATTTACGCCCTGAAAGAAGCCGGGTGCACTCATATACTTGCCACGACTGCCTGCGGAAGCCTGAGGGACGAAATCGGACGGGGCGACCTGGTATTTCCCGACCAGTTCATTGATTTTACCAGGCGCAGGAGGGTGACTTTTTTCGATTCATTTGAACCCGGCACCATGCGCCACACTCCAATGGCCGATCCATTCGATGCCAGGCTGCGGGACCTGCTGATATCCACGGCAAGAAAGGAAGGCTTAAGGTTCCATGAAAAAGGCACCGTAATAACCATCGAGGGTCCGCGTTTTTCGACCAGGGCTGAATCAAAAATGTTCAGGGCCTGGGGGGCAGACATTATCAATATGTCGATAGCTCCGGAAGCGATCCTGGCAAATGAGCTCGCTATACCTTATGCGGTGGTTGCCATGAGCACCGACTTTGACAGCTGGAAGGAGAATGAGTCACCGGTATCGTGGGAAGAGGTCATCGGGGTTTTCCGGGATAATGTCGGAAGGGTGCTGAAACTTTTGCTGGAAGTCATCAAGGAAATATAGTACTGCAAGTTTACGGGGCCAGACGTTCAATTTTCCACCCGTTTTCCTCCAGAGTATAGGAGATCCTGTCATGAAGGCGGTCCGCTCCTTCCTGCCAGAACTCAAACCATGACGGAACAAGGAGATAGCCACCCCAATCCGGCGGCTTGGGAACATCGTGATCACGGTATTTCGTTCTGAAGGATCCCATCCTCGATTCAAGATAAGCTCGGCCGGGGACCGGAGCGCTCTGTTCACTTGCCCAGGCTGAAAGCTGACTTTCACGCTGACGCTTGTGGAAATAGTCCACGGAACGGGACTCGGGTATCTTTTCAATCCGCCCTTCGATCCGCACCTGCCTGTGAACATCGGGCCAGTAGAATAAAAGCGCCCCGGAATGATTGAATGCTATCTGGTTTGCTTTTCTGCTGAGGTAATTCGTATAGAATACAAATCCCTCCTTCCCGAATTCCTTGACCAGTACCATCCTTGCCGAAGGCTGCCCCGAGGGGCCGCTGGTAGCCAGTACCGACGCTCCGGTCTCCTCATGCCGGGGGACAGGCCTCTCCTCAAACCACCGGGAAAACTGGTCAAAAGGGTCGGGTGTAATATCTTTCCCGGAAAATTTCAGGTCTTTTCCCATGAAAGGATAATATGATTTACCTGGTGAACCTTCATTCCTGATTTTCTCCTCCCAAAAGGGAAATTAAATTATTTGTAGCGCGTAGCAGGATCGAACTGCTATTTCCGGATTGAGAAACCGGTCTCCTTCCGTTAGAGGAACGCGCCGTTAAGTATTTGTTGAAATAACAATTACGGGGTAGTTGTTGTTTTGTGCGAAGAACTGGCACGGAGATCGCTGAGAAGAAACAGAGGGAAAATAATATGGATTCCTTGCTTTGCTCGGAATGACAGGCCCTTTGTGGAAGGCGGGGAAAAGGAGGAGCGCCGGCATACGGCGCTCCTCCTTTTCACATGCTTACTATAAAGGCCTTGTCATCCCGAATCCCGTCAAGCGGGATGAGGGATCTCTTCT
>DCFQ01000108.1:0-22619 GCA_002319915.1 Bacteroidales bacterium UBA1800 | reverse complement strand
TCTTCTTAAACTCTCCGGCAGATTGTCTATGGTTCCCACTCTGTGTCTCCTTTGTGCTCTCCGTGCCAGTTCCTACCTCAATCCTTGAAAATAAAATAAACCGCGAGCATAAGGAAGAAGAAACCTATCAAATGGTTGATCTTCAGCGATTCGTTGTGGAAAACGAAGATAGTGAAAAACGTAAAGACTATAAGTGTGATGGCTTCCTGGATCACCTTGAGCTGCCAGAGGTTGAACGGGCCTCCATAGCTCTGGTAACCGATACGGTTTGCCGGGACCTGGAAAATATACTCGAACAGGGCTATGCACCAGCTGAAAAGGATAATTGCCGGGAGGCCCCACCTGCTTACCCACCCCGCGTTCTTAAGCTTCAAATGTCCATACCATGCAAAGGTCATGAATGTATTCGATATGAACAGAAGTCCGATTGTATATAATCCTTTCATAAAATTGTGCAAAGATATAACAAATGTATTTCATCAGAAAAGCATCCTGAAAGATCAGATTTTCGTAACACGTTATTCCTATTTTCATAATTTTATGGGACAATTAAATGACTTTTTAAAACCTTGATATGAAAACAAACTCAACCCGCAGGAAATTCATCAAGCAGCTTGGAGGAACTTCCCTTCTGCTGGCAGCCGGCCCGTTCAAGTCGCTGGCTTCCGAGACGTCTGAAAATCGCGCCATGCCATTTTCGCCTAGGATCAGTCCGAATGACAAGATCAGGGTGGCCACCATCGGCCTGGGGATCATGGGCAATGTCGACACCGATTCGGCACTGAAGGTGCCCGGAGTCGAACTCGTCGCAGCCTGTGACCTTTACAATGGCAGGCTTGCACGGGCAAAGGAGAAATACGGCAACAATATCTTTACAACCCGCGATTACCGTGAGATCCTTAACCGGAAGGACATTGATGCCGTGATCATTGCCACCGCCGATCTCTGGCACGCCCGGATTGCAATCGATGCAATGAACGCCGGAAAGGCAGTCTACTGTGAAAAGCCTGTCGTACAGAAGATCAGCGACGGACTTCCGGTAATTGCCGCCCAGAAGAAAACCGGTAAGCCGATGCAGGTGGGCAGCCAGCGCGTAAGCAGCATCGTCTACCGCAAAGCAAAGGAGCTGTATAAGACCGGGGAAATCGGCCAGCTCAACTGTGTTGAAGCCTCATTTGACAGGCAGGACGCCCTCGGCGCCTGGGAATATACCATGCCTACCGACGGATCCCCCACCACTGTAGACTGGGACCGCTATATCGAAGGGATGGCCAAAATGCCGTGGGACCCGAAGAAATTCTTCTGGTGGCGTAATTACAAGGATTTCGGCACCGGCGTTGCCGGCGACCTTTTTGTTCACCTGCTTTCAGGGATCCATCTCATAACCGATTCCATAGGACCGAAGGTGATCTTCGCTTCCGGGCAGCTCTGCTACTGGAAGGACGGCAGGGATGTCCCCGACATAATGACCGGAATTATGCAGTATCCCGAAACCAAGGAACACCCTGCATTCCAGCTTATGCTGAGAGTTAACTTTGTCAGCGGGCAGGGGGAGAAGGGAGTCACCAGGTTCGTGGGCAACGAAGGAGTGATCGAGATGCTCGACAACGGTTTCACGATCACGCACAGCCTCATGTCAAAGGCTCCCGGGATCGGCGGCTGGGATGCATTCGATACATACCCGAAAGCCATGCAGGAAGAGCTGATGAAGGAGTACAACAAGAAGTACACTGCCGATCAGCAGAAAAGACCGGTCAAACCTCCGATCAACTACACAGCACCGGAGAACTATGATGAGCACCTTGAGCATTTCAAGAATTTCTTTGACGGAGTCCGCGATAACAAGCCTCTCGTCGAAGGACCGGAATTTGCATTCAGGGCAGCCGCCCCGACACTCGCATGCAACGACAGCTATTTCCAGAAGAAGATCATCAACTGGGATCCGCTGAACATGAAGGTGGTGTAAGGTCAGAACGACACATTTGTCAGTTCGCCGGATATCGTGAAGGTTTTCTTCAGCGTTCCGCCCGAGTAGGTACCACCGGAACAGACTCCGTTGATGTTTGTTCCGGTTGTTGTCCCTCCGGTCCAGGTAGAGTAAGTTCCGCCTTCCCGGAGTTCAGGCTTTGATATTATTATGTAATAGATTGTCCTGACCGGCTTATAGGTTATAACATCATTCCCTTCAGAATCCTCGATATGGAACAGGCTTGCCGGCGCCAGGGTCGAGGAGATGGTAGTCTTGACGGCATATTGGGACGATGATTCACTTATGCTTTCGATCATGTTCCCGGAATTGGGACCCGTTGCTATAAGGATCCCGCCCGTAACCTTGAAGGTCCCGTTGACATCAATTCCGACCTCCGGTGCGGAAGTCGGGCCGTGCGCGATAACGGTACCCCCTGTCATGGCGACATTCCCGTTACTGTCGATTGCATCGCCTGAAGACGAGTTAACTGCAATATTTCCGCCGTTAAGATTAAGGATGCTGCCGTCGTTGGCTTCTGTAGCCTCTCCCATGGTGGCATTGAATCCGTCATCCGTTGATACCAGGGAAACATCCCCGCCGTTAAGGGTAATGCAAGCGCTTTCAATCGCTTCATAGGATCGAGTGACCTCAATTGTACCCCCTTCAATCACCACTGAAGCATCCGCATGGATCGCATCATCACCGCTTGCTATCTCAAATGTGCCGCCGTTTATTGAGATCGCGGAGTTGGAGTGCAAGGCATCATCCGCGGAATTGATTGAGAAGGTTCCCCTGGTGATGGTCAGGGCGGCTTTGCCTTTCAACCCCTTTTCCGATATCGTTCCCGCGTAACCGCCTGAGGTCCCGCCAGGCCCTCCCCCGGGGCCGCCGCCCGGATTCCCCGCGGAAGTGCCTGTACCCGAAGAAACTGATGAAGCGCCGCCGCCTGTGGTTATGCTGAATACGCCATCGGTAATGGCCAGGGAGGTAACGGCGCTGATAGCATCACCGGCTGCCGCAGTTATGTTAAAGCTGCCGCTTTCAATTTCGACGTATCCAAGCGATGTGTCTTCATCGTTAGTGGACTTCAGCCCATCGCCTGCGGAATTGATTGTTAAGTTCCCTTTCCTTACAACCAGGTAATCCTTCCCCCTTATCCCGTCATCAGCCGATTTTACTGTGATTGTTCCACTGTTTATCACAAGCCCGTCGTCGCTCGAGATGCCGTCTTTGAAATTTGCCGTGACCGAAAGCGAACCATCGCCTGAGAAGGAAAGATAGGAGTTGCTGAAAATTGCCGCGTCCGGTTCACCGTTGGTCTGGGCATATGAAGTCCCGTCAGTCAGGGTGTTCACGCTCCCTTCCTGAAGAATGACAATCACCTTCTTTGCACTGACGACATAAACGGGTGCGCTGGTCGTGCATTTTATGCTGATGCCGTTGAATATCAGCCTCACATTGCCGTCGTCCTTTGTATCGACGACCACCTGCCCGTCAGTGAGGCTGCCTGAAAGGTCATAAGTCCCGGCCGAAGTTATCGTCACAACGTTCCCGTTCACTTCTGCAACAGCAGGGATCACCGAGATTGCAATTCCGCTCATGACAATCTTCACCACTGTTGAGGTATCCCATGTATAATCGGCGGGATCCTCATTCCCGCTGTCTGCCTTCTTTGTTTCGGCTGACTTTTCACAGGCAGTAAGAAAGGCCAGGATAATGACAATGGCAATTACGGTGATACTAGTCTTGTTCATACTTTTGAATGTAAATCTGTTGTATAAGTTCGGATGCGTCTGATCGTTTCCTTGTTAATACAGTTTTGTATAAAAATACCCTAGCCGGTTTGTTTGATCCATCCTGTTCAATTCAGCTGATATTCTTAATTTTGGCGATGGAGTTCCATGCAGGAGGGAAATCCTCATAAAGCATTAGGGTAAATTACTTTTGTCCTGTATTATGGCAAAACCTGGGAAGGACCAGGGCAATTAATGAGACCGGGAATGGCTGGAATCAATCAGGTCGAATTTGACAGGATTTTTATGGACTGGTATTATCCGGTCAGGAATTCGGTGTATTATAAATCAGGAGATATGCAGGCAGCGGAGGATATAACCCAGGAGGCATTTCTGAAAGTCTGGGAGATGAAGGAAAGGGTCAGGGCCGAAACCGTTGGTCCTCTTCTGTTCAAAATCTCCAGGAACCTGTTCTTCAACCACTTTGAACATTCAAAGGTGGCGCTGAAGTTCCTCGACGGGTACAAGGGTGCAGGGTATGCTGATGCCCCTGATTTTGAGCTGGAAATGAGGGATTTTGATACAAGGCTGAAGGAATCGTTGGCCCAGCTGGACGAGAAGCACAGGACGGTCTTTCTCATGAACAGGATAGATGACATGACATATTCGCAGATTGCCGAAAACCTGGGGCTCTCTGTGAAAGCTATAGAAAAAAGGATGAGCATCGCAATTGCTTTTTTGAAGGAAAAACTTGATGTTAGGATCTAGAATATTTGAATCATGGAAGAGCATATGAATGCACAATATTCTGACAGTATCAATTTCAACAAGCTGAGCGCCGGGGAGAAGATCATGCTTAGATCTTCCCGCCTCAGGCTCCCTGAAGGCAAAACACGCGAAGAAGCTCTGAATTTTCTCAGGGAGGCAATAAGGGAAAGAGAATCCGGTGAAATGACACTTCCTGCAAGAGTGGGCTTAAAGACCTGGCAGTATTTGTCAATTGCGGCCGGCATTATCCTTCTCATCGGATTATGGCAGCTGTCGCACCTAATTGCCATTACGAGGATAAACTCGGCACCCGGTTCACATACCGAATTTGTCCTGGCAGACGGATCTTTGGTGAACCTGAATGCTGAAAGCCGTATGAGTTTCAATAAGAGGAACTTCAGCTCCGCCAGGAAACTGGATCTTGACGGCGAAGCTTTTTTCACTGTCACAAAAGGAAGCTCCTTCACAGTATCTACTCCCAGGGGTGAGGTCAAAGTCCTTGGCACCTCCTTCAATGTTTACTCAAGGGAGAATTATTTCAAAGTGACCTGCTTCACTGGCAGGGTCGTAGTTTCTTCAGGAAATCAATCTGTTACAATAGGTCCTGAGGAGAGCGCGGGGCTTACGCCCCAAGGACTGAAAACCCTGCGGGAATCAAAGCTGCATTATGTAAACGGGTGGATCAAAGGCGAATTCTACTTTGAAAATACTCCTCTCAATCTGGTTTTCAGTGAGATCGAGCGACAATTTAATGTTAAATTTGTGGGCAGGGAGAAAGGAAGGCAGGATGAATTCTATACTGGTGGCTTTTTAAACAAAGACCTGAAGGCAGCCCTCGATATTGTTTGCATTCCGATGGGTCTTCAGTACGTGATAAATGAAAATGGGAAAATATCCATTAGTGATAAGAAGTAGACAGACAGCAATACTTTTATTATTTCTCTCATTTCTGTTTCACCCCGACCTTAGTGCTCAGACATACAGGTTTAACTTCAGGAACATACCGCTTTCTGATGCACTGGTTCAGATCTCAGGCCAGCTTGACATAAAAGTTGCATTTGATTCAAAAAAGCTGGGATCTGTAACGATCAGCAGGGAAGTGAACGGGAATACTCCTGATGAGGTGGTCTCAAAACTTCTCAGGGAGACTGGCTTTGAATACAGGATCAAATACGGAAGATACCTGATCTTCAAGAGCGACCCACCCTCCAATTCCCTGGAATCAAATGATTATCAGATCATAGGATCCGTATCCGACAGGAACTCGGGCGAGAAGCTGCCATATGCAACCATAGTCCTGCCCGAGGAGAATCTCCTGATCCCTGCTTCAGAGAACGGTACATTCTGCATTCGGGATCTGAGAGCCAACCCGGTGCATCTCAGGATCAGCCATATCGGATATAATCCAGTCGATACTGTTATACTTCTCTCCGGAAGGGAGACAAGCATCAGCATGAGGCTCAATGATCACATCCATCTTCTCGATTCGATCGAGGTGAAGAGCTCGAGGATGGAAATGGTCGACCTGAGGAATGATGTCGATTTCGCAACAACCATCAACCTGGGCAAACGGACTGATCTTCCTGTCCTGGCCGAGACGGATGTTTTCAGGATGCTCCAGGTAATCCCCGGGATAAGCTATCCTGAGAATTCCGTAGGGCTCAGCATCCGCGGAGGCTCAAGCGATCAGAACCTGGTGCTGTTCGACGGGCAGACGCTTTATAACCTCAGCCATTATTACGGTCTGGTTTCGGCCCTTAATCCCAACGTGATCAAGGACCTTCAGGTTTATAAGGGAGGTTATGATTCGAGGTTTGGAGAAAGGGTTTCCGGCATTGTCGACATTACCGGGAAATCGGGAAACCAGTCAAAGACGACAGTTTACGGTGATATCAATCTCCTGAGCGGTAACCTTACAGCAGAGGTTCCGCTCGGGAAAAAGGTTTCTTTCATCGGGGCAATGCGGCGATCCTATTCCGACCTATACTCCACCGGCTTCTCCAAAGGACTCTACAACAGAAATGTAAACCAGTTCCTTGGAGACTCAGGGATGATCATTAACCAGACAAAACCCAAGTTTTATTTTTACGATTACAATTCAAAGCTGACATTCAGGCCAAATGACTTCGAAAGCTTCTCCCTGAGCTTCTACGGGGGAAAGGATTTTTTCAGGAATACATATTCAGGGATGTCGGACCTTCTTAGGGTAAGTACCACCGACAGGAACATATGGAGCAATTACGGGATCGGCGCAAGCTGGCTCAAACAGTGGAACCAGGCATTCTTTACAAACATTCAGGCAGGATCGTCAGGTTATGAAAACCTCTCATCCAACGAAACGGTGGTGGATAAGACGCTCTCACCGGATTTTGATCCGCATTTCCTGCCAAGGCGGGTCAATCCCTTTAATACAAACGGTGAAAACAGGCTGAACGACTTTTATGTCTCTGCAAGAAGCACTTACAGCGTGACAGAAAACAACCTCCTCAATTTCGGTCTTCTTGCGCGCGAAAACAAGATCTACTACCACAAAGATGCCGATAAGGTTTATGTTTATGATAATATGAACCAGTCGGGGTTCACCCTTTCTGCTTACTTGCAGGACAGGATGACCCTTTCAAAAAAGCTTACCCTGAAACCCGGGCTGCGGCTCAGCTATTTCGGAAACACCGGGAAACTTTACCCTGAACCCAGGTTCTCCGCAAATTACACTTTTTCAGATGTTTTTTCTGCCAGGATAGCTGCCGGCAGGTATTACCAGTTCATTAACCAGGTGCTTGCCCAGCAGGAGACGGGATATAACAGGAACTTCTGGGTACTGGCCGACGGAAAAGAACACCCGGAGGTTGCATCAAATCATTATATCCTCGGGGCGACATTTGAAAAAGGGAAGATTCTTGTTGATGCTGAAGCATATTACAAGACTTTTTCAGGCATCCAGGAGTATGTCTTTGTCTCCCAGTTCCTTAAGAATTCCGACTTCCCAAAGTACTTTAACGGCGAAGAAAACAACCATTCACAGGTATCGGGTACCCAACCCAGCAGTTACGTCACCGGGTTCAGGAGAACGTACGGTTTTGACCTGATGCTAAGGTACAGGGGCAGGAGCTATGAAAGCTGGCTCTCTTTTTCTCTCGGCAGGAGCATTCAGAGTTTCAACCTTATCAACAATGGAAATGATATCCCTTCACCGGCCGACATTCCCTTTCAGCTGACCTGGACAAACATGCTGTCGGCCGGAAAGTGGAACTTCGGGAATATCAATATTTTTTCTGCCGGCCGACCGTATATTGAATATGCCCAACCCGGCACAACCCTTGCCGGAACCCGGATTTACAGGCGGCTGCCGGAATATTTCCGAAGCGATTTCTCTGCAAATTACACTGTTACGCTGCGCAAAGTAACTTTTAAGCCGGGAATTTCTTTGATCAATATTTTCAATAACCACAATTACTTTGATATCAATACCCGCCGGTTCGATTTCGGGAATAGCTCGTTCTCCGAGGCGACCCTTATCCAGTCCCAGCCTTTCTCCGTAAACATGTTCCTGCATTTTGTATTCTGAGATCATTAAGAGCTTTCAGGAATCAATTTTAACCGCAAAGGACGCCAGGTGATTGCTAAGTACGCAAAGGTTTTAACCCTCCTAAAAGCGGTTGAAAGAGAATTAGTCGAAGAATTTCCTGATACTTGGTGATCTTTGCGATCTCTTTATTCACAGGGAGATGAATGAATAGGACTTTGCGCACTTTGCGGTTCCTGGATTTTTGATTTTCTTGTAAGTGGCCAGATGTTACCAGATGTTCCGAACTTCAAAAAGATGTACGAATCCATATTAAATGCCGCAGGTAGGGTTTAAACCTGCATGCCTGTATAAGTATCAAAATATTCAATGAAGGACTAATACGGGAAATTATGGAAAGGAAGAAAATTTTCGGCTTGATCATTATTCTTATTGCGGGGCTGATCTCATGTAAAAGAAGCGACACCGGGTCGTCAGGGTCCCTAGCAGGCAGCCTTCAGACATCCGTTGCTGAAATCCTGGGGACGGATATAAGCGCCACAACCGCAGCAACGGAGCATGCAGCAGCTGTCGAGTCGTATTGCGGTGACAGCTCTGCTTATGTAATTTCAGGGACGGGCGATATTGATCATTTCAGGATTCCGGGATGGTCATTCACAACGGCAAACCACATGAAATTCAGTATTCCGCATATCGACAGCTGTGTAACCGTCTCGGTTAGCAGCAGCTCCTATCCGAAAGAGATAGTCATTGAGTTCATTAAAGGGTGCTCGAACCACAGGCACGACAGGAGCGGGAAGATCATTATAGACCTTTCCGATACCATCACAAATGCAGGAGCCGTTCAGACTGTCAGGTATGAGAATTTTTACATCGACACGATCAGCGTCGACCTGGAAGCAACAATCAAAAACTTGGGGAAGAACTCCTCCGGGAACTGGTTGATCGAGAAGACCTATGACCAGACGATCACTTCGGGTGAAGATGTGGCCGTAAGGAAGAACACCGAAACCCAGGAATGGATAACAGGATTCGAAACCGCCGTCAGGTCTGACAATAAGTACTATCTCTCCGGGTCGGGCACAATCGTATTAAATGATACCGTCAGGTTCTCAAAATTAATTACAACCCCCCTCCTTTTCGATGCAAGCTGTGATTACATATCGAGCGGGGTCATCGAACTTACAAGAGGCGGAGTCACCTCAACAATAGATTACGGAGATGGGACATGCGATGATGTTGCGACAGTCGCCACAGGTGGTACCACGGAAGAGATAAACCTTCACTCGGTAAAATTCAGGCACGGAGGGAATTTTTCGGCCAATTGCCCGGGTTTCGGTCATAAAAAGCCGGGCGGACACTAGCAGCCAGGTCCTGTTTGATTTGAATCAAGGTTAATTTGGGAATATAAGATGCATGCGCCCGGGAATCAATCCCGGGCGCATCTGCTTCTTCAGTTCCGAAGCTGGGTCCCGAATTACCAATGCAACTTATTTTGAAACATCAATAAAAAGTATTGACCGACATTAAAGCTCTTTCCAATTATTTTTGCCTGATAACAGCAATATTTTTTTGCAATTCCCGGAAATTGTTAACTTGTTAGACAGAAACTGATTAAAAACTCGTCAAAAAATCATCTGTTAATAAATTAACAATTAAAATCAAAGTCATGGAGAAACTAATTTCCTGCTGTGGGTTAAACTGTGCCACATGCGATGCAAGAACCGCTACCATCAATAATGATGACAACCTCAGGAAAGCGACCGCCGAGAAATGGAAAGCTGCTTTCAATGCACCCGACATGCCCTATCAAAGCATAAATTGCACCGGATGCAGGGAGGAGGGAGTCAAGTTCAGCTACTGCCAGTTGTGTGAAATACGGAGCTGCGTTAAGTCACGCGGGCATGAGACCTGCGGGGATTGCGCAGAAATGGGAACCTGTGAGAAAGTTGCCATGGTTCATAAACATGCACCGGAAGCCATAGCAAATCTTCGCAGCCTGAACTGAATCCCGATTCAGTCGTATAAATAAATGTCGCACAACGAGACATCAGTAAAATCAATCCTTTTTGCCCTCCTTGCCAACCTCGGGATAGCCGTGACAAAGAGTGTGGCTGCCCTCATGACAGGTTCCGGTGCGATGATGGCAGAATCGATCCATTCCTTTGCCGATTGCGGCAACCAGGGCCTGCTGTTCCGGGGCCTCAGGGCTTCGGAGAAAAAGCCTGACAACGAGCATCCCCTGGGATACGGGAAAGAAATATACTTTTGGTCCTTCATCGTTGCCCTCATACTCTTCAGCATGGGCGGATTGTTCTCAATTTATGAAGGAATCCATAAGCTCAGCATTCACGAGGGCCTGAAGAATCCCATCATTGCGGTGATTGTACTGATTACAAGCATGTTCTTTGAGGCGGCTTCGCTGTACGGCTGCCTGGTCCAGGTCAAAAAGCTGAGACATAAAGTCTCACTCCGGGAATGGGTCAGGACCAGCCGCAGAAGCGAACTGCTTGTTGTACTGGGAGAAGATACGGCCGCCCTCCTTGGACTGGCACTCGCAATTCTCTCCATTACGCTTACGATCATTACCGGGAATCCCGTTTTTGATGCACTGGGAAGCATTTCAATAGGAATCCTGCTAGTTGTAATTTCCATGCTTCTTGCCGTAAAGATCAGGAACCTTCTGATCGGGCAAAGCACCGATGAAGAAACAAGCCGGCACATAAGGGAACTCCTTCAACAAAGACCTGAAGTGGAGACGATCTACAACCTTATAACAATCCAGCTTGGCCCCGGAATAATGGTTTCCGTGAAGGCAAAAATGTCACAGGCCGGATCTGTCGATGAATTGATAGCAAACATTAACAGGTGCGAACTTGACCTGAGAGAAAAGTACCCTGATATCCGGTGGATATTCTTTGAACCTGATAATTCCAATTAAGCGGTGGCCGTGAGGAAGATCACCCCGGGTTTATAAACCCCGGTTTACTAGGTACGATTCCCGGTCAGATCATCATAGGTAATGACAAATGCGGAAAGATCCGCAAGTAAAATATTGGTACCTTTGGATATTTATAATCAGCTTGCAAGGTTGAAAGTCGGCCCGATCTATTAGTTGCTATTGAGGGAATATGTTAAAGCTCATTGCGTTACCGGTCATTTTGTTGTTCCAGGCACAACACCTTACCATGACAAGCATTGAAAATGTCCCTGGCACTGATTCCCTGAAGGTTATCGTCAGGATCGGCTACGACCAGCTCCTCCGGGATTACCAGCAGACAATAATTGATGATATCAGCCTTGAAACACTTCGCGGTTACGATCCTTTTCCGCCCGACATCCTGAACTTCTATATCAATTCAAAACTCCGTATCTCCTCGGATAAAAAGAACCTGCCGGGGAAGCTACTCGGAACTGAAAGGGAAGGTGATTACATAACGATCAGGATCCTTTACCGGGTCGGGAAGAAGATCAAAAGCCTGGATGTCCGGAACACATTCCTTACCGGGCTCTATTCCGATGTGGAAAATCTTGCAATCGTAAGGATAAACAATTACGAGAAAGCTGTAAAATTCACACGCGATCATATGGAAGAGATGATACAGGTAAAAAAGCCCTGAATCATTGAAACGGCTGAAATCCTGTGACTCTTTCAGTCATGCCTGCTCCTGAAGCACTGAAAGCCGGCATTTTTGTTTAAATTTAGGTACTTGATTCATGATGGTTATGAAGCGAACATTAGCCATTTTTCTTCTGTTTTCAGGTATCACAGGTGCATTGGCGCAGCCCAGGCCCGACGGCTTAAGCACTGAAATAGTGATCGACACTGATTGTGGTATCGATGACATGCGGGCAATAAGCCTGCTGCTGGCCAGGCCCGAATTGACCATCAGGGCCATCCTGACCTCGGACGGATCCTTGTCTCCGGCTGATGGCGCCGTGAAGGTTATTTCGCTCCTTCATGAATTCGGAAAGGAAAACATCCCGGTAGCGTGTGGCGATAGTATCATCAGAACAGGGCCGCTGTGGCGCCGCTTTAACCGGGGGATCAGCTGGGGCAGGGAAACCGCCGGCAGACCGGTTGCCAAAGATGCCTGGGACCTCCTTGAAGAGGTACTGAATTCTGAAAAAGGCAGGATCACCCTGGTGTGCCTTGGCCCTCTCACTTCAGCCGCGAAGCTCTTCAGGAATGATCCGGAGGCGGCTGGAAGGATAGAGCGCATCATATGGTATAATGACTATACAAAGCCCCTGAGAGGGTTCAACTATGAATCCGACAGGGAGAGTGCAGGCTTTGTCCTGGCTGCAGGGGTCAGAACAGACATAATCGCCAACCTGGATCAGGCAGGCTCATTTTTTGATACGCTAATGTACAAGTCATGCACTGGATCGGGATCACAGCTTGCCCGTGTACTGGACCAGGTATTTTCGCAGCCTGAGGCCCGCGAAAGACTGACTGGAAACCATTTCAGGCTGTGCGACGATCTTGTCGCCCTGTATATTACGAATCCGGAACTGTTCGATATGAACATCGATACAGATAAGCTGAATATACGATATAATGAAGGCTATGATGTCGGGGCCATAAAGGCAGCCATGACCGAGATGATCTCAGGGACATATTTAATGGAGCGTAACATTGTCTTTAACAGCTTCCCTTCGCACCCTGCCTCTTTTAACTATGACGTGCGGCCGATAATTGATTCCGTACTGGCAAGGTACGGGTACCTGGAATGGAAAGCCAATGTAATGACTGATGAGTTTCACGGCCATCTCGGGGTATTTTCGATAGTCGGGGCCAAAATGGGAATCAAAGCAAGGGAGTTGTTTGGCGTCGGGCCTGATATGCTTGAAGTTACCTCAATGGCAGGCTCCCGTCCTCCATACAGCTGCCTGAACGATGGTATCCAGGTAAGTACGGGCGCAACGCTGGGAATGGGGACCATTCATCTTGCCAAAACCAAAAAGGCCAGGCCCGAAGCCATATTTTCGTATAACAACCGATCCGTAAGGATCAGCCTTAAAAAGGAGTATCTTGACCGGGTGGATGCAGACATTGCAGAGGGTATCGCAAAATTCGGCCTTATGGACGACGGCTACTGGAAGCTTATACGGCGGAATGCCATTAAATACTGGCTTGAATGGGACAGGAACAAAATATTTGACATTGAAGAAGTCAGCAATAAGAGGCAGGCGCCGGCCAGATCTGAATAAGGCTCGTGAATTTCACCGGATCTCATTACCAGGGAAGAAGAAATGCTTAAGACCATAATACTCTGTTCACTGCTGGGGCTTCACCCGGTCCATATGTCGATGACGACCATAACCCAGGCTCCGGGAAGTGATTCGATGAAAGTGTTTTTCAGGATGTTCTATGATGATTTCCTGAGGGATTACAAGCTGTTCGATTCGGTTTACGCCGCCCGGTCGGGCCAGGGAGCTATTGAAGTGAATGAAGAACAGCTGGGAAGGTATTTCCGTGAAAAGGTTCATATTTTCATAAATAATAAATTGATTGACGGGAAAATCACGGCTACCGCCCATGACAATTTTGAGATCAGCATTACCCTTCAGTTCAAATCCCTAAAGCTCCCTGGGAGCTTTAAGATCCGGAACAGGGTCCTTACCGACCTCTACAGCGATCAGGAAAACATGATCTACATTGAAATAGACAATTATCATGAAGCGATCAGGCTGACGCCGGATCACGATTCGGAAAAACGGAAACTGAAATGAGAACCGGGATAGTTCCAGAATTTTCAGCGATCAATTATGACAAATATTTCCGGGAAGGCATACCCGTCTGAAAGGATACTATCACTCAGGCGAAAAACTGTTTCAGCGGAAAGGTATCTTTCCCTGGAACAGGCAGGGATCATTACCAGGGTATATCGCCAGAAAAGTGATCTCCCGGTTATCTTGAAAAGGGCATATTCCTTATCAGCGTCCCTGGATGAAATCTCCATTACGATCGACCCGCAAGAGCTGATCGCCGGTAACCGGACAGTGGGGATCAGGGCGGGAGTCGTCTTCCCGGAAGCCGGAATATCCTGGCTGGAGCGGGAAATTGAAACCCTTCCCTCCAGACCACAGGACCCTTTCCACGTCAGGCCTGAAGATATCTCATTCTTCAGGGATCACATTGCCCCGTTCTGGAGGGGGAAAACCCTCGAAGATGATATTTATGGGGCAGCCGGCGAGGAGATCTCCGCCATTGAAACCGTTGTGAAGATCAACCAGAAGGATCATGCCCAGGGCCATATATGCCCCGATGTCAAGAGCTGGCTGATCCACGGCCCTTCAGCGCTCGCGGCAAATGCTCTTTCCCTTTCAGGGTCTTCCTCAGGTGAGAAAAAGCTCTTCTTTGAAGCAGCCGGCATGGTCCTCGCAGCTGCCTGCAGGTTCATGGAACGCTATTCGGGACTCGCCGCACGCCTTGCCGGTGATGAACCTGATGAAAAGCTGAGGGGCAACCTGATGCAGGTCTCAGCAAACTGTCATAACCTCTCCACCGGGCCTCCTTCAACTTTCAGGGAGGCGGTCCAGTCTGTCTGGTTCCTTTTTGTGATCCTCCAGATGGAATCCAATGCCTCCTCGTTCTCCCCGGGAAGAATGGATCAGTATCTAATTGATTTTTACCGGAAGGATGTCGCGGCAGGGATCCTTGATAACGAAATCGCTCTTGAGCTGATGGACGCCCTGTTCATAAAGTTCAACCAGATCGTTTACATGCGGAACGGTAAGAGTGCCAGGTATTTTGCAGGTTTCCCTACCGGGTTCAATATTACGGTCGGAGGAACCGGGAAGAATGGAGAGGATGCCTCAAACGAACTTTCGTACCTGATCCTTAAGGCGCAGGAAGACATACGTCTGCCCCAGCCAAACCTGACCGCACGGCTGCATCGGAATTCACCTGATGAATTTACGGATGAGTGCAGCCGTATAATCGGGCTGGGAACCGGCATGCCTCAGGTGGTCAATGACGAGAGCATAATTCCCGCGATGAGACACGCCGGGATCCATGATGAGGACAGCTTCGACTATTCGCTTGTCGGTTGCGTGGAACTGAGTACCAGCGGCAACTACCTTGGCTGGAGCGACGCTGCAATGTTCAACCTTGTCAAAGCCCTGGAGCTTGCGCTCAACAACGGTAAATGCATGCTGACCGGGAAACAGGCCGGACCAAATACCGGGTATCTTTCCGGCTTCCCGGATTACCGTTCCCTGGAAGAAGCGTACAGGAAGCAGATCTCTCATTTCGTGTCGAAGATGACGGAAGTTTGCACTGTTGTCGAGAAATGCCACCGGGAGCATCTCCCCTCTCCCTTCCTTTCAAGCGTTGTCAACCATTGCCTTCGGAACGGGACCGATGTAACTGCGGGCGGTGCAAAATACAACTACTCGGGCATCCAGGCTATCCAGGCCGCAAATATTGCAGACAGCCTGGCAGTCCTTAAGAAGCTCGTATTCGGGGATGGCCTGGTCGGAAAAGCAGAGCTGCTCGGCGCGCTGAGGAATAATTTCAGGGACAATGAACCGCTGAGACAGATGTGCATCAACAGGGTGCCGAAATACGGAAATGATGTTGAATGGGTAGACAGGATCGGTGCCGAGTGGATCGAATACTTTTCGGAACAGTTGAAAAGACACAGGAATTTCAGGGGAGGACCTTACCAGATGGGACTTTACACGGTGTCTGCCCATGTCCCGATGGGTCAGTATGTGGGTGCTACCCCCGACGGGCGGCTTGCCTGCACCCCACTGGCCGACGGCGGACTGTCGCCAATGTACGGCAGGGACAAAGAGGGACCGACATCAGTCCTGGCATCGGTTTCAAGGATCCCCTCCCGGCTGGCAGGCAACGGTTCGCTGCTGAACATGAAATTCCTTCCTTCAATGTTCAGTAATGAAACGGACAGGTCAAAATTCACTTCATTCCTGAAAACCTTGGTAAAAATGCCTGTCCATCATATCCAGTTCAATGTTGTCTCAGCAGAAGAGCTGAAAAGGGCCAAAGCCGATCCGGAAGCCTACAGGGGCCTGACAATCAGGGTTGCAGGATATACAGCCTACTTTACGGAACTCGACAGTGACCTGCAGGATGAGATAATTCAACGGACAACACAGGGGGAAAATGGCTGAAACCAAAGGTACCATATTCAGGATCAGGCGGTTTTCGATCCATGACGGACCAGGGATCAGGACCTCGGTTTTCCTAAAGGGGTGCCCCCTCAGGTGCTCCTGGTGCCATAGCCCCGAAGGGATCGATGCTCAAATCTCAGTCTGGCATACCCCTGGCTTATGCATAAGCTGTAAAAGATGCCTCACGGCATGCCACAATGAAGCCCTGAAAATGTCATCGGGATCTGTCCTGATCGACCGGGCAAAATGCACGCTGACTGGAGGCTGCACAGAGGTTTGTCCTGCAGGTGCAATGCAGTTTACCGGCAGGACGATTACCGCTCAGGAGGTCTTTCGGGAAGTAAGGAAGGATATTGCTTTTTATGGAACGTCGGGAGGCGGATTGACCCTTACAGGCGGGGAACCGTTATTCCAGCCTGAATTCTCCCTTGAGATCCTTGAGTTGTGCCGGAAGGCAGGAATCCACACCGCAATTGAAACCTCGCTTTTTGCAGACCTGGATGTTGCAGAGAAGATCTCATCAGCGGCGGAGCTCATCATTGCCGACCTTAAAATATTTGATCCCCAGGAACATGAAACCTATACGGGTCAGTCGAACGAAAAAATTACCGGGAACTTCCTGTTCCTTGCAGAAACAGGGAAAGCTTTGACAGTGAGGATCCCGCTCATCCCGGGCATTACGGATACGGCTGAAAACATAAATGCGATCTCTGCATTTGCGGGATCTGCAGGCAGGAATATCCCTGTTGAGCTCATTGAATACAACCCCCTTGCCGCCAATAATTACAGGAGGCTCGGGATCCCGTTTCAGCCTGATCGTGTTTTCAATAAAGACAACCTTTGATCAAACGGTTTCCGGCTATAACATCAATCCCCCCGGAATTTAATGCGATTTAGTGAAAGCGAATTCGGGGGATTCTCATAACTTGGTCATTTAAATCGTACAAAATGAAAAAACTTCTATTCATTGCTTCTGCTGCTCTTGTCATCCTTTCATGTGTCAACAGTCAGCAGGACAAAAAGTATCCGGCTGATACGGAGCAGAAAATAAAACAAGTCGAGAACAATCTTGCAGGCTGGGTGCAGACCGGTAAGGACGACAGGTGGAACCTTGCCGACAGGATGAAGAAATACGGCATCAACGGTGTAAGCATCGCCGTGATCCACGACTACAAGATCGAGTGGGCCCGCGGATACGGTTTTGCAGATGTATCCGAAAAACGTCCGGTCACAGCCGCCACACTGTTCCAGGCGGCTTCAATAAGCAAGTCGCTTAACAGCCTGGGCGTCCTGAAGCTTGTCGAGGAAAAGAAGCTGACCCTGGATTCGGATATAAACACTTACCTGACATCATGGAAATTCCCTTACGATGAAAAATCGAACAACAAGAAAATCACTTTTGTGCACCTGTTGAGCCACACTGCAGGGCTTACTGTGCACGGTTTCCCGGGTTACGCCAGGGGTGACTCCCTGCCAACGCTGGTGCAGATCCTCGATGGGAAGAAACCGGCCAACACGGAAGCGATCAGGTCATTTGAGGAACCCGGCAAAAATTTCGTCTATTCCGGCGGCGGAACGACCATCACACAGCTCATAGTCATTGATGTCACTCATCAGCCTTATGATGAATACATGAAGAAGAATGTTCTGGATCCGCTGGGAATGAGTGCCAGCTCCTATGCCCAGCCGCCTGCAAAGGGAAAGGAAAAACTTCTTTCGACGGGATATAAGGCCGACGGCAAGGAAGTGCCCGGAAAATACCATATCTACCCCGAGCAGGCTGCAGCCGGATTGTGGACAAACCCCACCGACCTCTGCAAATATATAATTGAAACCCAGCTGGCATACAAGGGAGAATCATCGAAGGTCATTTCACCCGAAATGACCCGGCTAAGGCTTACCACTGTGGCGGAGGATGCAGCGCTTGGCACTTTTGTGAACAGCAGGGTCACAGGATCCTACAAGTACTTCAACCATAACGGGGGAAACGAGGGATTCTCATGCACAGCCATCGGTTGCCGCGACAGCGGCGAAGGAGTGGTTATAATGACCAACTCCGACAACGGGGCCATCATCGAGGAAATCGCAAACAGCGTGGCCACCGTTTACAACTGGAAAGACTACTACCTTCCTGAAATAAAGAAAACGGTAAATTTTGACAGGACACAGCTTGAAAAATATGCAGGCACCTATGATTTCCCAAACCATAAGGTTTCAATATCTCTCGGCGATTCTGCCCTGGTGATAAATCCTTTCACCAGTGTCAAGTGGCAAGTCTATTTCACTTCCGACAGCGATTTCTTTGTCAGGGAGGAAAGGGGAATGGCCAGGTTCCGCTTCGATAAAAACATGAAGGTGACCGGAATAGATATCGGCGGACAGCTGAGGAAGAAGGAAGAGTAGCCGGTTGCTGGTTGCTTTGCCTGCCCTGCATTCTGGCTCCTTCGCTATCCCGACTTACAATGTCGGGACTTAACGCTCGGCCCGGTTTGTATCATGGCTGACGGATAATAAAGTGTGCCGCCCGACGTTTTTATCAGGATACTCGATCATTTTAGAAATATTCGCTTGAGGATGAATCAGTCGGTAATCCGGCTGCTCTCCATGCTGCTTTTGGCAAAGCCAGTTCAAAGGCTTCGTATTATAAGGTTCTTGAAATTAAGGAATTGAAGAGGAAATTGAATCAGGATAATATGAAAAGATCAAAACCGGTATTGGCAATCACAGGGATCATAATGATGACCTTTTTATCGGGTAATATGATTCCGGCATCAGCACAGGCTCAATCAAAATCAACGCAGACAAAACCTCAAACCGTCCAGGCAAAGCAGGTGAAGCCAAAAACCACCAAGGCCGGAACCAAAGCGGCCCAGTCAAAATCGGGGAAAGTGCCGGTCCGCAAACCGGCCCATCCGGTTGCAAAGCCTGCAGTGGCAGTTAAACCGCCGGATGCAGGTACCCTTAAGATCGGGAACCAGCTGTGGGCAGTTGCGAACCTGGATGTCAGCAGGTTCCGGAACGGAGATTCGATCCCCGAAGCAAGGACAAACGAGGAGTGGGTAAAAGCCGGTGAAGCCGGGAAACCAGCATGGTGTTATTACAATAACGACCTGGTGATCGGCAAGAAATACGGAAAGCTCTATAACTGGTACGCGCTGAACGATCCCAGGGGATTGGCTCCTGCAGGCTGGTCACTTCCCAACGATCAGGACTGGGTGGTTCTTACAAATTACATGGGAGGACCGGGTACCGCGGGATCAAAGCTGAAAAGCACTTCGGGGTGGTCGGACAAGAACGACGGTACAAATGAATCAGGGTTCAATGGCCTTCCCGGGGGTTACCGTGTCGAGAACGGGAAATTCATGAACATAGGAAGCATCGCCACCTGGTGGAGTACGACCGAGAATAAGTCAAACAGCGCATTTGACCACTATCTGGTACTCAGCGGAGGCTTCCCGAGGAGCGATAACCCCAAGCAGTGCGGTGAATCGGTCCGGTGCATTAAGAAATAGGTTACCCTTCAATTCCTGTTCACGAAATAGTCAACACCCAAAGATCATCATCCGGAGGGATTATTATCTTTATGGAAAAATACCTATGGATAAAAGAACCTTCATCCGGAATGCCGGTCTGATTGGCCTGGGCAGCATGCTCAGTTTCGACAGCATAGCGGAACTTGTAAGAAACGTTTCCGCCATACCGCCGGAACGCCTGGCCGCCGATGAGGAATTCTGGGCCAAATTGCGGAAAGGATACAGGCTAAAGCCCGACTACATCAACTTTGAGAACGGGTATTATAATTTCCTCCCCGAACAGGTGCTTGAAAAATTCATTGGCCATGTCAGGGAGGTAAACTTCCAGGGTTCCTACTACATGCGGACCGTCCAGTTCGACAATAAGAAGATGATGGCCGCAAAGCTTGCGGAGGTTGCAGGCTGCTCCCCTGACGAACTGATAATCACCAGGAACACCACCGAATCGCTCGATATGGTCATAGGGGGCATCGAATGGAAACCCGGGGATGAGGCAGTGATGGCAGAACAGGATTATCCTGCTATGCTCGAGATGTTCAAGCAGGTTTCGAGAAGATACGGAATGGTGAATAAAATCGTATCGGTGCCTAACCTTCCGGCATCGGATGAAGAGATAGTGGACCTATACGCTTCAGCCATCACTGAGAAAACCAGGCTGCTGATGGTTTGCCATATGATAAATATTACCGGGCACATCCTCCCGGTGAGGAAAATAT
Organism: Bacteroidales bacterium UBA1800; assembly: GCA_002319915.1. GTDB lineage: Bacteria > Bacteroidota > Bacteroidia > Bacteroidales > VadinHA17 > LD21. The sequence continues at coordinate 2,235 of DCFQ01000108.1, read as the reverse complement.
GCGACATGGCCCATTCAAAAGGTGTCCCTGTGATGGTCGATGGCGCACATACATTCGCGCATATAAAATTCTCCGTTCCGGACCTCGGATGTGACTATTTCGGAAGCAGCCTTCATAAATGGCTGAGCGTACCGCTCGGATCGGGGATCCTCTATGTCAAAAAGGACAATATCGGCGGTATCTGGCCGCTTCTTGCTGAAGGCGACAGGAAACCCGGTGATATTTCGCGGCTCAACCATATCGGGACACACCCCGCCCATACCGATCTGACAATTGCCGATTCCATCGATTTCTACAACCTGATAGGGGCGGAAAGAAAAGAGGCGAGACTCAGGTACCTGCAGAATTACTGGACATCAAAAGCAAGGCTCATGCCGGGCGTCATTGTAAATACTCCTGACGATCCAGCCCGCTATTGCGGGATCGGGAATGTGGGGATAAAAGGAATGAAGCCCTCCGACCTCGGCGATACCCTGTTGAAGAAATACAGGATCTATTGTGCTCCCATCGACGGTGCCAATGTGCATGGCTGCAGGATAACCCCGAATGTTTACACTACCACCGCCGACCTGGATGTGCTTGTCAAAGCTCTGAAAGAATTAAGCCAGTCATTAACAAATTGATAAATTTCAATATGAAGAAAATTGTGCTGTTTATTGCAGCGCTCCTTATCCTGCAGGCCGGAGTTAATGCCCAGGATGCCGAGACAAGACTTAAGGAAAAGGGGATCGTGCTGGCTCCTGTGTCAAACCCTCTTGGCAATTATGTCAATGCCGTAAGGGTCGGGAACCTGCTGTTCCTGGCAGGCAAGGGACCCCAGAAAGCTGACAATACCTTTATTACCGGGAAGGTCGGAAGGGACCTGACGATCGAGCAGGGTTACGAAGCCGCACGACTGACCGCGATCAATCACCTGGCGGTTCTCAAAAGTGAGCTCGGGTCACTTAACAAGGTGAAGCGGGTAGTCAAGGTCACCGGAATGGTCAACTGCACCGAAGACTTCAAGGACCAGCCTAAGGTAATCAACGGATACAGCGATTTCATGGTGGAGATCTTCGGCGATAAGGGCAAGCATGCCAGGGCAGCCGTTGGCATGTATGCACTGCCGCTCAACATGGCAGTGGAGGTGGAAGCAATCGTGGAGGTGGAAGACCAGGAACGCTGATCAGGCCTTCACAAGGCAGCGATTAATCTTTGACCTTCCTGACCAGGATGGCCTTGGAATTATCCGCTTTGGCAGCACTCATTACAAAGTCGTAGAATTCTTTGTAGGTCGAAGCTTTATAACGCCCTTCCTTAACCTCGAATTTCCTTGTGAAGGTTATTATATCCCCATTGGCTGCCAACGAGCTGGTATACTTACCGAAAACGCTGCTGATCTCTGTCCCCTTAGGAAGAGATTCGATCACAAATTTGCCCTGTAATTTGAATACGATAGTATCACCGTCGACAAAAGAGCTGTTTATGATGACATCAGAATGCCTTTCACCAACCATCCGCTGCACGGGCTTCTGGGCATTCACAAGGTTCAGCGGAAGAATAGTATAATTCCCTGATTGCGAACAGTAATTCCTTGAAACCATTGTCTCACTTATCGCGGCAGACGGTTGCTGAACTTTATTTTCACTCACCGAAAAGGCTTTCAACTGAAACGATGGTAAGGAAGAATTGCTGTAAAGCCATTTTTTTTGATCATCCGCGCCTGACCTGAGGAAAGAAGTCAGATCATCATACTGAAGTCCCCCAAATTTCATATCAGTTCTGCAAATTGCAGCCCCGGTGGAATCAATAACAAATTCCGATCTGCTTATCCTGTAGTTTTCAGTGGGATCATATCTTGAAGTATGAGCGAATTTGCCGCCCTGACCGGTAATCAGCAGGGCCTTCCTGTCGTCAGTGAAGCTGCCCAGGAAGCCGAACGGTATCTTCTGATCCGTACATTCCAGCCAGGTTGTATCATTGTCCCCCGGAACACACAGAATTACGTGATTGAACTGGCTGAAATTGGGGAAATCATCAAAGACCGGCAATCTGAATTTCCCTGCTGAAATTATGGCGGGGTAAGATTCAATACCTGCTGCTTTCAAAAGTGCATATAAATAGTTGCTGAGGGCTTTGCAGTCTCCGTAGCCCGTTTTGCGGACCGTGACCGCATCAAACGGCTGGTATCCGCCGAGGCCAAGAGTAACGGCAACATACCTGGTATTCTCCTGGAGGTACCTGTAAAGCGCTTTT
>DCFQ01000069.1:16211-16474 GCA_002319915.1 Bacteroidales bacterium UBA1800 | reverse complement strand
CCCATCACGATCGCGAAAAGGGAAAAGAATGCACCAAAGACATCCTTGAGCCTCAGGTTATCGACATTCAGTCCGATAGCGCTGAGGGAGATCCCGGTCCATGAAAGGAAATGGCCGAAATAGCCCAGCAGGGCATCTACCAGGGCGACAAGAGCGATCACTCCGATCAGCATGGCTATCACATTGATGGAAATGGTCATTCCGTCGGATGCACCATGCGAAATGGCATCCATGATGTTGGTGTGGGCTTTTTTGACCTCAAG
>DCFQ01000069.1:15286-15940 GCA_002319915.1 Bacteroidales bacterium UBA1800 | reverse complement strand
CTGACGACACCTTTGGTCTCGGACTCCTCGGTCTCAGGGTAGACTATTTTGGAAATCACCAGGGCGCCGGGCGCTGCCATAAGGCTTGCGGCCAGAAGATATGCTGCAGGCACCCCCATGGAAATGTAGACTGCCATAACCCCTCCGGCAATGCAAGCCATGCTTCCGGTCATCGATGCAAGCAGTTCCGACCGGGTCATCCCCGACAGGTAGGGTCTTATCATGATTTGCGCCTCTACCTGGCCGACGAAAGCGCTTGCAACATTCGAAAGGGCCTCGCTTCCGCTTACCCTCATCGCCCAGTGCACAAACCTTGCCAGCACTGCAACTACCCTCTGCATCAAGCCAACATGGTAAGCCATTGACACGAGGACACACACGAAAATGATCGTAGGTATAAGAATGAAGAGGAAAACGCCGGCACTCACGATCCCCGGCGGAAGGATCTTAGAGATGTGCATGAGATCACCGAAAACGAATGCGCCTCCTTGCTGGGAAAAGTCAAGAAGCTTATTTATGGCTTTCCCGAGCCATTCAAATAAATGCTGGCCGGCGGGTACTTTCAGAATAAAGAATGCAAGGATCAGCTGCAGAAGAAGTCCCGTTATAACCAGCCTGTAATTTATTGCTTTCCTGTTATTTGACCAAAGAAAT
>DCFQ01000069.1:0-15047 GCA_002319915.1 Bacteroidales bacterium UBA1800 | reverse complement strand
TTTCCTGTTATTTGACCAAAGAAATGCAAGCCCGAGAATTACCACAATCCCGATGATGCCGGTAAATCGTCCCATAGGAGAGGATCAGTTTAGAGTTTAACCCAAACCTACATCTTTTTTGCTAAAAAGATGGTATCCGGCAAAAGAATTTACAGGTATACAGCTATCTGCCCGTTCCTGGGAACAGCCCTGTACATGATCTTCGCATCAGCCTTGCGAAGAGTGATCTTAATAAACGGATGGTATTCGGGTACCTTGAAGGAGATCACGCTTTTAAGGGACGACAGGGCATCCTTTACCCTTTCATTCATATCGAACATGAACCTGTTATTCCTTGAAGCGGTGGTTGTGTCATCTGCCTGGTAGAAATAGATCCGCATTCCGTTGTTCATTTCAAGCAGGAGGTTGACCGGCTCAACATCGGAAGTGTCGGGCATAATATCCGGCTTATATTCCGATGTGTCCTTTGGAGCCATCTTGATCATAAGAGGCTCCTTCTTTATTGTGGCATAGTCTTTTACTATGGTGAGGGGAGATGAAAGCATTGAGTAGATGAGGGTCTCGTCACCCGACCGCAGGATCCTGCTGACGCGCATTTTCCGGATCTTTGCCGTATGCACATTGACTCCGCTTATCTCGAGGTTCGCAGTGCTGTCGGGAAGGTCAAGCGTTATATAGATCGAGTCTGTTTCAGCCAGCGATATCTTCGATTGCAGAAATGCTCTTTCCCTGAGGGAGCTGATATAGAGGGAATCTTTCCGGAAGGCAGAATCAGCAGCCGCCTGGTCCTTCTGGGTACTCCCGTATTTTTCTCTCAGCTCTTTCAGCTTCCTGTATGGGCTCAGGACCGACATTACTGTGTAATAGATCAGGAATACGGCCGCGATCCCCCCGATAACGAATAAAAATACCCTGGCTCCGGAACCTGTTTTTTTATTGATCTCTGCCATGTCAGTTCTCTTTTCCGGATTAAAAAATATAAACTTTTGAACCAATGCTGAGTGCATTGTATATTGCCTCAAGGTCATCGTCGTTCAGTCTGACGCAGCCGTGGGTTACCGGCATGCCGAGAAACCTTTTGTAGATTGTCCCGTGAATGAGATACCCGTCCCCGATGCTCATGGCATAATCCCCAAGCACACCGTATTCCCATCTCGACGGATCGTTTGGCGAAGGTATAGGAAGCCCTTCCTCAACAAATGACCAGTCGGGCCTTTTCCAGACAGGATTTGTGATCTTTCCCTGGATCCAGTATTTTCCTTTTGGGGTCTTGAATATCCATTTACGCTTGCCCTGGGTCTGCAGCATAGTATAACTTCCTGAACTGCAACGGCCTTCCCTTATGAGTTTCTTATTTCTGTAAAGGTAGAATCTGTTATATGTAGTATTGATTACGATATAGGTCTGTCCTGAAGTGTAGGAACTGTATTTTTTTGACAGGCGTTGAATATCCCTGGTGAGCAGGGCAGTCTGTTTCTTGTAAAGTTGGTCCTTTTTGAACTTTGAACCCGGGGTAAGCCTCGTGCTTCCTCCTGAGGTCATCTCCTGAATTGCAGGTACTGCATAAAGGACGAACGCAGCAAGAAGGAATACCGTCAGTACTGATGCAGTGACAATGCCGGCCCTGATTAACATCACTGTTGCACGGCTTTTTTCTTTTGGCCCGGATAAAGAAACAGGCTCTGCGGTATTCAGTTCCGGATTTACTGGCAGGTTTTTGGGATCAGTGCCAGTATCAGCAATGGTATTTTCCATAAAGTAATTGTATCAGTCCAAAACCTGTTTAAGGTCGACCATGGAACCGACAATTGTAACAGGAGTACCTTCCCTGGCTATTTTGTAAATAACCGCCATTTCAGAATCGGAGAGAGCAATGCAGCCTTCGGTCCAGTCGATGCCTTTGCCGCCATTGCCGTGGATCTCGATAAGTCCGCCGATTTTTGCTGAAGGAGGCAGCTGACCGTTTGCAATCCTTCTCCTGAATTCAGCCTTGTCGTTGTCGTTCGGATAATCGAGGAGCAAGGCCTTGAAATATTTTGTCTTGTTACTGTCGAATTTCTTAACAATCCTGTACGTACCCTCAGGTGTCGCATGATCGCCTTTTACTTTTTTGTCACCCACCCAGTTCTTGCCCAGTTCAACATCATACACATATTTTTTTTCACCGCTGAAATAGACAACACATTTACGTGAGTACTTATCAACAATTATCGAGTAGGAACGGTTCTGCCTCGACTCATTTATTGCGTTTTCAACCCACTTTCTCCAGACGGGGTAGGAGGTGAAGTACTCTTTCAGATTGTTGGTGGCTGTCTGGTATGAATCGGTGAGCAGGTATTCAGCCTCGGTCATTTTCTTGTTCGATTGCAGGTATTGTCCCCTTGAATATGCAACCTCAGCTTCCTTCAGGAACATATTTCCGCCCGAGATCCGGTTGCGTATGTTTGAAGAGAGCGGATAGGAAGTGAACATCTGTGCTATCTGGGATGAGATATCATTGAGGGACTCGATCTTTTGCTTAAGCTTTATTTTCAGATTAGTTGTGCTTATCCTGCTGTTCTCCATTGCCTGTTCCGCTTTTTTTGCAGAGATAGCGGCAAACCGGGAAACAGAATCATAATTCCGGAAATAGACAAACTTTTTATTTTCCCTTTTCCAGTAGATCATTGCTGAATCATAGAAGCTCTTTGCCTCGCGGAAAAGGGTTTTCGAATAAATGTCTGCACTGTTCGATGATGCCTGGGATATGGCCAGCCTTGCGTATTCAACATCACCAACAGGGGGTTTGGGAACGAAATGGATAAGCGTAAATAAGACTAACGGAATAACAACCAGCGTTATAGCGATCCCGAATATAATCTTCCAACTTTTCTTCAGCTTCCTCTTCATCGTTCTAAAAAAAACCCCGGGAGTGATTTACCCGGGGATTTTATCTTAACGCGAAATTTTCTTAAAAATTATTTCTTCTTTGCGCCTTTTACTTTTGCAATGGCATCCTTAAGTTCGGTGTTGATTGAGGTAGCCTTGTCATTAGCAGCTTTGATCTTGTTCAGGGCATCCATGTAGGTTCCCTTGTCGAACAAACCCTGAGCTTCGGCAACTGAAGCGTCGATAGCGGTCATGTCAGATTTGATCTGTTCCAGAACTGCAGCGCCTTCCTTTCCCCTTGGAGCTTTGGTGATCAGAGTTTTGTTTTCATCAAGAACGGTTTTAATGCTGGCCATCAGGCTGGTGACTTCAGCTTTTACCTCTTCCTTCTTTGTTGCAGCATCAGCGGCGACCTTGTTGGCAAGTGTAACGGTAGCGGTCAGTTTTTCCTTAATCGGACCAAATTTCTTGAATAATTTCCCCTTCTGAGCTTCAACAGCTGCGTTGATAGCATTCATCGAATCCTGAACAGCGGCAAATTCAGTTGGTACATAAACATTGGCTTCAGCAGTCTGAGCAGCTGCGATAGCAGCATTAGCAGCATCAATTTCAGCTTGTGGAACTTTTCCACAACTAGAAAGGACTGCAACCATTGCTATAGCTGCTAATCCCATTAAAACTTTGTTCTTCATTTTTCTACTTTTTAAATACTTTGTTTTGTTTATTATCCGATTAGTTTTGATTAACCGTTTCTTTTTTGAAAAACCGGTGCAAAGATACATGCATTTTCGAATTTACCAACAAAAAAATCTAACAAAATTTAAACAAATCTGATTTCAACCATTTGAAAATCACTGCGCCTTCCGTTGAATCGGAAGATAAAAGTACACAAATTTATTAAAATCAAATCCTTATTGGCCATAAAAATTCTACATAAACGGTTCTTTCCTTGATATTTTTAGAACATTTTTAAAATACAAAACTGGTTAATTCCGTATGGTTTTCCTTGTTTTGTATTGAATTCCAAATGAATACATAATAGTCTGATATATAAGGTTGTATTTTTTCTCAAGTTTCCTTCTGCCTGACCTCATTCCGACTTCAGGATTTCGCTCCTCGGCCCGGTCCCGTTTTCATTAATTGCCTCGATTGCAAAATAGTATGGGATGTTCTTATCCATTGTCTTGAGCCAGTATTCATTGGAATTGTACACCATTATTGAATTATATAGCTTGCCTGGTGCCGGACCGTAATAGATATTATATGCATATGCATCATCTGAAGTATACCATTTTATCCAGGCGCTTCGCTTGTCCTTCTCTGTCCTGAGCACAGTAAAATTCCTTACTGCTGAGGGCTTTTCCCCGTTCCCCGATCCGAAGATCCTCAATCCGCTGACGGCAAATTTCCCGGTGGGCATATGGATATTGACAAGCTTTATGTAACGTGTAGTTACCGGCCGCGGAAGCTCAACGTAGTCGTGTGGGACATCGGTCTTGTTCCCGCTTTTATCGATCAGCAGGTTCCACTTCTTTCCATCCCCTGACTCATATATTTTATATTGGTGGCAAACCAAGGTTGATTTTCCGAGGAATTCCGCATCCTGGTCGGCATAATTGATCTGGATAGCCCTGACAGTACATATCCCCCCGAGGTCGCTCTCAATCCATTCCCCGCTGTCGGAAGTGGCAGCGCTCCAGTATGTCCTGATGCTCTCATCAACTGCATTACCGGCATGATAACCTCCAAATGTTGAAGAGACCGAGACAGGCTTATTATAATTCAGAAGCATCCAGCCCGTGAAACGACTTTGAAGATGATCCTCTGCACCGGATGGAAGATATGTGGGATAATCCCCGAAAGCCTGGTTGCAGTACATGACACCGTCTCCGTCAAACCCCGCGGGCCACATTCCGATCCTCCGCTCGAAATTGTTCTTGACCCCGATCACAATCGTTGAAACATGCCAGTAATTGTTCCAGTTGTCAGTAAATGTGGCGCCATGGCCGGCGCCCCTGGCAAAACCGCCAGGCTTGAAGCTGAATGGCATGGGCTGCGGTGTAAAAGGGCCCAGTGGTGACGGACCGACCGCCACTCCGTCAGCATACCCGCTGAATTCCGTTCCCGGCGCTCCGTACTGAAGATAATACTTGTCCCTGTACCTCGTCATCCAGGCACCTTCCAGGAATGGATCCAGGAATGTGTTGTCCATGTATTCCCCGAACCTTTCCCATCCGTAACGCCAGTCGTCAAGGAGGAACAGTTCCTTCCTGGTCCCGAAGGGCTGCATTCTTTTCCTGTCAAGCTCGATACCGTAAATAGGGTACCGGTTGCTGCTGCCGTTATACATGTAGAACCTGCCGTCATTATCGGTGAAAAAGGCAGGATCCCATCCCCCGATCGCAAATGAATCGACCAGCGGTTTCCAATTGTCATGTTCGGGATCGGTACTCATCCAGATAGTGAAATTCGTTGAGTAGGTTGAACCGAAAACAAGCATGGTGTCGCTTATGATCCCGACGGCAGGGGCGCAAAGCTCATCATATACCTTGTTCCAGGGACGGAGGAACCTCCGCGGAACATATTTCCAGTCAACAAGGTCATTACTCCACCAATAGCCCCACTGGTTCGTTGAAAACAGGAAGTACTTGCTCTTGTAATTGACTATCACAGGATCGGCCGTGGCTCTGTGGCGTCCTGCTTCCGAAAAATTGGGAATGGGCGTATACCCGTAATCGATGTTGATGGGATTGCAATAGGTCTTCTGACCCTGGGCAGAAGCATTGAGGGCCATCAGAACAGATCCGGCTATTGAGAAAGTCAAGCCGGCAACGAATTTCTTCATAGGGTCTTAGAATGTGTTGGTTATTATTCAGGGTGAAGCTTTAAATCCAAGTTTTTTCAATCCTGCGCTGATCTCAGGTGAGCTCATGAACAGATCCCAAAGCATCCCGCTTCTGTAGTTCTCTATCATCACCACCTCCGGTCCCTGATCGATTGCCAGGTATCTTTGGGGGTACCACTCCTTTTGCTCGCTGAACGCATCATAGAATCCGAATTTTCCCCATATTCTGCTTCCCAGGGCAAAATAGAAATGCCTTATAGCATTCAACGATTGTTCGGGGGTATAAACGATCGATGATATTGCAGCAGTGGGGGAGATCACTCCAAGGTCGGTCCCGGCTCCGGGGGCATGGGCATTATACCCATCGACTGAATAGCTTGCAGTGAGCCCCCAGCAATCAGGCCCGTACCCCTTGAAATGCCCGGGATTCATTGAACACCATTTCCAGTTTATCAGGGTCTGGTCCCTGTTTTCAAGCCAGTAATCCGCGTACTGGTCGCGCAGGTGCCTCGGATCGAGGCCAAGGAATGAATAATGCGCCCAGAAAAGAGGACCGCCATATTCCTCCGCCCCGTTATGCTTTAATCTCAGCGGGTAACCGTATTTTCCTCCGGCAGTCGTCGAAATAGCGCCGCCCCGCGCCCAGCCTTTGTGATAAGCGGCACTCCCCACCGGGTGCGCAGGGGAGGAGGCGGCCAGAATATAGACTATGAGGCATTCATTATAGCCTTCTATCGGGAAGTTCATCGCCCAGCCATAATCGGGCGACCAGTGCCAGTAGATCACATCGCGTCCTCCCCTTGTGAACCAGTCCCACTCGACCTCTTTCCAGAGCTTGTCTATGTCTGCCGACAGGTTTCTTTCAGGATCGTTCCCATCCTTAAAGTACTGCCTGACTGCAAGCAGTCCCTGGACCAGGTAGGCAGTCTCGACAATGTCGGCCCCGTCGTCTTTAGGGGAAAATGGCTTTACTTTTCCTGTCTCACCATACAGCCAGTGAGGCCAGGCACCGTGGAACCTGTCGGCTTTTGAAAGGAACCCTGTTATTTTCCTGAACCTTACCAGGGCCTCTTCCCTTGAAATGAACCCCCTTTTGACCCCGGCCAGTATTGCCATCAGGCCAAAGCCTGAACCACCGGTCGTTACGACATTCATGTCATTTTCAGGGTAATTACTGTCGATATGATATCTTTCCCTCGCCATTCCAGAGTTCGGTTCTGCACCCTCCCAGAAATACTGGAATGTCCTGTACTGGACAAGGGTGAGAAGCGAATCATCTGTAACCTCCTGTTTTACAGATGTCCTCTTTTCAGTTATCCCTGTTTCAGGGCTCCTTACCCCGGGTATGAGCGCCAGGAGGGTAAAAACGGCAAGCAGAATAAGAGGCTTTGACATACTATATAATTAAAATGTGAATCCGAGCCTGGTCAGCCCGTTGCGGACATCGGAATCCGTCATGAAAAGACCCCAGAGGAATGCAGACCGGTAGTTTTCGATCATGCAAATTATCGGCCCTTCATCGATTGAGATGTAGGAAGAGGCGAACCATCCGGTTGTAAGATTGAAAGCATCATGGAAGCCGTAGTCGCCCCATAATTTGTCGCCCACGACATAATAGAAAAAATGCAGCGCTTTCAGGCTCTCTTCAGGAGTATAGGGGAAGCTGGAGAGAGCTGCCGTGGGGGCGATGACCCCCAGGTCATTTGTCGGGGAACTGGCGCTGTAACCATTCTGGATATCACTGGCGGTCAGCCCCCAGCAGCTGTCACTGTACCCGGCATAGCCTTTGGGATCGGCGGTGCAGTACGCATGATTAATCTGGGCATGGGCCCTGTTCTGGGCCATGTAATCAGCATATTGGTCCGACAGGTTCCTCGGATCAAGTCCCATGAAAGAGTAGTGTGCAAAGAAGAGCGGTCCTCCATAATCCGGACCGAGCGGCAATGTGATACCGTAGAACTGCTTGTTGTTTTTCATAGGATACGCTCCGTTCAGCGCCCATCCGCTGGTATATACCTCTTGCGGTATCGGGTGGGTGGGCGAGGAAGCGGCCAGAACATAGACAATAAGGGCTTCATTCCAGCCCGAGATACCCATGTTGATTATGAACCCCAGGTTTGGTGACCAGTGCCAGTATAGGATATTCTGGCCATTTTGCCTGTACCAGTCCCATTCCACATTGTTGAAAAGGCTTGTGATCGAATCGCACATTATCAGCTCATCAGGGTTTCCGTTTTTAAAGTAAGCCCTTGCGGTAAGCAATCCTTCCATCAGGAACCCCGTTTCGACAAGATCTCCCCCGTTGTCATTTGTACTGAACGGTATTACTTTTCCCGTCGATCCGTTCATCCAGTGCGGGAAGGCACCATGGAACCTGTCGGTTGAGGGGGATGAAAGGAAATCAACGATAGTTTTCAGTCTATCAAAGCCCTGGATTCTTGTGACGAATCCCCTTTTGATCCCTGTAAGTATTGCCATGATCCCGAATCCGCTGCCCCCGGTGGTGACGACGTCACCCGAGCCGAACCTCTCCCTTGCCAGCCCCGATACCGGATGGGCATAATCCCAGAAATATGCAAAAGTCTTTTTTTGAACAAGAGTCAGAAGCGAATCATCACTGACCCTCGGGAATTTTGGTGTTGTATCGAGCCTTGTCCGGAACCCGGAAGTATAGGAGCTGTTTACAATTCCCCCCAGGTTGGTTCCCGGGCTGAAGGTGATCCTGTAGGAAGTAAAAGGGGAAAGTGCACCTGTAGATCTTATGAACAGGCTCTTTGCGTTTGTGCCGAAATTGTAGGACCAGGGGACGGATGATGAACCTGCAAAGTCGATCTTTGACCTGTCGAGCATAAGAGTATCGACAGCGCTTCCGAACCTGAACTCAGCAGTAACAGTTTTGTAGTCAATATTGCTGAGCGAGGAATAGTTCGGTGCCGCAATCCTGTTAATGAACACAGAATCAATCGTGATCCCCGGCAACTGGTTTACTGTGGTCTTTCTGCAATGGGCAGAAATCACGGCAATAAAAATGAGGATCAGGATTTTTTTCATGTCCTTAAGCTACTAAAAAAATCAAGATCAGGGCTGTATCAAAAGATAAAGCCATTGAACGCAGGGCTGCACGCCGGTTTATTACACAGAGTGACACAGAGTCCCGATAAACATAGGGACTCCGTGACTCCTTCCTGTTTGCCTGCGGAAGATTTTAACCTGCATCAGGGTATCTGCGAGACCTCGGCATCGAACAAGTTCATTGCCTCAGTGTCAGTCAGGGCCCTGTCATAGAATCTGAGTTCATCCATCGATCCTTTAAACCACCCCTGGTAATCAGCTGCAGCAGCACTGTGAGTGATCTGGGAAATCCACCCGCCAAGGGCAAACTGCGTAGCACCGACAAAGTTCAGATCGCCGAGCGGAGGCGGAGTGGCAGAGCCGTCCTGGTATCTCATGGTTGTACCAACGGGCAGGTTAAGTTTTACACCGTTAACGTATGTCTGGAACATTGATGTAACATTGTCATAGGTGTAGATCAGATGAAACCAGACATTCTGTGTAAATGCCCTGTTTGGGAATCCGACGAACTGCAGCGCAAACGGAACACCGGCTTTGCCGAATACGATTTTTAAGTTGAGCGAGTCAGAGGTAGCCGGTAATCTATCCTGGGTGAGGCAAATGTTTCCCCATACCGGATCATTTGAACCGTTCAGCTGTAAAATCCCAGGGACCGGCACGGTATCGCTCGGAATATTGGGACCGTAAAACCACATTGCTACCGAGAATGCCTTAAGATTCGGAAGCTTGCTTGTACCTGGAAGATTGTAAAGGTAGTAGGCTCCATGGCCACCCTGGTATGCCTGTCCGCGCTTGCCGGTTACATATGTAACAGTACCTTGCGACGGAGTCATTCCTGTCACTGAATCTGTGCCGTTATTGTCAAACGGGAAATAAGCGACGAGGTCCGATTTTGCGATTGAACTGGGATCAGTCTTACCGTTATTTGTGTTTGACGATGACTTTGAACAGGATGAAACTGCCAACCCTGCTATAAGCACTACTGCGAATAGTGCTGCTCCAAAACTCATTACCTTTTTCATGCTGAATTGATTTAATTAGACAATTAAGTTTACATGTTTAATGTGTTTCATCAGTATCCTGGATTCTGGGTCAGATTTAGATTTAGCTGCAATTGAGCTGATGGGACAGGGAAGAGCTCATTTTTATTTGCTGTGAAGCCAAGCGGCCCGAGAACAGTGACCGCACTGCCTGTCCGTATGAGGTCAAAGAACCTGTCTTCTTCGAGGGCAAACTCCGCACGCCTCTCATCAAGTACCTGGTCAACGGTAGTGTTAGTGAGATCCGGAAGACCCGCCCTGGCCCTTACAAGGTTGACGGCATTGTCACCTGTGAGTCCGCTCTTTGTCGGGAAGGCTGCACCTCTTGCCTTTGCCTCGGCATACATAAGGAGAATATCGGCATACCGTAGTATGCGGACGTTCTGGTCAAACCCGTAACCGTTAAAGTACCATTTGTTGTAGATCAGGGGAGTGTAGACCTTGCCATTGTAAACCGGGTTGGTGCACGATTTTTTTATGCTGTCTCCCTCAGGGGTGACAGTACCCCTGTACAACAGTGTTGTAAGGGGCCGTATGACCTCACCCCTGGAGTTGAAGAAATCGATAAGGTTCTGGCTCGGAGTGCAGAAACCCCATCCCTGCAGGCCCGCGGGGCTGTTCCCCCTCGGCCCCTGTTCATATGCATATTCAATATAGGTCTGATCCCCGGATGTGCGTCCGAGTGTCGAGCTCTGGATCTCGAACAGTGATTCCATACCGTTCTTGCCGTTGATGCTGAAAAAGTCCCGGAATTTCGGATAAAGGCTGAACTGCCCCGACAGTATGATCCTGTCGCAAAGGCTAGCCACGGAATCATACTCCTGCCTGTAAAGATGGACCTTGGCCTTCAATCCCATAGCGGTATACCTTGTTATCCTTCCTGCAAAATCGGGCGAGTATGATGCCGGAAGAAGCGGTATGGCCTCGAGCAGGTCCTGCTCGATGAATTTGTACAGGTCGTCAGTCGTTGCCTGGTGAAGGGAAGCGAGCTGTTCTGCAGTCAGTAACGTGTCAATGAGAGGGACCCTTCCGAACAGGCGGGTCAGGTTAAAATAGGCATAGGCCCTGATGGTCTTTGCCTCTGCCTGGCACTGCCGCGTTGTGAGCTTATCGGATGCAGCCGGCAGGGCTGCCTCGAATAACGGCATCTGGCCGATGGCATAATTTGCACCGCTTACGATATCGAAGTAGGCGGTCCAGAGGTTATTTATCAGATCATTGGAAGCGCCGTAGGTGAAGTGGTCAAGCTCGGCCATGGGAGGATTATCCTCGGGAGTGCTGCCCTTGTCCGCATTGTCGGAAGTAATTTCGAAAGCTCCTATGTAAGGGAATGCATGGGCCCCGAAATCACGCATTTTAGCATACGATGCACTCACCGAAAGGAATATGTTCTCAGGTTTGGAATAATCGACCCCTGCAGACGGTACTGTCGCTTCAGGCCTTATGTCCAGGAATTTCTGGCAGCCGGTCAGCATTGAGATCACGGCAGCTGTGTAGATAAGTAGTTTTGTCCTTTTCATTTCTGATATCATTGAAGTCCTAGAAGCTCATCTTGACACCCAGGGTATAAATAGACTGAAGCGGGTAAACCGAATTGTCAATACCGCTTGCCGTCGGCGTTCCTCCGATCTCTGTCGTAAATCCCTGGTAGTTAAAAAACGTATAAGGACGCTGGGCAGCCACATAGATACGCAACTTTGAAACGAAGCTGAGTTTGCTCAGAGTGTATCCGACCTGGACGTTCTGGAGACGGATAAAAGCCCCGCTTTCCACGAAGAAGTCATTGGCCTGCTGGATAAATCCGAAATTGTATGCTTCTGCTGAAGGATACTTGTTCGATTTATTTGTGGTGGTCCACCGGTGCGTATAGAAATCCTTGTCGTAATTGCCGTCGGCAAATATGTCCCTGTTCATTCTTTTGGCATTTAGGATCTTGTTTCCGTACTGACCCTGCAGTGACAGGCTGAAATCGAATTTTTTGTATGCCAGTGTAAAATCAAGTCCTCCGATAAGCCAGGGAATGGGAGAGCCGAGGAAGACCTTGTCCTTGTCGTTGATGACCTTGTCCCCGTTCTGGTCCTTGTACCTGAAATACCCGGCAGCTTTTATGTCCTGGACCACAGGATCCAGGAAAGCTTCCGAATCGGATTGGTATACATGGTCGATCTTGTATCCGTAAAACGAGCCTATGGGATGTCCGACCTGGGTCCTCGTGGCATAATTCCCCCTTATCAGGGCATCGGGGATATAATCGCGCCCCTGGAGTTTCGTTACCCTGTTCATCGAGGTGGTAATATTGGCACCTATATTATAGGAGAGATGTTCGGAGATCTTCTTGTCCCAGGTGAGTTTCAACTCCACGCCCTGGTTTACCACATTCCCGTTGTTCCCCAGGAGCTGGGCAACCCCGCCTCCCGTTGCAATGGGAGCGAAGAACACTACCCTGGAGGTCAGCCTCCTGTAAAGATCAAGAGTCCCGGTCAACTGGCTTTTGAAGAATCCAAAGTCGACCCCGACATCAAATTCGTTGACCACTTCCCATTTAAGATAGTTCTGGACCACCGTCTGTGCTCCAACGCCGGTTACGAGCCTTGAATCGAACACTGCCGAAGATGCTGTGCCTGTCTGTCCCAGCACAACGGCCGAATTCGCAGGCACGTTGTCATTCCCAAGCAGACCCCAGCTCGCCCTTAGCTTCAGGTAATCGAGGTTATTAACCCCTTTAAGGAATGGTTCGTCAGTCATGATCCATCCCAGACCCACCGACGGGAAGTAACCCCACTTCTGCTGGTATTTAGAGCTGGCATCGGCCCTGAAGGTCAATGTCAAAAGATATTTGTCCGCGTAGTTGTAAGTTCCCCTGGTGAAGAATGACAGGCCGTTAAATGTCGAAGCCCCGTCGTTGGCATTTCTCTCGGCTGAAGATCCAAGCGATATATATTTCGACTGTTCGTCTATCCCGGGTACCTCGATGGCTGAACCGGTAAGGAACGCACTTTTCTCAATGCGCGTCTCCTGGCCCAACAATACCGTCCAGCTGCTTTTCCCTGATTTATCATTGTAAGTGAGTAAGTTATCGATGATCTTTTTGGAAGAATTGCCCGAGGTCTTTGAAAGCTGCGATTCAGTGACCCCCTGGGAGCCACCTACATAATACTGTGGTGTGTAATTGCGCGAGTTGTAGTAGGCCAGGTCGGCATTGTACGACAGCTTGTATACCAGCTTGCTCGGGACCAGGCTTAGTTCGGCATAGGAGCTCAGGACCAGCTCGAAGCCCTTTTCAAGATCATCCCAGTAATAGGCACCCGCAACAGGATTGCCATAGGAATTTCCGAATCCGTATTTCTGAGGGGCGGCAAATTTGACCGGATAAGCATCGGCATTCGAATTGTCGTAAACAGGATAGACCGGGGGATTCACGAACGCCTGGAAGAAATCCCCGTCGTTCGGTATTATCTTTGAGTATTGTGAGAAGACTAAGTTCAGTCCCACTTTAAGCACTTTGTTTACGGTCTGGTCAAACCGGCCTCTCAGGTTAAAGCGCTGGTAACTGTTCCTGATATTCATAATGCCTTCCTGCAGGAAGTAGCTTCCCCCGACCGAGTAGGACGATTTATCGCTTCCGCCCGACATATCGAGCCCGTGGCTGGTGGTGCTTGCCGGCCTCACCAGTTCCTTGTACCAATCTGTGGAGGAAGGATACCTGGAGGGTGGGACCGGGATATATCCGGGGGTATTCACATTCGCTTCGTTGACCAGCTGGACATATTGATCCTTTGTCGCCAGAGGAAGTATATTGACCGGGAGCTGGTAGCCGAAGTAACCGTCGTAAGTTATCACCGCTTTCCCCGCTGCCCCGCGCCTGGTAGTTATCAGTATCACGCCGTTGGCTGCCCTCACACCATAAATTGCAGCCGCAGAAGCATCCTTGAGAACGGTCAGGTCCTGGATATCATCCGCACTCAGGAAATCTATGTTGTCGACAAAAACTCCGTCAACAACATAAAGAGGATTTGCATAATCGCCTATCGATCCGACACCCCTGATCTTCACCAGGGAGGTGCTTCCCGGGATCCCGCTGTTGATAACCTGGATCCCTGAAACCTTCCCCTGAAGGGCCTGGACAGGATTTGCGGTCAGCTGTTTGGTAAGATCCTCACTTTTTATCGAAACCACCGGCGCGGTCAGATCCTTGACACGCTGCGATCCGTAACCGACGACCACAACTTCATTCAGAACTGAAGCTTCAACCTCAAGCTTAACGTCTATTACGGTTTTGCTTCCGACCGGGATATCCTGTGTCTTCATGCTGACCATCGAAAACACGAGGGTGTCTGCTGGCGAAGCCGATATGGAATACTCTCCCTCCATGCCGGTAATTGTCCCGCGCAAGGTTCCTTTTACCGTGACATACACGCCGGGTAAGGGAGCATTTTTTTCATCAAGCACTTTTCCGGTTATATTTTGCTGCGCCTGCATCTGGATAAAAAGTAAAAACATAGGTAGAACAGACAGAAGTCTTTTCATAGCTGGGGCATGTTTATCATTGCTATAACAATGGAACCACCGGATTTGTTGGTGAATTCATATCCAGTGGATGAATGGATGCTTCGTAAAGAGTGCCAGCCGGATCAACAGAATGGCATCTGAAGTCATCATCAGATACAGCTGAAAAAGGCCTTGGCCCGAAAAGATTTTGCTGATCAGGGAACTGGACCGATCAAATTAAGGAGTAATATTGCACGGTTTTTAATATGCTCCCGGGAGACCACAGGGATACTGCTTTTTCAGACTAAGATCTTCGCGATCGGTGAGGTGGCTTTGATGAAAACCCCGCGGTACTTGAACGATCATCCGCAGGTAGCTAATGTTGCGATCAACCAGGGTACGAATCTTGCCGCCAACCTGAGAGCCATGGACCTATCTCACGCATGATTAATCGCTCAGGCTTATACTTTCCCCGGCTGAAAAAGATTGATCCAGGTTCTGCAATTTGGGTATGATTGTTCAACATATGAAATAATTACTATTTTTGTCAGCCGCTTGTAAGGGAGTCTGGGAAAGGGAGAATAGGAGAATAGGTGACTGGGAGATTGCGAGATTAGTATTAGGAAGGCGGATCGTATTTTTAGAGAGATAGTCACCCAGAGGCGTGATAGACTCTGTGGTCAATTTGGATGTAACTTTTGGAGAGATGGCAGAGTGGTCGAATGCGGCGGTCT
>DCFQ01000046.1 GCA_002319915.1 Bacteroidales bacterium UBA1800 | reverse complement strand
ATAAAAGGCAGAAAAACTTTCAGCAGATTGTTGTTATAATATTAACATTAATGAAGACCTACCAATTCCTTATTTTCATTGCGATTGTACTTGCAATTTACTCATCATCAAATTTATACATATATCTAAAAGGCTACCACTCCGTACCTTTCTTCCATAGCAGCAGGATCTGGTACCCCCTTGTCTTCTTCCTGCTCGCATTTGCATTCATTGCCGGCAAGTTTCTTGAAGCCTGGCACTCATCAGTCGTTTCAGATGCCCTTAATATCCTCGGGGGATTCTGGCTGGCATTCATGCTCTACGGATTTCTTTTCCTTCTCCTTTCCGATCTGGTCTCGCTCTTTCTCCGGATTGCAGGAATGCTCCCCGGGGAGAGGCTTTTGCATTTCCGGAAGTGGTCATTCCTTCTTACCCTGGCTTTATCCTTTGTACTTATTGCCGGTGGGTTTATCAACGCTTTGATCCCCAGGGTTAAACAATACGACATTACCATCGACAAATCCGCGGGTAACATTAAGTCTCTGCGGATTGCGGCTGTCTCCGACATCCACCTTGGCAGCGAGATCAGAAAACGTTCGATGAACCAGCTTTCCCGGATTCTGAAAGAGTTGAAGCCTGACCTGGTGCTACTCCTTGGCGATATTGTCGACGGGGAAATGGGGCCGGTGCTAAGAAGCGACCTCCTCAGGTATTTTAAGGCTCCGGATTCAAGGGACGGCTTATATGCGATAACCGGTAACCATGAGTATATAGGAGGCGCACGAAGAACTATACCATATATCGAAAGCAAGGGAATAAGGCTGCTGAAGGATGAAGTTGTGACTATCGAAGGAGGGATCCAGATAATCGGAAGGCTCGACAGGGATTCGAAAAGATTCACCGGCACAGAGCGCAGGCCGCTGGGCGAGCTACTTGCCGGGCTCGATACCACCAGGCCCGTGATCGTGCTGGATCATCAGCCGGTCAACCTTGCGGAATCTGAACAGCAAAGGGTTGACCTGCAGCTATCGGGGCATACCCATAACGGCCAGATGTGGCCTCTGAACCATGTCGTGAATTGGATTTATGAGCTCAGCTACGGTTATAAAAGGAAGGGGAACACGCAGTATATAGTCTCTTCCGGCTTCGGGCTCTGGGGGCCCAGGGTAAGGTCGGGCAGCAATTCTGAGATTATGCTTTTGAATATAAGCTTCAGGGACACTGTCCGGGGGACTGCCGACTGAATGGTTCAAAGAAGGTCATAGACCTTTTCAAGCGTCATTCTTCTTGACCCCTTGACAAGCACGTAACTTCCGGTCACGGGCTGCTTCCTGAGGTATTCCCTGAGGCTCCCGACATCCTGGAATGATTTGAACCCGTATCCTCCGCTGATCTTGCTGAACATGCTTCCCACAAGCATTACATCGCTGTTATCAGTTGATTTCAGGGCATCGAGGACCATAGTATGCTCTTCTTCGCTCTTCTCACCAAGCTCGAGCATATCGCCAAGTATTATCACTTTTTTTGCCTCCCGGATCTCCGAGAACGATTTTATTGCCAGCATCATGCTGGTTGGGTTTGCATTATAGGAATCGCAGATGAGCGTATTACTTTCCGTTTTCCTGACCTGCGAGCGGTTATTTCCGGGCTGATAGCTGCCAATCGCCTGGGCGATATCATCCATACCAGCCCCAAGGAACAACCCTGCTGCTATGGCGGCCCTGACATTCTCGAGGTTATATATCCCAAAGAGGCCTGTCTCGATCCTCCAGCTCCTGTGCTGGTAGAGGACTTCGACAGCCAGGTTCATTTCGGAGGGCAAAGCTTTCACAGTCAGAGGAACGCCTGTCGGGTCGGAATAAGGCACCGCCCTGTTCACAAGCTTATATATCTTCTCCCTGAGAAGCGGATTATTGTCATTATAGATTGCAACTCCGTTGACTTTCTTGAGAAACTCGTAAAGCTCGCTCTTCGCCTTGACCACACCCTCGAACGATCCGAACCCTTCCAGATGGGCATGGCCGATATTCGTAATGATCCCGTAGTCAGGACGCGCAATGTTGCACAATGTCCTGATCTCCCCTATATGATTGGCGCCCATTTCCAGGATCAGCATCTCCGTGTCGTCCGGGGCGGAGAGAATGGTAAGCGGCAATCCGATCTCATTGTTCAGGTTCCCGGCTGTCGAATGGACTTTCATTTTCCCTGACATGATCGCCGTGATGAGCTCCTTCGTGGTGGTCTTCCCGTTTGTCCCGGTGATAGCCAGCACTCGGGCCTGGCAGAGCTTCCTGTGATGAAGAGCGAGTGCCTGCAGCTCGATAAGGCAGTCATCTACAAGCAGCGTCTTTTCAGTTTCATATGCCGGGTCATCGATAACAGCACAGCAGGCTCCTTTTGCGATTGCATCCGCGGCGTATTTGTTGCCGTTGAAGTTGAGCCCCCAGAGGGCAAAAAATAGCTGGCCGTTACTGATCGTGCGCGAGTCAATTGAAACTCCGGTCGATTCTTCTCTGAAAACCCTGTAAAGCTGTTCCGTAATCATATTTCTCAAGTTGAATTGCTGACAAAAGGGCTATCTCACTGTTTCTGCAGCCTGTAAATTATCTGTTCTAAAATTAATAAAAATTGCTTAACGGATTCCTGGTTCCCGATAAGAAAATGAGGCAACCATAAAAGGGTAGAAATGAAATAACCGCAAAGATCAGCGCCATGCTGTGATCTTTGCGGTTAAAACAATCTATCTGTAAAGCCTCTTAAAGAGCTCTCAATTCCTATTTTAGTCCTGCGGGGCTTCCCACCCTTATCATTGCGCACCTGAATCCCAGGTCATCCCTTGAGCTTTCCTGGTCAAGGAATCTGCGGGTCGAAGGATTTAGCCAGTATGCCCTGTCCTTCCATGAGCCGCCTTTGTAAACCCTGGCATTGTCATTTAAAAGCGTGAAGTAGTCATTTTCACCCTGGGCATACATCCTGGTCGATCCTGGCTTGTTATCCTCGGTCACCCAGTCGCCCCCCGAAGGAATGGCCGACTGAAGGTCACCGTCCCTGTAGTTCCTGTAGTCGCCCTTCTGATAGTTGTACCTGTTTGCAACATCCTTATCCTTTACCGTATCGATATACAGCTTACCGAGCTTATCCTTGCTCACCACCAGTCCGTTGGCATCCCTCTTGAGATCGGTGTACACATTGCCCCTGAAGGGATTGAAGGCATCGACATCTTCCGACGAAAGGGGACGGTAAATATCTGCCACCCATTCATTCACGTTTCCTGCCATGCAATAGAGTCCATAATCATTCGGCCAGTATGATTTTACGTCGACTGTTATGCTCCCATTGTCGTTAAGGCTTCCTGCAACACCCATCATGTCGCCTCTTCCCCTTACGAAGTTAGCCATCATTTCGCCGCGGGATTTCTTTGATGCGTTCCTCACATTGTGACCGTCCCAGGGATATATCCTTCTTTCGTAGATCCTTTCCTCGAACGTATTTCCCTTAAGGGCATATGCTGCAAATTCCCATTCTGCTTCGGTTGGGAGCCTGTAGGAAGGAAGAAGGAGCCCGTCCTCGAATGTAGTGCGCCTCTCCTTGGTGTTCGGATTGAGGCTGGCCCTCAGCTGATTGACATTGCCTTCATACTGACCTGCGAGATATGCCTCAGTGTTGAAATTCTTATCGTCGGCCTGATTGGGATCATATTTAAGTTCCCCTTCATCGATCAGGAGCTGCTCATTGACCCTGTCGGTCCTCCACATGCAGTAGTCGTTGGCTTTCACCCAGCTCACACCTACTACCGGGTAATTATTGTATGACGGGTGCCTGAAATAGTATTGTACATATGGATCGTTGAATCCCATCGGGCTCCTCCAGACCAGCGTGTCGGGCAGCGCTCTCCTGAATACCTCGGGATAGCTCTTGTAGACCCTCTTGAGCCAATACAGGTATTCCCTGTAGTCGACATTCCTGACCTCTGTTTCATCCATATAGAATGATGAAACCGTCACTGTCCTCGGTTCATTGTTCCAGTCAAACATAACGTCCTGTTCCACCCGTCCCATTGTAAAGC
Source organism: Bacteroidales bacterium UBA1800 (assembly GCA_002319915.1). Taxonomy (GTDB): domain Bacteria; phylum Bacteroidota; class Bacteroidia; order Bacteroidales; family VadinHA17; genus LD21. The sequence continues at coordinate 40,723 of DCFQ01000046.1, read as the reverse complement.
GTCCGCCTTCAATCAGTACGAGGCCCGGTCCGGTTTTCTGTTCAGCTTTCAGAGTTACTTCAAATCCCCCGTTGTCAGGATCATTATATTTCCATCCGGTGGATGTGGATGTATTACTCTCTTTCCCGGATTTGCATGAAAAAAGCATAAGTGCGCTTAATGCTATTAATGCTGGAGCTCTGAATTTGTACATAGTCCCTTTATTTTTATGGCTTTTATGATCTATCAAATAATCTTATTTTCAAAACCTTACTTTGAAACATCAAATATAACTACAATTGGGGCACTTTTATTGTCTGTGCTTTTATTCTTTTTTCAACATTGGTCAGAGCCACGTTCAGCCCTGCCTGGTGGACAAGGGAAAACGGCAGGAGCGGACTTCCTGATTTGAGGTTGAACTTGTAGTTGTAGAAGAAGGCGAACTTTCCCTGCCTCACAGAGAACCCTGCCTGCATATCTATGGTTTTGCTGCTGGTTTCAAAAAATGCCGAATTGAATGATATCACCGGAGTCTCGACCACGGCGCCCTCGCAGAAAGACAGATACCGGCCCTGTACCTCTATGGCCCCTACCGGCCTGAACCTGAATTTATCCATCTTTCCGAACCCGTAATCGCCGGCGGCATTCAGTAAAAATTTCCTTTTCAAACGGTCAGCCGATGTCCCGCTGTTGGAAATATCGGGCTGGGCCAGATGCGAGACCGAAAAACCGCCGAACCATTTCCCTGCCATGACAACCACGCCTGTGGCGACGTCCAGCGCACTTTTTGTGTTGTTCACAAGGCTCTCCGCTGTCGGTAGGGTTATGAAACCCATGGCGTCGATCTGGTCGGGAAGAACGGCTTTTCCGAAATCGAATCCGCGGCTGAACACAGAGGCCGACAGTCCGGCACTTATATAAAGGTCTTCCCCAGCCTGGAAAAGATACGAGTACGACAATCCTCCTCTCAGGTCATTGACAATCCCGCCGAGATGGTCGTTTGATATAAATATCCCGGCACCGCCATGAATTGCCGGGATATATGAATCATAAGAAACCAGGAATGTCTGGAAGTTATAGCTGTGCCCCGGATAGAAATTCAGGTACGACATCCTGAGGGTCCCCTCCTCCGACACCCCGGAATAACCAGGATTGTAAAACAATAAAGTATTGCCCCCGGGGCCATAATTGGTCTCCTGTCCCGAGAGAACACTGCCGGCGGAAAGGCATATAAGAAATAAATATATTGCGCGAACCTTCATCTTGTAATGGAGTAGTTGTTTATTGCCGGCTGGATCACCATCTGCAGGGAATCATTTCAAAATGCAAAATAAACTAAAAAACAGAATCACATTTCTATCTTTGCCATGAATAATGAACAAGCTTCTGTATATAACGTGCCTGGCCCTGTCGTCTGCACTGTTACCGGCAAAGGGAGATCCCCCCGGCGGAGAGTATGTTCAATCCTCAATTCTTTCAACCGGCAGGTGGTTCAGGATCGCGGTAACTGCTGACGGCATTTACAGGATCAGCTATGAGACCCTCAAAAACCTAGGCCTCGAGAACCCGACATACCCTAAACTCTATTCGAACAACCAGGGGCAGCTTTCATATTACAACGACAACGCCGGTGCGGATGACCTTAAAGAGACAACCGTCTGGATGGATCGCGGAAGCGACGGTGTCTTCAATGAAGGCGATTACATGCTTTTCTACGGGCAGGGAACAGGACGGTGGAAGTACAACCCGGCAGAAGATGACTTTGACTACATAAAGCATAATTATTCCGATACGGCCTTTTATTTCATCACGTCGGGCACTTCTCCCGGAAAAATCATGGCAAATGCCCCCGTTCCATCCTCAGCTGTCAATTTTCAGTCGAACACCTCTGATGCACTTTACATTCATGAGGTCGATAAGGAGAACCTTATCCACTCTGGAAGGGAATGGTTCGAACCGGTAACCGCGGCAAAGGATGCGGTCCTCGATCCGGATTTTGCGAACATTGTAACCGGTGAACCGGTGAAGTTTGAGGTGAGAGTGGCCGCCAGGGCTTCAGGGCAAACCTCATTTACTCTCAGCGAAAATGGTTCCGGACTCAGTGAAGTTAGCCTTAACGGCGTTGACCTCTCATCGAATACAGGCACCTACGCCACTATCGGCAGCTTTGCCGGTACGGCCCTTCCATCCGGTGAAGCGCCCGTTTACGGCCTCAGGTTCATGAATAACGGCGAAGCCTCAGCCAGGGGATGGCTCGACTTTGCGCGGTTCCATTCAAGGAAGAGGAACCTTTTCGGCGGCGGGACCATGTTCCTTACTGATTCAAGGGCATCTGCACCCGGCAGGATTACGGAATTCAGCGTCACCAGCACCGTTGCGGGAGTTACTATCTGGGATATAACTGACCCTTGTAATAATGAAATAATACAATATAACAAGTCAGGTGACAATATAATATTCAGGTCATCAACCGATTCCATCCGCTCATTTGTTGTGTTCGCCGCTAAGGATGCCTTATCACCCGTTATTGTGAAGGAGCAGGTAGCCAGCCAGGACCTTCATTCATCCGGGCCCGCCGACATGATCATTGTAGCGCACCCTCTGTTCATGCGTTATGCAACCCGGCTGGCGGAGTTCCATCTCAGCCGCGACGGCATAACCTCAACCGTTGTCACCCCCCGGCAGATCTACAACGAGTTTTCAGGCGGGACCCCCGACATAGCCGCAATAAGGAACTTCGTCAGGATGAAGTACCTGAAACAGAAGGGCACCTCCCGGCCGCTGAAATACCTGCTCCTCTTCGGCGACGGCTCATACGAGAACCGGACGCCTCCTCCGCGGAACACCAGCTTTATACCGACATATCAGTCACTCAATTCGAATGTTTACATATCATCATTCACTTCCGACGATTTCTTTGGCCTGCTCGACGATGGTGAAGGCGAGGAGACAGGGACCGAAGATATAGGTATCGGAAGGATCCCGGCTGCGGATACATCGGAAGCCTCACTGGCCCTTTCCAAAATTGAAGGGTACCTCGGTGATGCAAACAACGGGCCCTGGAAGGACCATGTATGCATTGTCGCTGATGATGAGGACAACAATGAACACATGATAAACGCTGAGGGTCTCTCCTCCCTCCTCGCCGACTCAGTCCCCTGGATAAATACCGACAAGATCTATTTCGATGCATTTAATCAGGTGACAACCTCCACGGGGCAGTTCTACCCTGATGTCACCCGGGCGATCAATGACAGGATCAACTCAGGCGCCCTGATCTTCAACTATACCGGCCACGGAAATGAATCGAGCCTTGGGCACGAAAGGGTGGTAACCATGGAAACCATTGACCAGTGGGCGAACGGCCTTAAGCTTCCGCTGTTCATAACGGCAACCTGCGAATTCAGCCGTTTCGATGATGTGACCACCGACAATCTTTCCGGGATCATGACAGGAAAGAACTCGGCCGGCGAAAGAATTCTGCTCTCCGGAAAGGGCGGCGGGATTGCCCTGATGTCGACAACAAGGCTGGTCTATTCGGCACCGAATTACACCCTTAACAGGAACATCCTCGATGCAGCATTTAACCGTGACGGAAACGGCAGGGCCCTCTGCCTCGGGGATATTATCCGGATAGCCAAGAACAGGACATCCGGGACTTCCAACAAGAGGAATTTCCTCCTTCTCGGCGACCCTGCGATAAGGCTCTCCTACCCATGGCATGGGATGGTAGTTACCGACAGTGTAATTGACGCAATCACAGGCCGGCCTTGCGATACCCTTAAAGCCCTTGCAATGATCGATGTATTCGGTCATATCCAAGACATGGCAGGTAACCCGGTTACGGATTTCAGCGGGACGGTCCTACCTGTTGTCAACGGGAAGCCGGTAAAGGTAACGACACTGGCAAACGACGGCGGCCCGGCAATGGATTTCCTGATTTCAGGGAACACAATTTTCAGCGGGAAGTGCACGGCAGCCGGCGGGAACTTTTCGTTCAGGTTCATGGTTCCCAGGGATATAGACTATAATTTCGGGAGGGGAAGGATTAGCTACTACGCGTATGACGGGGATTCAGATATGGATGGCAATTACGACAGCCTCATCATAGGGGGTTTCAGCAATACCCACGCATCCGATACTTCAGGACCTGAAATAAGGCTTTTCCTCAACGACACTCTCTTCAGGGACGGCGGGATCTCCGACAGCAATCCGAAGCTTTTCGCAATGGTGTCTGACCCGGGAGGGATTAATGCTGCCGGAATGGCAATAGGTCATGACATGGTTTGCTGGGTCGACGGCGACAGGGATAACCCGTTTATCCTCAACAACTATTTCACATACGACCAGGGCACCTTCAGCAGGGGGGCTGTTACTTACCTGCTCCAGAACCTTTCTGAGGGGGACCACACTGTCACTCTTAAGGCATGGGACAACTTCAACAATTCGTCTGAAAAGGCGATTGGATTCACAGTCAGTGCGAAGGATGGCCTTATTGTCAGGAATCCCGTCAATTTTCCAAATCCATTTACGAATTCAACCGGCATAACCTTTGAGCATAACAGGCCCGGTGAGGAGCTCGAAATAACCATCGAAATTTTTAATCTGCAGGGTGACCTTATAAGAGTCCTGAGGAGCTCGGAAGTCTCATCAGGTTACCGTCTTTCACCCGTGACCTGGGACGGCAGCGACTTGAACGGGCGGCGGGTGGCAAAAGGAATCTATCCTTACAGGGTCCGCATACGTGCAAATAACACTGTAACTGCTTATGTTTCTGGGAGAATGATCATTTTATAAATATTGCACAATAAGTCACCTGAAAAATAGTTTTATATTTACAATTTTAACGCAATTCTAAAAAAACAAGATACTAATCTTCATGAAGAACAAGGTAATTGCAATTAGTTTGCTCCTGTTCGTGTTTACGGGTGCAATAAAACTCCATTCGCAGGAATTGAATGCCATCCAGACGGTGGTACCGTTTCTATCTATAGCACCTGACTCAAGGGCCGGAGCAATGGGAGATGCGGGCGTTGCCACCACCCCGGATGTTTTCTCGAATCACTGGAATCCGTCAAAATTTGCTTTTATTGACGGCACCGGGGGGGTGGGCATCTCATATTCCCCCTGGCTGCGTAACCTTGTCCCGGATATAAATATCGCCTACCTGTCGGGCTATTACCGCATCGACAGAAAGCAGGTGATCAGCTCGAGCCTGTTATACTCCTCTCTCGGGGATGTTCCTTTTACCGACGATTACGGAAACCTTGAACGCACCTTCAAGCCCAATGAATTTGCATACGATGTGGCCTATTCAAGGCTCTTTTCAGAATACTTTTCGGGAGGCGTTGCTTTCAGGTTCATCTATTCAAACCTGACAGGCGGAACATACTCTGGCGGAACGGCTACCAAACCCGGTACCTCCTTTGCCGCAGATATTTCGGGATATTACAGAAGGGACGTCAAGGAAATGGGTAAGGACGGCCAGTTCGGATTCGGTTTCAACTTCTCGAACCTTGGTGCAAAAATGAGCTATTCCGACGGCCAGACTTCCGACTTCATCCCGATGAACATCCGGGTCGGGGTCGCGAATACGCTCAACTTCGACCTGTACAATAAGCTGACTCTCACTCTCGACATGAACAAGCTCCTCGTTCCCACTCCCCCGAAATACAACACCGACGGCGAGATTGTCAAAGGGAAAGACCCGAATGTGTCGGTGCCAGTCGCAATTTTCCAGTCGTTCTATGATGCACCGGGCGGATTCAGCGAAGAGCTTCACGAAATCACTTACTCTTTCGGAACTGAATACTGGTACAATAATCAGTTTGCGATAAGGGCCGGTTATTTCCATGAGAATGCTTCGAAGGGCAACAGGAAATACTTCACAGCCGGAGCAGGGTTCAAGCTTAAGGGATTCACGCTCGATTTCTCGTACCTTATGCCAACGGTATCGAATCATCCGCTTGCAAGGACGCTGCGCTTCTCGCTTTCATTCGACCTCAACCCCGTAAAGAAACCGACTATTTCAGCTGAATGAACATCAGGATAGGGCAGGGAATAGATTTTCACCGCCTGGAAAAGAACCGCAAGCTCTGGCTTGGCGGTATCCTGGTACCCTCCGATTCCGGTTCGGTGGCACATTCCGACGGGGATGTTCTCCTTCATGCCTTGTGTGACGCGATACTCGGGGCGGCCGGGTTAAGGGATATCGGGTATCATTTCCCCGACACCGATCCTGCTTATAAGGACATCGACAGCAAGATCCTCCTGCAAAGATCATTCGCTCTCATCAAGGAGAAGGGATTCAGCATGGTCAATGCTGACTGCACCATATGCCTTGAGGAACCGAGGATTTCACCCTTTATCCCCGAAATGAAAAAGACGATCGCCCCGATCCTTGGGATTAGTCCTGAGGATGTTTCCGTTAAGGCGACTACCACGGAAAAGCTGGGTTTTATAGGCCGCGGAGAAGGTGTTGCAGCGCTTGCTGTAGTCCTGATAAAGGGCGCCTAGGCAAAGATCCCGGCAATTGCATCACTTATCAGCTCATCATCAGCCACGAAGGGTACTGTAACCTCCAGCCCGGGGGTTCGGTCCATCTCGCGTTTAAGCGTTGACATTGCGCCGGTATTCCCGGCCCAGTTCCTTCGTGCGATCCCGTTGTTCACATCCCACCCGAGCATCATTGCCAGCCTCCTGCCGGTTTCCCCGGTGCCGTCCAGCACCATCCCGAAACCGCCGTTGATCACTTCGCCCCATCCCACTCCGCCACCGTTATGGAGTGAGACCCAGGTGGCACCGCGGAATGAATCACCTATAACATTCTGTACGGCCATGTCGGCTGTGAATTTCGATCCGTCATAAATGTTTGAGGTCTCCCTGAACGGGGAATCGGTGCCGGAAACATCATGGTGGTCCCTGCCGATAACAACCGGTGCCGAGATGATTCCCTTTGCGATTGCATCATTGAATGCCTTTGCAATTGCAGCCCGCCCGGCAGCATCAGCATAGAGTATCCTTGCCTGTGAGCCTACCACCAGCTTATGCCTGCCTGCCTCATTTATCCAGCGGATATTATCTTCCATCTGCTGTCTTGTCTCTTCCGGGGAATCCTTCATTAACTTCACAAGGGTATCCGACGCAATCCTGTCGGTGACCTCAAGATCTGCCGGATCGTTGGAACAGCAGACCCACCTGAACGGGCCGAAACCGTAATCAAAACAGATCGGGCCCATAATATCCTGGACATACGATGGATACCTGAATTCACCATCGGGACCCATGATATCGGCACCCGCCCTCGATGCTTCCAGAAGGAATGCATTCCCGTAATCAAAGAAGTAGGTGCATCTTTCACAGTGGCTGTTTATGGCCTTCACCTGGCGCCGCAGCGACTCCTTTACATGGGTCTTGAAGCGTTCCGGGTCGGATGCCATCATTTTGTTCGACTCTTCAAAAGAGAGACCTGCCGGGTAATAACCTCCCGACCAGGGATTATGAAGTGAGGTCTGATCTGAGCCTATATCGATCCTGATCCCCCTTGCCGCAAGCTGCTCCCAGAGATCGACGATATTCCCAAGGAATCCCAGTGACACAACGGATTTGCTCTTCCGGGCCTCCTCCACCTTCCTGATCAGGGTGGCGGTATCGGTGATCACTTCATCCACCCAGCCCTGGGAATGGCGGGTTTTTATTGCCTTGGGGTTCACTTCTGCTATCACAGAAATTATCCCGGCAATCTTTGCTGCCTTTGGCTGAGCGCCTGACATTCCTCCGAGCCCCGAAGAAACAAAAAGCAATGGCTCCGAAGAACCTTTCCCAGCGGAGACTTTCCTGGAGGCATTGAGTATTGTTATGGTCGTGCCGTGGACGATGCCCTGAGGTCCGATATACATGTAAGAACCGGCCGTCATCTGGCCGTACTGCGATACCCCCAGTGCATTGAACCTTTCCCAGTGGTCCTGCGACGAATAATTGGGAATTACCATGCCGTTTGTTACAACCAGCCTCGGGGAATCGTTGAATGACGGGAATAGTCCGAGCGGGTGGCCGGAATAGACGACAAGGGTCTGTTCATCGGTCATTTCTGACAGGTATTTCATTGTCAGCCTGTACTGCGCCCAGTTCTGGAACACAGCCCCGTTCCCCCCGTACGTGATCAGCTCGTGAGGATGCTGGGCCACATTGATATCAAGGTTGTTTGAAATCATGAGCATTATTGCCGCTGCCTTTTTTGATCTGTGGGGAAAATCATTAATGTTCCTTGCCCTGATCTCGTACCCGGGCCTTAACCGGTACATGTAAATTCTTCCGTATTGTGCAAGCTCGCCTGCAAATTCCGGCGCCAGCGTCTTGTGGAAATGCTCCGGGAAATACCTGAGGGCATTCCTGAGGGCCAGCTTTTTCTCCTGAATGGTCAGAATATCCTTCCGTTTCGGAGCATGATTTATTGACTGATCGAATGGTCTTGGACTGGGCAGCTTTTCCGGGATCCCTTCGGATACAAGCTTTTTGAATTCGGAGGTGGTCATTTTGGATTAAGAATGATTTCAGGCGTAAAGTTAAAGAATAATAGGAACCCCGATCATCAAAATCCAAAACCGCAAAGAACGCTAAATATACTCAAAGGACGCAAAGTTTTAAGTCATAGACTTTGCGTGCTTTGCGAACACTTTGCAGCCTTTGCGGTTAAAAACTTTTTACAGAAACTTTTATATGAGCAAAAAAGCCATTTTATAAATGGCTTTCACTAATTATCTCGTCATCCACGAGTATCCGTCCGCAATACTCGCAGACTATGATCTTCTTCCTCGATTTGATATCCAGCTGCCTCTGGGGCGGGATCTGGTTGAAGCATCCCCCGCAGGCATCCCTCTGCACCGGAACCACTGCCAGCCCGTTCCTGGCATTCGACCGTATCCTTTTATAGGCGGTCAGCAGGCGGTCCTCGATCAGGTCCTGTATCTTCTCTGATTTCTTATAGAGCCCCTCTTCTTCCTTCTGGGTGTCGGAAATGATCTCATCAAGCTCTTTCCTCTTGTTATCGAGATCCGACTTCCTGTCGGCCAGTGTCGATTCCGACTCGGCAATAAGTACTTTCTTTTCCTCGGTCTGGACAGTGTACTCCTTTATCTTTTTGTTGTAAAGTTCAATTTCCAGGTTCTGGTATTCAATTTCTTTGGAAAGAGAATCAAATTCACGGTTATTCCTTACATTCTTCTGCTGTTCTTCGTACTTTTTGATAAGAGCTTCTGCTTCAGTGATCTCAATATTCTTCTTAACGATTGCCTTGTCAAGATTGACGACCTCGTCCCTCAGGTTTCCCAGCCTTGTTTCAAGACCTGCAATCTCATCCTCAAGGTCCTGAACTTCAAGCGGAAGCTCACCTCTCAGTGTCTTGATCTTATCAATTTCCGAATCAACAAGCTGAAGACTATATAATGCCCTGAGCCTCTCTTCAACGGGAATCTCAGCTTCGTGCGTTTTGACTTTTTCCATAATTTAAAGATAATTAATCGGATTGCTATTAGTTTCTGAAAACCGGAGTGCAAATGTAGGGAATTTTTTGATAATTAGATCGTGTATTAATTCAATTGCATATTTTTCAGTCTCATAATGACCACAATCGACCAGAAGCAACTTTTCACCATTCTCAAGGAAATTATGATATTTCAGATCGGCGGTGACATATGCATCTGCGCCCGATGCCGCTGCATCATTGATCATTCCTGATCCGGCACCCCCGCAGACTGCAACCCTGCTGATCTCATTCTCCGGACCCCCGGAGTACCTTATCCCTTTTGCATCAAATACCCCGGAAAGAAAACGCAGGAAGGCACTCTTTCCAAGCGCTTCGGGCAGTTCTCCGATACATCCGAAACCGGCATTGATATTGTCATTTGCCAGGGGATAAATATCATAGGCCGGCTCCTCGTAAGGGTGGCTCTTCAACAGCGCCTCTATGACCCTGCCGCGCATATGGGAGAACAGGATAGTCTCGAACCGTGTCTCTTTTTCAAAGTGCATCTTCCCCTTTTCACCCGTGTAAGGATCTGTATTCTCGCCGGGCCTGTAACTTCCGGTCCCGTCGCCGCAGTAGCCGCAAAGGTCATAATTTCCAATAACTCCTGCACCTGCACCAAAAACCGCATTGCGTACATCATCGAGATGACCGTCGGGAACAAAAGTAACGAGCTTCAGAAGCCTGTCCTTCAGTGGAGAAAGGACCCTTATCCCCGTCAGTCCCATCTTCTCTGCCATCTTCCTGCTTACACCGTTTTCCGCCGCATCAAGGTTTGTATGCATCGAATAGATGGCAATGCCGCTCCTGACAGCCCGGAGGATGATCCTTTCCGGCAATGTACTGCCGGTCAGTTTTTTGATGGGGTTGAAGATCACCGGGTGATGAGAAACGATGAGATTGCAGTTCTTCCTGACACATTCCTCAATAACTGCTTCTGTGACATCCAGCGAGATCAGCGCCGATGTGATCTCCTGGTCTGCTGATCCGACCTGTAGTCCCGAATTATCATAACTTTCCTGGAAATCCAGGGGGATCACATTGCCAAGGTAGTTACAAATTTCCTGTAGCTTCATATATTTTTACTCTGAGCATCCCGGCATCTCGTTAAAGAGCACCCGGGAGTAATTTTTTAATCCCGCATGGACCGGAAAACTTCACAATGGAACAGGTCAGATATTGTCTCTCAATTCGAGCAGGAGACTCCTGATCCTCTGGAGTGATTCATTTATCTCAAATATGCGGTCAGCCTCCTCCCAGTTCCCATCAAGCTTCTTCTTTACCCCAGCCAGCGTCATTCCTTCTTCCTTGGTCAGCCTGTGAATGATTGTGAGGTTCCTGACATCGGCCGCCGTGAACATCCTGTTGCCTTTCTTGTTTTTCATCGGCCTGAGGATGTCGAACTCATTTTCCCAGAACCTGACGGTTGACACGGGGACGTCAAGCATCCTGGAAACTTCTCCGATACTATAATAAAGTTTCTCGATTTTTTTCTCTTTGTATGGCATCCTGGCTGGTTGCTGGTTGCTCGTGTAAAATTCAGGAAATATAAAAATGCCTTCAATCGAACGACTGCCCAGTCTTCGAGGCGATCTCGATCATTTTTTCGTACTCGGCCGCAGTGAGATCGTTGAAGAAATAGTTAACCGGGTCAACATTTGTCCCATTCAGCTTGATCTCGTAATGCAGATGCGGAGCAACCGACAGGCCTGTGTTCCCTACAAAACCTATCACGTCACCCCTGTGTACCTTCTGCCCTACCCTTACGTTAAACCCGTCGAGATGAGCATAAACAGATGAATAGCCGAAGCCGTGATCAATTACAATGTTGTTGCCCATACCGCGCTTGTTGGAATTGACCGATTCCACTGTCCCGTCGCCGGAAGCGTAGATCTCGGTGCCGAGCGGGGCCGTAAAGTCCATCCCTTCATGGAATTTTGTGATCTTGTAGACCGGGTGGATCCGGAGCCCGAATCCTGAGGCTATCCTCGTAAGATCCTTTGATGAAATTGGCATGATTGCCGGGATCGACCTGAGCATCTCTTCCTTCTCTCTTGCCAGATTAATCAGATCATCGAACGACCTTGACTGAATATATATTCTCCTCCTGATCTTATCGAGCCTTGCAGCAGTTTCGATTACTATTCCTGAGTTATCGTATCCTTCAAGCTGGCTGAACATGTTGACCCCGCCCGTACCTCCCTGCCTGAGGGTTGCCGAGACCGGTTCGGCCCCGAAGATGGTCCGGTAAAGGTTATCATCCGTTTCCTGCAGGTGATCGATCACCTTCTCGATACTTCCCATTTCCTTGTGCATGAGGTCATACTGAAGGGTAAGGCTGGAAATCTCCCGCTTAAGCGCCTTCTCCTTGGGGGAGTCGATGAACAACCCGAATACAAAGCTGTATATCACAGCGATGATCACCGATCCGATAAAATAAGCAAGCGCCCGCATCATAACCGTTCTGACGCCAAGGCGGATCTTATCAAAACTCAGGGATTCCGGATCAAATTTATATTTCGTAGGAGCCATTACCCGGCAAAGATAAATATTTCGACAAAATTATGATCAAAATTTTAACCCCGCGGCAGTCATGAAATAAACCGCCTGCAAAAGAACATTCAGAACCGGATCCGGAAAGCTACCTGTATTTGGCCTGGGCGGTAAGAGCCTTGATCATCTCAAAGTATTCAGCTTCAGTGAGGTCGTTATTGAAATAATAGAGGGGGTTCTTGAACTTTCCAAATAGATCGATCTGGTAATGAAGATGCGGCCCCGATGATGTTCCCGAGCTTCCCGTGAGGCCGATGAGATCGCCCCGTTTTACGTCCATGCCCTCGCTGATCTTTATGTGGCTCAGGTGGCCATATGTAGACTGATACCCGTATCCATGGTCGATAACTATGCAATTCCCGAATCCTCCGTCCCATCCGGCCCTGATAACCCTGCCGGATCCGGTGGCATAGACCTCGGTCCCATAAGGTGCGCAAATATCCTGCCCGTGATGCCATTGCGGTGTCCCAAGCACCGGATGCACCTCCCTGAACTTCACACCGTCGCCAAGCCTGTATATTACATTCACCGGGCTGATCATGGGCAAATGTTCCATTTCCCTGATCCATTCATCTTTCCTTTCAAGGATGGCCCTGAACGATTCCTCCTGGACATTTGTCCTGTTCCTTATTTCATCCACCTTCCTGGCAAATGAGATCATCATGAAAGAATTGTGGAAGCCCTCGTATTCTTCATATTTTTTGACACCGCCGGTTCCCATCCTGCGGATCGAAGCGGGGATAGAATCCATATCGAGGATCGGCCTGTAGATATTGCCGTCCGAAGACTCCAGTCCGGCAAGCATCTTGTCTGAGCGGTCGATGGTTCTCCCAAGCAGGGAATACCTGAGCCTGAGGCTTTCAATCTGCTGGTTCAGAACCTTCTCCTTGGGTGAACCAAACATCGAATTGAATAGAGAGCTGTAAAGAATTGTAAATCCGACAGAGATTGCGAAAAATAGCGAAACCCTGACAAGTTTATCTTTCCAGTGAACTCTTACCCTTTTAAACTGTAAATCCGTTGGATCAAGAAAATATCTGCGACCAAGCATCCAGGTTCTGCGTTTTTTTTGACGAACTCAACAAATCTAAAACAATTAATTTAATTTTACAAACTCAATTTAAAGCCTCTTATTGCATAATAATATGGTATTTACACCAAAGGCATCGGAACTCAGGGGGTTGTTTTTTGAATTTTTCAAATCGAAAGATCACACAATAGTTCCATCGGCCCCAATGGTCATCAAGAATGATCCAACCCTCATGTTCACCAATGCAGGGATGAACCAGTTCAAGGATATTTTTCTCGGAAACCGGCAGCCCGCCGGCAGGAGAGTCGCAAATTCGCAGAAATGCCTGAGGGTCTCCGGAAAGCACAACGACCTCGAAGAGGTAGGGCATGATACTTACCATCACACGATGTTCGAGATGCTGGGGAACTGGTCATTCGGTGATTATTTTAAGAAGGAAGCCATCGACTGGGCATGGGAATTCCTTGTGAAGAAGCTTGGGATCGGGCCCGAAAGACTTTACGCGACGATTTTTGAAGGGAGCAGGGAAGAGAACGTTCCAAGGGATGATGAAGCATTTGAATGCTGGAAGAAGCACTTCACCGGCTTTAAGGATAAGATCCTTGAGGGAAACAGGAAGGATAATTTCTGGGAAATGGGCGAAACAGGTCCATGCGGCCCCTGTTCAGAGATACATGTCGACCTGCGGGATGATGAGGAGAGGATAAAGGTGCCGGGCCATACACTTGTCAATAAAGGACATCCGCTTGTCATTGAGATCTGGAACCTCGTGTTTATCCAGTACAACCGGCTTGCCGACGGACGGCTCGAGCAGCTGCCTGCCAGGCATGTTGATACGGGCATGGGATTCGAACGCCTGTGCATGGTTGTCCAGGGCAAGAAATCAAATTACGACACAGATATTTTTCAGTCAGTGATCCGGGAGATCTCAGCTCTTACCGGCAGGAATTACGGTGTCAATGAAAGCTGGGATGTGGCTTTAAGGGTCATCGCCGATCATATCAGGGCAGTTTCATTCTCTATCGCGGATGGGCAGCTGCCTTCGAACAATAAAGCAGGGTATGTTATCAGGAGGATACTCCGGCGCGCGGTAAGATACGGATACACTACCCTCGGGATGGAAGAACCGTTCATCTACAAGCTTGTGTCGGTCCTTTCGGATGTCATGGGTGATGCCTATCCAGGGCTCAGGGAGGGTAAGACGCAGATCGCCAGGGTGATCCATGAAGAGGAAACTGCTTTTCTGAGGACACTTGGCAAGGGTCTGAAGATGATCGAAAAGATTATAGCAGATCTTCAAAAGGAAAAGCGCAGCATATTCCCGGGGAAAGTAGCCTTCGAACTTTACGATACCTACGGCTTCCCGGTCGACCTTACACAGCTGATCCTGAAAGAGAACAATATGACCCTCGATATCACGGGGTTTGAGGAAGAAATGAAGAACCAGAAGGAAAGGTCAAGGGAGGACGCTGCCGTGGTGGCCGGCGACTGGATCGAGGTCAGGGAATCGGGCCCGACTCAGTTTACCGGATACGATAAAACAGAAGACCAGATACTTATAACAAAGTACAGAAAAATAAAATTCAAGGGTAAAGAAACGCTCCAGCTTGTCTTTGACAAAACGCCGTTCTATGCAGAATCCGGGGGGCAGGCAGGCGACACCGGCTATATATCATCCGGGAAGGAAAGGATTGAAATTGCCGATACGGTTAAGGAGAATAACCTTATCATTCATGTCAGCTATGGTGACATATCCGTCGCTGATCAGGCCTTCAGGGCAGTTGTCGACCTTGAGAAGCGGCTTATGACTGCCAACAATCATACGGCTACCCATCTGCTTCACTTTGCTCTGAGGTCGGTGCTTGGGAAGCATGTTGAGCAGAAAGGGTCGCTCGTCACACCTGACCGTCTCAGGTTCGACTTCAGCCATTTCAGCAAGCTGTCTGAGAATGAGATCTCAGCTGTTGAATCAATGGTCAACAAGCTGATCCGGGAAAGCTCGGGCCTGCAGGTCTCCGAGGGGGTATCGATGGAAGAGGCAAAAGCCATGGGAGCTATGGCGCTATTCGGTGAGAAATACGGCGACAAGGTAAGGGTGGTAAAGTTTGGAGAGTCCGTAGAGCTGTGCGGCGGAACACATGTCAGGAATACAGGGAATATCGGGATATTCAAAATAGTTTCAGAGAGCGCTATTGCTGCCGGCATCAGGAGGATCGAGGCAGTTACCGCGGGAAAGGCCGAGGAGTATATCAATACCCGCCTAGAGTCAGTTAACCAGGTTGCCACGCTCTTGAAAACCACCGGAAGCATCAGGGAAAGTGTTGAGAAGCTTATTGCCGATAATGCCGCCCTGAGGAAGAGTGTGGAAAAGCTCCAGGCAAGGGCAGCATCCGTAACGGTCAGACACATCCTGGAGAAAGCAACGATGATCAACGGCATTAAATTCATCTCTGGCAGGCTGGATATCGAATCAGCCGATCTGCTCAAATCCATTGCTTTCGACATCAGGAAGGATTCTGATGATAATGTGGCAGTGCTGGGTTCGGTGATCGACGGGAAGGCCAGCCTTGTCGTGGCGGTCAGCCAAAAGCTTGTTAATGAAAGGAATATCAATGCTGTAAATATAGTCCGCGAGATCTCCCCGGAAATAAACGGCGGAGGCGGTGGCCAGCCGTTCCTGGCAACAGCCGGGGGAAAAAATCCTGACGGTATAGCATCGGCACTCTCAAAAGCGGAGAAATACCTGCTCAGGATCACAGCCGGATAAGACTGGCTATTCCTGTAAAAACTTGCACAAGGGAAGAAGGAGGAGGCACGGTGACACACAGAGGTGGAGCCCCGGTACATGTCCCGGTCGAAAAACGAGGTTCGGGGAAAGAAATGTAATCCATTAATTTTGTGACACATAAGGGTCTGGCAAAGTTTTTTCCGGATTACATTTTTATTTTGTTCGAAATTATTTATTAGAATTGCATCTGCCTAACCCTCCTGATCATGGAAATAACCAGAACCTTTGACATCATTGACCTCAATTGTGAGAAGTATCCCCGCAAGGACATGTATGCCGGCAAGCAGGATAAGACGTGGATCACTTATTCGACCGACGACGTAAGGCACTGCACCGACTGGGTAAGCTGCGGCCTCTTGTCGATGGGATACCGGAAGGGCGATAAGATCGCCACGATAAGCCCGAACAAGCCGGAATGGAACATCGTCGACATGGGGCTTGCCCAGGCCGGCATGATCCATGTCCCGATATACCCGACCATCGGGACTGATGAATATGAATATATCCTTGAGCATTCGGATGTAAAGCTCATAATCGTGGGGAATAAGTCCATCTACAGCAAGGTGAGTCCGATAGCAGGGAAAATAGCTGCCCTGAAGGAGATCTTTTCATTCGACCCGGTTGAAGGATTGAGGTCTTACAGCGATATCGTGGAAGAAGGGAAAAAGAACGCTCCCCAATTGATGGGAGAGCTGCAGGAAATCAGGGAAAGTGTACATCCGGAAGATCTGGTTACGATAATTTATACATCCGGCACCACCGGGAACTCCAAGGGGGTAATGCTCACTCACAGGAACCTGGTCTCAAATGCAATAACAACCTCCACTGCGCACCATCTCGGTTACGGGCACAGGGCGATCAGCTTTCTCCCGCTGTGTCATGTATATGAAAGGATGGTGAACTATCATTTCCAGTACAAGGGAATAAGCATTTACTACATCGAGAATATGGGCACGATATCCGAAGCCGTAAAAGAAGTGAAGCCCCATATTTTCAATACCGTGCCAAGACTCCTGGAGAAGATCTACGACAATATCGTCAGCAAGGGGAGGAATCTTTCCGTTGTAAAGAGGGCAATATTCTTCTGGGCTGTCCGCCTTGGAATGAAATTCAGGCTCAAGGGGAACTCATCCTTTTACAAATTCAGGCTCAAGATTGCCAGGAAGCTCATTTTCAGCAAATGGAAGGAAGCCATGGGTGGAGAGCTCGTGGTCATGGTCTCCGGGGGTGCGGCCCTCCAGTCGCGGCTCGAGAAGATTTTCTGGGCTGCCGGGCTCCCGGTGATCCAGGGCTACGGCCTTACGGAAACATCACCGGTGATTGCCGTGAATCCCTTCCGGGTCGACGAAATAGGCTTCGGCACAGTCGGGCCGGTCATCGAAGGTGTGGAGGTGAAGATCGCGGAAGACGGGGAGATACTAAGCAGGGGGATAAATTTGATGATGGGTTACTACAAGGCACCGGACCTCACTGCCGAGGTAATCGATTCGGAAGGCTGGTTCCACACCGGTGATATCGGAGTGATCGAGGATGGAAAATTCCTCCGCATCACCGACCGCAAAAAGGAGATGTTCAAGCTGTCGGCCGGGAAATATATTGCCCCGCAAGTTATCGAGAACAAGCTCAAGGAGTCGGCTCTGATCGAACAGGCGATGGTGATAGGCGAGAACCAGAAGTTCGCCAGTGCACTTATTTCCCCGAATTTCGGATTTCTGCACGACTGGTGCTCGAAGCACAAGATCCAGTTCCGGGACAATGCTGAACTGATCGAGCTGCTGGAAGTGCAGGAACAGTTCGGCAGGGAGGTGAAGGAAGTGAACAAATCGCTCGGGGAATTTGAACAGATCAAGCGCTTCAGGCTCGTGACCGATGAGTGGACTCCCCAGACCGGCGAGCTCTCTCCTACCCTCAAGCTAAAAAGGAACCTTATTGCAGATCACTATAAAGACATAATATCAGGTATCTACTATGGAGGGGAAAAGGAGACCGGGGTACTGAACCTGATAAAAGTCGGAATAAACGGCATCCTCAGGAATCTTCCCAAATTCTGATACGGAATATTTTCGTATTTTTGAGGCTTTCAGAATCTGATGAGGAAAGAAATTCCCGCAATATTCCTGCTTCTGACGGCTATGATCATTATTTCAGCTGGTTCATGTACGCCGCAGGCATGTTTTGATGAGACCGAATCATTCCTGAAGGGTACCTTCTACAATTCCTCCGCAGGCAAGGCGCTGGCACCCGACAGCGTTTCCCTGTACGGATTGGGGCACGCATCAGATCTGATCTATAATAAATCGACAGGTATCCAGCCGGCCCAGTTCCCTCTTGACAACTCATCTGATACTTCGAGGTTTGTGATCAGGATCAACGGGACCGATGATACGCTTTTATTCACCTATTCGAGCTACCCCCACCTTATTTCGCGGGAATGCGGCTTCACTTTCTATCACACCCTTGATACATTTATTTATACGACCCACAATATCGACACCATCATCAGGGCAAATAAAAACATAACGACGGCAAATGAGGAGAACATCCGGATATCTTATTAGCCTTCTCCTTTTGATTCAGGGGTTATCCCTGAGCGGACAGGACACGATCATGTTCCCCCTGAGGATCAGGGCAGGCATCGATCTTGTCGGACCGGGAATGTACATCGACAACCGGAATAACCTTACGGCCGAAGGGTTTGTCTCATATGACCGCAATGAAAGCATGTCGTATGTATTGGAAGGGGGATATCTCAAATATAAATATTCGCAGTACAATTACGATTACCAGGCCAATGGGATCTTCCTGCGCGCCGGCGTCGATTTCGACCTTCTCAAGCCGCTGGTCTCCAAGGGTAAACATTGGGCAGGTGTCGGGCTCCGGTACGGAGCAGGTTTTTACAGATCATCATACCCGTCGCTCGTCTCGGATAATTACTGGGGATCAGCCTCCTCCGCAATCCCTTCGCGAAATGCCGTCGCACATTTCCTGGAGTTTGCGCCCGGAGTGCGCTCCGAACTTTTCAGGAATGTCAGCATCGGCTGGAC
The DNA here is from genome assembly GCA_002319915.1 of Bacteroidales bacterium UBA1800. Lineage (GTDB taxonomy): Bacteria > Bacteroidota > Bacteroidia > Bacteroidales > VadinHA17 > LD21. The sequence continues at coordinate 21,806 of DCFQ01000046.1, read as the reverse complement.
GATAAGGCTGAACCTTCTTTTGTCAGCAGGCACGGGGAAAAATGTCAGACCAGTTTATATCCCCGGGTTTGGGAATGGCGGCAAAAGCACCAGTGCGGGGATTAACTACTACATAGTGTGGAGCATCCCGTACAAAACAAAAAGGGTCATTATAAAGAAGGAGGTTCCCCAGGAAGAAGAGGAAACGGAACAGGAGTCACCTTCGACAACCCAGCCGGTCACCACCGGAAGACCCTGATAGCAATACCCCGCCGATCACAGGGCAGGGATCTTTTCAGACCTCCTGCTGAACAGCAAAAGTCCTGTGAATGTTATCAGTCCATTTACCAGAAGCAGCTCAAATCCAAACTTGTAGCCGTTGAAAAGCTCCCTTGAATAAAGGCTGAGAAAGTAACAGATCACGGGTGACACAATGGCGATCAGCGGGGTCAGCCTGTCCTTCACCTGCCTCCTGGTAAAGAGCCCGAAGGAGTAAAGACCGAGAAGTGGTCCGTAGGTGTACCCTGCGATGGTAAAGAGCTTATCGATCACAGCCCTGTCATTCAATGCCCTGAAGATCAGGATCGCGGCAAAAAAGACAATGGCAATCGAAATATGTGTAATGTACCTTATCCTTGTCCGTGATTTTTCCGGCAGCTCCTTCCTCTTCTCAAGTCCAAGGAAATCAATGGTCACAGAGGTTGTAAGAGAAGTAAGGGCGCCATCGGCGCTCGGGAAGGCTGCAGAAATCAGGCCTATCAGGAAAACAATGCCGGCAACGGGTCCCAGGTAGTTGAAAGCTATCGTGGGGAACAGGTCGTCCGTCGAAGCCACATTTACCGCCTTACTAGCGGAGAAAATAAGCAGCAGTGCTCCGAGAAACAGGAACAGGAAATTCACGAAGACAAGTATCCCGCTGAAGGTGAACATATTCTTCTGGGCATCCCTGATGTTGGGGCAGCTCAGGTTTTTCTGCATCATCTCCTGGTCAAGCCCCGTCATCACGATCGTGATGAACATTCCGCTGAAGAACTGCTTGAGGAAGAATCTTTCGTGATGCCAGTCGGTGATGAACATCCTCGATATATCGCTGTGGGTGACCTGCGACATCAGCTTAAGGACAGGTGATCCCATCTCCCTGCTTATATATACCACGGAAAGCACCAAGGCAAGAAGCATGAAGGTTGTCTGCAGGGTATCGGTCCATACGATTGTCCTGATCCCTCCCTTGAGTGTATAAAGTATTATCAGGAAAATGAAGATCAGAACATTCACCCAGAAGGGGACATTCCATGCATCGAACACGAATACCTGCAATACATTGATCACCAGGAACATCCTGAGAGAGGCGCCCAGAATCCTCGACAATATGAAGAATCCTGCCCCGGTCTTGTACGACCAGAAGCCGAACCGCTTGTCGAGGTAGCTGTAAATTGACGTCAGCTTAAGCCTGTAGTAAAGCGGAAGCAGGACAGTGGCAATTACAAAGTACCCGGCAAGGTATCCCAGGACCACAACCATATAGCTGAACTGAGTATCCCTGACCCAGCCCGGCACCGACATGAATGTAACACCCGAAAGGGAAGCTCCGATCATCCCGTAGGCAACAACAAACCATGGTGAAATCTTGTTTCCGATGTAAAATGACTGTGTATCGGCTCTCCTCGAAGTGATCCAGGTCACCAGGAAGAGAAGGGCTGTATAAAGAAGGAAAATGATCAGTATCAGGGACGGAGGCATACCGGTAAATTATCTGCAAGGATAGCAAAAAGTTGGCAGGGGAAAAAATTAAGGCAATGGTTAGTTTAAAATGCAATTTGGATTAATTTTGTTTAAAACCGTCAGAGATGAGCTTTTCAGAGTTTCCGTCGAGGTTGCTGGAGAATGCGGTAAATGAATTTGCATCACTTCCCGGGATAGGAAGAAAAACTGCATTCCGCCTGGTCATGAACCTGCTTAAGAGGAATCCGGAGGATGTGAGGAAATTCGGGGAAACGATCCTGAAGCTTCGTGAGGAGATCCATTATTGCAGCATATGCAATAACATCTCCGACAGCGGGATATGTTCCATCTGCAGTGATGAGAAAAGGGACAGATCGCTGGTTTGTGTGGTCGAGAACATACAGGATGTAATGGCCATCGAGAATACAGGGGTTTTCAGGGGACGGTACCATGTTCTGGGAGGCATAATCTCCCCTGTTGACGGGGTGGGTCCGGCTGACCTTAAGATCGACAGCCTCGAGGAAAAGGTGAAAGAAGGCGGGATAAATGAGCTTATCCTCGCACTCAGCACAACAATGGAGGGCGACACCACCAACTTTTACCTTTTCAAGCGGCTAAGCAAGTACAATGTGCTGCTGACAACCCTTGCCAGGGGCGTTGCTATCGGCGATGAGCTTGAGTATACCGACGAGATAACCCTGGGCAGGGCCATCAGCAACAGAAATCCTTATCATCAATGATAAACAGTATCGACAGGTTCCTTTCAAGATCGGGCAAAAGCACGAAACGTTCGGCAATAAGGGAGATCCTCAAACACCTCCAGAAACCCGGGATGATCTCGTTTGCGGGAGGGCTGCCTGCCCCCGAAACATTTCCGGTTGAAGAGCTGAACATGATAATTGCGGATGTCTTGCGCAACGAAGGAGCCGAAAGCCTTCAATACGGAACCACTGAAGGAGAACCTGCACTCAGGAATGCCCTTGCCGGCCGTTACCTGACATCAGGGATGACCATACATCCTGAGAACATCCTTATCACTACCGGGTCGCAGCAGGCCATCGACCTTGCCGCCCGGATCTTCATCGATCCGGGTGACTACATCCTGTGCGGGCTCCCCTCCTATCTCGGTGCTCTGAATACGTTCCTCACCTATGGTGCGAAACTTAAGGGGATCCCCCTCGATGAATCAGGGATCAATCCTGCGGAGCTCGAGAGGACCGTCGATCATCTCAGGCAGCTTGGCAGGAAAGTAAAGCTTATCTATATAATACCGGATTTCCAGAATCCTTCAGGGATTACGGTTCCCGAACAAAGGAGGGAACAGATAATCAGCATAGCGGAAAAATACGACCTCCTCATTATTGAAGACTCTCCCTACCGGGAGGTCAGGTTTGAAGGCGAACCGCAGAAGATGATGTTCGAGCTGGATCATACCGGAAGGGTCCTTACATTCTGCACATTTTCAAAGATCTTTGCTCCCGGGTTCAGGATCGGATGGGTGATGGCAAATCCCGTGATCCTGGATAAGCTCGTGATGGCAAAGCAGACATCAGACCTCTGCACCTCTGCATTTCTTCAAAGGATAATCGCACACTATATTGACAAAGGGCTCCTCGAAAAGAATATCACCAAAACTATAGGCCTCTACCGCAGCAGGCGCGATTTCATGCTCAGGTGCCTGTCTGAATACATGCCGGCTGGCGTCACCTGGACGAAGCCCCAGGGCGGATTGTTCCTGTTCCTTACACTGCCCGCAGGGGTGAATGGAGAAGAGCTGTTAAAGAGATCCCTTGAAAAAAATGTCGCCTTCGTGCCCGGCTCAACTTTCTTCTGCAACAATACAGGCCAGAACACTATGCGCATAAACTTCTCATTTTCAGGAAATGATAAGATCGAGGAGGGCATTAAACGGCTGGCAGCCGTGATCATTGAATCAAAGTCCGGAAAGTAAGCTCGCCGGTATCCCCGGTTCTGTTTCATTTTTACATTCATTCTTCAAACATATTTGTTGTGCCGTTGTTATGAGGGTATGACAAATTTGTCGGTCATTAATTGCTTAAACCGGCCTGAGATATGCGGATTGCATATTCCGAAGGCTGAATTTGAATATTAATCTTAAGATACTATGCCTGGACTGAATATTGTTCTGCCCGCAATGGGTGAGGGAGTCATAGAAGCAACAATCACAAAATGGCTTGTAAAGGAAGGTGCAACAGTCAGTGAGGATGATCCTTTGGTGGAAGTTGCGACGGACAAGGTTGATACTGAGATCCCGGCGCCTGCCGGCGGGGTTATCACTCAGATCATTGCTGCAGAGGGAAATGTCGTAAAGGTGGGCGAACCGCTTGCCTTGCTGGAGAATGAAGCTGCCGCTAAACCTGTGGATGCCGTGAAGGTGGAAAAGGAAGTCGAGCGGATAGAAGAGACAATAAATGAGGTCAGGAATGAGAAGAAGGAGGAAACCGCGATTTCACAGGATATCAAAAGCAGGACACCCTCGGGGAAGTTCCTCTCCCCGCTGGTAAGAAGCATCGCATCGCAGGAAGGGATCAGCCATGAGCAGCTCGACACTATAAGCGGGACCGGCATGGACGGCAGGATAACCAGGGACGACCTGCTCCTTTACCTCGAGAAACGTGCCGCAGCCTGGAGCGAACCGGAACCTGTCCATTCACCGCCTTTGCCGGAGCCCGGACCCAAACCCGTGCAGACGGAAGGTGACGAGGTGATCCCCATGGACAGGGTGAGGAAGCTGATCGCCGAGCACATGGTGATGTCGAAAAGGGTCTCCCCTCATGTAACCTCATTCATCGATGCGGATGTCACAAAGCTGGTAACCTGGAGGAACAGCGTAAAGGAGAGCTTTCTCGCATCCGAAGGACAGAAGCTCACCCTGACACCCATATTCATTGATGCAATTGCAAGGACGCTTCACGATTATCCGATGCTGAATATCTCGGTCGACGGTGACAATATCATCAGGAAAAGGAATGTCAATATCGGCATGGCCACTGCACTTCCTGACGGGAATCTCATTGTACCCGTCATCAAAAATGCAAATGAGAAAAACCTGACCGGGTTGGCAAGGGCCGTGAACGATCTTGCGGACAGGGCCAGGAAGAACCGTCTTAAACCCGATGAGATCTCGGGAGGGACATTCACCCTGACCAATTTCGGCACATACAACAACCTTTCCGGCACCCCGATCATAAACCAGCCGCAGGCCGCGATCCTGGGGACCGGTGCGGTCAGGAAAGTGCCGGCGGTCCTCGAGACGCCCGACGGGGATGTCATTGCCATAAGGCATATCATGATACTTTCGCTCAGCTACGACCACAGGGTGATCGACGGCGCACTGGCCGGCAAATTCCTCAACAGGCTAAAGGAGATACTGGAGAACTATTCCCCGGACCTGGGGTGAAATCTGAATAACTTGCACGGAGATCACGAAGTCTCCGTGTCTTCTCCGTGGTCTCTGCGTAAGTTCTTCCCTCTTCCATCACAGAAAAATAAAACCAATCCCTGATACAATTTACCAAAATTGTTATATTTGTTATAATGATCAGGGACAGGGCAATATTGTTGACCTTTCTTTTGCAACTGGTTTTTCTGTTGTCATTTCCCTATAATGCCCTCTCTCAGTCGAAAGACGACATGAAAAAGATCTTCGCCGAGGCCGAATCATGCAGCCTCTACGAGGAATATGACCTGGCAAATCCTCTTTATCTCCTGCTTGAAAGGCCTGATAACTACAACATCCAGTACAAGATAGGGACATGCTATCTCAACATTCCGGGGGAAAAGGGCAAATCGATCCCATACCTGGAATCGGCAGTAAAGCACTCGAGCTATGATGCCAACCCGGCTTCCTTCAGGGAGAAACGGGCGCCCCTCGATTCCTACTTCTTTCTCGGGAAAGCATACATGATAAACAACGAGCTTGACAAAGCGCTGACTACCTTTCAGGCTTTCAAGCGTCTCGCTGATGAAGTGAAGGAGAAGGGAAGCATGAAGAACCTCCCCTATATTGACCAGGAGATAAGCGCCTGCCAACTGGCAATCGATTACAGGAAGAATCCCACACCTTTCAGCAAGCGGAATCTTGGCAACAAGATCAACCAGGGGTCGGTCAATGAGAATCCGGCAGTGAGCTTCGACGGAAATACAATAGTCTACACTGAAAGAAGGGGCCTCAACAATGCGATCATGTTCTCGAGGAAGATAAACGGCGCCTGGCAGATGCCGATCGAGATCAATTCCGAGCTCTCATGCGGGGAGGACTGTTCGTCGAGCTCACTCAACAGCGACGGCACTCTTCTGTTCCTCTATAAAACGGATAATTATGACGGGAATATCTACTCCTCGGAGTTTAAGGACGATAAATGGAGCCAGATCAAAAAGCTAAACAGGAATATCAATACAAAGTATTACGAATCCCATGCTTCGGTGTCGTACGACGGGAAAAAGCTCTATTTCACGAGCAACAGGGAAGGCGGCAGCGGCGGACTGGATATCTATGTTTCGGAGAAGGATCAGGCGGGTGACTGGGGCCCGGCGGTAAACCTTGGTAACTCTGTCAACTCGCCTTTCAACGAAGATGATCCTTTCATCACCAGGAACGACTCGATCCTGTACCTTTCTTCTGAAGGACATAATACAATGGGCGGCTTCGATATTTTCAGGGTAAAGCTTTCCGGTGGAAGTCCCGGACCCGTTGAAAACCTGGGATATCCGCTTAACTCGACGGATGACGACAAGTTCTTTCAGCCATTTAACAATGAAAAGAACGGGTTCTATTCCATGACGACCGGCTATAAGAAGAAGGAGATCTTTTATGTTGCGCTGGCAAATACCGGCCAGCTTGTCGAATTGACCGGGAAATACGGTCTTAAGGACACAGTTGTCACATTCGGGGAAAAGAACCCGATCTATGTACTCGACAGGAAATCAGGAGATACCCTCGATACTCAGTATCCTGAAAAGGAATCGGGCCTGTACAGTTTCTACGTAACCCCGGGTGTTTTCAGGCTTGCCTATACAGCACCGGGATATATGACCGAATACATCGACACATCCGCTATTGAAGCCGATACGGCAAGGGCCATCCGGCTCCGGGACGTACTTCTCGAAAAAAGAACCGGAGCACCCGCCTATGCCAAACTGGACCTTTCCAACATCCCTGTTGTGCCATCGATCGATTCAAGTATCCTGATCAGGAACATGAAGGTTATCGATGTTACCGACAACGATGTACAGGATACATCTATCCTTTATTATACCGTCCAGGTTATGGCATTGTATAACCCGGTAGATATCAGTTATTTCAAATACGTCTCCGACATAAGGGTGTTTTATAACGACAATGACCGCTTTTACAGGTATACCACCGGAGTGTTCAAGGTGAAGAATGATGCATATGGCCATAAGGCTGAACTGATCGCAAAAGGGTATCCGGATGATCTCTTTGTGAAGAAAGTCATGAAACTGAGCAGCGAGGCACCTGTAAAAACACTGACCTACTTTTCAATTCAGCTGAAAGCATCGAAGGCCCAGGTGGATATCGCATCCACTTTCCCGGGGATCAGGGGAATAAGGGAAACAAAGGAGGTTGACGGAATGTACCATTACCTGTATGGCAGGTACACCAGCATTGAAGAAGCACGTTCAGCCATTTCACGTCCTGAGTTCAAACAGTTCAGCGATGCCTTTGTAAGGGAGATAGGCTCGCTGATCAAGAATAAGTGACGGGTCATTCAGAGTGTGCTGAAATGACCTGATCATTGGGCTAAAGAATCTAACTAATAAATTTAAATAATGAAACTCATCTGCTCATTTAAAAGGATCCTTATCGCTTCATGGCTGGGTCTTGGGTGCTTTGCACTCTTGGCACAGGAAGCAGACAAGGAATTTACCAGGGAATTTCATAATGCCGACAATTACTTTTATTATGATGAGAACTATGAGATGGCAGCTTCATTATATGAACCCCTGTACAAGGCCCATCCCGACAATTGCAACCTTGCGGCAAAGCTCGGGATCTGCTACCTGAATATTGATGATAGGAAAACAGAAGCCCTGGACCTTCTGAAAAAAGCATCAAAGAACTATGCCCCGACTGCAGCCTCTTATGTCCAGACCGGCGATAAGGCGCCAAACAATGTGATACTTTACCTTGCAATTGCATATCACCGCAATGACAGCCTCGATAAAGCCCTGTCGCTCTATACAAGCCTCCGTAAGGAACTTACCCCTGATCAGACAACCCAGCAGGAGTTCCTGGATCTGCAGATCAGGGACTGCAAATATGCAATGGAGATGAAGAAGAAACCTTTAAGGATCGTCTCCGATCTTTTTGCACCCTGGCTCGCGGAATTCCCTGGAGCATGTTACCCGGTACTGGCCAGAAATGACTCTGTATTTGTGTTCCTGGTAAAGAAAGGCAATGTGACGCAGGTCTACTGTTCCTATAAGAACAAAAGCTGGCAGTATCCCTCAAACATCACAAAGGAGCTTGGAGGATTTGACAGATTCTATACAAATTCGATAACGGGCGACGGGAAGATGCTCATCCTCTATATGGATGACGGCGGGGACGGCAATCTGTATTATAGCACCAGGACCGACACTACATGGTCAAGGATTAAGAGTGTCGGGAAAAACGTCAATTCGATTTACTGGGAATCCTTCGGATTCATAACCCCTGACGGCAAAAATATTTTCTTTTCAAGTAACCGGCCCGGCGGCGAGGGTGAGCTCGACATATGGGAATCGCAGAGGACACCTGACGGAAACTGGGGGAAAGCCATTAACCTGGGGAATGTCATTAATACTCCGTATGATGAGGATACTCCCTACTATGATGTCAATAATGATGCCCTGATCTTCAGTTCCACAGGGCACACCAGCATGGGCGGCTCCGACATATTCAGGTCGATAAACAAGAACGGCTTGTGGACCCAACCGGTGGGAATGCCCTACGCATTTAACGACGTCCTCGACAACAAGGACTTCATACTCAACAACGGGGCCCCGGGATTCATTGCGAGCCGTATCGATAAGAACACGGATTCAAGGAATATTTACGCAATTGTTGCAGTCGACCCGGCTGATGAAATCACCACCGCATCCGGCATTATTAAGCTGGCCGACGGCATGGCAGTGAATCCTGAAATGGCTCTTATAACGGTCAGGAACCTGAAAACCGGCACATTGAGCCAGAAGATCCCGGTCGGAGCAGACGGGTCGTTCAAGTTTGATATTAAACCGGGTGACTACCAGGTGCTTGTAAGCCACGACAGCTATTCCACTGACACAATCAACCTCAGTCTTCCCTTGTATTATGCAGGGAAGGTGCTCCCGGTGAACCCGATACTTAGACCTGAGAAGGTCGCTTCGGGGGCCTTCCTTTCAATAAAAAATGTCCTGTTTGATTATGACAGCTACAAGGTGACTGACGAAGCAAAGCAAAACCTCGCCGAGATCAGGAACATACTCATCGAGAATCCCGGCCTTACCGTGGAGGTTGCAGGATATACCGATTCGAAGGGTACACCGGAATACAACAGGAAACTGGCTGATAAGCGTGCACAGTCCGTCATCAATTATCTTACGGAAGGTGGGATCGAATCGACGCTGTTCGTTAAGAAGGCATTCGGAGAGTCTCATTTTGCTGCAATGAACACTAATCCCGATGGATCCGACAACCCGGAAGGAAGGAAGTATAACCGCAGGGTTACATTCGGCATTGTTGACCCGGGATCAGGCGTGATTATCAGGCACGAAACCTATACACCGGAATATCTGCGCCAGCCATCCGCGATCAAGTACAGCGTGGTGCTCGTCAAGTCGGACAGGATCCTGCCGCCTGCCTATTTCAAGGGCCTTATAAAGGATGATTATCTATTTATCAGGACAGTCAAGACTGACAGTGCCTATATCTACACTCTCGGAATGTTCTATAACAGGGAGGATGCCCTTAAGTACATCCAGTATTCGAGGGAAAAGGGCTTCAAGGATGCATATATTGTGAATGAGTATGACCTCGAGAAAGAGACCCCTTCCATCAATGAAAAACAGGGTGAGGCGGCACTTCAGGGTACAAGGATCATAACGATCCAGCTGAAAGCGGCAAGAGGACCGATCGATGTCGACAGGACATTCAGGGGATATGATGGTGTCCGTGAGGTTCTTTCTGATGGCTATTACAGGTACTATTACGGTGAGTACAGCTCAATTGAAAAAGCAAAGAATGCGCTGAAGGGTGTCAGAAAGGACTTTGATGATGCTTTCGTTAAGGAGGTCTTTACACTCTGAAAACCTAATTCTATTGGCCAGCTATGCTTAACTACCTTGATATCAGGCTTCGGGCTCCGGAGCCTGAGGACCTCGGTCTGCTTTACGAATGGGAGAATGATGAAGCGAACTGGGCAGTGAGCAATACGGTCACTCCATTCTCTAAATATACCCTCCGGCAGTACCTCGAGAATTCACACCGCGGCATCTACGAAACAGGTCAGCTGAGGCTGATGATCGATCAGATCCATGAGAATGTTACCATTGGCACAATCGATATCTTTGATTTTGACCCCTTCCATGGCAGGGCCGGAATCGGCATATTAATAGCCAATGATGCCTACCGGAGAAAAGGCTATGCTTCGATGGCGCTTAAGTGCCTTATTGATTACTGTTTCCGCACACTGCAGCTTCACCAGCTGTTCTGCAATATCCTGGCTGACAACTGCGAAAGCATGGAACTCTTCAGGAAACAGGGGTTTGTTGAGGCAGGTGTCAAGAAAGAGTGGGTAAGGACGGCAGACGGGTTTATTGATGAACATATCTTCCAGCTGATCAGACCTGCTTAGCCTGGCCGGGAGTTGATATCTCCGCCAGCCCAGAAGCAAGAAGGCCGCATGCTGCAGAAATGTCCGCGCCCCTCGACCTGCGTACCGAGGCGGAGATCCCGGAGATCATGAGGTTATGCTTGAAATGCTGCATCAGGTCAGGAGGTGATGATTCATTCAAATCACCGGGAAGCGGATGGTAAGGCAGAAGATTGACCCTGATCCCGGAATTTCCTGCAAGGTGCTTCAGTGCCTCAAGATGACGGTCTGAGTCATTGATTCCCTTTACCATCACATAAGCTATGGTCATCCGCCTCTTCCTCTCCCCCGAATGCTGCTTCATGAGGTCGATGATCCTGTGAGCCGGGTTTTTCCGTTCCGCTGCGACAAACCTGATCCGCTCCTCCGGGAAGGGAGAAAAGAGGCTGAGGGAAAAGTTATAAGGCGATGTCTCGAGGAATTCCCTTGCTGAAGCCTCAACCCCGACGGTCGACACGGTGACATTCTTCACTGCAATTGTCAGTCCCCATTCGGCAGTCAGTATCCTGCAGGCCTTCAGAACATTTCCCAGGTTATCCATCGGCTCCCCCATTCCCATGAAGACGACATGTGTTATCTGCCCGGCCATAGGAAGGCTGATTACCTGGTTGATCATGTCCCTTGCAGTGAGGTTACCGAAAAAGCCGTACTTCCCGGTTGCACAGAACGGGCATCCCATCCTGCAGCCCGATTGTGTTGAGATGCAGACCGTTTGCCTTTTGCCCTCGGGTATAAAAACAGTTTCGTACAGCTGTCCCGGTTCATTCCGGAACAGGAATTTGACGGAGCCGTCATCCGACAGCACAGTGCGGATGGGCGGGAAAAGACCGCTTCCGGCAACCGTCCCGAGGCGTTCCCTGAGGCTTTTGGGAATACCCGGGAACTCCCGCAGAGATGCCAGCCTTTTTTTGTAAATAGAATTTGCGACCGATACGGCATGACGCATCGTGGCTTCCTCAGGAGCGATCAAGGCAAGGATCTCGTCAGGGGTGAGTCCGCACAGACTCTCAATGCTCATACCAATATGAATAAACTGCAAAGGTAAAACAAATTAACCTCCGTGCCTTCTCCGTGTCACTCAGTGTAAGTTCTTCTTAGGTTCTTCCCCGGGATCCCCCTCAAAATAATTCCCGTTTCTGCAACGGTGATATACAATTCATTGTAACTTCATGCCTGAATTAGCAGTAACCACAAATCATGAACAGGATCATCATTGCAGTAGCAGTGGCATTAATTGCCACATTCGCGCTTACGCGGAACAGGAAACCTGATCAGAACCAAAACAAAGACACTATGAAACCGGACACTACCGATCAGTATGGGTACAATGTAAATTTCCTCAAAAAGCATGTCAGGGTTGTCGAACTCCGGAATGGGAGCGCCCTCGTTGCCCTTGTGCCTGCTTGGCAGGGAAGGGTCATGACGAGCAGCGCTGAAGGTGAACCCGGATTTAGCTTCGGCTGGATCAACAGGAACCTTATTTCGGCCGGAAAGATATTGCCGCATATCAATGCTTTCGGGGGAGAGGAAAGGATGTGGCTCGGGCCTGAAGGAGGCCAGTTCTCCATCTTCTTCAAAAAGGGGGACCCATTCGTTTACGACAAGTGGCAGACACCTGCATTCATCGACACCGATACCTGGGATGTTACCGGCCAGTCTGAATCGACTGTGACATTTTCGCACAAGGTCACAATTGAAAATTACAGCGGAACTCAGTTCAACCTGGGTTTGGAGAGAAAGGTCGCACTTTTGACCCCAGGGGAACTTCTCAGCCAGGCAGGGATCAATGCGCAAGGCCTCAATGCAGTGGCTTACAGGTCCGAAAACAAGCTGGTCAATCTGGGTGAAAGGGAATGGGAAAAGGAGACAGGGCTTCTTTCAATCTGGATGCTCGGAATGTTCAACCCTTCACCTTCCGTCGTCATTGCCGCCCCCTTCAAGGCAGGCGATGAATCGGCACTCGGTGTCCCGGTAAATGACAACTATTTCGGGAAGATATCCACCGAAAGGCTCAGGATAAAGGGCAACGTCGCCTTTTTCAGGGCTGACGGCAAAAGCCGCGGGAAGATCGGGATTCCGCCGCTCAGGGCTACCGGAACAATGGGCAGCTATGATGCCAGGAACAACATACTCACCCTGCTGGTATGCAGGATGCCTGAGGGCAAGGCAGAATATGTGAATTCCGCGTGGGAGATCCAGAAAAACCCGTATTCGGGAGATGCAATGAATGCATACAACGACGGGCCGCTGGCCGACGGATCACAGATGGGTCCGTTTTACGAGCTGGAAGCATCATCCCCGGCAGCGATGCTCAAACCCGGGGGAAGCATCGTTCAAAGCCAAGTGACCATCCACCTTACGGGCGATAAAAAACTCCTGAACTCTGTAGCTGTAAAGGTCCTGGGGGTCTCTCTTTCAGAGATTCAGAACAGCTTCAAATAGAAGAACTGACACAGAGAGCACGGAGGAGACACGGAGGGCTCCTCTGTGCTCTCTGTGAAAGAACACTATTCCCCTACCGGCATCAATCCTCTGTTCCTGAGGAGCGGTTCTATTGATGGCTCATGGCCCCGGAAATTGACATATTCCGACATGGCGTCCATTGTACCGTTCTTTGCCAGGATATTGTTCCTGTAGGATTGTGCGACCGATTTGTTGAATATGCCTTTTTCCTTAAACGCTTCGAAAGCATCATTATCGAGGACTGCAGCCCAGGTATAGCAATAATATCCTGCGTCGTACCCATCCATGATATGGAGGAAATATGTGCTTCTGTAGCGTGAAACGATCTCCGGTATCAGCCCGATCTTTGTAAAGTAGTCTTTTTCAAAGCTCTGGATATCGATATTTGCGGGGTATTCGAGCGTATGGTATGCCATATCGAGGAGTGATGCGGCAAGGAGCTCGACATTGATGAAGCCCTGGTTAAAATATGCACTGTTCCTTATCTTCTTCACGAGGGCTTCAGGAATAGGTTTTCCCGTCCTGTAATCTTTTGCATACATAGCTAGCACCTCAGGCTCGGTAGCCCAGTGCTCGTCAAGCTGTGACGGCAGTTCGACGAAGTCCATCGGGGTGAAGGTCTGGTTATAAGTGTTCCGGTTGAACAGGTTGTCGAGGGCATGGCCGAACTCATGGAAGAGAGTCTCAACCTCATCCATGTTCAGGAGCGCCGGGACATCCTGTCCGGGGCGGGTAAAATTGCACACGAGGGTTACCACCGGTGTAACTTCCTTCCCGTCGAGAACGCGATGGCTCCTGTAGGTTCCGCACCATGCGCCCTGCCGCTTGCTTTCCCTAGGATGGAAATCCATATAGAGCACGCCGATATGGACACCGTTTGTATCCTTTACCTCGAACACCTGGGCTTCCGGGTGGGGAAGCGGAATATCTGATATCGGAGTGAACGTGATCCCGAACAGCTTGTTGGCGCAGGCAAAAACACCGTCGCGGACGTTCTCGAGCTTGAAGTATGGCTTCAGCTCGGCATCGTTAAGGTCGTATTTTTCTTTCCGGAGCTTCTCCGAATAGAACCACCAATCAGACGGTTCAAGCTTGAATCCGCCTTTTTCCCTGTCGATGATCTTCTGCATCCCGGCGACTTCATTCCTTGCAACCGGGATCGCCTTGTCCCAGAGGTTATTCAGAAGATTGAATACGTTCTCAGGCTTTTTTGCCATCCTCGGTTCCAGCATCAGGTCGGCATATGACCTGTAGCCCAGAAGCTTTGCGCGTTGTGCCCTGAGGCTGACAATTTCAGAAAGGTTCTTATTGTTGTCGTATTCATTTCCGTTGTTTCCCCTGTTGGTATAGGCATGGAACAATTCCCTCCGGAGGTCCCTGTTCGTTGAGTACTGAAGGAAGGGGAAAATGCTCGGCTTCTGGGTCGTGAAGGCGTACTTGCCCTCCTGCCCTGCTGCCTTAGCCACTTCGGCTGCTGCTGTGATCTCAGATTCCGGAAGCCCTGCAAGCTCGTCCTTTGTAACGAACATCTTGTACCCATTGGTCTCATCGAGGACATTCTGGCTGAACTTCACGGTCAGCACGGAAAGCTTCTGGTTGATCTTCTTCAGCGTATCCTGGTCCTGCTTGTTCAGGTTGGCCCCGTTCCTGACGAAGTTCTTGTATATATTTTCGAGGATATAATCCTGTTCAGGGGTAAGGTTGAACTTAGATTTATTTTCATAAACGGATTTCACCCTTTTGAAAAGATCCGGATTGAGCCTGATCTCATCATTGAATGCTGAGAGCTTCGGTGAAACCTCGATTTCGATGTTCTGTAGGGAATCATTCGTGTTTGCGGAGGTCTGTGCAAAGAATACGGCTGAGACCCTGGTAAGAAGATCGCCGCTTTTATCCATCGCTTCAATGGTATTAGCAAATGAAGGCTCTTCCTTATTCCCGGTTATAGCCTTGATCTCCGCCCTGCCATCCTCCATTCCCTTTTCGAAGGCAGGCATGTAGTCTTTCGCCATGATCTTGTCGAACGGCGGGACCTGGAAAGGAGTTTTGTATTCTGAGAAAAAAGGATTATTCATATCGACTGTTGTTTTATTCCTGCAGGAGTTTGTCACAAGAAGCAACAATGCTGCAATGCCAAGTAAACCAATTAATTTTTTCACAACTGTTGTTATTAGTTTAAAGAATAAAGGATCCTTCGCAAAATAAGCGCATTAAAACCTTGGGACAAAGGAAATGAGGATTTTTTTTATAACCATGTTTCCATCCGTTCATTGCGCGGCATTAGCACTGATCCGGTAAAAGTTGCTTAATTTTGGGAATGGAACAGTACCGGGAATTTTCCTCGGCTTAAGTGCCGCTTTCCCGGCTTCCTCCAATTAACTGTGACAGAAGGTGAGGCATTTGTTCAAATATTATGCCCCGGTCAGATGAATGAAAGTTCAGAAACTCTTCTCCGGATCGCAGGAAGGAATCTCGGAAAACTTGTGATCATCCTGACAATCTCGATAGCCATTGAATGCCTATGCATTAATATGTCGGCTTCAATGGCCAGTGTATATTCAGTCAGGATTGAGGCTTCATCCGCACCAGATTACGGAGGTCGGCCTGCAGAAGACCTGCTTCCCTATTATTTCCTTTATTTGATACTCTGGGCAGTGTCACAAATCTCCGGCCCCTTCATCTCGGTAAAATTGTCTTTCAGGCTGTTTGACCAGGCGGGTAAAAAATTCGCCAGGCTATTTATCCCAATTACCCTTACCTGTACACTCGCTGTACTTTGGATTCTGGAACCATGGTTTGTCTCATTGCTTTATCCTGAAAATATGGCCAGCCGGCCTTTTCATTTCCGGGTGATGGAATTTGTCATGCTGGTCAACATGATTTTCATGATGGCAGTTGTCATATTTGAAATGAGAAGCCGGAAACGTAGCGGGAAAAACCCGGTTATAATCAGCTAAATGGGAGAAAGGTAAATTCCAGGCAGGGTGATCGAACAGGAGTAGCCGGCGAATTGTTTTGTGTCAGTTTTACATTTTAGAAGCACCCAGACATTTAATTAAATAATGTATGACTATGAAACCGGGAGACAGGGTAATTTGTATCGACGACAGGAACTGGTATGCAATTCCTGTAAGGTGTATTTGTGCAGGATTGATCTACACTGTAAATGAAGTTTTTACATGCAAGTGCGGAAATGTTTATGTCCGCCTTTTGGAAGTAGACAAGTATTATAATATGTGGTGTGCGGGATGTGATGTAACAGAATATACAAAGATGTTTTTCCACATTGAAAGGTTCAGGCTTGCCGGGGAAGAGGAGAGCCGGGAAGAAATAGATGAAAAGGCAGAGATTTCTTTTCCGTACCTCAATTAGGATGCCTGTTCATTTGAATGGGGAGCTCACCTTGTCCAGGGCTGACATATCCTCGTCAGAGAGTCTGAATGTCATTGCCCCGGCATTATCGGTAACGTGTTGTTCCTTTGTGGCTCCTGGAATTGCCGTTACTGTAGTGCCGTTAAATCTGATCAGCCAGTTCAGGGAAATCTGGGAAGGGGTGACATTGTATTTATCGGCAAGCTGTTTCAGGAGCATTATTACAGGAAGGCTCCTTAAAAGCTGTGTGTCGCGGAATAGCGGGGAGTACCTTCGATAGCCGATATTCTGAAGTAATTCCGGATTGTCATGGAATTTGCCTGTCAGAAGGCCCTGGGCAAGGGGTGAATAGGCAATTATTGTTATCCCGAGTTGTTTAGCGGTCTCCAGCGTTCCGTCGGTCTCAATCCTCCGGTCCAGGAGGTTGTATCTCACCTGGTTTGAAGCCAGTGGTATCCCTTTGCTGTCAAGAAACTTCCAGGCTTTTTCCATCTGTGCTGCGGAAAAGTTGCTGACCCCTATACTTTTTATTAGCTGATTGTCATACAGTTGTCTCATTGCGTGCATCTCGCTTCTTATGTCCGAAAACCCGGCCGGCTGATGGATCTGGTAAAGATCGACCGGAAAGGGCGCCAGTGCCTTTATGCGTTCTGGGAAACTATTTTTGATATTTGAGGCGAACCTGAATAGCGGCCACCATTTTGTTGCGATAATTACCTGTCCGGGTTCGATTCCGGCGGACTGCAGGGCCACCGAGAGGTTACGTTCCGATTCGCCTCCACCGTAAATCTCTGCAGTGTCGAACCAGTTGATACCGCCTTCGAGCGCCAATGAGACTATATTATGGATGTTGCCGTCCGCGAGCAGGGGCCAGTATCTGCCGATCATATTCTTCCGTTTGCTGAACTGCCAGCATCCCAGCCCGACAGGGCTCACCAACAATCCCGTTCGTCCGAGAGGGCGGAGGTTCCTTCTTGCATCCATACTTAAGGCATCTTTGAGAAAGACAATTATTAAACAATCTTGTTTTTGGCTCCAGGCATTTGCATCAAAATTATCCGTGGAGTCTATTGTTGTCCATGTCTTCCTTACAGGTAATCCTTTTACTTATCCTGCCGCTTCCGGAGAATTAACACAATGGAATCAGTCACAATTGAATTTTAGATTAACTTCACATCTTACCCGTCACAGGAGAACAAAGTAGTAGTTTAATTCCTTACCCCCAAATACCCAACAAAAAAACATTAACACATGAAGAACCACAGGACCCGAATCAACCCGGGCCAGATCCCGGCTGAACTCCTTAATTTCTCTAAGTGCATGTTCCTTATCGTCATACTGGGTTACGGATGCGATAACTCCCGGCAAAGGATGGTCCCGGCAAGTAATCCAAACGGCAGGAACGACAGCTGGGGCTTTACAGGCTTTGGAGGAGGCGGTGCAACGTTTAATCCTGCCGTAAGTCCGCATGACGCAGATTACGCCTGCGTGGCATGTGACATGACAGGATCGTTCGTGACCTATAACGGGGGCAAATCGTGGAGAATGTTCTCGCTGAGAGGACCTGTCAGTTATTTTGTATTTGATCCGTCAGACCCGGAAATAATCTATGCAAATTCAATTGCCCTGTTCAAAAGCAATGACCGTGGTAACACCTGGAATATCTTATATCCTGGCGCGGCGGAGATAAACGGAGTAGTTTCAAAAGGAGACCATGCAGAGGAAACAGTTATAACGAAGGACAGCTCCCGCCGGCAGGTGCTGGCATTAGCTGTTGATCCGGACAACTCGATGAACCTGTATGCCGCCATATCCGTGAATAACATCGTATCCCTTTATCTTTCATACGACAAGGGAGATCACTGGACTGCGGGAAAGGAGCTCGAAAAGGCGGTTCGGAATATTTATATAGATCCTTCATCTCCAAAAAAAGACAGAACACTTTATATTACCGGGAAGAATTCTGTTACAATAAGGGAAAAAGGGATCTGGAAAATAAATGCAGGCCCTGAGAATGTTTCGGTAATCAATGAATTTTCAGGTGGTTACGACAAAAAAGGCAACAAGTTTATCATCTATGCTATCTCAGGGAAATCCTATTTCAACCCGGCAGGTGATCAATCCGGTATTTTCTTTAGTGAAGACGGGGGAAGAACATGGCATAACCGTCAGTATGACCTGGTCAAATTGCAGCCTGAGAACACGCCGTTCCCCGAGTGGCGGTGCATTGCTGCATGCTCATCACACCCGGAGGTGGTATATGTCTCATATAACGGACTAAAACAGGATAATGATACTTCATGCATCGGGGTTGCCAGAAGTGAGGATTTCGGGAAAACCTGGAAGCTTGTGTGGAAGGATCGCATGACCAGTAAAGGATCTGTTTTTTCGGGCAATTACAAGAAAGGCTGGATCGATGACAGATTCGGTCCTTCATGGGGTGAAAACCCATTTTCAATTGGAGTCGCCCCGGCAAACCCGGATGTCTGTTACACCACTGATTTTGGAAGGACCATAAAGACTTCAGACGGAGGCGCTTCATGGGAACAGGTGTACACGAATAAAAAAGAAACAGGTGGATGGATCAGCCGTGGATTGGAGGTCACTACAGGATATTGTGTCGTTTTTGATCCTTTTAACATGGACCATGTATTTATTGCAAATACTGATATCGGTTTGATGGAAAGCAGGGATAGCGGGGAAAGCTGGATGAGCGCCACCATGAACAATGGCATCCCCGACAAATGGGTTAACACCACATACTGGCTGGCGTTCGACCCGGTGATAAAAGGTAAGTGCTGGGCAGTAATGAGTTATGTTCACGATCTCCCAAGACCCAAAATGTGGAGGAGAACCGGCGTGCAGGATTACCAGGGCGGGATCCTGATGACTGAAAACGGCGGAAAAAACTGGAAACCGGTAAGCAATGGCATTGGTGAAGCAGCCTTCACTCATATCCTGATTGATCCCACGAGTTCTGCCGATTCCAGGACCCTCTATGCATGTGCATTTGGGAAAGGGGTCTTTAAGTCGGAAGATGGAGGAAAGACATGGGCAATGAAAAACAAGGGGATTGAATCAAGGGAATCCTTTGCCTGGAGAATCATAAGGAGCGATAAAACGGGCACATTATATCTGATCATTTGCAGGCGATCGGAGGACGGGAGCATCGGGAACATGAATGACGGGGCTGTTTACTATTCAGATGATGACGCCGATTCGTGGAATAAGATGGTACTTCCGGAGGGCACCAACGGCCCCGTGAGCATGCTGGTAGATCCTGAAGATCCCGACAGGCTTATACTCTCTGCATGGGGAAGGGTGACCCCCGGCAGGTTTTCACCCGACACCGGGGGAGGCATATTTCTTTCTGCAGACAGGGGCAAAACCTGGAAGCAGGTCCTCGAAAAAGATCAGCATATCCATGATCTCACCTTCGATGCCCGCACCCACACCTGCTTTGCCTGTGGATTTGGCGGGTCGGCTTACAGGTCGGATGACCGTGGCGAAACCTGGGAACGACTTAAAGGGTACAATTTCAAGTGGGGAAAAAGGGTGGACCCTGATCCTCGCGATCCTGGAATGGTATTCATTGTTACCTTCGGCGGAGGGGTCTGGCACGGACCTGCCGGCGGTGATCCAAATGCACCGGAAGATATACTCACACCTGCACTGGCTTACTGACATCTCTCCGGCCGCCGGAAGACCTGCGCCCGACGATTGGCATAGCCTGAACAATACGGACTTTCCGGTTCGGTTTGCTTCTTGAAGAGACTGGAAACCAATAATATCCGGTCTGGGTTTGCATTACTATCAATTTCCTGAATAAAAATCCGGGACAAAATGATTAGAAATACGGGAGATCTGTCTCTTTGTTTATGCAGTTGTACTATAAGTTAAACATAAATAAGATCATTTGAAAAACTGTGAGGCCTGACCAGCTTTTTCTGATCTGAATATACAATAACCTGAAAATAAATCCGGGAAACCAGATCGACTATTAACCTAAACTTTGAACTATGAGCAAATTACGTGAAACAATGCGCAAAGTTTCTCTATTGATTTTACTTTGCGGCATCTTTTTCAGTGCAGGCGCTTATACCGCTGCCGCATTTGAAAAGAACAAAAGCAATGTATGGGGAACTGAAGGCGTCCAGAAAGCTGTTTCTGGGAAAGTGAAGGACGTCAACGGCGAACCAGTCGCAGGAGCGAATGTAACAGTAAAAGGCACAACAGCAGGTACCTCAACCGACGTGGATGGAAACTACAAGCTGGTTGTTCCTGAAGGGGCAAATACTCTTGTTGTATCCTTTATCGGTTACCTGACCCAGGAAGTACCAATCGGGAACCGGTCGCAAATTGATATAGTGCTCGAATCTGATATTCAGGCTCTCTCTGAGATTGTGGTTGTCGGGTATGGTCAGCAGAGAAAGAGTGATATAACGGGTGCTATCAGTTCGGTCAAGGGACGGGAATTGGTGCAATTACCTATGCAGAGGGTCGACCAGGCTCTGCAGGGACGTGCGGCTGGTGTCCTGGTTCTGAACACTGCCGGCGCACCGGGCGCTGCTACCACGATACGAATAAGAGGCATGAACTCTATTAATGGGGGAAACAATGCTCTTATCGTTGTGGACGGACTTCAGGGTGCAAATCTGAACTCACTGAACCCCAATGATATTGAGTCGATGGAGATCCTAAAGGACGCCTCCGCAACAGCTATTTACGGGTCCAGAGGTGCGAATGGTGTCATCCTGATCACAACCAAAACTGGCAAAAAGGGAAAGCCTACAATTGATTACAGCTTCAGCTACGGATCTCAGACTATAAGACATAAGCTTGAATTGATGGGAGCCGCTGATTATGCAATTACGAGGAACGATTACAAGGCGACACAAAACGCTTCAGGTATTCCTGAGCCTATCTTTTCTGATGCCCGGATTGCAGAGCTTAGAAACAACGGTGGGACCGACTGGCAGGATGTAATTTACAGAACTGCACCAATTTATAATCATCAGCTAACCATCAGCGGCGGGACGGAAAATCTCAACTATATGGTTTCAGGCGGATACCTCGATCAACAGGGAATATTAATCAATTCAGCGTACAAGAGGTTTTCCTTACGGGCAAATGTAAGCGCTGACGTGACCAGGAATGTAAGCTTTGGCTTAAACTGGGCAGGCTCCAAGGAAGCAGGCAATTCACCACCTTATGGAGGCGGGACGGCGCTAAGTTTTCTCGGCCAGGCTGTCAATATAGCTCCAAGGTGGGATCCGACTACTCCTCCATTTGATTCCGGGGGGAATTACAACAGGCATCCATTAGGCTACGGCGCATACGATACATGGAATCCGCTTGCAGCTGCTGTGGAGCCGGATATTATGAACAACA
>DCFQ01000044.1:41097-41489 GCA_002319915.1 Bacteroidales bacterium UBA1800 | reverse complement strand
TGTGAGTGGTGGAGGTAACTATATGCGCGTGCTTCAGCGGATTTTCGAGTAAACCGGCCGCAATCAGTCCGGCAGGATGAGCCATATCCACCATCAGGAGGGCACCGGCAGCATCTGCAATTTTTCTCATCCTTGCGTAATCCCACTCCCGCGAGTACGCCGAAGCCCCGCCCACGATCAGCTTTGGCCGCTCTTTAAGCGCGAGTTCCTCCATCATATCGTAATCGACGAGGCCGGAGTCTTCCCTTACATTATATGCGACCGGCCTGTAAAGGATCCCCGACGAATTCACGGGTGATCCGTGGGAAAGGTGGCCTCCGTGGGCAAGATTCAGGCCCATAAAAGTATCGCCGGGCTTCAGCACCGTCATAAATACCGCCATATTTGCCTGC
>DCFQ01000044.1:0-40857 GCA_002319915.1 Bacteroidales bacterium UBA1800 | reverse complement strand
TAAATACCGCCATATTTGCCTGCGCACCCGAATGAGGCTGAACATTGGCATATTCGGCATCGAACAGCTGTTTCAGCCTTTCAATTGCGATGAGCTCAGTCTGGTCAACAATCTCGCAACCGCCGTAATACCTGTTGCCCGGGTAACCCTCTGCATACTTGTTGGTCATTACAGAGCCCATGGCCTCCAACACCTGCGCGCTGACAAAATTTTCAGAGGCAATGAGCTCGAGGCCGTTGACCTGGCGCTGCCTTTCCTTTTCAATAAGATCAAAAACCGATGTATCCCTGTTCATTTTTTATATTTTGATGTTTTCCTTCCATCTTCCGGCTGGCCGGGCGGAGCTCAGCCTGTCCGGTATAGTGCTGGCAAATATAGCGCATATACAACAGATATGATACCTGTGTTGATATTTCCTATTCCCCCGTGAACTGGATCAGGAGGTCGCGGTAAGTCGAGAAGATGCGTGACCGCGAAAGAAAGCCCACATAGTAACCTCCGTCAAGCACAGGCAGGTTCCATGCCCCAGTCCTTGTGAATGTGTCCATAACGGTATCAATGCTCTCTTTTACATCCAGATAGGATGGCGGTATTGTCATCAGGTCCCTGACGGTTGTGGACTTATAAATCTCAGTATTGAACATTATCTCCCTTACATCGTCGAGCTGTACAATCCCTTCAAGAACATTGTGCTCGTCGACCACCGGGAAAAGGTTTCTTTTTGATCTTGAGATTATTTTGACAAGGTCACCGAGGGTATCCGACGACCTGACCTTAATAAGATCAGTCTCGATCTCTTTCTTCCAGTCCATCATTATAAGCACAGCCTTGTCCTTGTCGTGGGTGATCAGGTCTCCCCTCTTTGCCAACTGAACGTGGTAGATCGAATGTTTTTCAAACGCCCGTGCCGTGATAAAGGCAATTGCAGAGGTCATGATAAGGGGAATAAGCAAGGCATACCCCCCGGTGATCTCAGCGATAAGGAAAATAGCTGTCAGCGGGGCATGCATCACACCAGCCATCATCCCGGCCATTCCGACAAGCACAAACCTGTTGTCAGGAAGGTTTACTCCGGCAAACCGGTTCAGCAGGTTGGAAACAACGAAACCGTTTATTCCGCCTATAAACAAAGTCGGAGCAAAAATACCCCCTACTCCCCCGGCCCCGTTGGTTGAGCTGCTTGCAACCACCTTGAGGAATATCAGGCAGAGAAAGAATGCGATGAAAACAAGGTAATTGCTGCTGAATTTCTCGAAGATGCTGCTGCCGAAAACAGAGGTCGTATCCCCCTGCAGCAGCTGCATAACCGT
This sequence comes from Bacteroidales bacterium UBA1800, assembly GCA_002319915.1. GTDB lineage: Bacteria > Bacteroidota > Bacteroidia > Bacteroidales > VadinHA17 > LD21. Next base: position 39,547 of record DCFQ01000044.1, on the reverse strand, counting down.
GTCATAACCTTCACCGTAGAAAGCCGGGAAGAGCCAGATAAGCACTCCAAGTAGAACTCCTCCGGTGAGCAGGCGCATAAACACATTCCTGATCTTTTCATAACCCGCCTCGATGAAAAGCGTCATCTTTGAGAAAAAGAGCGACAGAAGCCCCGAAATAACTCCCAACAGCAGGTACCATGGGATATTGGACATTTGGAATGCCTCAGTAATACTAAATGAGAAAAGTACTTTCGGACCCATCAGGAAGTAGGCAACGACCGCTGCCGTCACCGACGAGATCATCAGCGGCACTATTGATGATGTGGTCAGGTCCAGCATCAGGACCTCCAGTGTAAAAATGATCCCCGTCACGGGGGCCTTGAAAATGCCTGAAACCGCTCCTGCCGCTCCGCATCCTATAAGAAGAGTTATGTTCCGGTAATTAAGCCTGAAGTATCTTCCTAACGTAGAGCCGATAGAGGATCCTGTAAGCACTATCGGAGCTTCAGCTCCCACCGATCCCCCGAATCCTATGGTTAGGGTCGTGGCAACAATTGAGCTCCAGGTGTTGTGACTCCTGAGCATGCTCCTTTTCCTGGATATTGCATAGAGGACCCTGCTGATCCCATGACTGATATTGTCCCTTAGGATATATTTCACAAAGATCACTGTCAGCAGCATCCCGGCGACAGGAAACAAGGCCAGCGCAAATCTTCCGGATCCATACCTTATTGTATCGCCTGCCAGCAGGTTCCCTGTAAAATGGATGGCATTCTTCAGAAGGACCGCGGCCAGGGCGCTGAGCAGCCCAACAGCCAGGCTGAGCAAATACACGATCCTGGTCTCGCCTGCCCTGAGAAGGCTTGATTGCAATAATTTCCGGAGATCTGGTTTTAACGCCATAGATGCGCAAATATAGGAACAATACAAGACCTTTCCTTTTTTTAATTAAGTTTGTAAACAGTAACTCACTGCTTTGAAATGATCAATTTCGATAGTTTCAGCCTCGAGAACGGACTCAGGGTGATTGTCCACCGGGATGAATCCACTCCCCTCACGGCGATGAATATTTTATATGATGTCGGTTCGAGGGATGAAGACCCGGAGATGACCGGACTTGCCCACCTGTTCGAGCACCTGATGTTCGGAGGCACGCGGAATATCCCTGAGTATGATACTCCGCTTCAGCTGGCAGGCGGTGAGAACAATGCGTTTACCAACAACGACATAACCAATTACTACCTGACAGTACCCGCAGAAAACATCGAGACTGGTTTCTGGCTGGAATCGGACAGAATGGATGAGCTGGATTTCTCCCAGAGGAACCTGGATATCCAGAAGAGTGTCGTGACGGAGGAATTCAACCAGCGGTACAAGAATCAGCCTTACGGTGATTCCCTGCTCCTTCTGAGGCCTTTGGCCTTCAAGGTTCATCCTTACAGGTGGCCCACCATAGGCTTAGATATCAACCATGTTAAAAATTCCAGACTCGAGCATATCAGGGAATTCTTCTTCTCACACTACGCACCGAACAATGCAATAATTGCCGTTGCCGGGAATGTGACAACCGAACGCATCAGGGCCCTCAGCGAAAAATGGTTCGGACCCGTACCGCGAAGAAAAACAGCAACTAGGAACATCCCTGCGGAACCCACCCAGACCTCGGAAAGGATCATGACCGTTGAACGTAACGTGCCGTCGGACGCCATATACAAAGCCTGGCATGTGTGTCCGAGGACAGCGGATGATTTTTACGTAATGGATCTTCTGAGCGATATTCTTGCCGGAGGGGAATCAGGTAGACTATACACCAAACTGGTAAGGGGAAAAAACCTTTTCAGTGAGATCAATGCCTTCCTTACCGCGGATATTGATCCGGGACTTATGGTAGTTACAGGAAAACTGATGGAGGGAGTAAGGGTTGAGGATGCGGAGAGATCTGTCAATGATGTAATTAATGAACTGCTCGACAAAGTCCCCGATCCTGGCGAAATTGAAAAGGTGAAGAATAAGTTCGAATCATCCTCCGTCTTACTGAATACCGGGATACTCCATAAGGCAATGAACCTGGCATTTTGTGAATTGATTGGGGATCCGGCTCTTATCAACACGGAAGTCGAACGATACCGGTCGACCGACGGGGAGATGGTCATGAAGGCTGCCAGAAAATACCTTATTCCTGAAAACTGCAGCACCCTTTACTATCTTTCATCAAAAAAGGAACAGGAATGAGCCTGCCAAAACGTAAACAACCTCCGCTCAATCCCTTTACAGCATTTAACGCCGGAAAGGTGAACCTTCTCAGTCTCAGGAACTCGGTGCCGGTTTATACGATCGAAGCCGGAACCGAAGACGTGATGAGGATCGAGTTCATCTTCAGGGCCGGGATCGACAAGGAATATATTCCGCTGCTGGCAACCACCACCAATATGATGCTGACTGAAGGATCGCTCAGGCACACTTCAGAAGAGATCACGAGGCTGCTCGATTACTACGGGGTATTCCTGAACCTGTCAGCAGAAAAGGATAATGCCGGATTGATTGCGTACTTCCTTTCAAGGCATATCAAAAAGGTGCTTGAACTTATCAGGGAGATCCTGTTCGAACCGGCATTCCCTGAAAAGGAGCTGAATATCCTGATGAGAAAGCGTCTGCGCTGGTTCATGATCAACCGGGAGCGTGTCCAGAACATTGCGATGGAAAAATTCTTTGAATCGATATTCGGCAGCGGTCATCCCTACGGGCATATGGTGCAGGAATCAGATTTTGAGGGACTCCATCCCGCAGTGCTCAGGGACTTCCATTCAAAATACTACGATCCCTCAGGGATGACAGTAATCGTTTCAGGGCGGATTCCAATGAATACTGCCAATTTGCTACGGGAAAACTTCGGATCGCTTCGTTCAGGGAATGTATATACTGAAGAGTTCACTCCGGAGCTTAAAGGGGAACAGCAAAAAAAGTCCAGGATCGGGAAGGAAGGTGCCGTCCAGTCGGCCATAAGGATCGGAAGCCCGACCATAAACAAACGACATCCCGACTACCCCGGGTTGAAAATCCTTAACGTGATCCTTGGCGGGTATTTCGGATCGAGACTGATGAGGAACATCCGGGAGGATAAGGGGTACACTTATGGAATCAGTTCTCTTGTGACATCACTCGATCTTTCGGGGTTTAAGGTGATCTCCACCGAGGTTGCCAAAGACAAGACCGATCTTGCTGTCGATGAGATCTACAGGGAGATCAGGCTTCTCCAGGAAAAGCCTGTGGAACGCGATGAACTGGAGATTGTCAGGAATTATATGTCGGGCGACCTGCTGAGGATGTTCGACGGGCCATTCGCCCTTGCCGAAAGCTTTAAATCGGCCTGGGAATTCGGGCTCGACAACAGCTACTATGAGGCTTTTGCAGAGAAGATAAAAACTATAAGCCCTGACGAGATCAGGAGCCTTGCCAATACATACTACAAAATCGATGATCTTTACGAAATCATTGCAGGCTGACAGAAACCGGGCTGCCTTTTTCCTGCTCGCCCTGGCTCTTTTTGTCGTTGCTTCGCCGTCGCGGGGTCAGGATCTTGAGCGGCCGGTTGCTCCTTTGTTCACGGGAGTGACCGTAAACAGTTCAACAGGATCTGTGGAAATGAAATGGGATCTGAGCCCGTCGACTGATGTTGCTGGTTACGTTGTCTATCAGTATGATACAATTAAACGGGAAGGATATTATATCGACAGCCTTTATAACCCTGCAGCTTCATCATATTCAGCTTTCAGACCTAAAACTGCGTTTGAAAGCGAATCATATGTAATCGCCGCCTTCGATAATTCCGGAAATATAAGCCCTCTGTCCAACAGGCTGAATACAATATTCTGTAAAGTGGTCCTTGATACCTGCAACAAGAAGATAAATCTCAGCTGGAATAAATATCTGTCCTATCCTTATAAAGTTTCGGGTTACGATGTACTGGTCTCCGAAAACAACGGGAGCTTTGAGCCAAAAGGTCATATCGTTGACGGATCCAGACAATTTGCGGTCGACACATTCAATATTGGATCGACATATTGCTATCTGGTTAAGGCGACAATGGAAAACAGCCAGGTGTCTCTCTCTTCAAAATCGTGCCTGACGGCGGCAATGCAGAAGCCGCCCGGATGGATAAATGCCGATTTCGCAACCGTGACGGCCGACGGAGAGATAGCACTGTCATTCACTGTTGATCCTTCAGCTGAAACTGACCTCTATACGCTGGAAAGAAAATCAGGCATGACGGGTTCCTATGAAGTGATCACCACCATCAGGGCAGGTGTCGGCACTATAGCCTACACTGACAAGGACGCGGATCCTGAAGCAGTGAACTTTTACAGGCTCAATGCCCTTAACTCATGCGAAACAAGCGTTGCCGGATCAAATGTCGCATCCAATATGGTCCTAACTTACCAGGTGGTTAACGATCAGATAGTTCTCAGGTGGAATGGCTACCGTGACTGGCTCGGGAGTGTGTCGGGATACAGGCTTCTCATGGATACAGGCGACGGATTCAACCAATATGCCGATATTCCGGCTTCCGATACAAGCTTTATGATTTCCATCCCCGATATTATCCACCTGGTCGCCACCGGGGATGTTTGCTTCCGGGTTACTGCGTCGGAGGAGAACAATCCGCACGGGATTGCAGGTGAAAGTAGCTCGGAGATATCATGTTACGAGATAAGTGAAACGATCACCGTTCCAAACCTTTTCACCCCTGACGGCGATCTCAGGAATGACCTGTTCTGTCCTGTTATAACCTTCACACCGGTTGATTATCACCTGGTTGTAAGCGACAGGCAGGGCCGCGTAGTTTTCAACACGACCAATTATTCGGAAGCATGGGACGGCACTGCAAACGGAGAACTCCTTCCTCAGGGACCCTATATCTGGTCGCTCCGGGTAAGAACTCTCACGAAGAAGAATATCTTCAGGACCGGTACGGTAACAATATACAGGAACAAATAGAATATCCCCGGCCCATGGCAGGCATGGCACTCCGGATTTCGCACAAAATAGCTATCTTTGCAGTTGGCAGCATAAAAAGATTGTGAATTTGCATGGGGAGCAAGGATATTTTTGACGAGGAAGACATAAAACATATTCAGTCGGAATATGATTCTTTGACTAAGAATTTGCTGAGGTGCAACAAGCCCGGAGACAGGGAGCTGATAGACAAGGCATTTAAGGTCGCAAACGAAGCTCACTGGAACATGAGGCGGAAGTCCGGGGAACCTTATGTCCTCCATCCCATTGCGGTTGCCAAGATCGTTAACCAGGAAATAGGTCTCGGAGCTAGATCGATAGCCACCGCACTGCTGCATGACGTGGTGGAAGATACCGATTATTCCCTCGAAGATGTCAAGCGGGAATTCGGGCCTAAAATAGCCTCTTTGATTGACGGGCTCACAAAGATATCCGGCACATACAACAAGGGTACCTCATCATCGATGCAGGCGGAGAACTTCAGGAGAATGCTTCTCACCCTGTCAGATGACCTGCGTGTGATCATTATCAAGATTGCAGACCGGCTCCACAATATGAGGACCCTCGATTCCATGCCGGAAAACAAGAAAATGAAAGTGGCGGGTGAGACCATCTTCCTCTACGCGCCGCTTGCCAACCGCCTTGGCCTCTACGCCATAAAAAGCGAGCTCGAGGACCTCAGCTTCAAGTACCGCCAGCCGGTGATCTATGAAGAAATAGCGTCAAAACTGAGGCACGGTGAAAAGAAATACTATTCGCTCATCAACAGGTTCAGCCTGCCGATCATTGAAAAGATCACACAATCAGGACTTAAATTTGAAATAAACGGCCGTCCGAAATCGATCTTTTCGATATGGAAAAAGATGCAGTCGAAAAATGTCCCGTTTGAGGAGGTCTATGATGTTCTTGCCGTGAGGATAGTTTTCGACCCGCTCCCGGGCATACCGGAAAAAACTACCTGCTGGAACATCTATTCGATCATTACCGATACATACCTGCCAAAGCCCGACAGGCTCCGTGACTGGATCAGCAGGCCCAAGCCGAATGGCTATGAGGCATTGCACGTCACGGTGATGGGTCCGGAAGGAAGATGGGTCGAAGTTCAGATCAGGAGCAAAAGAATGGACGAAATTGCCGAAAGAGGCTATGCCGCCCACTATAAATACAAGGGTGACAATACTCCCGAAACTGAGCTCGATAAATGGATAAAGAAGATCAAAATGATGCTCGAGAATCCGCTTGAGGATCCCATCGAGTTCCTTGATGAGTTCAAAATGAACCTCTTCTCAGCCGAGATCATGGTATTCACGCCGAAGGGGACACTCGTCAGCCTGCCTAAAGGGGCATCCGCGCTCGATTTTGCTTACGAGATCCACACCGAGATCGGCAACAAGGCCATCGGCGCCAAGATAAACTATAAGCTGAACCCGATAAACGCCATGCTGATGAGCGGCGACCAGGTCGAGATAATTACTTCGGAGATCGCAAAACCCGAAAAGGAATGGCTTTCTTTCGTCAGGACCTCAAAGGCAAAAGAAGGGATCAAGAATGCACTTAAGACCGAATCGGTAAACAGGATACAGAAAGGGATGGAGATCCTCGACACCAGGCTCGCCGAGCTGGGAGTGTCGCCAAACTCCGAAATAGTCAGGAAGCTTATCCTTTCCTACGATGTTGCCAACAAGGATGAACTCTATTCCGGTATCGAGCTTGGGACTATCAACCTGGATAACCTGAGAAGGATAATCAGGAAGAATCCTACAAAGAATGTCATCAAGTACTGGGAACTCAAGCTCCTCGGGTCAAAAAAGGGCAAAAAGGAAGAGGAGGGTGAGGAGACTGAAAAGGAAGGAAAGATAGACGGGAGCATTCCCTTCCTTTTACGGGAGAATGTTGAAGACGCGGGCCAATCGTATGAGATTGCCAAGTGCTGCAATCCCATCCCGGGCGATGAGGTTGTCGGCTACCGCTCGCCGGAAGGGGCTATAATTATCCATAAGCCGAAATGCCCGGTCGCAATAAGGATAATGTCGAATGAGGGGAACAGGATCATCGCCGTGAAGTGGGCAATCCATAAGCTTGTCTCTTTCCTTGCGCGTATCAGCATGACAGGTGTTGACAGGATAGGTCTCGTTAATGACATTACCAATATTATCTCTTCCGAGCTGAAAGTCAACATGACCAATATCAACATAAGCGTCAAGGACGGAATCTTTGAAGGCACGATTGATCTGTACGTGCATCATACCCAGGACCTTAACAACCTCATCCTCAAGATCTCGAATGTCAGGGGGATCGACAATATTAAGAGAGTCGAGGATTTCTCCGAATAGAAGTCGCAATACCCGGCCGCTATAATATCTTCATCTTAAAAAAAAATAATATTTTTGTATTATTTTAATTTAGACCAGATATGATTAGCGACGACACAACTTCCACCGTGAAGCAGATCTTCACGGAATACCTTGAAAAGAAGGGTCACAGGAAAACCCCGGAAAGATATGCAATCCTGGAAGAGATCTATTCCAGGGATGGTCACTTCGATATTGAGTCGCTCTATATTTTTATGAAGAATAAAAATTACAGGGTAAGCAGGGCTACCCTGTATAACACCATAGAATTGCTTCTCGACTGCAACCTGGTGGTTAAGCACCAGTTCGGGAAGAATATCGCTCAGTTTGAACGTTCCTACCAGTGCAGCCAGCACGATCACCTGATCGATCTGGAGACCGGGAAGGTCATCGAGTTCTGTGATCCCAGGATACAGGAGATAATTCACACTGCCAGCCAGCTTCACGGATTTGACCCGATGTATCATTCCCTCTATATCTACGGGAATATGAAGAAATCACAGAAGAATGGCCGGAAATAAACAGAGGCTGTAATAAAAGTCCGGAAATAACTTCAGCAATCCCCCGTGATCTTCTGCGGTGTCTTTCCCGCACAGGAGCGCAGAGGATCGCACAAAGCCTTCCTAGAGATCTGTTAAACAGCCTCGATGCCGGATCCGGGTCAGAAAGCGTAGCCGAATGAAAATCCGAATGGGATGTTTATGCTTGCTTTATCTCTGAATCCCGTTTGATCCGTGTCAAATTCACTTCCTGAGAAGGTCCAGTTCCTCGAAACAAAACCAATCCCGGTGTAAATGTCCAGGGCAAAGCCTCCTTTTGTGATCAGCTGGTAACCGATAACACCATTTGCGTTGATTTTTTGCGCCTTGATGTAATTTTCCGCATTATCCTTGCTCTTCAATTCTGCGGTTGCAAATGAAACATGCGGGCCGATGTAAAAGCCTTCGGGAGCCTGGAGGTTGCGGCTGAGAAAGTACTTGAACATTCCCTGTACCCTGAAGCCGCTTGTTTTTATGCCTGAAATGTTCTCACCATCATTTGTAAGATCGTCCAGGTTCAGCAGAGCGCTCGGGCCGATGTATCCCACGCCAAATTGAAAAGATGCTTTAGGGGCCACCTTTGCCTCAAAAAGTACCTTGTATTCACCTGTCAGGGGAACGATAGCCAGCCAGAAAGGTCCGCCAAGGGCAGCCAGGGGATTTGTCTTTATCGTAAACCTGAAGTCTTTTTCTGAATTGGATGCCTGTCCTTGTGCCGAAACTGGTAATGCAAGGCTCAGAAGTACAAGACATGCAATCATCAGACATAATGTTTTTTTCATGTTAGTAAGTATTAGTTATTGGTTTCCACGCAATTTAAAATATAAATCAATCGAATCAAAAAACCCTTTAAAGTCATAATGAATTCTTCCTTACTCCATTAGCCTAGTTATCAACAATGTTTACTTAACGTAAATACCAGCCGAATTATTTTGTAACTTGGTGTCCGCAAATAAAATCCACGCTGTTTTTAACATGAACATTGATATTCTATTAGGGCTTCAGTGGGGAGACGAAGGAAAAGGAAAGATTGTAGATGCTCTGAGTCCTGCCTATGATGTGATCGCACGTTTCCAGGGCGGACCGAATGCCGGGCATTCGCTTGAATTCAACAACAGCAAGCATGTTCTCCATCTCATTCCCTCGGGAATTTTTCACCCGGGCAAGCTGAATATAATCGGAAACGGAGTAGTGTTCGATCCGGCGGTCTTCAGGTCCGAAATTGAAAAGCTCGGGCTTGGGGTCGGGGAGCTGGCGAAGAGGCTGGTCATCTCGAGCAGGGCACATCTGATACTACCCACGCACCGGGTACTCGATGCAGCATACGAAAACAGGAAGGGCTGCCTTAAAATAGGATCGACCCTCAAGGGGATCGGGCCCGCCTATACCGACAAGGCAAGCCGGAACGGGCTCAGGGTCGGGGATGTCCTCAAACCGGGCTTCAGGGAATTATACAATGAACACATGGCGGCCCACCTTGAGATCCTGAAAGGATACGATTACAAGTTTGATATATCTGAGTTTGAAGCTGAATGGTTCAGCGGTATCGAAATGACGAAAAGGTTCAGGATCGAGAATACCGAATACCTGGTGAACAGCCTATCAGACCAGGGCAGGAAGATCCTGGCTGAAGGAGCCCAGGGAACGATGCTCGATCTGGACTTCGGATCATATCCTTTCGTAACATCTTCGAATACCATAAGTGCCGGAGCCTGTACCGGGCTGGGCATCTCCCCAAAAAGAACAGGGGAAGTGTTCGGGATTTTCAAAGCATACTGCACTAGGGTCGGCAGCGGCCCCTTCCCAACCGAGCTGAATGACGATACTGGCGATCTCCTGAGAAAGACCGGATGCGAGTTCGGAGCCACGACAGGCCGCCCCCGGAGATGCGGCTGGCTCGACCTTACTGCACTGAAGTATGCGATCATGATCAATGGTGCGACAAAATTGCTCATGACCAAGGCCGATGTGCTTTCGGGATTCGAAAAAGTAAAGATCTGCACATCGTATATGATCGACGGGAAAGAGACCTCGGAAATGGCTTTCGACGGAAACACGGAAATCAAGCCTTGCTATACCGAACTCAAGGGCTGGAAGGAAGATATTTCTGCGATCCGTGATTACAATTCATTACCGGGAACCCTCAGGGAGTACATCAGTTTCATCGAGAAGGAGGTTGGCGTTCCGGTTACAATGGTATCGGTGGGTCCTGACAGGATTGCGACAATTACAAGGGAACCTTTGTAACCTCACCCGAATAGATCCACGCATCACGGTTCACGTTACTCTTGATTTGCACTAGTTGCTGGTCAGCCTGTTCATGCGTCCCGAAAGTATAGATCGTCACAAGCAGTGATTTCGGCCTGGATTTGATCTTTATGATCTCGGCGTTGTAACCCATCTTAATGTACTTCCCGGCCATCTCCGCAGCATTCTTTTTGCTTGTGAAGCTGCCAACGATTATCCTGAACCCTGGCGTTGCGGCATTTTTGGCAAGCGCTGCCCCGGTGATCTCTGCCTGGATCATATCCTCAGCTGATTGAACAGTGTCAGGTTTTGCTTTGACGGTATCCTTTTTGACATTAAGGCTGTCGTGAACCGGCACCGTAACTTCAGGAATTTTTTCCTTCTTCAGGAAAAGTCCCCTTTCCCTGAAAAAATGACAGGATGTAAATGTTATTGAAAGAGCCAGGATCAATATCAGACGATATCTCATACGGGAATATTTACATTATAAAAATAACTGTCCGGTCAGATTTTCCCCAAATATACAAATTATTGCTGCTAAACCATTTGACTTTTAAATCTTATGAAAGAAATTGATTCATTCATAATTTGTATATTTAAACCCGCCAAACTTGCTTAAACATTAATCTGACCTGACATGAAATCAATAATTCAATTTTTTGAAGAGAGTGTTGATAAATATAACAGCAATGTATACCTGTGGGAGAAACCCCAGGACAAATATGAAGGTACGACCTATGGAGAAACCCGGAAACAGGTTTACGAATTTGCTGCCGGATTAATCAAGCTTGGAATAAAGAAAGGCGACCGGCTTTGCCTGATATCGGAAGGCAGAAACAACTGGGTGATCGGGGAACTTGGCATCCTGTACGCAGGTGCAGTTAACGTACCCCTTTCTGTGAAACTTACGCCCGATGAAATCAAATTCAGGATCAACCATTCGGAAGCAAAGATAATCCTTACCTCTTCGATCCAGGCACAGAAGCTCGAGCCGATAATCAGCGAATGCAATACCATTGAAAAGGTGATCCATCTCGACACACAGGAGGAATACGGTGAAAAAGAGATTCACTTCAACGAGGTCAGGAAAACGGGAAGGGAATGGCTTGAATCCCCTGAGAACAAAGTCGAATTTGAATCCCTTTACCAAAGCATCAAGCCATCGGATTTCGCAAATATCTGTTACACATCCGGAACAACCGCTGATCCGAAAGGAATTATCCTTACCCACGGGAATTATATTACAAATGTCTACCAGGCTTACAGCCTTATCGACATACCATCTTTTTACAAAACCCTTCTGATCCTTCCGTGGGACCACTCGTTCGGGCATACATGCGGGATTTTTGCATTCATGGGGAAAGGAGCAAGCATTGCATCGGTCAAAACCGGTAAAACACCGATGGAAACCCTCAGAAACCTCCCGTCCTGCCTGAAGGAGATCAAGCCGAACCTGTTGATGAGCGTTCCGGCTATCGCAAAAAACTTCAGGAAAAACATTGAAAAAGGGATAAAGGAGAAGGGCAAAATGGCCGAGGTCCTTTTTAATCATGCCATTAAGATCTCATATTCCTATAACCAGGAAGGGTGGAACAAGGGCAAAGGTCTCCAGAAGCTCAGGAAGCCGCTGATCGATCTCTACGATAAGATCCTGTTCAGCAAGGTTCGGGAGAGTTTTGGCGGCGAGCTCGATTACTTCATCGGCGGAGGAGCCCTGCTCGATATCGAGCTGCAAAGGTTCTTCTACGCCATTGGGATCCCGATGTACCAGGGCTACGGGCTGAGCGAGGCCTCTCCGGTGATCTCCTCAAATTCATCGGGTAAGCATCGCCTCGGATCCTCGGGAGCGATTGTAAACAATATGGATCTCAGGATCTGTGATGACAGCGGGGCCGAATTGCAGCCTGGCCAAAAGGGCGAGATCGTTATCAGTGGCGGTAACGTGATGCATGGTTACTGGAAGAATGAGCTTGCAACCCGCGATACCATAAAGGGTGGCTGGCTTTATACCGGCGACATGGGCTATGTTTCTCCTGACGGGTTCCTGTATGTCCTCGGGCGTTTCAAAAGCCTGCTGATAGCTGATGACGGGGAGAAATTCAGCCCTGAGGGTATAGAGGAAGCTGTCTCCGAGCAATCGAAGTATATCGACCAGTGCATGCTGTATAATAATCAGAAGCCCTATACCGTGGCGCTGGTTGTCCCGAACCAGCATGCCCTTAAGCTGTATCTGGAAGAGAAAAACCTGACCGCTGACAGTGATGAGGGGAAAAGGGCCGTGATGACACTGATCGAGAATGAAGTCAATGAGTACAGGACAAACGGGAAATATGGAAAGATGTTCCCACAGAGATGGCTGCCCGTTGCAATCGGGATCCTCGAGGAGGGCTTCAATGAGGAGAATGGTCTTATGAACTCCACGATGAAAATTGTAAGAGGCAAGATCATGGAGCGGTACCAGGATCTTATCGACTACCTGTATACTCCTGATGCCAAGGATATAACAAACGAGAGGAACACTGAAGAGGTCGAAAAGATGAGGCTCGGTTAACCGGGATTCCCGTTACCCGCCATTTTTTTTATCCTTCCGGAATTCCTTCACTGACCGGCGGTCAGCCCTGAGTGGTCATACCAGCCGGCCCTGGAATGGGAGGAATGTCATGAAGTCGGCATGATGCACGATATATGCCTCGGTGCTTCGCTTAACCAGGTCCCCTTCATGTGCATGAGAAGCAATTATGTGGCAGACTTCCGGCGGAACGCCGCACTCTTCTGCGAGTGAGACGCCTGAGAACGGGTGCCGCAAGTATTTTCCATATTTTCCCTGCACTGCTTTGCCTGACGGATCCAGCTCGTATTCGAGCAGCTTCCCGACATCGGCCAGTATAGCCCCTGAGATCAAAACATCCATATTAACCGGCAGGTCATCCCCAAAGAACTCATTCATTTTTTCACCGCTCGCTTTCGCAATGTGGACAACGCATCTCTTGTGATCCATGAAGCTCACCTTCAGATCGGGCCCGCACAGCAGCGTAAATGGGATCCGGTCAAGATCCTGTGCTTTCAAAACACTCCTTTCGAGCGCCGTTTCCCAGGTCCTGGCGGTTTTTTCCCTCAAGTCTCCATCAGTGATCCATTCCAGTTCCGGCCATAGTTTTTTTACTGTGTCGTTCATCGCGTCAAGCCTGTTTTATCTGATCTTTGAAATAATTGCATCCGTCATCTGGATGGTCGAAGCTGCACCATTGCGTATCACCTCGGGACGTCCGGTCATCTTCATCATGTCATAGGTCCTTACCTTACCGTCGAGTATTACATCGGCGACGGCTTTCCGGATCTTTGCCGATATGGCCGTCTCCCCGATATATTCGAGCATCATGCACGCCGATTCGATCATTGCGATCGGGTTTACGATCGGGACATCGTAATCTGCATATTTGGGCGCTGAGCCATGCGTGGGTTCAAACACCGCAATCCCTCCGGCTGAGAATTGGGCGCTGCAGGCAAAACCCAGGCCGCCAATCAATCCTGCGAATGCATCAGATGCTATATCCCCGAACATGTTCCCTGCAACGATCACACCGTAATCCTCGGGATTCTTCGTGAGCCACATCATCTGGGCATCGATATTTGTATTGAGGAGCTTTACCGACGGGAAGGATTGTTTCTGTATCTCTTTAGCCAGCTTCCACATAAGCCCGGATGTTTCCCTTACAACATTTGGCTTTTCACAGACAGTCACCGAGCTGTATCCAAACTTTTCCGCATGCTCAAACGCTGCCCTCAGGATTCTCTCAGTGGCTTTCCTTGTGAATATGCGCGTGGAAATTGACAATTCCTCCTTTGGAACCTTCCCGAAGTTCTCGGTGAATTTCGGATGCGTCATGAGTGCGTTGTAAACCTGGTCGGGCGGATTCGTCCATTCGACCCCGGAGTAAAGGCATTCCGTGTTCTGCCGGAATATTACCACATCGATCCTCGGTTCTTCGATTGTATTGCCTTTGCCCCTTCTTATGAAGTTGAGGGGATTTCCCTTATATGATTTGCAAGGCCTCACACAGATATCCAGGTCAAATTTCTGCCTGAGTCCGACAATAGGGCTTGAATAAACATAACCTTTTCCCTGCAGGGAAGCATTGAGTTCTGCCTTTGCCTCTTCATTCGGCTTGGAGGTTATTGCTCCAAACAATGCAATTTTATGTTTCCTGATGAGGTCAAGTGTCCTTTGTGGCAGCGGATTCCCTTCACTGCGCCAGAATTCCCAGCCGATATCACCATGAATGTATTCGGCTTCGAAACCTGCAGCATCCAGGACTCTCAAAGCCTCTTTCATTACTATTACCCCGATGCCGTCGCCAGGGAGTGTAACAATTGTCCGCTTGCTCATAAATTCAGGTTAATAAGGTTAATGTATGTCGTGGTCCGTAAATTTAGCAAAATTTAAATCATTCCATAATCCCGATTGTTTAACAGTTGAAGGGAGATAAATAAAATAAAAACAATACATTTGCAGCCTGTTAAATGAGTCAGTATAAGCATGAGCAACCTTTCACAACTGGAACCGGCCCCGATCTGGACATATTTCGGGGAGATCTGCAAGATACCGAGACTGAGCAAGAATGAGGGAAAGGTAAGGGCCTTCCTGAAGGATTTTGCGGTAACCAATTCACTCGATTTCAGGGAAGACAGCATAGGCAATATCGTGATTATACGACCAGCAGCTCCGGGCCTGGAGGATATTAAGACGGTCGTCCTCCAAAGCCATATGGATATGGTGGGAGAAAAAAATGCTGACTATAACCACGACTGGAATAACGACCCTGTGATTCCCCTCGTTGAAGGAGAATTTGTGACAGCGCAGGGCACGACTCTCGGTGCAGACGACGGGATGGGGATTGCAGCCCAGCTGGCGATCCTGACCGACAAAAGCATCAGGACCGGGAAGATCGAATGCCTTTTTACCGTGGATGAGGAATCGGGGATGACTGGTGCGATCAATCTTCAGCCCGGATTCTTCGAAGGAATGACATTGATCAACCTTGACTCCGAAGACGAAGGCATCTTGTTCATCGGATGTGCCGGGGGAATGGATACAGTGGGAACCCTTGAGTACAATGCCACAAAACCCGTGGAAGGATCGGTCGCAATCGAGATCTACCTCAACGGCCTGCACGGAGGACATTCGGGTGATGAAATACATAAAGGTTACGGCAACTCCGTTAAGCTGATGAACCGTATCCTGTGGAACCTCGAAGATAAATTTGAGGTCTCTGTGGCAACTTTCAGGGGAGGAAACCTCAGGAATGCAATCCCGAGAGAGGCGGTCGCAGTCATAACCGCAAAGGCTGCAGACAAAGATACAATCCTCAACTGGGTAAAGGAATTTGAAGGTACCCTGAAAGAGGAATTCAGGGAATCCGAAAAGGAGATCAGGATTACTATGAGGGAAGTAGAAGTTCCTCCGACAGTGATGGACAGGGAAAGCCAGGGAAGGCTTCTGAATTCCCTTTCATGCTGCCCTCACGGAGTAATTGCATGGTCGCATGAGATGGAGGACCTGGTCGAGACCTCGACCAACCTTGCAGCTGTCAGCTTCGAAGAAGGGAGAATTGTTAAAATAATAACAACACAAAGAAGCTCAGTCGAATCGGCCAAGCATGATGTCGCCGGAATGGTAAGATCATGCCTTGACCTTGGCGGTGCACAAGTGGTCCATTCCGACGGGTATCCCGGATGGAGGCCGAGCCTGAAATCAGAGATCCTCGGTATCACAAGAAAATCGTACCTGAAACTCTTCGGGAAAGAGCCGGCAATAAGGGCTATTCATGCCGGGCTGGAATGTGGCCTTATATATGAGAAATTCAAGGGAATAGATATGATATCCTTCGGTCCTTCAATCAAGGGAGCTCACACTACAGAAGAGAAAATCGAAATCAAAACTGTGAAGATGTTCTGGGATCTCCTTATCGATGTCCTTAAGAACATCCCGTCGCAGAAGAACTAACAATAATCCCGGTCGTACCCGGATTATCTAATCAGAGCAAAAAAACTCATCCTTCCCTGCCCCGCACACAGGACAGGTAAAACTGTCGGGCAGATCGCTGAAGCTGACCCCTGAGGCGATGCCGAATCCTGGCTCCCCTTCACCCGGATCATAAATATAGCCGCAAATCGCACATTTAAAGTTTTCCATCGTCCGCAGACTTTGCCGGCTTAAGCTTCCTAACGACATCGATCACGGTTCCGTCGACCCATTTTATTGCAGCAACGATCTCATCCTCAAAGTCCGGCCTGGACGGCTTTCCGCAGATCCTTTCAGCCTCTTCCTTCAATTCCCTTATGGTCTTTAAAGGAAGGCCACTATCCTTAACACTTTCTATAAGGTCAGTCCTGATCGGGTTTATTGCAATTCCCCTCTCGGTGATAATGACATCGATCAGTTCCCCCGGTCCGCAAAGTGTGGTTACCTCATCCACAATCACCGGGATCCTGTCGCGGAAGAGCGGTACCGGGAGGATCACGTTCCTGGCATGAAGGCAATTCTGCCACCCTCCTATCCCGTGAAGGAGGTACCCGTCAGAATGGGTGACGACATTCCCGTTGAAGTTAAGATCTATCTCCGTTGCTCCGAGTATCATTATATCCATCATGCTGGTCAGGTTTCCCTTGGAATGATAGTTATAAGCATTGAAAACGGGATATGGTATATGATTTGCATTCCTTTCGACCGAGGCAACACTGTCGAGGTCAAATGCCTGGGCATCAAGGATATATCCCATTTGTCCTTTTTCAAGCATCTCTACCATGTACCTGGTGCTTCCCCCAAATCCGAACTTAGACCTCCACCCCTTCTTTTTAAATATCTCATGAAGGAACACGGCGATCGCGAGTGAGGTCCCTCCTGCTCCGGCCTGCATTGTGACACCGTCCTTCAGGATGCCGGATTTCTCGAGGAAAGCCGCAGTCATTTCAGCGATCAGGAGCCTGTCGGGACTTTTGGTCACCTGGGTGGTCCCTGAAACGATCTTTTCAGGGATCCCGATCTTATCAACCACAACCACATAGTCGACATAGTTCCCTTCGATCTCCATCGGGTAGCATGGGAGATCCACAAGGTTATCAGTGACCACGATCACCTTGCTGGCATACATCGAATCGGCCTTTGCATAGCCGAGAACTCCGCAGGCAGACTTTCCTCCTGTACCCTTTGCATTTCCGTATGAATCGGCAGTCGGGGCTGCTAGTACGGCGATGTCAATCCTTACCTCCCCGTCGAGTATGGCCTGAACCCTTCCACCATGGGAGCGAAGGACTGCCGTTCCCTTCATCCTGCCTTCCGAGACGAACCGGCCGAGGGGACCATTCATACTCCCTTCGATCCGGTTGATGGTACCGTCCTCGAGGTATTTGATGACCGGATCATTACACGGGAATGATGCGGAAGGGAACCAGACAAGGTCCTTTATGCCCATTGAGGATGCAATATCGAAGACCCTGTTGCTTATGAGGTCCCCGTCGCGCAGATGGTGATGGGTCGAGATGGTCATCCCGTCAGAAAGGCCGCAGAGCCGCAGGGCCTCCTCGAGGGATCCCACAACTTTGTTTCCGTCGGAGGGGAAGTTGGAACAGGAAGGAACCGGCGGTCCGTACCTGTGCCCGGTAGGTTTGTGTTTTCCCACTCCCATGAACGGAGTGGCCGGCCTGCCGTTGATCTCAAGGGGAACTTCTCTTCCCGCAGCATTTTTTACTGTCGGAACAGCCATATTAAAATATTTAAGTTAATTACTCTCTTCAACGACGGCCTCGTTCATCCAGTCACTTGAAAGGAATCCGAGCGTCAGCGCCAGGTCAATTGTCTTCCTGGCCCTTGCAACTACCGGAGCATCGATCATCTTTGTCCCGAGCGCCACCACCCCCAGCCCTTCCTTTTCCGCTACCGTGAAAGCATGAACGATCTTCTTCGCTTTATCAATCTCCTCCCGGCTGGGAGCGAATCCCTTCCTTGCCTCTGCTATCTGCCTGGGATGAATGCATCCCATCCCCTCGAACCCCAGCGATTTCGATATGCTTATGCTCCTTCGAAGCGCTTCCATATCCGAGACATCAGAAAAGACTGAATCGATCGGCTGGATACCGGCTGCTTTTGCGGCATTAATTATCCTCGTCCTTGCGTAAAGCGATTCAAGGCCTTCAACGGTGCGCGGGACTCCCAGGTCAGCGGTAAGGTCCTCCAGCCCGATTGCCAGTGCGACAACGCTTTCCGATGACTGTGCGATCTCAAATGCCCGTTCAACACCGAGGGCAGTCTCGATTATCGGCATCAGGTATACAGGATCGGCCAGTCCCTTTTCTTCCCGGATCTGGTTTATCCTGGCGTCAATCAGCCTCACGGCCCCGGCACTTTCAGTTTTGGGGATCAGAACCACGTTGACATGGTGCGGTATCAGGTATTCCAGATCGGTAATTCCCCTTTCACCCTGGTTAATCCTGACCATCCTTTCAGATCCTTCGAAACCGATCTGCCTCAGTGCATTCCTGACAAGTATCCTTGCTTCATCCTTTTTCCCCGGTGCAACAGAATCTTCGAGGTCAAGTATTATCCCGTCGGCGGAATGAAGTCCCGCATTAATCATCATGCTGGGCGTATTCCCCGGCAGATAGAGCCGTGAAAACCGGAACCTGTCCCTTGTTGTGGCACGCCTGGCATCTTCCCGCATCGGAGGCAGGAATTCGAGCTTCGTGTCAACCAGCTGCCGTATCGCAGCTTCGGCCCTTGCAGCAATCACAAACGGGAGGGCTCCCGAATCGATTACAACCAGAGAAGCATCGGTTATGCCGAAAAAACCGAGGATCTCCCTGCACTGAGCCCTTATTGACTCGCCGTAAAGTGCCAGTACTTTGGACCTGATGTCGATTTGTATACCGCCTGAATCCCTTAGTTCCAGGACCATCTCACAGTCGGATCGCACCTTTGGACCGGAATTGCCTGATATTGCTGATATCTTGTTCATAGCCAATGCTGAATGATTGTTAATGCAAACCTACGAATTTTTTTTCTCGCAAATCTCAATGAGGACACCTCCGGTAGATGCCGGGTGAAGGAAAGCTATGTCCAGGCCTTCAGCGCCCTTTCGGGGGACATGGTCGATCAGCCTCATCCCTTCCTTTTCAGCAAATTTCAGCTTTTCTTCAATCCCGTTGACCGCAAATGCAATATGATGGACCCCTTCTCCCCTTTTCGTGATGAATTTCCCGATTGGTCCTTCCGGATCAGTCGACTCGAGAAGTTCTATTTTCGTTTGTCCCACCATAAAAAATGCCGTCCGTACTTTCTGGTCAGTAACTTCTTCGACTTTGTAACACTTAAGACCAAAGCACCTTTCATATAGCTTTACAGCCTCGTCAAGGTTTGCAACTGCAATCCCGATATGTTCAATGTGTGTCGGATTCATAGACAGGAATTTAATTGACAATGAGTATCAGAGAACAAAATTAATTCATGATAAGTATTCCCGAACAGACAATTATCACCTTTTTGCCGGTACAGGCGTCTTATTGAAACAAATTTTTATAAACAAGTCCTTTCCGACCCTGGTAAGAAGGGAAAGCACTGGTTTGAATGATATGATAGTGGGATCTATCTTTCCTGAACGTAGGATCAGAACGGGAAATCTGCAGGCTTTTTGATATCAGATTCCTTGTTCTCGGGCTTCTTTGCTGCGGTATGAACCGGGTTCCCGTCAACAAAAATTGCCTTGTACGGGGTCACAGGGCATGCAAATTCGCAATGACCGCATCCTATGCAAATCTCCTGGTTTGTTTCGGGTATCACCAGGTTGCCTTCATACGGGACCATATAGACAGCCTTTGTCGGGCACGATTCTGAACAGGCTCCACAGGCGGTCTTTTCGGTCTTCACAATGCAGTTGTCCTTGATAAAGTTCGCTTTCCCGATCTGTGTCAGCTTCTTGGCCTCAAGCGCCAGCGGCTTTAATGCATTTGTCGGGCACACATCGGTGCAAACCGTGCAGTTATAAGTGCAGAAACTCTTGTGATAATCCATTACCGGCTGCATGAGCCCTGCAATCCCGTATTGCTTCAAGGCCGGCTGCAGCACCTTGTTCGGGCATGCGGTGATGCAGAGGGAACAGGCGGTGCAGTTGCTGTTAAGATGCTCAATCGATCCTGCACCCGGCGGACAAACTGGGGATGTCTTCTTTTCGGCGATCGTTGAAGCTTTCTTTGGCACCGGTGTTGCTTTCTGCTGCCCTTTTACGATGGCCGGGAGGCTGAGAAGCAATGCAATTGATCCGGCAACGAACTTCCTTCTGCTGTCGTCTGTAGCGGGCACCTTCGACCTTAGCCCGATAATCCCGTACGAGAGCGCTTTATCAGGGCAGCTCTTCAGGCAGTTGAAGCAATCGACACACCTTGAAACATCAATATTGTGATTCAGAAAATCAATGCATGATGACTTGCAGGCAACAGCACATCTCCCGCAGCGTGTGCACTTTTCCTCATTGAACCTTACCCTCAGGATTGAAACTTTTGAAACAAGCCCGAGAAGTGTACCGACAGGGCAGATCATGTTGCAGTAAAGCCTGCCTTTCACGAAGGAAAGGATCCCTGTAAGCAGAAGGAAAGAAACTGGTATGAAATAAGTTATAAGCGCAAATCCCCTGACAGGAACATGATGGAGAGAGTAATTATCAAACCTGCCGAGGATCCCGGCTAAGAGGTTATTCAGAAGAAGGACAACCGGTTTAAGGAAATAAGTTGTAAACCGTCCGAAAATACTATACGGATCGAGAAGGGTTACAAGGTATAATCCAAAGATCAATGCTACCGCGAAGGTCAGCACCAGGAGAGTGTACCTGATGATTGTAAATGGTTTTTTGTAACCGAAGCGCCTGAATTTTCTCTTTATCTTTCCCCCAATCCTGCTGTTAAGGTCCTGGCCAATCCCGAGGGGACAGAGGAATGAGCAATATGTCCGCCCGGTAAGAAGGGTCAAAAGTATGACGATCAGGAATCCTCCTGCAGCTATCGTCCTGAGATCGATGTACTTGAGGACTGAAGGGGTGAACTGGAGGTAAAGAAGCCAGTTGATATACTTTTCCGGGATCAGCGAACTGAAATCGACAAACACCAAAACAAAACAAATCAGAACAACTGCCGAAAACAGGATCCGGAATTTCCTGAGAAATGATGAAGTCATCCCCGATTACATTTTTATGCGCTTAATATTCAAGGAGTCGAGGTTCATATTCCCTAAACCCATTTTATGTGCCAGCGGGATATAATCTATCCTTTCAGGTTCTATCTTGAGCATTTTTGCAGATGCGGCATCAGCGGCTACCCAGTCGGGAGAGATTATCTGGGACTTCATCTGCACCACATCTTCCTTCGATACGCCCTGCGGGCCGTGTTTGACCATCACATAATAGCAGTCCACGACATTGAGCGCCGGCTTCTTTTCATACAGGGCATAATCTGCAATGCACTGATGAAGATCGTTTGAGTGCCAGTATCCCCTGTCCCACACAAGGCCCATATTATTCTTGAGGCACGCTGTCATCCTGGTTGAGCTGTGGTCTTTCAGGATAGGGACATTTATAAAGACGTCGGCTTCAAGAAGCAACTCATGGACCTTTGCCTTCTTGAGCCTCACCCCGCCCGGGATGTCAATCTCATGATAATAGCTCTCGGTATGCGCCGGCACCACCTTGGCTCCGGCTGACTTTGCGGCTTTTTCGATGCCCGATGTCTTGTATGTATTTACCCAGTTGTCGCAGGTATGGTCAAAAACATAAACTTCCTTTGCCCCTGCCCTGAAACAATGCTCTATAATACGCTTTACAAGGGCGGGATTAGTATTGGCAGCCAGCTCGGGAACAACATCCCAGCCGATGTTCGGTTTCACAAGCACTTTCTGGCCTTTCTGCACAAATGCTCCCATTCCGCCAAGCTCCTGAATTCCCAGGTCAAACATTGCATCGGGCTCTCCCCCCATAACAGCGACCATATCATACTTCGGAATGGCAGGAGAAGCCGCCCACAATTTATCATATCCCCCCAGACGAACTGCAGCCCCTGCAGCGAGCCCCGCACCCAATGATGTTTTGAAAAACTCCCTACGCTTCATATATTAAAAGGTTTCGTGTGTGAACAAAAAGAGCCGAAAATTACGACTTTTTTTTAATTCTGCCCTCCTGTTACCGGAAATTGTATCTTTGCATCCTGAACGGGTGCCGACGGGTGAATCAAGGGACGGCTGGCGCAGATCCCGACCATTCATAGTTATGCGCTGATAACAGGTAATTCTATGAAAGTACTTTTTTACGACTGCTTCTCGGGAATAAGCGGGGACATGAACCTCGGGGCCATGATCGATCTGGGCGTGGACAGGGATTTCCTTATGAATGAACTTGGCAAGCTCAATCTCCAGGGCTGGGAACTCATTGTTGAAAGTGACCAGAGGCATGGCATAATGGGAACAAAGGTAACGGTGAAGCAGGTACATCACGAGCATCATCACAGGCATCTTTCCGACATTGAGGAAATAATCACTTCTTCTTCCCTCCCGGCTGCAACAAAAGATCTCAGCATTAAGATATTCACGAAAATAGCTGAAGCTGAGGCAGCCGTTCACGGCATACCTGTGAATGAGGTCCATTTTCACGAAGTTGGGGCTATCGATTCCATAATTGACGTTGCCGGTGCCGCAGTATGCTTTAATGCACTTAACGTCGATGCCGTCCATGTCTCTGAGGTCGAGCTCGGCGGCGGATTTGTCAATTGCGATCATGGGAAGCTGCCCGTGCCTGCACCAGCCACCATTGAGCTTATCAAAGGGATCCCTGTAAAATCGGGAGGGGTCGATTTTGAAGCAACAACACCGACCGGGGCTGCAATACTTGCAGTTCTGGGAACTGACTTTTCAAAACCCGTCAGGGCCAAGATTGAAAAAACGGGTTACGGGATAGGCCATAAAAACCACCCGGATGTCCCAAACCTTTTGCGGGTCTCGCTGGGTGAATACACTTCAGGTGAAGGAAGCGGGCATGAAGCGATCCTTGTGGAATGCAACATTGATGACATGAACCCGGAGTTTTATGATTACATATCGGAAATGCTCTTCAAGGCAGGGGCTTCCGATGTTTACTTCACCGGGATCATCATGAAAAAAGGAAGGCCGGGAATTATCATAAATGTCATTTGTGAACCAGGCCTGGCAGATATTGTGAAGACGATCCTTTTTATCGAATCAACCACACTGGGGATCAGGATGTTCAGGTTTCACAAGGAGACTCTTTCGAGGGAGTTCAGGAAACTTGGAACAATCTACGGGGACGTTACGATTAAACATTCATATCTCGATGGCAAGGAGGTTTCGGCAAAACCGGAATTCGATGAATGCAGGAAGATAGCCGCAGAACAAGGAATTCCTGTCAAGGAGGTTTACAATTACCTGGTGTCGTTGCTGACCCGGGAAAAATTTCCGAAAAATGAATAATGTCAAATCAGAAAAGCTCGACTCAATACTCAGGGACCTGAATTCATTCGTTGTGGCCTTCTCCGGGGGGGTGGACAGCTCCTTCCTCCTGCACAGGGCAGCCTCCCTGAACCTTAAGAATGTGCTGGGCGTGACGATCCGCACCCCCTATATCCCAGTGAGGGAAATTAAAGATGCAGTCGCCTTCACCAGTACCCACGGGATAAAGCACAGTATTATCAACCTGCCATTCCCGGAAACTATCAGGGATAACCCGCCTGAGAGGTGCTACCTGTGCAAAAAGGCGCTATTCACCGAATTGGTTTCCTTCGCCGGCAAGAACGGGTATGGTTTTGTGGTTGACGGAACCAATGCCGATGATACCAGGGACTACAGGCCCGGTCTTAGGGCCCTTGCCGAACTGTCGGTAAGGAGCCCGCTTCTGGAAGCAGGACTGACCAAGTCAGACATAAGGGAAATGTCGCATGAAAGCGGCCTGCCTGATTGGGATAAACCGGCCATGGCCTGCCTTCTCACAAGAATCCCTTACAATACTACTATTAATGAGCAGATGATCAACATGATAGATGAAGCAGAAAGTTTCCTGCTCATGAAAGGTTTTCCCGGAACAAGGGTCAGGATGCATGGCGACCTTGCCAGGATCGAATGCCCCCCGGCATATTTTGCACTGCTCATCCATAGCCCTGAAAGAGAACTGATCACTGATTACTTTAAGAAATTGGGATTCAGATACGTATCTTTGGATCTCGAAGGTTACAGGACAGGCAGTTTCAATGAATTAAAGACCAGGCTATGACGAGGAATGAGATAGAACAGCTTCTTTATGAAGTCAAAAGCGGTGAAAAAAGCCCGGAAGAAGCGCTCACCGTTCTTAAGGATTTCCCATATACCGACCTGGGATTTGCCAGGCTGGATAATCACAGGGAGATGCGGACAGGGTACCCGGAAATTGTTTACTGCGCCGGGAAAACGGTCGAACAAGTCGTGGCTATTTTCCTTTCGATGTCGGAAAGAGGAAACAACCTCATCGGGACCAGAGCCGATGAGCTTATGTTCAATGAGGTAAAGAATAAGCTGCCGGAAGCGGTATTCTACAAGGCAGCGAGGATAATCAGTGTTCAGAAGAAAACCCCTCTGCGGCCCGAAACCGGTATCGCGGTGGTAACGGCAGGCACTTCGGATATCCCGGTTGCCGAGGAAGCCGCGGTCACGGCTGAACTGCTCGGGAACGAAGTGACCAGGATCTATGATGCCGGCGTGGCTGGTATCCACAGGCTGGTCGACAAGCTTCCTGAAATCAGGAAATGCCGGGTGGTAATAGTGATTGCCGGAATGGAAGGGGCGCTTGCTAGCGTCGTCGGCGGACTTGTCAATATCCCCGTGATCGCTGTTCCGACAAGCGTGGGCTATGGTGCAAGCTTCGGCGGCATATCAGCCCTGCTTGCAATGCTTACAAGCTGTTCAGCAGGTGTTACCGTGGTTAATATCGATAACGGGTTTGGCGCCGGCTTCTCAGCCAGCATGATCAACCAGATGAAATGAACGATGCGTCAGGAGATTCTGCTTCCTACGGCGTACCTTCCTCCTGCAGGCTATTTCAGTCTCATTGCGGAAGCTAAAAAAGTCCTGGTCGAAACCGAAGAAAACTACTCCAAACAGACTCTCCGCAACCGGTGCACCATCCTGTCGGCGAATGGTCCCCAAATCCTTGTGGTCCCGGTCATAAAAGGGAATTCCCCCAAGACGGCTATAAAGGATACAGCGATCGATTATTCGAAAAGATGGCAGCAGGTTCATGTCCGTGCCCTGATAGCTGCGTACGGAAGATCTCCGTTTTTTCAGTTCTACTCCGGGAGTTTTGAAAAGATCATACGCGACAATCACAAATTCCTGATCGATCTCAATGAAGCGCTGGTCAATGAATGCCTGGCTGTCCTGAAACTTGACCGGGTGACGGAACGCACTTCCGCTTTTATCAAACCCGGGAGCATGGCAGATGATTTCAGGTATGCGGCCTCACCCGATCTGTTGCCGGATTTCAGGCCGCATTCCTACATAAAGGTATTCCCAACAGAAAGGCCCGTTAAGGGCCTTAGCATTATCGACCTGATCTTCAACACAGGTCCTGATGCAGGAAGCTATCTTTAGTATCCGAACTTGTATCCGAGGCTCAGCGTAAAGTAATTCCTGTGCGTGTTCAGATCAGCAACAGCGTCACCGGCGGTTGAAGCATACAGGATATATTTTTGCGGATTGCTGAGATTGGTAAAGGCGAAATCAATGCTTATATTCTGTTCCCTGTAGCCAATGCCGGCGGAGTACGAGTTATAGCTCATATCCTGGTTCAGCTCACCCGACTTGAATACTTTCCCGTACAATCCGTAGCCGCCCCGCAGGTAAAGCTTGTCAAGCCTGTACTCTGCCCCGACTCTGAAATTATTGGAGGGCTTCAGAGTGGTCCGGATCCCGTCATTCAGGGGAGTATAATCGAAGTTATCACCCCAATCGCTGAACTTGGCCGAACTGTAATCAACGAATTCATAATCGACGCTGACAAGGGCTGTTTTTTTGATCTGGACTGCAACCCCTGCAAGTGCCCTGAAAGGAGTTGTCAGGGCATAACCGAACTTTGTCGGATCATTTGATGATTCGTAATGCGTATTACCCGTAAAGTTCGAGCTGATATTGTCGTAATAGTATTCATTTATCCTGAAGCGGGTCGGGGCATGAAATGCAAGGCCAATCCTAAGTGACTCGACGGGTTTGATTATCGTTCCTATCTTGAACGATATTCCGGTTCCCGTATCCTCGTAATGCTCGGTGTAGGTAAAATCCTTAAAGCCTGAATCAAGGTTATAATCAGCCTGTTCCAGATGTTCATAATGACCGACGTACCTCAGGGAATTAATCCCAAGGGTTGCCCCGAAAAAGATCTTGTTCGAGATATTTCCTCCTATGGAGATAGCGTGCTCGCCCATCGATCCTTCGTCGTTTATTCTCCTGCGGATCATCTGGCCGTACTGCGAAGTGACATTATCCCCGTAGTTGTTGAAAACGGTCCCGTAAGCTGTCTGTCCCGAGCCTGTAATCGTATCGATCACCCAGGTATCATATGCAATGCCTGGTGCCCCGGTAAGGTCGGTGTACCTTGTTCCATAGCCCTGGTCGGCCCAGTAGTCAGCCATGGAATTCTGTGTGCTTGTCCCCTGTATCCGGATCGTCTGGTTCAGGTTGTTGGTCTTGTTATAGGAATAGCCGACATTGAGTGACAGTAATCCCGTTGTCCCGCTGCTCGATATGATCCGGCTTACAATTCCGATCTGTCCGAGGTTGAAGTTGTAAACGTAGTCCTTGAAATTTGAATGGAAATCGGCAGAGGTATTGTTATAGAAAAGCTGCGGCGAGAAGGTTATTTCCGATGATCTGAACACTCCGATCCCGGCAGGATTCTGGGTCAGTGTCGACATATCTCCGCCCAGTGCAGTGAATGCTCCTCCCATTGACATAAAGCGTGCGGTACCTCCGTAGAAGATCTGTGAGTACCTTAGGGCATCATCAACATTCTGGGGGTATGCAGAAAGAATCAACAGGAATAAAGTTGCTGTAATGAGAGATATTTTCTTCATGTGAGTTTGATTTTGATTAAAATACTACCAGCACTCTGTTATAGAATGAAACTGCAAATTCTCAATATTCTAAGTTTAACCTATCGCCTGTGGCCTGAGGATGAGCTTCCTCCGGAAGAGGAAGAAGAAGACCTTGAACTGGAACCTGATGAAAATGAGCTGCTTCCCCTCGATCCTGAACTGCTGCCGAAAGAGGATGACCTGCTTCCGGAACTATATGACGGGCTTGATGAGTATGAACTGCGGCTATAGCTGCTTCTGGCCGGGGCTGAATAGCTTCTCGGGCTGCTGAAGGAACCTCCTGACCGGACACTTCCGGAATTTATGGATGAACTCCCTCTGCTTCTCTGGATCGAGTTCTGATATGATCTTGAATATGAACTTGCACCGCTATTGCTGAAATTCCTGCCCGAGTTATACTGGCTGACGCCGGAATTTACCCTTGTATTATTGTAAGACGGGCGTGTGCTCATCCTGGGATTGCTGTAGCTTGGAGTGTAGCTCCTGTTGGCAGAATTGTACATTGGTCTTGATGTGACTGAGCTTCTTGATCCTGAGACAGTACTATTACCGGACCTGACTGTCGGGTCCTGTGTGGTACGTCTTCCCACCGAAGCGGTCCCATACTGTGAATTAACAGAATTTGAATAACTGCGCCTTCCGGCTGATGATACAGCACCTGCACTACCGGAATAGGAACCTCCTGATGTGCCTTCGATGTTTGAGACCCTTCTGGAAGATGAGGATGAAGGGGAGCCTGAACCGCCGCCGGCCCATCTTGTTGAAAGGTTGCTTGGCCTCTCCCTCCTGCCGTACTTCACACCACCAAAATCATTGTATGAGTAATATCCGTTTCCGTATCCATAGAACGGGTACCCGTATCCTCCGTAAAATCCCCCATAGTACGAACCCCAGTAAGGCCTACCGTATCCGTAAGAGAACGGGCTGTAACCGTAATAGTATGGATTGAAGCCATAGCCATAGTACATGTCGGTGTAGAACGGATCATAATAATTATTGTAGGGGAATCCGGAATAGTAATACGGATAGCCTGAAAAGAAGCTGCCCCCGAATGATGGGAATCCTGTAAAATAGAAAGGATCCTGCCAGTAAGGATAGAAATAATTGCCGTAGAAGCTTCTCAGCCTCCCGGCATACGAATCCGTCCCGTAATAGTTATTGACTACTCCTACTCCGCCATTATTGACAGCCGAATCGATCGCATCGGAGTATTCATCCGAAACGAGAGTATCGTTGGCATAGATATTATTAAAGTAGTTATCAGGATTCAGACCTTCTGCAACCGGCTGATTGTATGAATTTATCGTGCGGGTAACAGGTTTGTCCGAATTCTGGTAATAGAGATCATCATACTCAGTCCCTACATAGAGCCCTGATGAGCAGGACCCGAGTGTAAGAAGTGCCGAACCAAATAAATAATATAATGCTTTCATTTTTACTCCCGTTGTTTAGTTCAAACAATCAAATATTGTACCAAAATAGCTGTTTACGCTTACGATCTGTGGTCCTGGAACAAATTTAATATTTTTTACTGATGCCGCAATAAATATTAAATCCTGAAATACAAATGGCCGCAACTTGCCTATTCCTCCCCTCTTCACCCAAACCCGGCCTTTCCGGCCTGAACTGCCTGGTGATAAATTAATAACTTGCGGCCTGCCCGCATTATTGTTCAGGCAAAACATATTGCCGGTTGCAAATGGAGCCAACATCTCCTGGCCTCCGGCCATCCCGGAATTTTGCCGGACATGCCGCCTGGAGCGCTTACCGAATGACCAGATGATGCCGGTTGTCTTCATTTTTTTAAATTCCTGAAAGTTTTGTCTATTTTTACAGACCGGTTTTTAATCAATAAAGACAAATACCATACCAAACGATGGCGAAGTTTTTGACGAACAAGGAAGAGAATTATGCACAATGGTATAATGACTTGGTTATCAAAGCAGATCTGGCAGAAAACTCGGCTGTTAGAGGCTGCATGGTAATAAAGCCTTATGGATATGCAATATGGGAACACATTCAGGCCCAGCTGGATAGGATGTTCAAGGCAACCGGGCATGTAAATGCTTATTTCCCCCTGTTCATTCCCAAGTCATTCTTCAGCCGTGAGGCATCACACGTCGAGGGCTTTGCGAAGGAATGTGCGGTTGTTACCCATTACAGGCTCAAGATGGATGAAAATGGCAAGGGAATCGTTGTGGATCCGACTGCAAAGCTCGAGGAAGAACTGATTGTAAGGCCGACATCGGAGACTATAATCTGGAATTCATATAAGAACTGGATACAATCATACCGGGATCTCCCGATCCTGATAAATCAGTGGGCCAACGTTGTAAGATGGGAAATGAGGACGCGGCTGTTCCTCAGGACTGCCGAGTTCCTGTGGCAGGAGGGTCACACGGCTCACGCGACAAAAGAAGAAGCCGTTGAGGAGACTGAAAAAATGATAGGCGTGTACTCCGATTTTGCCGAGAACTACATGGCGCTGCCTGTCATCAAAGGCTACAAGACCGAGAATGAACGGTTCGCAGGCGCTCTCGACACTTATACCATTGAGGCCCTCATGCAGGACGGGAAGGCCCTGCAGGCGGGCACAAGCCACTTCCTCGGCCAGAATTTCGCCAAAGCCTTCGATGTCCAGTTTACCGATAAATCAGGGAAGCTCGATTATGTATGGGCAACCTCCTGGGGGCTCTCCACAAGGATGATCGGGGCCCTGATAATGGCCCACTCCGATAATCACGGTCTTGTCCTTCCTCCAAAGCTGGCTCCGCTCCAGGTGGTCATTATCCCCATATTCAAGGCTGACGACCAGCTTGCAGCGATCTCCGTGAAAGCGCTTGCCTTGAAGACGGAGCTGGAGAAGGCAGGATTCTCGGTTAAATATGACGACAGGGAGAACTTTAAGCCGGGATTCAAATTTGCCGATTCCGAACTGAAGGGGGTGCCTGTCCGACTTGCCATGGGCCCGCGCGACCTGGAAAACGGCACTGTCGAAGTGGCACGCAGGGATACGCTCGAAAAAGAGACCATCCCCCTGAATGCAGTGGTCGGGCATCTTAAAAAGCTCATGGACGATATCCAGGTAAATATATTCAATAAGGCATTGAAATTCAGGCAGGAAAACACATTTTCCATCGACACCTGGAAGGATTTTCTCGAAGTGATCGATAACCAGGGCGGATTTATATTGGCACACTGGGACGGCACATCAGAAACCGAGGAGAAGATCAAGGAAGAGACCAAAGCAACCATCAGGTGTATCCCGTTTGATGCTCCCCCGGAAGAAGGTAAATGTATTTACTCAGGCAGGCCCTCCGGCAAACGTGTATTGTTTGCAAGGTCGTATTAGGATGCCGGGAATTTCCGGCACTGCTTTAACCATATAGTCCTTTGACTTCAAAAAATACACCATTAATTATTTAATTATTAAATTAGGTGCCTCATTAACCAAACAAAAATGATCATGTCGGAACTGGACGAAAAAAAACTGGCAATTGTAGGCACCCTGAGGGATAAATCCACCCTTAAGCAGAAAGTTTACGATAACACGCTGGAATGGTTCGGGATAACAAAGGATATCCTGAAGTCATTCTCCAGGGAGGTCAATACAAGTCTGGGAGGACTCGATCAGAGGATTAGGATGGAATATACCGACAGGAGCAATTTTGATGCCCAGCTGAAAGTCGCGGGCGACATTTTGCTTTTCAGCATGCATTCAAATATTTTCCAGTTCGACCGTGAGCATCCGGTCTGGAAAACGCCATATATTCAGAAGAACAAATTCAATGCCTATTCGGGGATCATAAACATCTACAACTTTCTGGCAGATTCCTTTAAATACTCAAGGCTTGATGATCTGGGTTACCTCATTGCAAGGATATTCATAAATCATGAGAACCAATATCTGGTTGAAGGCAAAAGACAAATGGGGATGCTTTTTTCCAATTACGGGAATGAAGCTCTGAGCAGGAATGCCCTTCAGGTAATTATTTCAACGGCTATTCAGTACTCTCTTGAATTCGATCTTCTGGTCCCGCCCTACGATACCGTCAAGATCGCGACAGTAGGACAGGCAGAAGCAAAAATACAGCATTCGCGTGTAATTACCGGTAAGCGTCTCGGGTTCCAGTTTAATTCTGACGATGTGCTGCTGAACCAATCGCATGAAACCTGAGACACTATTCACAAGGAAACCTTTCTTACTAAAAAATCTGTCTGTATGCCTGGCAGGAATATTGATTTGTGCAGGAGCATACTCCCAGCAGCTGCCCGGTTCCAGAGACAGGGAACAAAGAAACGATACTATCAGATGCGCCGAGACCGGCAATCTCAAAATCCCAGCCTGCACTCCGGGCCGGGTCGGCAAGGCAGGCCCTGTCCCTCCCTACAGCCTGAATGATGAAAGGGCATCCATCTTTTATGATTCTCTCAGGATCAAAGCTTCCAAAACCCTTGTTACAAAAAAGTTGTACGATTTTCTGGTCACCGGCCGCACCACTCCGTCTGAAAAACAGATTACCGGCTCGAGCGAGAAGGCCTATTCAGGGTATAAAGGGAAAAAGATCAGGAATATCAGCATAAAAAGGCTCGAGGTTTTTGGAACATCACTGCAGAGACCGGATGAATATGATCCCAATAAACTCGAAAGAATAATCAATAAAACGCATTTCAACACAAACGAGTTCATTATCAGGAAAAACCTTCTTTTCAGTGCCGGAGATTCGGTTTCTCCCCTTGTGCTGAGCGATAATGAGCGTATCCTGAGGCAGCTGCCATTCATAGACGATGCAAGGATTGTTGTTGTACCGGTCTCCGACAATGAAGTGGATATAAGGGTCCTTACCAAGGATGTCTACTCCCTCGGTGCGGGCCTCAGCCTTCATGGGATCAGGAGCGGTTCGGCATCGGTCTTCGATAAGAACATCTTCGGAATGGGTCATGAATTCAGCATTGAAGTCCCGTGGAACTCAAAATTCAGTGATTCCCCCGGCCTGGGAGTCAAATACCTGATTAACAATATAGCCAAATCGTTCATTAATCTCGGCCTTTATTATTATGACGGTCTTGGAAAGAGAACCTTCGGGATTGACCTGACCAGGAATCTTGTGAGTTCCTCGACAAAATATGCAGGCGGGATCTCAATAAGACAGATGTATACCAGCCAGAAGATCGATTCGATGTTTTTACCTGCCCCGGTAAAATACAATCTCCAGGATTACTGGCTTCTGAGGTCTTTCCTTATTGATCCTGAGTCGGTTTCCAGGATCATCATCGGGGCGCGGTACACAAACAACAATGTGTTTGATCACCCGTTCATCACTTCGGGTTCCTATCATAATCTCCAGAAATACAAAATGTTCCTTGCATCTGTCGGTTTTTCGGTCCAGAAATTCTACAAGACCAACCTTATTTACGGGTACGGGAGAACGGAGGACCTTCCTTACGGGGGAATGGTCAACATGACGGTGGGGAGGGAAAATAATGAATTCAAGTACAGGAATTATGCCGGAGCTTATCTCTCCGTCGGGGAATCGGTCAGGAGCCTTGGATACTTTTACAGTTCCGCCGGATTCTCCTCCTTTTTCAACAGAGGGAATACGGAACAGGGGATGTTCATGGTCCGGACAAGTTACATTTCAAACCTTCTGAATCTGGGCCGGCATAAGATGAGAAACTTCGTAAATGTGGATTATACCAGGGGATTCGACAGATATTCTGATGAATACCTTACATTCATTCATGAGAACGGATTCTCGGGTTTCAGTAACGATTCGGTCAGCGGAGGGCAACGGCTCACCCTAAGCCTTGAATCGGTGCTTTTCAGCCCTGTCAATCTTTACGGTTTCAGGTTTGCATTTTTCGGTTTCGCTGATGCCGGATTTCTTTTCGGTTCGAATGAAGACGTCAGGAGTAGTGACTTTTTTTCGGGAGTCGGGCTCGGGATAAGGATAAGGAATGATAACCTGGTCTTCAATACCCTTCAGATAAGGCTTGGGTTTTACCCGTATCTGCCCGTCAACTCGAGCGCAAAACTTCTGATGATATCCGGCCAGCAGCTTCTGAAACCGGTCAATTTTGAGCCCGGGCCTCCTGCAATTCTCCCCTACCGCTAAATAATACATCATGCTCCATGAATTTCTGAAATATATCAGAGAGAACCGGCTGGCGTCCAGGAAAGACAGGATTCTCCTGGCGGTGAGCGGGGGCATCGACTCCATGGTGATGGCTGATTTGTTTGTTGAAGCCGGCTTCTCCCCGGGGATCGCACACTGCAATTTCACTCTCAGGGGGAATGATGCTGACCTGGATGAAGAGCTGGTAAGACATTTTGCATCTGACCACGGGCTGCGGTTCCATTCGGTAAGATTCGATACGAAGGGATATGCATCAGCCAACAAGCTTTCGATACAGATGGCTGCAAGGGAGCTCAGGTACAACTGGTTCGGGGAACTGAGGCATGAGTTCAATTACCGTGTAACAGCAGTTGCTCATAACAAGGACGACAACGCCGAGACGATCCTGATCAACCTGGTGAGGGGAACAGGGATCACAGGGCTCACGGGCATAAAACCCTCAGGAAACGGGATAATCAGGCCCCTGCTGTTCGCCACCAGGAAGGATATTGAAGCATATTCCAAAGAAAAGGGGGTTCCCTTCAGGGAAGACAGCTCAAATGCCGAATCCAAATACACGAGGAACAAGATCAGGCACCTGGTTATACCGGTCCTGAAGGAGATCAATCCTTCGGTTGAGGAATCTATAGCGTCGACAGCATCAAGGCTCAAGGGTACGCTTGAGATCTTCGTGAATTACATCGAAAGCATAAGGAAATCATCGTCGCATACCAGGGGGGATGAAGTGATCTTTGATATCCGGAGTCTCAAGTCCCTTCCACTGACTGATTCAATGGTATTTGAACTTTTCAGGCAGTATGGCATTAACGCCACCACAGCCGGTAACCTGGGGAAAGTAATAAACGGCAGGACGGGCGGGCAGGTCATCACTCACTCCTCGAGGCTGGTCAGAAACAGGGGCGAACTCATTGTGACTCCCCTGGAACAGGGCGGACCTGGTGAATACCTGGTCGAAAATGCAGAAGGATTTTCCGGGCTCCCTTTCATCGCATCAGCCGGGCTATCTGATAATTATCAGGACCTTGATCTCAAAGGTGACAGATCGGTGGCATTCCTGGACTTTGAGAAGCTGACCTTCCCGGTCACTGTCAGGAAATGGAGAAAAGGAGATATGTTTTTCCCGTTCGGCATGAAGCATTCCAGGAAGCTGAGCGACTATTTTATCGACCGGAAGTTCTCCCTGCCTCAAAAGGAAAAGATGATGCTTATGGAATCTGAAGGAAAGCTTGTATGGATCATTGGTGAACGAATCGATGACAGGTTCAGGGTAACTCCGGCCACAGGTGTGATTCTCCGGCTCGAAAGCAAGGAATGGCCCGGCCCCGGGATCATTATTTAATCTTTCTTACCCCGTTTATACCCCTGTCGATAAGGTAAAGGTCCGCAAGGGCGATGGAGGCGGCAGCCTCAATTATCACCGGCATCCGCAGGGCGATGCAAGAATCATGGCGGCCCTGCACTTTGAGCTCGGTCATCTTTTTCCTTTCAAAATCAAATGTCTCCTGTCCTGATTTTATCGAGGAGGTCGGCTTTACTGCAACCCTGAAAACCAGATCATTTCCATTTGAAATACCCCCGTTGATCCCCCCGGCGTTGTTTGAAGCTGTCGTGCCTGCCGAATCGATAAACGGATCGTTGTGAACCGAACCTTTCATTGAGGCAGCTGCAAATCCCGCCCCGAATTCGATCCCCCTGATTGCCGGGATCGAGAAAACCAGATGGCTTATGGCAGATTCGCAGGAGTAAAAGAAAGGCTCGCCAAGAGCTTTCGGAACATTTTCTACAATGCACTCGATCAGTCCTCCTATCGAATCACCTTCAGCAACTGCTTTTTCAACCGCTTCCCCGATATCCGGGTTTCCTCCGGCCGATTTCAGTGATGCCGTTACCCGGGCAGGTTCAATAATTTTCTTTGCAATCACACCTGCAGCTACCAGCCCCCAGGTTATACGTCCTGAAAAGTGCCCGCTGCCACGCATGTCGGCATAGCCCGAGTATTTTATCCCTGCCGTGAAATCGGCATGCCCCGGCCTTGGCACGTTTCTCAGGTTGTCATAGTCTGACGAGATCTTGTCGGCGTTCCTGGTAATCAGAGTGATGGGCGCCCCGTTTGAAAAGCCGTTCAGGATGCCGCTCAGTATCTCCGGCTGATCGCCTTCCCTGCGGCTTGTGGTACCAGGCTTCCCGCTCTGCCGTCTTGCCAGATCGCCGGCAAAATCGCCGGGATCAATCCTGGTCCCTGCCGGACAGCCGTCGATCGTCACCCCGATGCCCGGGCCATGTGATTCACCGAAAATGGAAATTCTGAATAGGGTGCCGAATGAGTTCATTTCGCTTTAATTATCTGGATGCCAAACCTCCCCTGTAAAATTCAATGATCTCGTTTAAAGGGATCTTTTCGACTGTGACTTTGCCAATTCCCTGGGCAAATACAAAATACATATCGTCGCCGATCTTCTTCTTATCGTGACGCAGCAGGACACCGATCTGGCTCAGGGGTACCTCATGCCTCCTGAGAAGCTTGAACGATTTAAGAAGGTTCAGGATTCTTTCGCTTTCATCGACCGGCAGGTATCCCTTTGCAACGGAGAAACTAATTGCGAGCTCCATCCCGGAGGCGACAGCATATCCATGCCTGAACGATTTGTAAAGCTCTATTGCATGGCCGAAGGTATGGCCGAAATTCAGGATCCTCCTCAGACCTCCCTCCTTCTCGTCTTCGGAAACGACAGAAGCCTTGACACCGACAGCCATCGATATGAGCATTGCCAGAAGCTCCGCATCCCTCCGGATAATTCTTTCATGATTGTTTTCAATGATCTCGAATAGCTTCCTGTTGCCGATAATACCGGTTTTTATGAGTTCAGCAAGCCCCGAAAAGTATTCCTCTTCAGGAAGAGTCTGGAGCATGGCCGGATCGCAGATCACAAATTCCGGCTGCCTGAAGCATCCGAGCAGGTTCTTGGTCGATCCCAGGTTGACCCCGTTCTTGCCACCAGTGCTTGCATCCACCTGTGAGAGCAGAGTCGAGGAAACGTAGGCGCATCTTATCCCCCGCATGTAAATTGAAGCCAGGAAGCCTGCAATGTCACATACAACTCCCCCGCCGATACCCAGTATGAATCCTGACCTGTCGATCCCTGATTCAAGCAGGCGTTCGGCAAGGAATTCAATATCTTCAAGCTTCTTGCTTACTTCACCGGGCTTCACGACGAACACAGGAAAATCCGGAAATTTCTCCCCATAGATCCGGTTGACATTCGAATCAGTAATTATGGCAACCCCGCTCCCTGGAAGCATATTTCCTACCCCTTCCCATTTCATGCCAATCAGGATATCCGAAACAGCTCCCTCTGTTTTAACTGAAATTTTTTCCAATTCTGTATCGATTCAATCGGTTAAAGTTAAAAAATCATTCATTCATAGAAATCAAAACTGATAAAATAAAGGGTGTAAGACCTGTTGTCGACAGACTGTCGCACCTCAAAGATAAAAAGTACTACCTTAACCGAAACATAAAATGCCATGACACTCAAGGAACGATACAGACTTACTTTTGAATACTTTGAAGCTGCGATGCCGTACGCAGATACTGAGCTCAAGTATGTTGAGCCTTTCAGCCTCCTGGTCGCTGTCATTCTTTCCGCCCAGTGCACCGACAAAAGGGTCAACATGATAACACCAGCCCTGCTTGGGCGGTTTCCGGATGCCCGGGCTATGGCCATGGCAGAACCGGGTGATATTTTCCCTTATATCAGGTCGTGCACTTATCCCAACAATAAGGCAAAGAACCTGTCAGGAATGGCAAGGATGCTTGTCGAAGAATTCGGAGGCAAAGTCCCTTCCGGACTGGCGGACCTGCAGCGGCTTCCGGGCGTCGGCCGGAAAACTGCCAATGTTGTCGCTTCGGTGCTTTACAGGGAGCCTGTAATTGCTGTTGACACTCATGTTTTCAGGGTTGCAAACAGGATCGGCCTGGTCAGGAATGCAAAGACACCTTTAAGCGTTGAAAAGCAGCTTTCCGCCAATGTGCCGCCTGAGAAAATGCGGATGGCCCATCACTGGCTTATCCTCCACGGAAGGTATATTTGTAAAGCGAGGACTCCTCTTTGCGGGCAATGCGGATTAAGAAATTTCTGTCAATATTACGCCAGTCTCAGAAAAACTATACGAAAATGAGCCTTAATACGTTAACTATACTAATAACTGTGATCGCATAATTTATCAATATAAATCAACCTGCTTTGAACTTCAGTTTCTTTTCGGATATGACTGACTACAGACAAAGATACGAGGAGCTATTGGAATCTAACCGCAGGCTGAACGAAGAGCTCGGCCAGGTAAAAAAAATACTCGCAGTTGAAAAAACACCTGCAAGTGCTTCCGTATCAGATACAACGAGCCACCACAAGAGCGATCAGCGCGAGATATTCGACAGTGTAAGCAGCTATCTTGCAATGTTCAGAAAAACAGAGGATGACAAGATCGTTGTTCTCGACCTGAACACAAGGGCAGCATCCGTGGAGTCGGTATTCCGCAATGAAGTGGTGGGTCTGAACCTAATGGATTCCAGGCTCTCCCTCAGGAGCAACCTGATTGAACTGATAAATGCCGTATATAAAAACGGCACCGTTACCAGGATGGCCGTGTCGTCCAGGAATGACGACTCTGAAGGACATTACATCGGATTCATTCTACCGGCCAACACCGTCCTGGTGACCTGGGAGCCCGGATCGCTCCAGAAAAGCAGGGATGACCTTTCCCGGCAGAACGTGATCTTCAGCAACTTTGCGGATCTTCTCCCCGAGATGATCTACGAGGTTGACCTGACCGGCAGGATCCTTTATGCAAACAACCAGGCCATCAGTTTCTTCGGATATAAGAAGGAGGATATAATCCAGGGCATTTACATTTCTGAGATGTTCCCGGACAACTACGCTGTTATGATTCAGAACCTGAATCAATTACAGTCACCCGGACAGATATCGAGCAACGAATACACCGGAAGGAAAAAGGACGGATCATTTGTTCCGATCATGACCCATTCCTTTGGCATATTCCATCAGAACCGTATAATAGGGTACCGCGGTGTTGTGACCGATCTGAGCAAGCGCAAGGAATATGAGGAACACATCAACCGCGAAAAGGCTTTCCTCGAGCACCTGATCGACTCAATACCGGAGGCTGTGGCGATCATCAACGGGGAGGGTAAAGTGACCATTATCAACAAGGAATTCACCAACCTGTTTGGATACACTTCCGATGAGGCCCACGACATGCTTGTGGACGATCTTATCGTTCCCGAAGAGATGAAACAGGAATCAATAACAATCGATCTTCTCGCCAGGGAACGTCACAAGGTGATAAAACAGACGATCAGGAAGGACAAGAACGGAAACAGGATCCAGGTCAGCCTGATAGCCACCAATATCGAGATCAACAGGGAGAATGTCGCCTACCTGGGAATCTACAGGGATGTTTCTTTTGAAAGGAAGAGCCAGCTTATCCAGGAAATACTTTACAACATTTCCACTGCTGCCCTTAACCAGCTTGAAATAAAGGACATTTATCCTACGATTGTTCATGAGCTCAGCAAGATATGGGATACCAACAACTTCTTTATCGCCCTTTACGACAAGAAAAATGATACCCTGTCCCTGCCTTTCTTCGCCGATGAGAAAGATAACTTCGACATTCTTCCTGCACGAAAGACAATTACCAAGTGGGTGATCACCCTGAAAAAGTCGGTGCTGCTCAAGGTGAACGACCTTAAGGACCTCGAGAACTCCGGCGACATCGATCTTGTCGGGGCCCCGTGCAAGGTTTGGATGGGCGTGCCCCTTAAGGCTGACAAGGAGATCATTGGTGTAATGGCCCTCCAGGATTATCATAATGAGAACAAGTTCTCACAGGAAGATGTCAACGTCCTGGAATTCATTGCCAACCAGATAGCTATCGCAATACAGAGGAGGACAATGCTCGATAATGTGATTGCGGCAAGCAGGAAAGCGGAAGAGGCCGCCGAATCGAAGCAGCAGTTCATGTCGACGATGAGCCATGAGATAAGGACTCCACTGAACGAAGTGATCGGGATCACCAATCTGCTGCTGCAGGG
>DCFQ01000110.1 GCA_002319915.1 Bacteroidales bacterium UBA1800 | reverse complement strand
CGGCTTTCCCTTCAAAGTCTTTGGAGATCTCTTCAATAGCCAGTGCAATCGCCCTGCACGGTCCGCACCATTCAGCCCAGAAATCCACCACTACCGGCTTATCCGATCCGAGGACAATTTGATCAAAGTTGCTGTCGTTTACTTCGAGTGCCATCTCTTCTATATTAATTCCTTAATATTGCGTTTCCTGAATTTTCAATGGGTGCAAAGATAACTAATTAACTTTAAAATCCATTCCCGGGTAATCCTCCAGGAACGAAATCAGCTCATTATTCAACCTGACCCTGTAAGTCCTTGAGAACATGGGCAGTGAGATCTTGTCATCAGGGTCATAGAACACGAATTTAAGCTCGGTCTCTCCCTTGTTCTCCCTCACGAGTTCCATGAGCTCGCTGATCATCCCATGGCTTATTTCAGCCGGGTTGATCCTAAGGGTCACGGTCCTGATAAGCTCATCCTTGACACTCGAAAGCAGGTTTATTGTTTTGATGTGGAACTCGAGCTCATCCTCCCTGAATTTTTTCTTTTGCACCCTTCCTTTTACAAGCAGGTAGTAGCCGATGAAAAAGAATTTGCTGAACTCTATATATTCCTTGTCGAACATCATGAACCTGAAGGAATCCGTATAATCCTGAAGGGTGAATGATCCGTATGGCTTCCCGTTCTTTCCTATCCCGTTCCTGGTATCGGTCACCATACCGGCCACAACGATATCCTTTTCATACCAGTCCTGCAGGTTCTGGACCTCGGCAAGCGTTGCGGTGGCGAAAGTGCTGATCTCAAGCTTGAATTCATCGAGTGGATGAGCCGACAGGTAAATGCCGATAACCTCCTTTTCCTTGTTGAGCTTTTCAAGCCTGGGCCAGTCGGGACATGACGCAGGCTCGGGCTTCATGATATCGAATCCCCCGCTTTCACCGAAAAGGGTCTGCTGGTTGGAATTCCTGATGGATTTTGCGTTATTGCCGTACCGAATGAGGTTCTCAATAAAGCTGATGCCTCTGCCGTCGATTGAAAAGTACTGTGCCCTGGAGATATCGGTGAAGCAGTCGAACGCACCTGCCACAGCCATCGCCTCCAGGTTCTTCTTGTTTAGGGAATTGAGATTGACCCTCTCAGCCATTTCGTAAATGCTGCCGTATAACCCGTTCTTCTCCCTTTCCTCAATAAGCTGCAGGACAGCACCTTCCCCGACACCCTTTATTGCACCCAGGCCAAACCTGATATTCCCGTCCTTGTTCACAGTGAACTTTACATTACTCTCATTTACATCGGGACCAAGGACCTCGATGCCCATCCTGCGGGTTTCGTCCATGAATACGGTGATTTTTTTCAGGTCGCTGATGTTGCGGCTGAGGACCGCAGCCATATACTCGGCGGGATAATTGGCTTTAAGATAGCCCGTCTGGAACGCAACAAGGGCATAGCATGTAGCATGTGATTTATTGAAGGCATACTGTGCGAAAGCTTCCCAGTCTGACCATATCTTGATTACAATATTCTCATCATATCCGTTCTTTTTACAGCCCTCAAGGAACTTGACCTTCATTTCATCCATTATCGACTTCTTCTTCTTTCCCATGGCCTTTCGGAGCGAATCTGCCTCTCCCTTAGTAAAGCCCCCGAGTTCCTGTGAAAGGAGCATCACCTGCTCCTGGTACACTGTAATGCCATAGGAGTCGTTGAGGTACTTCTCCATTACCGGGAGGGTATAATCGATCGGCTCGACCCCGAGCTTTCTCCTGATGAATTTGGGGATATACTCCATCGGGCCGGGCCTGTAGAGTGCGTTCATCGCGATAAGGTCCTCGAACCTGTTAGGCTTCAGCTCCTTCAGGTACCTTTTCATCCCGGTCGATTCAAACTGGAAGATCCCGGTGGTTTCGCCGTTGCTGAAGAGCTCGTAGGTTTTCCTGTCGTCGAGGGGAAGGTTCTCAATGTCGATGTCTATGCCCCTCGACCGCTTTATGTTCTCCATGGCGTCCTTGATGATCGAGAGGGTTTTCAGCCCCAGGAAATCCATCTTGAGCAGACCGACCGATTCCACCTGGCTCCCTTCATACTGAGTGACATAAAGGTCGGCGTCTTTTGCCGTGCATAGCGGGATATAGTTGTCGAGCGAATCTTTGCCGATTATTATGCCGCAGGCGTGTACCCCCGTCTGCCGAACCGACCCTTCCAGCACCTCCGCAAATCTCAGGGTCTGGGCGATCAGCTTGTTGGGCGACTCCTTCTCCTTTGCAAGTTCGGGGACTTCGGTATATGCCGATTTAAGTGTGACCCCCGGCTTTTCCGGGACTAGTTTTGCGAGCCTGTCGGCGTCGGGTAGCGGGAGCTTTTGAACACGTGCAACATCACGTATCGCCATTTTTGCTGCCATGGTCCCGAAAGTAATGATATGTGCCACCTTGTCGTGGCCATACTTGTTCACAACATATTTCAGGACCGATTCCCTGCCGTCCTCGTCAAAGTCGATATCGATATCGGGCATTGAAATACGGTCGAGGTTGAGGAAACGCTCGAACAGTAAGCCGTATTTAATTGGATCTATATCGGTGATCCTCAGGCAGAAAGCTACCGCAGACCCGGCTGCAGAACCTCTTCCGGGGCCGACGGAAACGCCCATCTCCCTCGCTGCCCTCAGGAAATCCTGGACTATCAGGAAGTACCCGGGGAATCCCATCTTTGCGATTGTCTCCAGCTCAAAATCGATCCTGGCGGTCTGTTCCGGCGTGAGCTCGCCCCATCGCTCCACTGCACCCTTCAAAGTGAGGTGGCGAAGGTATTCATTCTTGTCGCCGAACCCTTCAGGTATCTCGAAGTCGGGCATGATCGGATCATGATCGAGCTTGAATTTTTCTATTTTGGCAACGAGGCTGGCGACATTGTCGATTGCTTCAGGCAAATCGCTGAATATCGATCTCATCTCCTGCTCGGTCTTCAGGTACTCCTGCCTCGTGTACCTGAGCCTGTCCGGGTCGTCGATATCCTTGGCGGTATTTATGCAGATAAGCCTGTCGTGGGCTTCAGCGTCTTCAGCATTGATGAAATGGACGTCGTTTGTCGCAATGATCTTCACATTGTACTTCTGCGAGAGCTTCCGGAATCCTTCGATCACCTTCTGCTGCAGGGGGAAGACGGACCTGTCAGCCTCAGGATCGTAGGTCTCATGCCTTTGGACCTCAAGGTAAAAATCATCTCCAAAGAGATCGGTATAATATTTCAGTGCGTTTTCAGCACCCTGCGTGGTCCCGTTCAGAAGTTCATCCTGGATCTCGCCTGCCAGGCACGCCGATGAAGCGATAAGGCCCTCCCTGTATTTTGACAGAAGCTCCTTGTCGATCCTCGGTTTGTAATAGAATCCCTTTATCCAGGCTGTTGAAACCAGCTTGACGAGGTTCCTGTACCCTGCCAGGTTCTTGGCCAGCAGGATAAGATGATCTCCCGAGCGATCCTGCTTCTCCGAGACATCCGATATCGACCTTTTGGCAACATAGATCTCACAACCGATTACGGGCTTGATGCCCTTCTTCATGGCTGTTGCATGGAACTCCTTCACACCAAACATGTTACCATGGTCGGTAATAGCAACAGCCTCCATCCCGTATTCCCGAGCCTTATCGATAAGAAGCGAAATATTCGAGGCGCCGTCGAGAATTGAGTATTGTGTATGTACGTGCAGATGCGAAAAAGTTCCCATAAAATATTCCGGTATTTATTTAGGATTGACACAAAATTACTCAAAAATGAATAATTAATCATTCTTCATCTTTCTCCTGAGCATATTAAATTTTATTAAGAAAAAGGATAGAAAATGTTTCAATCGGTGTTTGATTTTAAAATTATAATGATACTTTTGAATCCCGATGCCATGCATCATTAAGGGTGATAAATGGGGTTGGAAAACTCCTCCCTTAAATTTTAATACCTAAACCTAAGTTTATGAAAAAAATTCTGCTATTTATTTTTGTCCTGTGTGGTTTAGTGCTGACCGCCGCCGGTCAGCAAAAGACTGTAACAGGCACAGTAACAGGGGCCGAGGATGGCCAGCCTGTCATTGGTGCCACCGTTACTGTTAAAGGAACATCAGTAGGTGTTTCAACAGACATTAACGGCAAGTATCAGATCTCTGTCACTCCTGGGTCCACTCTCGAGTTCAGATTTCTGGGCATGAAATCCAGGGAGGTTGTCGTTGGGGCCACCTCAGTAATTGATGTTGCTCTTGAGCTTGAGCTGAAAGGGGTTGACGAGGTTGTGGTTGTGGGCTACGGGACTCAGATAAAGTCAAAAGTAACGGGCAGTATCTCGAAAGTTGATGGTGCGACCCTGCAGAACATTCCTGTTCCGACCGTGGAGCAGGCTCTCCAGGGAAAATCAGCCGGGGTGTTTATCGAGTCGGTCAACGGGAAATCAACCGGTACGACCAATATAAGGATCAGGGGATCCTCTTCAATCACGGCTACAAACCAGCCGCTCTTTGTTGTCGATGGAATCCCGCTCACGACTGAGGCGCTTAACTACTCGGGTGCAGTCATCAATCCTCTTACCTCAATAAATTTCAATGATGTCGAATCCATTGAGATCCTTAAGGATGCGGCTTCCTCCGCCATCTACGGTTCGCGCGGCACCAACGGTGTTGTCATCATCACAACCAAAAAAGGCACCAGCGGAGCGACAAAGCTTA
The DNA here is from genome assembly GCA_002319915.1 of Bacteroidales bacterium UBA1800. GTDB lineage: Bacteria > Bacteroidota > Bacteroidia > Bacteroidales > VadinHA17 > LD21. The sequence continues at coordinate 26,593 of DCFQ01000110.1, read as the reverse complement.
ATTTCACCCTTCAGACCGGGTTCAATGAAGCATCGAGGAGGAGGGAGTTCATGAATTCCCAGCAATATGTAAAGTACTTTCAGGAAGCTGCATACAACAGCGACCTGATCGACGGGATAGATCCCATCAATAATCCGGCTGATTATGAAAACTCATGGCTGGAATTTGCCAATGGTAGGATGGAACGTTATTCAGGCTGGGCCGCTATTCTTGACGGATCAGGCAATTACACCGGATCAAAGGCTAACACTGACTGGCAGGATCTGGCTTTCCAGAGGGGCAGGATCCTGTCGGCCGACTTCTCCGCCCAGGGGGGGACCGACAAGCTGAAGTTCTTTACCAGTCTTTCATATAATAATAGTAATGGTATCCTTGTGTCAAATGGAATTGAAAAGATCAATGGCCGGCTCAATATTGACAATAAGGTAAATAATTTTACCGATCTTGGATTTACCCTGAGCCTGAATCGTACCAAAATCGATCAGGTTTCAGCCGACAACGCTTTTTCAACCCCGATGCAGCTGGTTGCCCTGGCGCCTATTACGCCTGAAAAGGACCTCAGCGGGGAGTTGTCGCAATTACCGGTGACAACTTACTATAACGGGCTCCTGGACGTTAAGTATGCCAACAGGAACATCCTGGAATACAGGACGGTGGCGAACGGATATCTTACATTCAGCCTTTTGAAGGGCCTGAAATGGAGGAATGAATTCGGTTTTGACCTTTACAACCTCAAGGAAAACGGCCGCTACGGAAAAGAGACTGATACCGGTGCAGGTTCAAATGGTTATGGCTTCACCAATTATGCCCAGACCCAGAATATTACAACAAAATCATACCTCGATTACCTGACAAAGATCGGCGATTTTGATTTCAGCGGGGTCCTGGGGACCGAATTCCAGTACACGTCGGTTGACAATGCAAGGGCAGAAGGTGAACAGTTCCCGTCTGATGCACTGAAGACACTGGCCAGCGCAGGGCTGATAACCGGAGCAACATCGACGGTTACACAGTACAGCTTCCTTTCATACTTCTCAAGGCTGAACTTTGACTTCAAGGACAAATACCTTGTTACATTATCCGGACGCGTTGACGGGTCCTCAAGGTTCGGGGAGAACAACAGGTATGGGTTTTTCCCTGCCGCATCCCTCGGATGGGTGTTATCCAAGGAAGGGTTCCTCTCAAATAATTCGACCATCAGTTTCCTGAAGCTGAGGACGAGTTACGGACTCACCGGTAACGCAGGGATTGACAACTTCGGGCATCTCGGACTTTATGGAATTCACAGGTACAACGGCCTTGGTGGAACTGCTCCAAGCCAGCTGAAAAATCCGGATCTCGGATGGGAATCAACAAGACAGATCGATTTCGGCATTGACTACGGGTTCTATAAAAGCCGCATTTCCGGGGAAATCGATTTTTACGCTAAGAAAACCAGGGACCTGCTTCTGAATATCCCGGTTCCCGAGACTTCGGGTTACGGATCGCAAATGAAAAACATCGGGTCGGTTGATAACAAAGGAATCGAATTTGTGATAAACACCAATAACCTGACCGGGAAATTTTACTGGAATACGAGCCTTAACCTGTCGTACAACAAGAACAGGGTTACCAATCTTGGCGAGCAGACAATTATTGACCAGGGAAGCGCACGCTACATGAATGTGGTCAAGGTGGGAGAGCCCATCGGGGTATTCTACGGGGCTGAATATGCCGGGGTCGATCCTGCAAACGGAGACGCTCTCTGGTATGTCAATACCAAGGATGCCAACGGAATAGTGACCGATCACACTACGACGACGAATGATTTCAACAGCGCAAACTTCGTGGTGCTCGGCTGCCCGACTCCCAATTTCCTCGGGGCAATAACCAATGTCGTTGGATACAAGGGATTTGAACTTTCCTTCACATTCCAGGGAGTCTCAGGAAATAAGATCCACCTGATCGGCGACCAGTGGATGGCCGCGAATGGTGTATGGTACGATAACCAGCTGACTTCACAGCTTGCCAGCTGGAAGCAGGCCGGTGATGTAACCGATGTTCCGCAGGCAAGGCTTGGCTACGATAACGGTGATCAGAGCCGCAACAGCAGGTATCTTTCTGACGGTTCCTATATAAAGCTCAGGACATTGGTCTTCAGCTACGAAATTCCAAAGAGGATAGCTCAGAAAGCCGGCCTCGACAGGATAAGGCTGTTTATCCAGGGACAGAACCTTTTAACGATGACCAGGTACAAGGGATGGGACCCGGAAGTTTCGACCGATTTCCTTAACGATAATATAACCTCAGGATGCGATTTTTATTCGGCTCCTCAGCCGAGGTCGCTGGTCTTTGGTATTACTATCGGGTTATAAACATTTAAAAAAGGGAAATATGAAAAAATTACTTTCAATTATAGCAATTGCTTTTTTCTGCGGCATATTTTCAGGCTGCAACAAGCAACTCGATCTGAAACCATCCCAAAGCATTGACGAGGCCGATGCTCTCAAGACAGATGAGAATGTGAAGGCCGTTCTCCAGGGCGCCTATTACCAGTTTGGACAGGCCGGCATCTATGGCGGCTGCCTGCTTCGTAATGCAGAGCTCCTTGGCGGTGATGGCGAACTCCAGTGGGTCGGGACTTATATCGATCCCCGTCAGATTTATCTTAAAACCATCCTTACCACCAATTCTGAAGTGGACCTCCAGTGGGCAGAAAGCTACGAGGTGATCAATACTATCAACAATATCCTCACGGCCCTGGATGTCGTGAATGAAGGAGATCGCGACAGGGTCCACGGCGAAGCCCTGTTCCTGAGGGGACTGATGTATTTCGATCTTGTCCGCTTTTTCGGGGAACAGTATAAGTTCGGTACAACCAATGACCAGTTAGGCGTGCCTTTGGTCCTGACACCGACCAAGGTTCTCGGCCCTGACAATTTCGTGACCCGCAGCACTGTGGAAGAGGTTTATGCCCAGGTACTGACTGACCTCACGCTGGCTGCATCACTTCTGCCTGAAGAGAATGATGTTTACGCTTCGAAAGGATCTGCAAATGCCTTGCTTGCAAGGGTTTATCTCCAGAAGGGCGACTATGCGAATGCCCTTGATGCCTCGGATGCCGTGATCAGCTCAGGCATCTATGCCCTGCAGCCGACTTATGACAAAGTGTTTAATAATGACAACAATACATCTGAGGACATATTTGCGACGCAGATTACCCCGCTTGACTATATCAGCTCCATGACCGAGTTCTTTTCAACCGAGGATTACGGCGGAAGGGACGGGGACATAATCATCCTTGACGGCCATCTGAACCTTTATTCTCCGGGTGACCAGAGATATGACCTGTTTTTTAACGGCAACGGTTCAATTGAATGCGGGAAATGGAACAACAAATTCGGAGTGGTTAACCTGATCAGGCTTGCTGAAATGTATCTCATAAGGGCTGAATGCAACATGAGGTTATCATCGGCCACGGGAGCGACACCCCTTGAAGATTACAATGTGATCCATACCAGGGCCGGCCTTGACCCGGCAGCATCCGTGACGCTAGAAGATATCCTTCTGGAAAGGAGGCTTGAACTTGCATTTGAAGGATTCAAGATACATGATATGAGAAGGTTGCACGAAAATGTTGCATCTCTTCCGTATAACGATCCAAAGCTGGTCTATCCGATCCCTGAACGAGAGATCAATGCCAACCCTTCGCTTGCCAACCAGCAGAATCCGGGGTATTGAACATGTAGTTTCACAGAGGACACAAAGGAGACACGGAGATTCACTGAGAATATACTCCGTGTCTCCTCTGAGATCTCTGTGTGACCATTCCGGGCACTCCTTTTTTATACTGCGCTGCTTAGATTATTAATAAAAATTATATCTTTGCACCCACAATTTTAAAAGGAGATAAATTAAAGTTTTAAAAAGCAGATGGCAGTAAAAATTAGATTAGCCAGAAAAGGCCGTAAGAAAAAGGCCTACTACCACATTGTGGTAGCTGATAGCAGGTCGCCACGGGATGGCAGATATATTGAGAGACTCGGGAGCTACAACCCACTTACCAACCCCGCCACAATCGAACTTGATTTCGACAAGGCACTTGGTTGGCTGCAAAATGGCGCACTGCCCACCGACACATGCAGGGCTATCCTTTCATACAAGGGAGTTCTTATGAAGAAGCACCTTCTGGAAGGAGTTAAAAAGGGTGCATTTGATGAGGCAGAAGCAATCCGCCGCTTTGAAGAGTGGATGAAGCAGAACGATGCCAAGATTGAAGCCAAGAAATCAGGTCTCGAGAAATCGATGGATACTGAGCTCAGCAATCGTCTTGCCGCTGAAAAGAAGGTCAACGAGACCAGGGCTGCAAAGATTGCAAAAAAGCTTGCTGTCCTTGCTGCAAAGACCGAGGCTCCTGCTGAAGAAGCCGTTGCACCTGCACCTGAAGAAAACACTTCAACGGAAGCGGCCCCTGAAGCTGGTTCCGACGAACCAAAACAGGAATAAACCCGTGACCCTTGAAAACCCGGTCGGATGGATTATAAATCTGAGATACTCCTTGGCCGGATCAACAGGATAATCGGCAACGAAGGTTCGGTTTCGGTAAAGCTCGAAAAGGCATTTATTGACAATATTCCTGAAATGGAATCGGTTTTTCTGGAAATTGATGAGAAACCGGTTCCTTTTTTTATTTCACATCTGGAATACCCGGGAGGTGACATCTGCAAGCTTAAGCTCGATGGATACTCGACGTTTGACAGGCTCGCTGAATTCAACGGCTGCCGGGTATTCCTTACCTCCGTACCGGCAGGCCATAAAGCGGCCGCCCGACCTGCAGCAGCGATCACCGGTTTCAAAGTTGTCACACAGGGGGATGAACAACTGGGGACCGTTCGGAGGGTCATCGACAATCCCGGCCAGGTCCTTCTGGAACTGGTATCACCGGATGGCCGTGAAATCCTGGTCCCTTTCCACAGCGACCTGGTCATAAGAAGTGACCGCAGGAAAAAACTGATCGTCATGGACCTGCCTGAGGGTTTGGCCGGCCTGAACAGGTAACGAAAATTTCCGGCAAAATTTTCTGATTCATGCAACTTTGACAAAAAATTCCTGTCATTGTATATATTTTGAATTATTCTAAACCCAAGTAAGTATGAAAAAGATTCTTTTCCCCATGGCATTGATTGCACTCCTTTTCCTGCAAGCCGGCCCAGTGACCGGGCAGTCGCACGAAACAAGAAATGTCAGAGATTTCACCAAAGTAAGCTTTGGCGTAGCAGGTGACCTGATAATTAAATTCGGCCCTGAATGCAAGCTGGTGATTGAAGGGCCGGCCAAGGCTGTTGAAGAGACCATAACCGAGGTGAACGGTGACAGACTCGTCATTAAAAGGGAGCATTGGAGGATGGATTTCCACGAGGAAAAAGTGACAATTAACCTGACTATGCCTGAGCTCAGGAGCCTCGGTGTTTCAGGATCGGGAAAGGCAACAGTCACGGAACCGGTCAAGGAAGCTGATGAGCTGAGTCTCAGCGTGAGCGGAAGCGGGAAGATCCTTACGGATAACATTGATGCAGACCGCCTTGAATGCAGCATTTCAGGGTCAGGGGACATCAGGTTAGGCACAGGAGGCAGCATCGACAGGGGTGATGTTTCGATCAGCGGCTCCGGTTCATTTTCAGGGGAGTCAGTTGAGATCGATCACCTAGAGGTCAGTGTTTCGGGAAGCGGCGACTGCTATTGCAAGGCCGGCGACACGCTTGTGGCACATGTTTCAGGGAGCGGGAACGTGACCTACTCGGGCAATCCTAAGGTCGATGCAAGAGTTTCCGGGTCGGGCCATGTAAGATCAAAATAAACTCAGATCCTTATTATCTTAATTGTACCGTCACTATTCACCTTGATGACCGGTGACGGTTTGTATTTTGTATTGTCGTCCTGCCGGTGCCTCACAACATACGACACTGAGCCGATGATCCCGGCGTCAATCCCGGAGAAGTTTCCGGGGGACTCGGCATCGCTGAAATTGGCGGAGGTCGACACCACCGGCTTCCTGAACCTTGTAATGAGCTCACTGCAGAAGCTGTCGGACGTAATTCTCATCCCCACCGAACCATCCTCGCCGCAGACTCCGGGTGCGAGGTTTTTACCCCCGGGATAGATGATCGTGACAGGCTTTTCCGTCACATCCGTAATTGCTGAAGCAGCAGGCGGTATCGAACTGACATACCTCTCGAGCATTGTTATTCCGTTAACAAGAACTATCAGGCTCTTGCTGTCGCTCCTGCGCTTTATCTCAAATATCCTTTTCACCGCCTCTCCATTAGTCGCATCACATCCAAGCCCCCATATGGTATCGGTCGGATAGAGGATCACTCCTCCCTCCCTCAGCACTTTGACCGCGTTATTGATATCTTCCCTGAAATCCATGTACATAATTAGATTTATTGCTTCTATTTAAATCCATCCCGCTTTCTCCTTTTCTCCTTTTCTCTCCTTCTCCCTTGCCCCTCAGACTCCCTTGTCAGGCCATTTGCTCTAAACCGGGAGATCGTATTCTCTAAGAGCTTCGTTTAGAGAAGTTTTCTTATCGGTCGATTCTTTACGGGCCCCGATGATCAGGGCGCATGGCACTCCGAATTCACCTGCGGGATACTTCCTCATGTATGAACCGGGGATGACAACTGATCTTGGGGGGACAAAACCTTTGTATTCTGTCCTTTCCGGGCTGGTGACATCAATTATTTTTGTACTGCCGGTAATGACCGAGCCTGCTCCGAGAACCGATTCTTTGCCGATATACGCTCCTTCCACCACAATGCATCTCGATCCAATAAAGCAGTTATCCTCCACGATGACAGGGGCGGCCTGCACCGGTTCCAGGACACCTCCAATTCCGACCCCGCCGCTCAGATGGACATGCTTGCCGATCTGTGCACATGAACCCACTGTCGCCCAGGTATCGACCATGGTCCCTTCATCCACCCTTGCCCCGATATTCACATAGGAAGGCATCAGGATCACTCCTCTTGCAATGAATGAGCCGTACCTTGCTATGGCGTGGGGAACGACCCTGATGCCAAGCTGTTCATAGTTCTTCTTCAGCGGAATCTTATCGTGGAATTCAAGCGGCCCGGCCTCGGTCGTCTCCATCTTCCTGATCTGAAAATACATGATGACCGCCTTCTTGATCCATTGATTCACAATCCATCCCCCTTCCCGCGGCTCTGCAACCCTTATGAGCCCTTTGTCCAGATGATCGATTGCCGATTCTATTTCAGCCCTGACAGTGTCATCATTGATCATAGATCTTTCATCCCAGGCTTTCTCAATAAGAACTGTGTTTATATTGTTCATTGGAATAATAATTTTTGTAAATTTAATAAATGTTAGAAGCCCCGATTTGTTTGCAGGGTCAAATTGCTTTATTCTCCGGAAAAGAGAATCTGAAACAGGGGGAGTGACCCGGGTTCTTTGTAATTAAGGTATTCTGCGATGATCATGATCTCCAAATACATAAAATTATGAAAAGATACGTCTATCTCACCTGCACGCCGGAGGCTCTTGTTGCTTCGATGCTTCCTCCTGAAGGATTCGGCATGTACCTTTCGACAGGTACGAAGAAAAGGAATAAAGGCCAGACGATTTTCTTTGAAGTCGACCTTGAGAAGATCGAGCACCTGATCGACATGGAAAGCCTTAACAAACGCTGTGTCCCCAAGGAGGACGGAAGTCCTAAAAGTTCTGTTTATCTTTCGGTTTACAGGGTCCTGGAAACGATCCCCCTCGATGCAATTAAAAGCCTCTATCTGACCACCGATCATGGCACGGTCCTCGAGATAAAAAAGACACCTTATGAAGTGTCGGGTGAAGCAGCAAACGATCTGCACCTGTATCAGGAGCTGTGCCCGGTGACACCCCTTGTGGCCAGCGGGCTTCCACCCTCGGCATTCATGAAGACGCTGACTGATGGCTCCAGGCCGATAGTCCTGCCAAAACTCTTCTTCGTCGAGCTGAAGCTTGGAGAGCTGAGGACTAACCCGCTTTACGGGTCTGCGGAACAATTGCCCTATTCAAATGTTGGCCACCTCAGGGATTGCCTTGAGATACTGAGGGGAGAATATGAAAAGCATATGAAGACTGTGCAAAGGATCTTTTCAGGAATACTTCTGTACAGGACGATCGAGTCAGGCTTCTACCTCGGCGCAAAGGACGAGCTCTATCATTATCCCTATCCTACAATGAAGGAGCTCGAGGACATAAATTATGAATTCTTTCGGGAGATCTGAATTCCCAGGCGTTTTTCAGGAAATTGCACAGAAGACACAGAGTAAATATCTATTATCTCTGTGATCCTCTGTGTCTTCTCTGTGTTTCCTCCGTGTAAGTTTCTAGGAGTAAGCAGAGAGGCTGAAGTTTATTTATTTTTCATTTGGATAAATAAAAATCTGAATTAGTTTTGTACCGGTAAATTTTTTTTCATTTCTAAACCTATTGTTTTCTAATTTAAAACAAACCTCATGATAAGTACTATTTTTTGGATTGTGCCTGTATCAGCGCTCACGGCATTGCTGTTTGCATGGATCTTCTACAAGGGAATGAAGCTTGAAGAAGAAGGGACAGACAAGATGAAAGAGATCGCTGCGTATGTAAGGGAAGGCGCCATGGCTTACCTGAAAAGCCAGTATACAACGGTTACGAAAGTTTTTATTGTTCTTGCAGTTTTGCTGGCAATTCTTGCCTTTATGGGTGTTCAAAACCCTTTTGTTCCAGTAGCTTTTCTGACCGGCGGATTCTTCTCCGGTTTGTGCGGTTACCTTGGAATGAAGACAGCTACGTTTGCTTCCAACAGAACTGCCTGGGGCGCTTCAAAATCTCTTAACAGGGGTTTGAAAATTGCACTCAGGAGCGGCGCGGTCATGGGACTTGTTGTGGTTGGTTTCGGTTTGCTCGATATTGCGGCATGGTTTATATTTCTTACGAAAGTCATATTCACGCCTGAACATCTTGTAACAGGCATCAAATTCCTTGGTCTGACATTTGTTCAGGCGGGAATCGACCAGCACCAGGCATTTGTTGAAATTACTGCCACAATGATCACCTTTGGTATGGGTGCTTCGACACAGGCTCTGTTTGCCCGTGTAGGAGGCGGTATCTTCACGAAGGCTGCCGATGTCGGAGCTGACCTGGTTGGAAAAGTTGAAGCAGGAATCCCGGAGGATGATCCCCGAAACCCGGCAACTATTGCAGATAATGTTGGTGACAATGTCGGCGACGTCGCAGGTATGGGAGCTGACCTTTACGAATCATACGCTGGTTCGATCCTTTCGACCGCAGCCCTCGGCGCAGCCCTCCCGATTATTGCAGGGCAACCTGACTATCAGATCAAAGCAGTTATTGCTCCTATGCTGGTTTCTGCGATAGGTATTCTGCTTTCCATTGCGGGTGTCTACATGGTAAGGACAAAAGAGGATGCATCACCCAAAACACTTCTCAGGGCACTTTTGCTCGGAACAGGTGGAAGCTCTGCCCTTATCCTTGTTGTACTTGCAGTTATGGCTTTAGCCAACTGGATAACCTGGGGTGTGTTTGGTGCCGCAGTTTCAGGACTTGTGGCCGGGGTTGTTATCGGCCAGGCCACCGAATATTATACATCTGACGGCTACAGCCCCACCAAAGGAATAGCAAAACAATCCCAGCAGGGTCCGGCAACAGTGATCATTGAAGGAATGGCTGTCGGAATGTTCTCGACCTGGATCCCTGTCCTTACAATTGTTGCAGGTATTATTGCAGCCTATGGACTTGCAGGCGGATTTCATGATTTTGCCACGGGTATCTATGGCGTTGGTTTCGCAGCCGTAGGGATGCTTTCAACTCTGGGAATTACCCTTGCAACCGATGCTTTTGGGCCGATCGCCGACAATGCAGGAGGAAACGCTGAGATGTCGGAGCTTCCGAAAGAGGTCAGGGAAAGGACTGATGCACTCGACGGTCTCGGAAATACAACCGCTGCCACCGGTAAGGGATTTGCCATCGGTTCCGCTGCCCTCACCGCACTCGCACTCGTGGCTGCTTATATGGAAGAGGTAAAGCTCTGGCTCGGCAGGCTTGCTGATAAAAGCGTCGACGGCTACAAGCAGATTGGTGATGTTTTGTTCTATAAGAGTCATGTGCCGGCAGTAATTCCGGCAGGCGCCCATGCCGTTGAGGCTACCAAGGCGGGGATAGGGGATTTTGTTACGGCTTACAACCTTTCATTATTCAACCCAATTCTTCTGGCAGGCCTTTTCATTGGAGCCATGATGACGTTTGTTTTTGTGGCAATGGCAATGAAATCGGTGGGCAGGAATGCAGGCAGGATGGTCGAGGAAGTAAGGAGGCAGTTCAGGGAGATCCCCGGGATCATGGAAGGGAAAGGGAAACCTGAATATGCAAAATGCGTGGAGATAGCAACCAAAGGAGCCCAGAAGGAAATGGTCGTTCCTGCACTTATGGCGATCATTGTCCCGGTGGTGACAGGGATTATCCTGGGAGTTCCCGGAGTGGTGGGCCTTCTCATGGGTGGAATGACCACAGGCTTCACTCTTGCCAGTATGCTCAACAATGCCGGTGGTGCATGGGATAATGCGAAGAAGTTCATCGAAGGCGGCAACTATGGCGGGAAAAAGAGTGAATGCCACAAGGCAAGCGTTGTCGGGGATACGGTCGGTGATCCGTTCAAGGATACCTGCGGACCCGCGATGAATATCCTTATCAAGCTCATGTCGATGGTTTCGGTGGTCATGGCCGGCGTTACTGTTGCATTCAGTATTTTCGGATAGAAGAAGATATAGTTCCACAGAGATCACGGAGGAGACACAGATGTTCACAGAGTTTGCATAAATTAACTCTGTGTTACTCTGTGACTTCTCTGTGTCCCTCAGTTCAAGTTCCTTAGTTTCCCTTCAGCAAAATACTTTACCATGCAGCTCCCGGCTTTCTCCGATATCCAGGCTGCCCATCAAAGGATCAGGCCTTTCATCCACAGGACGCCTGTGATGACCTCGAGGCTCCTCAATGAGCTGTTCGGGTGCGAGCTGTATTTCAAATGTGAAAATTTCCAGAAGGTAGGGGCGTTCAAGTTCAGGGGTGCGACCAATGCCGTGCTTCAGCTGGATGAAGTGCATAAGAAGCGCGGGGTGGTTACACACTCCTCAGGCAATCATGCAGCGGCACTTGCACTTGCCGCCAGGATGAACGGGATAAAAGCCTTCATAGTCATGCCCGAAAACGCACCGGCGGTCAAAAAAGAGGCAGTTGCAGGGTACGGCGCAGAAATAACCTTCTGCAAACCCACGCTGAGCGCTCGGGAGGAGACGTGCAGGTCGATCATGGAAAGGGAAGGGGCCACCCTGATCCATCCGTATGATAATTTCAATGTGATATGCGGCCAGGGGACCGCGGCATTCGAACTTCTTGAGGAAACGGAAGCCCTGGATTTTGTAATTGCGCCAGTCGGAGGCGGCGGACTGCTGAGCGGAACTTCGACCTGTGCAAAGGGCATCAGCAAGGCCATAAGGGTAATAGGCGCCGAGCCGGTGAATGCGAACGACGCGTGGAAATCTTTCAAATCAGGAATCCTGACTCCCTCTGTCAATCCACTGACAGTTGCCGACGGCCTTCTCACCTCCCTGAGCGAACTTACTTTTTCAATAATAAAGAAAAATGCAGATGATATCCTGACGGCAACGGAGGAATCCATCATTAGCTGTATGAGACTGGTCTGGGAAAGGATGAAGATCATAATCGAGCCATCATCTGCGACTGTCCTGGCAATTATATCCGGGAACAGGGAATATTTCAGTGGAAAGAAGGCCGGCCTTATTATTTCCGGGGGGAATGTCGACCTTGGGAAACTGCCCTTCTAATTCTTCATCGAAAAGAAAGCCATAATCGGATAGTGATCAGAATACCTGGCTTTTACAATGTCAAACCGCTTGCAATAAAGACCGTCCCCGTAAAGAATGTAATCAATCCTGTTCGGGGGGTAGTTCCCTTTGTATGTAAATCCGGCGCCATATCCCGATGTCACAAAGGCGTCGTTGAGCCCTTTCCTTATTTTATGGTATGAATATGAAACGGGAGTGTCGTTGAAATCTCCGGCAACAATCACCATGTATGGTGAATGCGACACCGCTGCCTTTACATTCTGCGCCTGGACCGCACGCCGGATGAATCCCTGCTTCAGGCTTGACGATATCGTCCTGATCTCCCTGAAGGCCTCTTTGTCATCCGGGGAGTTAGTCATCTCATTGATGAAAGATCTTTCCATCCTGTGAAGCCTGAATGATTGGAGGTGATTGTTGAGGATCCTGACAGTGTCATTTTTTATAATTACATCTGTCCAGATTGACAGGCTTGATGATCCCGGATGCACGACATCCCCTTTTGCAACGATTGGAAACCGGCTGAGGGTAGCTATCCCGTAATACCTGTTCTTTCCGGCAGATATGAATTTGATGTGCGACTGGTACTTTTGTCCGATTGCCGACCTGATAGCCTGCTCCCGGGAAGATGGATCACCGGTAATATATACTTCCTGCAGGCATATAACATCAGGCTGCCTTGATTTAAGAAAATCAAGTATCCGTTTTTCAGAATTGACGGCGTTCCTGCCTTCAAAACTGTTGAATAGTCTTACATTATAGCTGAGAAGGCTGAAGGTGCCGGTCTTATCCCCGGAGGGCCTTGAAAGCCTTACATAATTTGAAAGACTGGAGAACCCGGATGCAATTACAATCAAAGAAATCAGGGCCTCAAATCTTAAAAGCACCACCCAGACCAGGATGAAAACGATATTTACTGCAAGGAGGTATGGATAGGCAAGACCGAACAGGGCAGGCAATGCAAACCTGGCGGGATTAATGCTCAATGCCAGGTATGAAATGACCAGTGAAAGTGCAAAAATGATGTTTGCAGCAAGAAATATCCTGTAAAGCAGCTTCTTCAAAATAATTTAGTTAATCGCCTAAAAATACCCCATCTGCTCCGGAAAAAGGCAATACATAAGGATTTTTTGACCAGACAGGGAAAAGAGAATGTGAAACCGTGCATGCCTGGGATCAGTTTTTCTTTTGACTTTCCCTGAAAAGGATATCCTTCTCTTCTTTGGTCAGGCTGTCGTAACCACCCTTCGAGATTTTATCGAGGATTTTGTTTATAAGCTCCTGGTGTTCGACCCTGACCTTATTGTATTCATATTCGTCAGCGGGTTTCTTATAGGTCACCTTCATTTTCTTCCTGCGCTTAAATATTGTAGCCAGGAAATCAAATATCCTGTTTATCCCTTTTCCCATGTCCCTTCCTTTGCGAAGATTAAGTGTATAAAGATAACCGAAGACGGCACCCCCGATATGAGCCAGCTTCCCCCCCGAGTTGACCGAAAAGTCCATCACGGAAGTGAACACAAATATCGCGAGCGCCAGGTATTTGATCTTTACTCTTCCGAGCAGGAATAGGGTCACTGTATAATCGGGGACATAGGCCGCAATCGCGATTACGATAGCCATCACCGAGGCCGATGCCCCGATCGCCATCGAGTCTGGAACAAATCCCTGGAATGCTGGAAAGACATTGAATGAGACAATGTAAACTAGAGCCCCCGACAGGCCACCCAGGAGATAAACAGCAACAAGCTTTTTCTGATCGAGGTATTCCAGGAAAATTATCCCGAACCAGTAGAGCCATAGCATGTTGAACAATATATGCAGGAACTCCTTGTGGGTGAACATATATGTAATGAGCGTCCAGGGCCTGATGATGAGGAGTTTAAGCGAAGCCGGAACGGCAAGCTGATCGAGGATCCTGACAGGCAGGACCTGGTTCTTCAGGAGGAATCCGGCTGCGGAAATGACTGCCAGGAATAAAAAAACAGCAACATTGATGTAGATCAGCCTGATAAGGCTGTTCCCTTTCCTGAAGCTGTTTTTTAAGTCGTCCCAGATACTCATCAGTAAAGTGTTTTGGTGGTTTTGCGCCAGTATCTTATCAGTATGTAGCCGAAGAGCATGCCTCCGAGGTGGGCGGCATGCGCGATATTGCTGCCCGGCTGGGTAATTGCAAGATAAAGCTCAATTGCCCCGTACCCGAATACAAAGTACTTCGCCTTGATGGGAATGGGAGGGAAGAGGAGCATGAGCTGGGTATTGGGGAACAGCACCCCGAAAGCAAGCAGAACGCCGAAAATCGCACCGGAAGCGCCTACTGTCGGGACATTGAGCAGCATCTGCAAATTCTTCATCGTTTCATTAGCGAAAACCTTGCCTTCATTCAGGTAGGCCTGTCCATCGTTCAGCACCAGCTGGAGCTGATCGGGAGCGATCACACTCATGAGCTTATGGTACTGCCAATATATGACCGACTCGTGGACAAGGGCTGCACCAAGCCCGCAAACCATATAATAGATAAAGAATCTTTTTCCTCCCCAGACATTTTCGAGGATGCCGCCAAAAAGAAAAAGTGCGTACATGTTAAATAAAAGATGGAAGAATCCTCCATGCATGAACATGTGGGTAAGGATCTGGTAGGGCTCAAAGTGGTCTGATTTCGGGAAGTAGAGGCCGAGATGCTCTGTCAGGTCAATACCGAAAACGCTCTTTACTGCCCATGTTGCAAGCAGCATTATCACGTTTATCAGGATAATATTCTTAACTACCGGGGGTAGTGAAAAGAAGCTTCGGCCGTATCCGTTCATCAGTCAGTCTTTTGTTTTCGAGCGTCAAATATAATACTATCGGAATCTTTTGTCAATTTCTTCAAGCGTAATTATGCTGACTACCGGCTTTCCCCTCGGGGAATAATTGGGCGCATTGCAGGCGAAAAGGGTGTCAAAAAGATCCTCCATTTCATTTTTTGCCAAAACCTTCCCGTATGGGATGGCAGCTGCGCATGCTGCGGCAGCGGCAACTTTTTCCCTGACGCCTGCCGAAGGATCGCCCTGTGAATTCTTATAATCCTCGAGCAGAATCTCCAGCAGCTCGGCCGGATCCTGGGCGCTGCAGTCGGACGGTACCCCCGTCACTGATATCCGGCTGCTTCCCGAATGGATTATCCTGAATCCCATTATCAGCAGGTCCTTTTCAATTTCCATGAGCACGGGAATATCGGCCGGATTGATCTCAATAGTGACGGGGAACATCTCTGTCTGGCTGGAGCTCTGATTTTTACCCATATTCTCAAGGAATTTCTCGAACAGCACCCTCTCATGCGCCCTTTTCTGATCAATTACCATCAGCCCAGATTTAACAGGGCAAACAATGTATTTGTTTTTGACCTGAATGAATTTTCTTTGAGAATCCTGCCTTACCGGTTCCCGGGGATCGCTTTCCAACCCGGCATACAACTTGTCCCAGTTGAGGGTATTCTCTTTTTCAAAGTTCTCGATGAATTCGTTGGCGGGCCTTCCGCTGCCTTCTGCCGCAAACGGATCATACTGCCTGTTGATCCGGATCTCGGGAGGCTCCGGGATTCCCGATGAAGGGGTCCTGACCGGGATATCGACGAGCATTTCATTATCGAAATCGAGGGAGGGCACGATATTGAATCTTCCAAGGGACTCCCTGACCGAGGCCATGAGTATCTGCCAGATCGACCGTTCATCTTCAAATTTTATCTCGGTCTTCGTGGGATGAATATTGATGTCGATCGAGGCAGGATCAATCTCCATGAAAATGAAGTATGATGGGATCGCATCGGGCGGGAGTATGTTCTGGTATGCCTCTGTTACCGCTTTATGGAAGTAGGGGTGCTTCATGAACCGATTGTTCACGAAGAAGAACTGCTCACCGTAAGTGCGCCGTGCATTCTCCGGCTTCCCTATAAACCCACTGATATTTATGAGATTGGTCTGTGTATCAAGGGTAATAAGGTCGTTATTTACAGGCTTGCCGAATATTCCAATGATCCTCTGCCTGGTATTGCCCACTGCCAGGTTGTAGATCTCCGAGTTGTTGTGGTAAAGCTGGAACCTGATTGCCGGATGCGCGATCGCGATCTTCTGGAACTCGGTAATGATATGCCTCATTTCGGTGTTCTCCGACTTCAGGAACTTCCTGCGTGCCGGCACGTTAAAGAACAGGTTCTTGACGGAAAAGCTTGATCCGACAGGGCATGTACAGGGTTCCTGTGCCTCGACCCTGGAGCCGTTTATTATGATCATCGTTCCGGCTTCATTCTCCTTCTTCCTCGTTTTAAGCTCCACCATGGCGACTGCGGCGATCGAAGCAAGCGCCTCGCCCCTGAACCCTTTTGTCCTTATTGCGAACAAGTCCTGGGCTGATGTGATCTTGGAGGTTGCATGCCTTTCAAATGATAGCCGGGCATCTGTTTCAGACATCCCGGAACCATCGTCAATGACCTGGATCAGGGTTTTCCCCGAGTCTTTTATTATTACCGAGATGACCCCGGCTCCTGCATCAACTGAATTCTCAATCAGCTCCTTCACAACTGATGCAGGTCTCTGGATTACTTCCCCGGCTGCAATCTGGTTTGCAACAGAATCGGGAAGCAGCTTTATTATGTCAGGCATAGTTCAAGGCAATAATATTCATAAGCCGGACCGCTCCGGGCAATTTTTTCAACCTTCCCGAATGTCCGCGCTTACCCTGCAAATATAAAAATATTTGCGTCAGGGTCCTTCCGGGTGTCGCAAGTACCCTTTTTTGGAACTCTTTGATTGAATTATCATGGGATTCGTATATTTGAGTAAAATTTCGGGGAAATGAAGAAATACCTTCTGCTTTTTTACATCCCATTATCATTTTTATTCAGCTTTTGTTCAAATAAATCAGACAGGGACATAGTGAGGGTGATATCGCTCAATATCAGGTATGATAATGAAAGTGACAGCCTGAATCCATGGAAGCGCAGGGCTCCGATCATCCTTAATCTTATTAAAAGTGAAAAACCGGATCTGTTTGGGCTCCAGGAGGTTCTTTACGAACAGTACGGGTATCTTGATTCTTTGCTGACGAACTACGGGTCAGCCGGAGTGGGAAGGCTTGACGGTGCGAGAGAAGGCGAATTGAACCCCGTTTTCTATCTGAAGTCAAGGTTCGACCTTGTAAGAAGCAAAACTTTCTGGCTTTCTGAGACACCGGAACGGCCCGGCTCTGTTTCCTGGGGATCATCATTGCCGAGGATCGTGACATGGATCGAGCTGGCGGAGAAGAATACCCACGGCCACCTGTTCCTGTTTAACACGCATTTTGCACACGATTCGGATTCGGCCCGCATCATGAGCTCCCACCTGCTGCTTTCAAAGGTTGACAGCATTGCATCAGGCTTCCCGTTTGTCGTTACAGGCGATTTCAATATGCTGCATTCTAGCAAGGGGTATTCACTGCTGACAGGCCCGTTTGAAAGCGTCCCGCTGATGACTGATACATATGCTTCCTCCGAGAAACGGCATATTGGCCCGGCATACACCTACAACGGCTTTTCGGAGAAATCGGAAGGCGGCAGGATCGATTACATATTTGTCAGGAACGGTATGCGTGTCATGGAGAACCGCACGCTCATCAGGAAGGAGCGCGGAATATATATTTCAGATCACTGGCCGGTGATGTCGGTGATATCCATGAAGCTCCCCGAAAAGAACTAGTGCTGATCACTCCAGGCCCCCGTGGGTCCTTCCCTGTCTAAGCTGTTTTCCTGTACCTTTTTACAGCAAAGAATGTGAACGACACAGCAATTGCAACCAGCGACCAGATGTCCCTGCTTATGTCGCTTATGGTTGATCCTTTCAGGATGACCATCCTGTTGATCCGCATGATGTAGGCGACCGGGTTTACCAGGTCGACCCGCTGCGCCCAGCCAGGCATGCTTTCAAGCGGGGTGAAGATACCGCTCATCAGGATGAAGATTATCATACAGAAAAACGCAATGAACATGAATTGCTGCTGGGTGCCGGCAAATGTTGAGATGAACAGGGCAAAGCCAAGTATTGCAATCAGGAAGATTGTCGAGCAAAGGAAGAGTAGCGCGACGCTTCCCTCAAAGGGCACTTTGAAGAATAGCTTGCCAAGGACCATCCCGAGCGCAAGGTCGATCAGCCCGATAATGAGGAAAGGAGCCATCTTTGATATGATGAACTGGTACTTTCTCACCGGTGTGACGTTTATCTGCTCAATGGTGCCGATCTCCTTCTCCCTTACCATGTTAAGCCCTGCCAGGATAAAGCCGATCGCGGTGACCAGGATGCCGAGGATCCCCGGGACCATGTAATGGCTGTAAACAAGCTTCTCATTGTACCAGTACCTGTTTGTCACCTGGATAATCGGCACCGGCTGTCCCGAAAGGGAACCGGGATTCTGCCTGATAATATCAGCGTTGTAATCACGCAGGACACCATTAAGGTATGCCCATGTAAGCTGGGCTGTGGAGGAGTTGATGGCGTTTATTGAAGCCATTATCCTGCCCGGGATACCGTTGCCCGTGTCCTTCCCGAAGCCCCGGGGGATCTCCAGGACCAGGGTGCATTTGTTGGCATTCATCAGCTGCCTGGCCTGGCTCTCCGAAAATGTTGTATAGCGGTAATGAAAAAATGTGGATCCGTCAAGCCTGCTTATCAGCCCCCTCGACTCGGGGGTCATATCCTTGTCGACTATGCAGAGGCTGATGTTTTTCATCTCGAAGGTAACGGCCGGTACAAGGATGAGCATTTGAATTATCGGAACGCCGAAAATAGCTCTTCCTATGAACTTGTTCCGGAAGATCTGGAGGAACTCCTTTCGGATAAGGTATAGTATCGTTCTCATTTCAATCTTAACCCGTATTAATGAAGCCTGATCCTGAAGTTTCTGATACTTAGCCAGATAAAAACCATCGTCATGAATGCCAGAATCAGTGTCTCCTTCCATATGTAGGCGAATCCGGTTCCTTTTATCATGATATCCTTTATGATAATTATAAAATACCTGGGCGGCATAATCGCGCTTACCCAGTTGTAGATCCAGGGCATATTTTCGATCGGGTAGATAAAGCCTGACAGAAGGATCGTCGGAAGCATCATACCAACCATTGAAATAAATATTGCCTGCTGCATTGTGCTTGAGACTGTCGAGATCAGGATCCCCAGTGAAAGGCTCATAAGGATATAGAGCATGCTTTCGGCCAGGAGAAGCACAAGGCTTCCCTTTACCGGCAATCCAAAGACGAACCATGAGAGAAGCAGGATCACGATCACATTTATGAACGACAGGATAAAATAGGGTGTCACTTTCCCGAGGATGATCTGCGTGGGCCGGAGCGGAGAGACAAGCAAGACCTCCATTGTGCCGAATTCTTTTTCCCGTGTTATCGTTACCGAGGTCATCAGGGCGCAGATCAGGATCATGATAAGTGTTATGACACCCGGCACAAACATGTAATGGCCCTGGAGCGAAGGATTATAGAACATCCTCACCTGCGCAGAGATCAGGGATACTGCTCCGCCCGGAGCCCTTGCCTGCTCAATGTTGAAATCGGTAGTAATGGCAGTGATGTAATTCGTTACGAGCGTCGCCATGTTCGGCTCCGACCCGTCGGCTATTACACTCATTGTTGTCTTTCCTTCTGCGAAAAGATCCCTTCCGAAATCTTTCTGGAAAACGATCACGGCTTTGGTCTTTCCCTTTTTTAAGATCTTGTCGATATCGTTGTAGCTGGTGAGGGTTTCCGTCAACCGGAAAAAGCCAGAGGAGCAGATCTTGTCAGTCAGCTTCTGGGTGACCTCGTCCCTCGACAGGTCAAGGAACGCTACGCCGGCATCCTTAAGATCATTGCTCACCACATATCCGAATATCATTATCTGGGCCGCAGGTATTCCGAAAAGGATGATGAGCGTCCTGTAATCCCTGAAAATATGAAGGAATTCCTTCTTTACAAACCCGAGGAACCTTTTCATTTTGGCCTTGCAATTTTTACAAATACTTCCTCAATTGAAGATGCGTTATAGCTTTTCTTAAGCCCTTCGGGCGTGTCGAGGGCCACTATCCTGCCTTCATTCATAATTGATACACGGTCACAATATTCAGCTTCATCCATATAGTGTGTCGTGACGAACACGGTTATGCCTCTTGCAGCGGTTTCGTAGATCATCTCCCAGAACTGCCTGCGGGTAATTGGATCCACCCCGCCTGTCGGTTCATCGAGGTAAACGATCCTGGGTTCATGCAAGATGGCGATCGAGAAGGCCAGCTTTTGCTTGAAACCCAGGGGTAGGGAGGAAATGAGCCTGTCGCCCCAGGCCTGGAAACTAAGCTTTTCGAGAAGCATCGCTGTTCTTTCCCTGATGAGGTTTTTGCTCATGCCATAAATTCCTCCGTAGAGGGTAATGTTTTCCTTCACCGTAAGATCCTCATAAAGAGAGAATTTCTGACACATGTACCCAATGTTCTTCTTGATCTTCTCAGGCTCTTTCTTTGCATCAAATCCGGCCACGACCACTTTCCCGGATGTCGGTTCCGACAACCCTGACAATATCCTTATGGTCGTGGTTTTCCCGGCACCGTTCGCACCGAGAAAGCCAAAGATCTCACCCTCATAGACCTCGAACGAAAGGTTGTCATTGGCGACAAAGCTTCCGAATTTCTTAACCAGGTTAGAGACCGATATTACCGACTGTCCAGTCATGCTCCGAATTATTCCTGTAATTTTTTTATCACTAGAGCCGGGTCCCCTTTCCAGGGGATCAGCGCAAACATCATTTTCCCTGTTCAGTTTTAACTGCTGCCATAAGCTCGAGGAACCTGTCTTCTATATCCGCCGGGGATTCCTCAATTGTTACGTTCTCCATGCCTTCACTCCTTAAAAATTCGCGGAACGATTCATCAATTCTGCCTGTACGGAAGGTGGCATGGACCGAATCGCCGAACGGATATGCACTGCTTATCCCGCTATATTTTCTCAGTGCGATGAGAAGCCGGTATTTTTCAGCTGCCCTGATCCTGTAGAGGATGGCGGAGAATCCAGTCCGTATGTTTTCAGGGTTATCGACTGTAAGGATCCTGCCGCCCTGGATGAGCCCGACCCTGTCGCACCTCATTGCTTCATCCATATAGGGGGTTGATACGATGATAGTTATATTATGCTGCCTTAACTTCCGGAGCATATCCCAGAACTCCTGCCTTGAAACTGCATCGACCCCGGTTGTGGGTTCGTCCAGGACCAGCAGGTCGGGTTTATGAATAAGTGCGCAGGAAAGAGCAAGCTTCTGCTTCATTCCCCCCGACAGTTTTCCTGCCAGGCGCTTTTTGAAAGGCTCGATATGAGAGTAGATGTCGGAGATAAGATCATAGTTCTCCTTCACCGTTGTTCCGAAAACGGTTGCATAGAACTCGAGGTTCTCTTCCACAGACAGGTCCTGGTACAGGCTGAAGCGGCCGGGCATATAGCCGATCCTTCTCCTAAGTTCCCTGAATCCGGCAATGGCATCCAGCCCGAGGACCTTCATACTGCCCGAATCCGGCAGTGAGATGGTTGTGATGATCCTGAAGAGCGTGGTCTTTCCAGCCCCGTCAGGCCCGATCAGTCCGAAGATCTCTGATTCCCCGACATTGAAAGTGATATTGTCGAGGGCAACAGTCTCTCCGAATTTCTTGCAAATACCCGATGACTCGATTACTGTCTGCATCTGCGGTTATTGAAATAGTGCCTCCCCGGGCATTCCCGATTTAATTGTCCCGTCATTTTTGACAAGGATGGTCACGGCATAAACCAGGATCACCCTTTCTTCCTTTGTCTGAATGATCTTGGGGGTGAACTCTGCCTTTTCCGAGACATAGCTTACAGTGCCCGGAAATGTCCTGTATCCCTTCTTGCCGTCATCGATGCGGACGGTGCATTCCTGCCCGATCTTCACCTTCCCCAGCTGCGCCCCGCTCACATATGCCTTCAGTTTTATCTCCGAGAGATCGGCAACCTTCACAAGAGGTTTGCCTGCTGCGGTCAGTTCGCCGGGTTCCGAATATTTCTCGATGACAGTCCCGTTCAGCGGGCTTTTGACATGGCACCGGCTTATCTGTTCGTTTATCGTCGCAATTTTTGACCTGTACATTTCGAGATCATCATTCACCGTGGCCTTTTGGGTGTTGTTGGCAGCGATCTGCTTCTCAAACACCGCAGCCTGTCCTGCAA
Source organism: Bacteroidales bacterium UBA1800 (assembly GCA_002319915.1). Taxonomy (GTDB): domain Bacteria; phylum Bacteroidota; class Bacteroidia; order Bacteroidales; family VadinHA17; genus LD21. Next base: position 4,462 of record DCFQ01000110.1, on the reverse strand, counting down.
GATCATCGTACTGCTTCTGGGTGGCCGCACTGTCTTTCAGCATTTTCCCGAATCTCGAAATATTGATATTCAGGTTATCTATCTGCTGGACCAGTATATCATTCTGGGCATTTATCGATCTTATCCTTGTGCCGGCGCTTCGCAGGGCGGCTTCAATTTCATTTTTCTGAAGATTAAGGAGGGTGGTATCGATGAGGGCAATTTCTGCCCCTTTTTCAACGAGGGTCCCCTCTTCAGGGGCAAGGCGGATTATCCTGCCGCCAGTTTCCGCTGAAACCGTTACCTCGGTTGCCTCGAAATTTCCGTAAGCATCTGGTTGCCCGGCCTTTTCGGAGCAGCCGGCAGAAACGACGAGTAAGCTGATAAACAGTGATCTGATTTTCATATTGTGATATTTAACTATTACATTAGTACATTAATACAAAGATCATTCAATATCATTGCCGCTGATGTTAAGGTATTCGACCCTTGCCATGGAGAGGCTTATGCTGTGGATTTCTGCGTTGATTACTGCCTGTTTCTCCGAGATAAGTTCATTAAGGAAGGCGCTAGCGGTGATCGTGCCGTTAGAATACTGGGATTCGGCTGTCGCGGATATCCGTTTACGGAGGGCGATAAGGTCGCTGTCGGACCTGACAAGCAGCTCAAGGCTGGCAATTTCCGCGCTTTTGGCTTCAAGCATCCTGTTCAGCTTATCTGAAAGGTCCTTTTTCCTTCCATCAAGGAGGCTCATCTGGTAGTTGATCATCTGTTTTTCATTCCTGGCCTTGTTCCAGTCGAAGATATTCCATTTGACTCCTGCTCCCAGGATATAATAAGGGGCAAATTCATTCTTGAAGAAATTGCTACCGGGGGGATTTCCGTAACCAAAGGTGGCATACCCGAAGGCCTTCGGCATCCTTTTGCTTGCAATCACACCCATGGTTGCTCCTAGCTGGTCCTTCCTGAGGTCAAAAAGCTGGAGTTCCGGCCGTGAAAGGTCACTGGTCAGTTTTCCTGCCAGCTCCGGTGCGACAAGGTTAACCGAAGAATCCTGAGGGATTCCGGTCATTTCGCTGAGGATCTTCCGGAAAGCGGCTTCTCTTAATCCGTTTTCGGAAAGTTGTTGTTCAGTCCTGATCTTCTCCGAGGTCAGCACGTCGGCATCAGATTTCAGTGCAAGCCCGTTCCGTGCAGCGGACTCAAGGTTTGAGATACGTTTGTTTATCAGGTCGAGATAGCTTGAAAGCAGGGCTTTTTGCCTTGTCAGCAGGAGAATATTGAAGAAATAGCTGTTGATCTGGCTTCGCAGGCCGTAAATATCTGTTTCGGTCTGTTTTTCATTGATGCTGAGGTCAGCCTTCTCGACCGCCCTGGTGCTTCTGATAGCCCCACCGTCATAAATGACCTGGTTTACGTCGATGGTTACCTTGTACTGTTCATTCGGAAGCGGCTTGATCGCATTCTGGATTCCCGGGATCGGAAGTGATCCGAGGGCGCTGCCGATGTCGATCACGGATGAGTTGTAAATGAAGCTTCCATTGGCGTCAATTGAGGGTAGCCATCCTTTTGCCAGGTTCTTGTCCTTTATCACCCAGATATTTGAATAGAGCGGCTTCTCGGCCGATAGGGAGTTGATTTCGGATGCCCTGTCATAGCACTCTTTAAGAGTAACAGCTTTCTGGGAGAAGGCCTGGTTCCCCATGACTGCCGGGATGAAAATGACAAGTAACCGCAAGCGATTTACGAAACTAAGGGTATTATTTCGCGGGAAGTTCATAACATTGATCTCCATTTATTTATTATTCTTCAGAGCATTGATCACAAAGGTTGCCGCAAACTCTTTCCTTTTTTCCAGAAAATCATCGAAGTCGATATCCATATTCTCAAACAGCGTTTCAAGTATCCCCCTTGCGGCGAACGGGAAAACGCTTATTGATGCAATTGTTATCATGAGCTGGGGCAGTAACTCTTTTGTAATCCGGTATTCAGCAAGTTCATCGGGGTGCTGTTCCATAAGCATCATCCAAAACTTATTGACATTTACATTACGGATAAGTTTTTTGACCCTCCCGGGATTTCTGTTTATTTCATTCAGAAGAAATGCCGGGAGCCGCGGGTTTCTCTGAAGGAAGCCAATATGTTCCCTGAAGAAGAACCTGATCTTGTCGTCGAGCGAAAGGTTCTCATCGAAGACGGGGGCAAACTTCCTGAACATTTCATCAGCAATCTTTTCAAACACAGCATTGAATAGGTGGTCCTTCGACCTGTAATAATAATGAAGAAGAGATTTATTTATCCCTGCATGATTTGCAATGTCCTGCATTCTTGAGCCGTCCATGCCCTTTTCTACAAAGACATCTGTTGCAGCTTCAAAAATCTTCTCCTCGGTCTGCCTGTCGCTATCTGTCATTTTTTACCATTTGGTTTAACTGAAAAGATCAACCATATAGTTTAACCAATTGGTCAAAATTAGAAGTTATATTTTTCCTATGCAAGTATTTTGCAGTATTTATTTTGTCGTTTGCACTTCTATGTTCATTTTTTTAGATTTGTACAGGCATGCATTGAGCAGGAAGATTTTCTTTAACCACCATAAACCCGAAAACATGAAATGGCAGGGAAGACAAGGAAGTGACAATGTTGAAGACCGGAGGGGGATGAGCCCCGGGAAAATTGCTGCAGGCGGAGGCATCGGGACTATTGTGATTGCGATCATTGTGCTCCTTCTCGGGGGGGATCCGACGCAGCTGCTGAATAACCATGACGAACCGGTCCAGAGTGAGACTGGCACCGTAAAATCGACCCCTGAAGAAGATGCAATGGTAAACTTTGTCTCGGTTGTGCTGAAAGACACTGAAACCGTATGGGGCAGGATCTTCGAAAAGTCGGGGTCCACATATGTCCAGCCGAAGCTCGTTCTTTTCAGGGACCAGGTTGAATCGGCATGCGGCTATGCCACCTCTGCAAGCGGCCCCTTTTATTGCCCGGGCGACCTGAGAGTTTATCTAGACCTGAGCTTCCTTGAAGAGTTGAAGAACAGGTTCGGGGCATACGGTGATTTTGCTGTCGCATATGTTATCGCGCACGAGATCGGACATCATGTGCAGAACCAGCTCGGCATCCTTGAAAAGGTCAATGAACGGAGGGCGCGGTCGGGCCAGTCAAAATCGAAAGAGCTCTCGGTCAGGATCGAGCTTCAGGCAGATTTTCTTGCCGGGATGTGGGCTCATTACGAGCAGACGATGAACGATGCACTGGAACCGGGTGACATTGACGAGGCAATAAATGCGGCTGCAGCGGTAGGGGATGATGTCCTTCAGAAGAAATACCAGGGGAGGGTCGTTCCTGATTCATTTACCCATGGGACCTCGGAACAGCGCAAGAAATGGTTTCGCAAGGGGTATGAAACCGGGGATTTTGATAAGGGCGACACTTTCAGGGGAAGTATCTAGCAATCCTTAAGGGCTGGTCATCAGCCGGACTGCGGATTTACCGGATAAACTTCCCGGCCGTCTGACTGAATAATCGAAAAAGAGGAAGGCATAATCATAGTCATCACGAGAATAAAATAATTCATTCCATGAAATCTGTTAAAACACGGACAATCATCCCCGGTATTATTCTGACGGCTGCATTTCTTGCTGCCCTTATTTCAAATGCAACAGCCCAGGGCAATGATCAGGTTGTCATTAAGAAGACATCTGACTTCAATGTGACGGGTGACGGGGCTTCTGAGAACTGGAGCAAGACCGGCTGGATTGATCTTCAGTGCGTAAGGAACAATGATCCTGCATATGTCACAAAGGTAAAGGTCCTTTATTCGGGTACGGGGATATATTTCCTTTACAGTTGTTCCGACAGGAAGCTTGTGTCGACGCTTGCCGCCGATAACACAGATCTCTGGAACGAGGATGTAGTTGAGTTTTTCCTGTGGACGGACGAAAATTTCCCTGTTTATTTTGAATACGAACTCTCGCCGCTAAATTACGAGCTGCCGATCATCGTTCCCAATTTCAACGGTAAATTCAAAGGATGGCTGCCCTGGCATTACGAGGGTGACAAAAAGAGTGTTCACATGACGACTGTTGAGGGAGGGGAGAAGAAAAGCGGTGCCAGTGTCAAGGGATGGACCGCCGAAATATTCATTCCCTATAAGCTTCTTGATCCCCTTAATAATGTGCCCCCGGTTTCCGGTACCAGGTGGAGGGCGAATATGTACCGGCTGGATTATGACAGTGGCATGAAGGCATTTGTCTGGCAGAAGGTAATGGGCACATTTCATGAATACAAGAAGTTTGGGACATTCATCTTCGAGTAGCCCTGACCCGGGGATTTCTTACCTGAGGTTCCGGAAGCTGGTTTCATGCTGTTGAAGTATTTCCGGGCAGTCAGTTTCTGATTCATATTCTGAATTCAGGTTAATCTGGTCTGAATTGTTAATTGGAGGTATATGGGTAATTGCCCCTAGGTATAATTGCCC
>DCFQ01000094.1:26321-26502 GCA_002319915.1 Bacteroidales bacterium UBA1800 | reverse complement strand
CCAGCACGCGTCTTGTTTTCATTTCACCAGTTGGAATAAGTTCGTTTTAATTGACATAATCTGCCTTAAGGTTTCTCCTATGCCTAATCCTTATAATCAAACGACTTATTCGGGTATTTGGGCACCGGGGGCATAATGACAGGCTTTTCGCGGATGAGCTGCCGGAGATAATTCACAGCCG
>DCFQ01000094.1:0-26012 GCA_002319915.1 Bacteroidales bacterium UBA1800 | reverse complement strand
TTAGGCAGGTTGTCGACCTTCATGTCGGGCTCCACGCCCCAGCCTTCGATCAGCCACTCGCCGTCCGGGGAATACACCCCTGTTTCCGCGGCTGTGGCAACGCCGTTATCCACCAGCCTGTTCCCTGAGGAGAGCCAGATCTCCCCGCCCCAGGTCCTGACCCCGATGAGCTTGCCCAGCCCGAGTCGCCTGAAACCTTCGGAGAAGGCTTCACCGTCCGAAGCTGTATTCTCATCCATAAGTACAACAAGGTGACCTGTAAATGCATATTGCATATTGGGGGTAGGACTTCCAACCCTTGGGGCCCAGTAAAACCAGGCTTTACNNATTAAAAAACAAATCCGGGTAACGAATGTTCCCGGATTTGTTAAAATTCTGAACTTCCTACTTCTGTTTATTATAGTTAACAGACTTATCCGGATATTGAGGAGTCTCTGGTGTTGTAACAGGTTTCTCCTTTATTAATTTATTGAGATACTCAATGGCTGCTTCCAGCTGGGCATCCTTCCCGGCAAAACTTTCGTGCGGCAGATTGTCAACTTTCATATCCGGTTCAACTCCCCACCCTTCTATCAGCCATTCACCTTCGGGAGAGTAAACACCGGTTTCTGCTGCGGTAGCAATTCCATTATCAACAAGACGGTTTCCGGAGGAGAGCCATATTTCGCCTCCCCATGTCCTTACACCAATCAGTTTACCAAGTCCAAGCCGTCTGAATCCTTCTGAAAATGCTTCACCATCTGATGCTGTGTGCTCATCCATAAGCACAACCAGATGACCGGTAAAGGCGTATTGCATATTCGGTGCTGACTGTCCCACCCTCGGGGCCCAGTAAAACCAGGCTTTACGCATCAGCTTTTCAAGCACCCAGCTGTCGATATTGCCGCCCCTGTTGTGCCTCACGTCAATGATCAGTCCCTGTTTCCCGATGGCCGGGTAGAAGTTCTTTACGAAATCATCATAATCACCTCCTCCCATGGCCCTCAGATGCAGATACCCGACCGCGCCGGAGCTAAGGCTGTCCGTCTCCAGGCGCCGGGTGTATTCCCATTCACTGTACCGCAACCCGGACAATGTACCTGCGGTTACCGGCTTTACGATCTCCTCATAGGTCTCGCCCTTTTCATTCCTGAGCCTGAGCCTCACCTGCATATCTGCCTTGTTCACGAGCAGCTGGTTGATCTGGGGTACGCTCAGTGCATCGACCCCGTTCACCTGCAGGATAACGTCTCCTTCCCGGATCTTCAGCCAGGGCTTCCCGAGAGGGGAAATTTCCCCAGGGAAATCGGGGTCGGAATGGTAGATATGATCAATCACATATCCTCCCCGTGCTTCATTCCTCGTTGTAACCGCGCCCAGGAAGCCGCTCGGAATATTGTCGCCGGCTACGCGTTTGTCGCCGCCGTAAACGAACATGTGAAGGGCAGAAAGCTCTGAGATCATCTGTGCCAGGACATCATCGAGCTCATACCGGTCGGTTACCCTGTCAACGAGCGGGCTGTACTCGATAAAAACCTTGTCCCAGTCGACCCCGTGCATGTTCCTGTCATAGAAATAATCGCGCTCCATCCTCCACGCATCCCTGAACATCTGTTTCCAGTCCTCCGCAGGATCAATGGTAAAAGCCCATTTGGCAAGATCAACGGAGTTCTTTTTGGGATCAGGCTTTGTCCCGTCGGCATTGGTAACCAGGATCCCGTTCTTGTCCCTTACCAGGAGCTTTTTGCCGTCACCCGAAAGTCTGAACTGGTAAATCCCTGAGGCAATGTTCACAACCTCATTGTTCTTTTTGTTGGTGATCTTCAGGGCATTGAGATTGACCGAATTATCATCGGCGCTGTATTCCGACCAGTAGATCCAGTCGCCGTTCACCTCAAGGCCTCCGATGTTTGAGGCCTTTACCGGGACCACGAAGAGCCTGGAGCTCAAGCCTGAAAGATCGACCGGCTTGACTGTTTCCTTTGTATTTGATTTATCTTTTGACCTGTCATTCTTTTTTCCGCCGGCCGCTGGTTTAGCTGCGGCAGTGTCGGGTTTTTCCTGGCTCAGCTCATTTGCTTCCAGGAACGGAAACCTGGCCGATCTATCGAGGGATACGGCATAAATTTTTGCGGTTTTTTCATAATACGGCTCCGGCTGCCTGCTTCCCCAGGGGCTCTTTACCACGGTGGAGAATGTACGGTCCGAAATAAAATAGAGCCATTTGCCGTCCGGGCTGAATTTTGGCGAATAACTGTCCTGCCTTTCCGTGCTGACCTGAAAGGTGCTGTCCGATTTGATATCATACAGCTTAAGGTACCCTATCTGGTTATCCGCCACGTCATTAAATGCAAACCAGCGGCTGTCGGGCGACCAGGAGAACGGCCCGTTGTATCCGAAGTTGTTCCTTGCAATTACCTTCGAGGTTCCTGTACTTTTGGAATATAGCAGCAGGACATTATCCTTTTCATTATATACGATATAATTGCCGTCGGGCGAAGCTGAAAAATTCTCAATCAGGTTCTTTGTTCCGGCCGTGACCCTGACCGGATTGCCGAACCCGAAGTTGTCGGTCTTCCATATCTCGAACTCGCCCGACTCATCAGAAAGCATCATTATCTCGTTCTGAGGATTGACGTATGCTGCATCCTTATAGCGGATACCGTATTTACGTGTCACTTCCGACCACCTGTCGCCTTCGGCCGGAACGGAAAAGACCCTTCCCCGTGAGGTGATTACAACCTGGTCGCCCTTGTACGAAAGTCCGACCGAGGTGATCCTGGACTTCGGGTCATTTATCCACTGGGGGCGCTTCTGGTCGAAATCGGAGATGAGGCTGATATCCAGCTTTTCAAGCTTGTCACCATTGATGTCGTAAAGGACAAGGTCGGCTCCCTGCTTGCAGATGATCCTGCCGGCATCGATATCTGCATCCACGAGGTCCCACCTCGCGGCTTTGGTATGCTGCCTGAGCCCGGTACCGTCCAGGGCCATCGACCAGATATTCATTGTCCCGTCCCTGTCGGAAAGGAAATAGACCCTGTTATTCCAGTACATGGGATCCTTGCTCGTACCGGGGTAATCTGAAGTAAGCGGCCTTGCCTCGTTCCTTCCGTCGAATTTCCAGAGGGTCTGGGCGGTCCCTCCCTTGTAGCGCTTTGTGTGGCTTCCCTGGTCCCTCAGCCTGGTGAATATCAGGCTGCCGTCGGGAGCATAGGTCCCCTGGTCGGCCTGGGAGAGCGGAATAACCTCCGACTTCAGGTCCGACGGATCGATCCTGACCAGCTGTGCATTCGGAAGAGTCGAGTAGTAACCCGTTGAGTACAGTATCTTCCCGTCATCTGTCCACCGGTATACAGCCGGATTTCCTTCTTCAAAGGTCAGCCGCTTAGGTGTCCCGCCGGAATAAGGCATGACATATACTTCCGTCGGGCCTTCATACTGCCCCGTAAAAGCGATCAGCTTTCCGTCGGGTGAAATTCGTGCATGCGCTTCGACGCCATGGCTGGTCGTAAGCCGCACTGCATCCTTTGTTCCCAGGTTGTACTTCCAGAGGTCGCCCTCTGCCGTGAAAACTATGTCATTCCCGTGTATGGCGGGGTACCTGTAATACCCCTTCTGCTGGGCCAGGAGCGATCCTCCTGCTATCAGGAATATCAGAACATTTGACAGAAATGCTTGTTTTTTCATTATATGGCTTTTGATTATATCTGATGTAATATTACTCAATTGGATCCATACTTATTTTCGAAAAAGGTGCTAAATTTAGGGTGATGCTGCCTGCTTCCTGCATAAAGTCCCTTGGAATGTGTGCCTCATTTGCGGTACTTTCCTTATCCCTGGTACAGGGACAATCCCGCGGTAGATTTGATTTTCCGCGGATCGAGGACAACTCCTTCCTTATCGAGGAAGCTTACAACCAGGACCCGGGGGTGATCCAGCACATCTCGGGCTTCCAGCTGATGAATAACAATACGTGGGCTTACACATTTACGGATGAATGGCCGGCAGCAGGCCTCAAACACCAGGTTTCGGCAACAATCCCGTTGATGAGGACCGATGCATCAGGGCTGGGAGATATCCTGGTGAATTACAGGTACCAGGCTGTTTATAAAGAGCGGATCGCATTTTCCCCGAGATTCTCGCTTATCATCCCTTCAGGCAATTACAGGAAAGGGCTTGGCGAAGGTGTGTTGGGATACCAGGTGAGTCTGCCGGTCAGCTGGTTATTGTCAACAAAGTTTGTCACCCATTACAACCTCGGCCTGACTTTCACTCCCGGTGCAAAAAGTCCTGACGGCACCCGCTCCAACCAAACAATTCTGAATTACGGATTCAGCATAATCCAGTTCTTAAGCGCCAACTTCAACTTCATGCTCGAAACCGTAGGCAGTACTTCATTTGTTAAACATGACGGGACCGCGCCCATGATCTCTAATTCGATCATCATCAATCCCGGATTCAGGTTTGCCATTAACTTCAAATCAGGACTGCAGATCGTTCCGGGGCTTTCGGTCCCGGTAGGTTTTGATGCCATGAACGGGGAAGCCGGTATTTTCGCATACCTGTCGTTCGAACACCCGTTGTGGAAACCAAGGAACCCGGAGTGAGGCAGGAAGGAAGCTGTAGCCTTATCTATGCCAATCGATTAATCCTGTCGTTTCCGGCAATTTTGCCTACCTTTAGGTTCCTGATTAATAAAGGTATATTACAATCTTTTTAGAGGACCTATGGAAAGCAATTACCAGCAAGCATTTGCCGAACTCGAAATGGGTGTGCATGCCGCGCTCGAAACCTATTCAAATGTACACAGGGGGAGCGGACACTTCTCTATGGTTACCACACGCCTCTTTGAAAAAGCGAGGGAGATAGTGCTCGATCACAGCGGGCTCGATAAACGGAGGCATGTGGTAATTTTCTGTACGCCATTGAGGGAAAAGACAATCAGGTCGCTCCTGAAAGGGAATGCCTGCACCAGCCTGTCGAGCGAGGAGATCGGACTGCCGCTTGGCATAAGAGCACTTGTTGCGGAAAAAAAGGCATTGCCAAAGGGTATCCCGTTTCAATCGGGAGGAGGGAACACCAAGCTTGTGTCGCCCGGCTGGGTGATCTGGGCCGAAGCTCCTGACAGGTTCGAGGCAGGTACCCCGGCGGTCATAAATGTGATCGCCTTCGCCAAGGCGCTGCTCCTGATGAAAAAATACGGAAAAAACGTCTTCCGGGGAGGAACAGTGGGAAGCATGACTGCGGAAGAGATCCTCGGCGCAGATGAATGGCCGGATCTCAAAGGCCATGAACTGCTGAAGAAGCTCAGGGAAACCATGATAGGCCGTAACGTGACTGTCCCGGCAATTACAGGGCCGGTCAGCTATGTGAACCTCGACAATGCCGCCAGCACCCCGGCCCTTTTGCCGGCATGGGAAGCCTACCGGAAAGCTCTTCGGCTGCCCCCGCCGGCCCGCACTGAAATTGTAAGCAGGGTCAGGGCGGTGTGTGCCGAACTTCTCGGCGCCCCTCCTGATGAATATGACCTGGTATTTACATCAAATACCACTGAAGGCATTAACCTCGCAGCTGGTATCATGGGCAGGGAATCACCGGAACAGGAAGAGTCCGTCACAGTGAACACCCTCCTTGAACATAATTCCAATGACCTTCCCTGGCGAAGTGTCGCGAACAGTTCCATAATAAGGTTACCGGTTGACGACGATGGATTTATCAACACCGGCGAACTTGAAAGGGTACTTTCAGATCATAACAGGGACGGGAAGCATGGCCCGAGGCGTGTAAGGCTCGTTGCCGTCAGCGGTGCATCAAATGTACTCGGAACATTCAACGATCTTGAAGAAATAAGCACTATAGTTCATGAGTATGGAGCAAACCTGCTGGTCGATGCCGCGCAGCTGGTGGCACACAGGAAAGTCGGCATGAAAGCCACAGGGATCGATTGTCTCTCTTTCTGCGCCCATAAAGCATATGCTCCGTTTGGTGCCGGAGTGCTGGTCATGAGGAAAGGTCTGATGAAGATTTCAGGGGATGAGCTCCGGATGATCAGTTCATCAGGTGAAGAAAACAGTTCCGGCATTGCTGCTTTGGGCAAGGCCCTTCTGCTTCTTCAACGCGTGGGGTTCGATTGCATAAGTGAGGAAGAGGAGTCCCTGACACGTAAAGCATTGGTTCGTATGTCGGGCATTCCGGGGGTGAGGATCTACGGGGTGAAGGATCCGGGTTCTCCCAGGATTCACCGGAAGGGGCCCGTTATTCCCTTCTTTGTGAAAGGAAGGATGCCATATGTAGTCGCAAGGGAGCTTGCAGGACAGGGGGGAATCGGCATACGCAACGGGTGCCATTGCGCGCACCTCCTGGTCAAACACCTGCTCAGGGTGCCGCCCTCGCTCGAAAAGTTCCAGTGGATCATTGCACACATCATGCCCGGGGTCGTTTTTCCCGGCCTGGCAAGGATCAGCATGGGTCTGGGCAACACCACGGAAGATATCGACAGGCTGACACTCATTCTCCAAAGGTTCTCCGGATCAGGCAGAAATCCAGATGATCAGGATGTGAAATCTGTCCCGGCATCTGACATGAAGAAGCTTATGAAGGATTTTACCGAAAGCGCGGTCCGGAGGGTCTATTTTACCTGATCCCTGAACGATTCATCAGGATTGACCTGGTAGCTGAATCCCTTTTCAGAAGCATTCATGATAAGTACCCTGAACAGGATGAGGTTAGCGAGGATCGCTTCTGCCCTGTAGGAAGAAACGCGGGCAATCTTCCGGAATTTCGAGAGTGTGATCGAGCCGTTCTTCGAGAGGTATTCCATCAGGGCATTCTCTGAACTTCCGAATTTCACAAGGACACCGGATTTTTTGGCCTCTTTTTTCCAGACCTGGAGCAATACCCTGTTTGCCATGAGGTTCTGATCTCCATGCCTGAAGAAGGTGTGCCACCTGCCGTCTTCATCCCTGGCCTGGTAAGGCCTCCTGTCGCCCTTGGGGACTTCGACCTCCAGCACCGTTTTGCCGCCGGCGATATGCTGTTTTATAGTGAACGGTATCTCGGGCCGGCAAAAAATATGCGCGGCAGTCTCAACCATGTAGATCTCTTCATCAGACCTGATGCCGGCAATGCTGCCCTTATCCCTCACCCCTATCAGCAGCCTTCCGCCATCGCTGTTGGCAAATGCCGAAAGGGTCCTCGCAATCTTCCTGCTGTCGGAAATACAGTATTTAAAGTCAAGCCGCTGATTCTCTCCCTCCGAAATCAGTTTTCTCAGATAGCTTTCCACCTTTAAACAATTATTATTCAGACTTCGGGGTGTAAAGTTAATCAATACACCGGACTTTTAATTGTCAGGAAGCGGTCGATTATGATCTCTCAAGAGCAGCCGGGATGCCGTTGGGCCCCGGGTCTCCTCCCCCGGGCAGCCTATTTTTCCCCGGCTATATCAATGATCTTGATTTCGGTCGGCTTACTGGTCATGTTCCCGATAGTTGTGCCGAATTCCTTGAAATAAGGAGTCGCGAAATGGGCGTCGATTGCAGCCTGGTTCTTATACCTTTCAACAAAGATAAAATCTGTCTTCTCATAGGGATCCTGGTAAAGGGTATAGGATGTGCACCCTTCTTCCTTGTTCGAGTTGGTGATCATCACCTGGGCAGCCGTAATGAAATCAGCCTCGCTGCCCGGCTTGATGAATACTTTAGCAAGGATCATTTTAGGCAGGTCAGCCGGCTGCACCGAAGCCTGGGCTGGTTCCTGGACAACCGTTGTCCTGGGTTTGCACGCTGTTGCCAATGCAATAATTATGACCGGAATGAGCAGGATCTTTGTTTTCATTTTGAGGTTTTTTAAGGTTCATGTAAATGTAATATTTTTTTGAGAGTTCCCCGGCAGCCGTACATTTCCTGCTACCGCAATCTGGTTTCTCAGACCCTAAGGCCGACGAACAAATAGCCCTTTTTTATTGTTTTCCTTTACTCCTTTTAATGCAAAAGTCTATATAAACTATAAAATTATCAACCATGAAAACTATTAAGGAACAGCAAATTGTGACGGTACAGACGAGGATTGATGCACCATTGGAGCTGGTCTGGAAGCTATGGAACACTCCTGTGGATATTATCATGTGGAACACCGCCCGGGAGGACTGGCATTCCCCGAAGGCCGTGAACGATCTGAGGGTCGGGGGAAGATTCAGGATCAGGATGGAAGCCATAGACGGCAGCCAGGGTTTCGATTTCTCAGGTGTTTATGATAAAGTGGTTCCCCTTGAGGAGATCTCCTACACGCTCGACGACGGAAGAAAGGCGACAGTAATGTTCTACAGGAATAACGGTAAGTCAAGGATCGTCGAGACCTTCGAGCCCGAAAAGGAAAATCCTGTTGAGGTGCAACACGACGGCTGGCAGGCCATCCTGGATAATTTCAAGCGTTACGCCGAAGTCAGGTCCGCATTCAGCAAACCGCCGCGGATTAGCCATGTGATCACCCCTTGTCTCTGGTTCGATCATAATGCGGAAGAAGCTGTCAACTTCTATGTATCGGTCTTCAGAAATTCGAAGATCCTGAACAAGACTTACTATTCCAGGGAAGGATACGACATCCATCATATGAAGGAAGGAACTCTCCTTACAATCGATTTCCAGATCAACGGGCAGCCATTCACAGCCCTTAACGGGGGGCCGGAATTCAAATACAGTGAGGCAATTTCATTCCAGGTGCTGTGCGAGACCCAGGAAGAGATTGATTACTACTGGTTAAGGCTCTGTGAAGGCGGAGAAGAAGGCCAGTGCGGCTGGCTGAAGGACAAATACGGTGTTTCATGGCAGATCGCCCCATCAATCCTTCCGAAGCTGCTGAGCAACCCGGCAAAGGCAGAAAGGGTCATGCATGAACTGATGCCGATGAAGAAGCTGATCATCGACAGGCTGAAAAATGCATAAATTGTTTTGCAGGTCTTGAAGGTCTTGCTGGTCTTGCCGGTCTTGCAGTCATGTAAGTATTAAAAGACTGAAAGTGCCTGCCGGCAATCCAAACGTGCATGACCTGCAAAACCTGCAAAACTTTCAAACTCTTTATTACTTAATCCTGCATCTGATTATCTTTACGGGAAGAAAAAGTCAATACCCGTATTATTTATCAGATGAAAAGAGGAGTCTCTGCTTCTGTTCTCATTCTGTTGCTGCCTCTTCTTTTCCTGGCCGGCTGCAAGAAGGAATATGCCTATATTACCGATCCCGGGAAGGAAGTTTTCAACTTCACTGTCACCGAATCCCAGCGCCAATATATCAATTCAAGCCGCGGTGAACGTTATGAGATCTCTGACCCTCTTCCCGTGCTGAACTTTGCAGGCAAAACATACACACTCGATAAATTCCAGATAAGAGGCGGAAATACGCTTAATTTTGAGAGGAAGGGATTCGGTGTCAATATGGATGAGAAGATCCGCTTATATGACCCGAACGGTAAGAATGAAAGAAAACTTGAAAAGTTCAAGCTCTTAGCGCTGGTATATGATTACACCTACATTGAAAACTCCACCGCGGCAGGCCTGTTCCGGGAGGTCGGTCTGTGGCCAGTTTGCGACTTTTTCACTGAAGTCAGGCTCAACAATCATACCCAGGGATTATATCATTTCATAGAGGATCCGTCAACATACTTCATTGAACAGGAAAACTCTCCTTTCGTTATCCGCCGCGGATATGACCATGTGATAAAAGCCTATTCGGCCAGTCCATCCGGCACCAGGCCCGAAGATTACTATTTCGGACGGTTCAGGAAAATCTATTCACTGCTTCCGGGATACTCCGGGAAGCAGTTGTACGACTCCCTTGTAAATTATATGGACCTCGATCAGTATTTTACGAAGCTGAGCATAGACCTCTTTGTCAAAAACGGCGATTATACCGATGAGATCTTCTTCTATTCAAAGATCAGGGATAATAAGGAGATCTTTGGGGTGTTCCCCTGGGATTATGACGATATTTTTTCCGACGTGCCACATGAGATTGGAAACTGGTGGGCAACAGGGTCGGTCTTTGGAACCAGGGAATATCACAGTATGGATGATGTCGTTGCGGATGTTGGATCAAAGCTCCTCTACTCAATCGAGGATGATCTCGACTATAAGGTTGCCAGGGACGATTATCTTTACCAGGAATACCTTATGATCCTCCGGAAGGTGATGGAGAAGATTGATCCTTCTGTGATCGACAGAGTGTTTGACAACACTATCCTGCAAATCGAGCCGTTCTATTCAAACGATTCCATTGTTGCCCTGTCACGGTATGATGAAAATGAGACCAGCCACAGTCTCTTTGTTTCAAATGCCGCTGAGAAACGGCAGATGCTCAAGGAGAGGCGGGAATGGATACTCGGGCAGCTCGATATACAGCAAAACTGACTGACATGAAATTGCGAAACCTCGGCTTCATGCTTTTGCTTATCCTGGCAGCAGCCGGCTGCAGGAAGAACAACCCGGTGGGGACCAAAGAGCCTCCTGAAGGATCAATAGGTATCTTCAGCCTTGAGACCCGGCACGACTATTACCTTCCCCTGGCAGTGGTGAATGACACTGACATCATTAGCTCCGCCACCATCAATAATGAAGCTATCGATTTTGCAAAGGGAGATTTTATCGAGTTCACGGAAAACGGCTTCTGGGAATTTATAATAAGCTATAAAAACAACAGTCATCCGGACGACACATTCCTATTCACCACTAAAACGGAAGAGAGGGAATATTCCGAATGGGGAATAAAGGCCTGGGTACCGTCTCAATACCAGACAGTTTCCATAGGTTCCGAATCACTCGAAATGTTCTACCCGAGAATGTATGCTGACTCTATTGAGGTTCCCTTTGTCTTCTATGCAGAGGAATCGGGTGCCGTGAAGCCGGTCTATTGCAGCTGCAAAAACCAATCTTCGGGCGTGTCATTCAACCTTAAGCGCGGGGTCGGGTCCGTCAGCATCCCTTCATCTTCAGTTTCACAGGCAACGGGCTTCACCATCGGCGGCAAAAATATCAGCGCTTCCCTTGCGAAATTCTCCGGTACCCCTGTTTTGCTCAGCGGAACCATTGACAACCCCGTCACAATCCCTCCCAATTCGCTTGTGAGGGTCAGAGGCAGTCTCACCGTCACCTCATCCGGATCCCTTTCGGTAGGTGCCGGTTCAGTCATCCTGGTGGCTGAAGGCGCCGACATAAATATAAGCGGCCCGGTCACATTCAACGGATCAACAGATAACCCAGTGCTTGTGACGTGCGACAGGAAGGACAAATACTGGGGCGGGTTCATCACAAGGGCGCCGGGCGGTACCATCGGTGCTAGTTATACTTTTTTCTGCCGGAGCGGATATCACGATTCTGACGAATATGCCTGGGGTCATGCAGGCAGGCAGGCCCTCTTTTACACGGAAAACAGCAGCCTCAGGCTTGATCACTGTTTCATGACCGATCACATCGGCCAGATCTTTTATCCTCAGAATGCAACCCTCATCTTCGACAATATCCTTGTACAGCGTGCAAAGACCGGAGGGCAGGTGAACTATTCTGATCTTACCCTTCGGAATTCCGTTTTCACCGACTTTCCCGACGACTCTTATGTTTTCAGGGATGAGGACAATGACGCACTCTACCTCAATGGGACCGATGCGCAGATAGAGAATACCACATTCATGTTTGCCAAGGATGATGGGCTGGATTCGGGTGCAGGTGACGGCGGGCAGGTCACCATCAATAACTGCTGGTTCGAATCGTGCTTTCACGAAGGAGCCGCCCTGTCAAGCATCGAACCTGTCGTTAAGCACCATACAATCACAGGATCGGTATTTACCAACTGCGGCCAGGGTCTTGAGCTTGGATATAGCTCTCCGAATCACATCGTGGTCGCCGATAATTGCCAGTTCCTGTCGAACGGGACCGGGATAAGATATGGAGATAACTACGACTGGTCGGATGTTGCAGGAAAAATGCTGATCAAAAACTCACTCTCCCTCGGCAACGACCGGGACGTCTGGAATATGGTGAGAAAAACCTGGAGTCCGGAAATTTCAAATCTCTCTTTCGAGAATACCAAAGTCTCAAAATTCTGCCCGCAGTATCCGCAACTGCCCGTAACAAAGCAGTAATTGGTTAATGTCATCCAGGCCATGCGGTTTTGCAAGTCTGGTAAGTCTTTTAATTGATCCTGACGTACATAACCTGCATAATGACCGGTTCAAATTTACTTTGTTTACCTTCGTGCAACCTTAGTGAACCTTCGTGGTAAAATATATTTGTCAAACCGCGAAGTCCCGATAATTATCGGGACGCAAAGGATATCACAAAGTCGCAAAAGGGGTTGTCATTTAAATTGGTTTTGAACGTCAGATTTTTCTGTATATTGATCATGACCTTCAAGACCTGCATGACCGGCAAGACCTATTCCTTTTCAATCCTTGCAGCCCAGCCACCGCCGTTCATCAGCCTGACGGTAAGCTGGTCCCCTTTCTTTACATCCCTGGTTTCCTTTTTATAATCTGTTGCGTCCCTGTCGGCATTCATACCGTCCCGGAAGATCACGGCCCTGTACTTGCCTTCCCCCAGGAATGACAGGTCGATCGTGAGGTCCCTCGGGGTCCAGTCCGTCATCGCCCCGACAAACCATGAATCTCCTTTCTGCCGGGCGATAATTACATATTCCCCGGCCTTGCCGTCGAGCGGAACAGTTTCATCCCAGGTGGTCGGGACACTCGTTATAAAATCGGTACACTCCTGTTCCTTCATATAAATGGTGGGATTATCCGACAGCATCTGGAGCGGAACGTCGAACACCACGTACATTGCAAGCTGGTGCACCCTTGTGCCCTTGCTCATCGGCATCGAATAGACCGGCCTGAAATTTTCCTGGTTCGAATTCCTCATCGCCCCGGGGGTATAATCCATCGGACCTGCCACATTTCTTATGAAGGGAAGCGTAACATCGTACCTCGGGACATTTTCATTCGCCCACTTCACGTTCTCCATTCCTTTCACACCCTCATTTCCCACAACGTTCGGGTATGTCCGCTGCAGGCCGGTGGGCTTGTAAACACCGTGATAGTCGACCATCAGGTGATTCTCCGCTGCAAACTTTGCAATTTCGTAAAGCGATGCTACGGCTACCTGGTCATCCCGGTCGATGAAATCTATCTTAAGCCCTTTGATCCCTAGCTTTGAAAAATACGGAAAGGCTTTCTCCTTCTGCAGGGTTACCGAATACCAGGATGCCCACAGGATCAGGCCCACATTTTTCCCGTTCCCGTACGATACAAGTTCCCGGAGATCGACCGCCGGGATCGGCTTCGTGAGATCGGTCTCATCGGTCCATCCAGCATCCAGTATGATATAAGGTATCTTGTTCTTTGAGGCGAAATCGATGTAGTACTTAAAGGTGGCAGTATTGATCCCCGACTTGAAATCGACATGGGAAATGTTCCAGTCATTCCACCAGTCCCACGCGACCTGCCCTGTCCTGATCCATGAGATATCGGTCAGCCTGTTTGGGGAAGCCAGTTTCTGGACCACATCGCAATTAATGAGCTCCCTGTCACTCTTTACTATTATTGCAATCCTCCAGGGGAAGTCCCTTGTCCCGGCAGTCCTGGCAATATAGTCAGCCCTTTTCGACGGGATCAAGTTGATATTCCTCCTGTAGGTCTCAAGCGGGAAAGGTGCGTATACCCCTTTCAGCCCCTTATTTGTTTCCCGGTTCAGGTCAAGGTACATTCCCGGGTAATCCTCGAGATCGGCTTCAAGTATCTCGATCCTGCAATTCTGCCCGGCATCGATCAGCACCGGCAGGAAGGCAAGCGAATCCTTGGGGAACTGGGATAAACGGATCTCCCTGTAGAGTGCCTCGAAGGAGGAGTTGAAAATTTTCCCGTCACGGTAATCCCACTGGATCGGGATAAACGACTTATGATCATCCGTGAAATTGAAATTTGCTTCTTCATTCTTTACAACGAGCTCGCCTTTCTTTTTGGTGAAGAACCTGTAGGATACTGCATCGTTATAAACCCTGAAGATGATCCCGAAGTCGTTCCTGAAGTTAATGGTGAGCTGATTGCAGACATCATTTATTACGGCCCTGTGATAGCTTATGGCATCGAACCTGGTGTTGATTGGGATTGTTTTTGCCGATATCACCCTGGCATTATCGCCAAGAGATTCGCCGCTTGCGAGAGTCAGCGAAACCGGGGAGGGGTTGATCACCGGCTGCCCGTTGAACAGGACCGACCAGGTGAGTTTGGCTCCCGGTTCAACTTTCACGGCGATGGCGCCGTCAGGTGATTTTACCTCATAAGCTTTCTTATTTCCGGCTGATGCGGTTGCCGGTAAAATAAGAAACAGGAACAGCCAGATAAATTTGTTTTTCATAGTCATCCGTATTTTAAAGGGAGTTTAGGGAAATTTTGTTGAACGTTTTTTATCATTACTATTATTAAGTGTAAATATCTTTCCGGAGGTAGATCCTGTAAGAAGCTCCCACCATCAGTGATGACAGGACGAGGAAAAATGCAATATTAAGGGGATCGGCTTTATATCCGGCATTCACAACATTCAGGTCGACGTACCTGAACGGGCTCAGGTAGCCAAGTTTCGACACGCTCTCAGTGATCTTCGATACTGTGTAGATGAAATAGAAGATCAGGACCAGGCCTATGCTGGATGTGGTGATCGGCTTGGGCCGCCGAACTACGGTTGAAAGCAGCAGGCCGGCGGCTCCAAAGAAATAATTGAGGAGAAAGGTGTACAGAGAGAGTATGAGGAACGAACCAATGCTGAAGCCGGTCTTTTTCACAATCTCCAGGCTTATAAATCCCGCGAGGGAAGTCACAACATTAATTAAAAGCACATTGAGTGACATTACGGCAAGCTTGGTAAGAAACACTTCACCCCTGGTCACGGGTCTCGTAAGCAGGTATTCGGCCGTTTTGTTGTACTCTTCCTTCAGGAGTATCCCCGATGAGGTCACAATGGCAAATATGCTTCCCAGGACCATCATATAGATGACATTGTTGATCGCATAGAATCCGAGAGGGGAAGAGAGGTCGCTGATATTCGAGATCCCCTTGAACTGCAGTGCTCCCTTGGGGATAAGGCTCAGCATCCCGAGGACCTTTGACTGGTTTTCCATGAAAGGCTGGTAGACCGACATCGTAACCGATATAAGAATGGTTATCACAGTCATCCAGATAACGAGGCTGACGGCGTGTCGTTTCATCTCTTTCAGGAACAGGACCTGGTTCATTTCAAGGGTATTAAATCCTGTAATAATGCATAAATATCTCATCGAGCGAGGGTTCCTCGATCATTATGTTGATGATCTTTTTCCCCGCCAGGAAAGCCGTAAGCTGGTTCAGGTCGCCGGAGAACATAAATGAAAGCGTATTCCCGGGGCCTTCATTCGGGTCCTGTATGCCGGTGAACTTCAATTCCGCGGCTTTAACGGGCTCAGTGAATTCAATAAAAACTTTCTTAAGCTGCTTTTTTCTGAGCGAATCTATCTCCTCAACCTGGATGATCTTCCCGTCCCTGATTATAGCGACTCTCCTGCAAAACATCTGTATCTCGCTCAGCACATGCGAGGAAAAGAATATCGTAAGCCCCTTCCTGTTTTCCGAACGAAGCTGGTCGAAAAAGACCGATTGCATCAGCGGATCAAGCCCTATCGTCGGCTCATCCATTATGAGCAGTTCCGGGTTGTGGATAAGCCCCTGGACAATAGATACTTTCTTTTTGTTCCCAAGCGAGAGGTCGCCTATCCTGCGCTTCGAATCAAGCTCGAACAGGCCGCAAAGCTCCCTGATCCTGCCTTCCCCGTTCCTGATCCCGTAAAATGAGGCGCAATAATTAAGGAACTCGTTTACATCCATCGAGGAATAGGCATTCGCATCCGACGGGATATAACCTGTTCTTCGCTTTATCTCCCTTGTCTTCCTGATGACATCCATCCCCAATATCCTGGCATTTCCGCCCGACGGGAATATCAGGTTCATGAGTATCCGGATGGTCGTCGATTTGCCCGCCCCGTTGGGACCGATAAAACCGAATATCTCACCTTCCTCTATGGCAAGGTCGATATGCTCAATCGCACTTATCTTTCCGTATGATTTAGAAAGGTCGGTAATATCAATCACGGGTGTTCTCATTTTGTGTACCCGGCTTACCCGGTTTTTCAATTTATTATGCACCAAAAAGGGCTTCCTGTCAGCTTCAGGCCATTAATTTCGTAAAAATTAATTTATTGTCTCGCCGTTTCCCGGTAAGTTTCGAAAAAAATCCTGCAGATCGGCCCGGCCTGTCCCGGTAACATCGTAAACCATTGCCTCATCAAGAGCCCATTTCTTCCTTATCTCCCCAAGGTTGCTGTCCCTCGCTGTAAGTATCAGATGTATCTCCTTCCGGGCCAGGAGTGTGCCAAGTGTGCCGGCCCACCCGCCTCCCCCGAGCTCAAGGGCACCAACCTCGTCGATGATCACCGGACCTCGGGGCGGCAGGTCCGGGGAATTAAGGATGCTTCTCCCGAACCCGAGCCCGGCTTCACTTATCGTGAACCGGCCCACCCTCTGAGAACCTGCGCCTTCACCCTGCCTCATCAGGAGAGCCCTCTCCCCCGTTGCCGCGTCAACAATATCGTAACCCGTTGTGACTGACCCTTCCATTATCCTTTCGCAATAGAACCCTCCAACCCTCATATTGTTCCTCCTGAGGTCCATTGCTAATTCTTTAACAAAGGTGGTCTTCCCCGATGCAACCGGTCCCGTAACAAGGAGGACCCTACGTCCGGCCGCCGGTTCGCGGGTAAGCGCTGCAAGCTTGTTTCCTGCTTCCGAGATAACGCGGTGGAAAACAGAGACCGGGTCTCTCAAAAGGGTTTTAAGATCCGGAACCGATGCAATGAATGCCGGCAGGGATTCAACCGAAAGCTCGAGGGCAAGGGGAAAGCTCCTGAAAGAACTCCTCATGAAATACTTCCTGATCACGGGATTGTACAATTCGGTTCCCAGGACGGCAAAGCCTACAATTATGACTACCGCCCGGAAATTCATCTGGATCCCTGTCAGCAGCGCCTCCCACAGTGAGCCTCCGCCCGGCCGGAGCCTGGCAAAAACGATTGTTGCAAGAAGGGTTATCAAAACAAAGAATATCCAGAACCCGGGCCTTTTCAACTGCCTGAGCCCCCGCTTGTACCTTACCGCCCAGACTGCAACTATTACCAGAATTGTTGAGCTCCAGACCATCCAGGGAGCCCGGTTCATCAGGACAAAGGACAGCACGATCAGGAAAATGTCAAGAAAAAGCCAGGCGACCGAATAGGGAAATTCCTTTCCGGGCTGCCTGGTAGGATTATCCGGAGGCATCGGGCTGGTTGCACTTGGGCCGGATCCCGGCTGCTCAAGAAGTCTTCTTCCCACTTTCATGCCGACAGCTGCAGAGAATATCCCGAACAGGGAATAGACAACGAGCAGGAATATGACAGGCAGCCAGACAATATCGGTCGAAATATCC
The DNA here is from genome assembly GCA_002319915.1 of Bacteroidales bacterium UBA1800. GTDB lineage: Bacteria > Bacteroidota > Bacteroidia > Bacteroidales > VadinHA17 > LD21. The sequence continues at coordinate 8,497 of DCFQ01000094.1, read as the reverse complement.
ATTTGCTTCTGGGCGAACCTAACCAGGTTCGTGTAGACCTCGACTATATTCATGCCGTAGGATATAATATAGGTCACAATTTTATGGATGAGGTTAGACGACATGGCCAGTATTGCTCCCGTCATGAAGCCGAAAATGTTCCTGCCCAGCGCCATCACTGAAAGTTCCAGCAATAGCGACTCACCGAAAATTGCTATCATCGGCCCGAAAATCACCGCGCTCGGCGACATCGTCTTCATGACCGCGCAAATGAGCCCCGCACGCCAGAAAAGTCCTTTATCGTTCCAGATATAGCTGACCGAGATAAGGATGATAAGGCCGATCGCGGTAAGGATATTGCCGCTGAAAGGGATCCTGAGGTTATGAAGGAAGCTTCCCAGCACTATCTCGGAGGCAGCCCAGATGGTCCCTGTGATTGAGGCCTTGATCCATCTTTCGCTCAGGTTATTTTTCATTCTCTTTAAGGATACAGATCTTATGAGCGCAATACTCATAAAGGTGATAACCAGTTCCCCCCTCGCTGACAATGTCGAAAAGCAATTCGGGCCTGGTGATCCTGACAGCCCCGACAATGCTGACCCCGTTCTCGAACAGGACATCAGGGATAATGCTGCTCGACGGGCCGGTCACAATCACCCTGCTGCCTTCACGAACGCACGACAGCAGATCATCAATTGTCCTGTTGACAAGCGTCTGCCCGGTAATTATGATTATGTCAGAGACGGGAAGTACCCTCGCGTACTGCTCCGCGGGAACGAAATACTGTTTCTGGCCGGGATTCAGTGCCGATTCATTAAGCTCGAGCAGGTAAAGCCGGTTCCCTGTTCCTGCGATCTTCCTTATGTACGACTGGAAAGCTCCCACCAGCGAGATCGTTTTGCAACCGGAAAGATCGACAAGGTCGAGAGGATCGCAGTTTTCCCTGATATTGTATCCGCCGCCGGAGATTATTCCTGATGAAACGGCATTTAAGACTGCATTTTTCAGGGAAGAAATAATACACGATTCCTTTTCAGTTTCGAGCAGGTCAGTTACACCGCGCCCTTTTATCTTAAGCGGGGTAAAATCACCGTAGTCCCTGTGGCTCTTCGGGGTGAACGGATAAGTGTCAGCCAGGGTGGCCGAGGTCCCGTAACTGTTGTCCGAGAGGCGGACAGCCGTCAGATGCATCCCGATCCTGGCATCCTCTACGGACAGATCCCTGAGACTGCCTCCGAACCTGGCTTTAAGAAGGCTGTATGTCTGCTCGATTATCATTCGTTCAGTCCGGGATTGCCATAAACTAAGGTAAAAGCATATAAAGGTAACAATGATACCTTTCCTTCGTATTCCGCAGACGGTTTATTTCACTCTCCTTTCCTGCTTCTCCGTCTCCCTCCGTGTCCCTCCGTGCTTCTCAGCGCAACGCTGTGAAACTCTTTTTTATTCATCCTTTATTCGTATATTTACGAATATTATCTTATGTCCATAAAATGCCCTTTATAACTCAAACAGCCTGGTATGAAATATAAACACAGGTCAAAGTACGGACTTGAAAACATCAAAATAGCGCATTTCGCTAGGGCCCTGGGTCATCCCGCAAGGATATCCATTCTCCGGCTGCTTGCAGGTTCCGGCACATGCAGCTTCAATGAGATTGCAGCTGAGCTCCCTCTTGCATTGTCGACTGTGTCGCAGCACCTGGCGGAGCTGAAAAGATCAGGGCTTATCAAAGGATCGCCGGCTCCTCCGAATGTAAATTATTCGATAAGCAACAAGGAATGGAAAGAAGCGAGAAAATATTTCAAGGAGTTTACCCGGGAAGTTTCCGGGAAGAACAATAATCTCAAATAATCAGAAACACCTGTTATGGAACTACTTAATGACCCTCTCTTTCAAAGCCTGTCACAGACCTGGCTCACGCTGATGCTGATTGTCGCTCTGGCTTGTTTTGCTATTGGCGAGATTACCCGGAATTACAGCCAGGTAGATAAGCTCTGGAGCCTTCTTCCGGTCGCCTACAGCTGGATCACCTTTTCGGCTTCCCCCTCCCCAAGGATTTTGATCATGAGCATCCTGATCTCTGTTTGGGGGTTACGGCTCAGCTACAACTTTGGCAGGAAAGGCGGGTACAGCATGATCCCCTGGAAAGGTGAAGAGGATTACAGGTGGAAAATACTCAAAGAGCATCCTGCTTTAAGGGGCAGGTTAAGGTTCGGACTGTTCAATTTATTGTTTATCAGCATTTACCAGAATATTGTGATTCTCCTTTTTTCATCCCCCCTCCTGCTCGCAGCACTCTTTCCGGAAAAGCCCCTGGGTGTCACCGATCTTCTTGCAGCCCTGTTCATGACCCTGTTTATCGTTACGGAGAGTGTTGCTGATAACCAGCTTTTTGAATTTCGCTCCATGAAAAAAGGGAACAAACCCGCGTCATCCCGGTACGCTGAATCGATGAAAGCGGGATTTCTGAAGGAGGGACTCTGGAAATATGTCCGGCATCCAAATTTTACATCCGAACAGGCAATCTGGATCAGCTTTTACTTCTTCGGTGCAACTGCGACCGGGAAATGGATCAATCCCTCAATTGCAGGCCCTGTATTGCTGGTGCTGCTCTTTGCCGGAAGCTCTGAACTCACGGAGAGCATTTCGGCGGGTAAGTACACCGGTTATGCAGGATACAGGAAAGATGTCCCGAGGTTCATCCCGTTCCCAGGTTTCAACAGCAGGAAAAATCCGGTCAAAAAGTTGTCGGTAGATTGATCAAGCACCCAATGATCTTTGTTTAACAGGATAATAAATTATCATCATGGCAAGAAAATCTCTTAAGATACTTATAATCTGCACCGGTAATGCATGCCGCAGCCAGATGGCGCAGGCCTTCCTCCGGTCATTCGACAGGAATCTCGATGTGCATTCCGCGGGTACATACCCCGCAAGGTTCGTAAGCCGGAACGCCGTAAAGGTGATGAATGAGGCCGGGATTGACATATCTGATCAAAGGCCGGCGCCGCTCGATGATTTCCTTCAGGAAGAATGGGATTGGGTAATAACCGTCTGTGATGATGCCCATGAAACCTGTCCGGTTTTTACAGGAAAGGTGAGGAACCGGCTGCATCTCGGATTCGAGGACCCAACATTCGCTTCCGGGACCGAAGATCATATCCTGGGTGAATTCAGAAGGGTCAGGGACCTTATTAAAAGCGGATTCATCGACCTTTACAAAAACAAGCTTAAACCGGAACTTTATGGATAAAACTGAAAATGCCCTGACATACTTCAGGAACAAATTCAACTGCTCACAGTCGGTATTCACTGTTTTCGGGACTGACTCGGGTCTGCCCGAAAATGATTGCCTGAAAATCTCATGCGCTTTCGGAGGCGGAATGGGAAGGCTGCAGAAAACCTGCGGGGCAGTGACCGGGGCTTTGATGGTCCTGGGCCTGAAATTCGGAAAGGGCATTGATGATCCGGAAGAAAAAAAGGCCTTTACCTATCTCAAAACAAGGGAGTTTATCGACGAATTTACCAGGCTTAATGGTTCAGTCAACTGCCGTGAATTACTCAACGGCCTTGACATGAATGACCCAGCGGACAAGAAAAAGATTGCAGAATTGAACCTGTTTACTGTAAACTGTGAAAAATATGTCGGCGATGCAGTCAGGATCGTAGAAAAACTTACCAACGGGTGATCCGGTGTCATAATGTAATAGTGAAATAATGAACTATAACATTATTATATGCATGCGGTATGAACCGGCCATCAGTTCAGCCAAGGACCTCCCTGTAGAGGCTGAGGTACTCCTCTATACACCTTTCCCAGGTGAAGGCCGAGGCATGCCGCTGTGCATTGCTTAGCCGTTCGTACCCGCCGCTGCCGGGAAACGAGAGTCTCTGATTGATCAGCGAATACATGTCCTTTTCATCAAAGCTTGGAAAGTAATAGGCATCCTCTCCGGCAACTTCATAAAGGGAATCGATCTTGTTCAGGAATAGCGGACTTCCCGATTTCATTGCCTCAACCACAGGCAGCCCGAAGCCTTCGGCGACTGACGGAAAGAGGAAAGCCTCGCAGTTGGAATACAGCCAGCTTTTTTCTGCCTCACTGATAATCCCGGGTGTTACAACGCTCTCCTTAAGCCGGTACCTTTCGATCTGGGATGCGATGTACTCCCCGTAGGAGGAATTGTTATCGCCTGCTATAATAAGCTGGCGATCACGGAAATACTTCATCATTGGCAGCAAGACATGGAAATTCTTCTTTCTTGAGAACACCCCGATGGAAAAGAAGAAATTCCTTCGTTTCACATATTCCGGCTTGCTGCCATTCAGCCCGTTACCGACACTGACCCCGTTATAGATCACCCTTACCTTCTTCCCTTTCAGATCGATGTTATCTTCAAGCACCTTCCTTGTGCTTTGCGAAATTGAAGTTATATAATCGGCCCGGTCGACATTTCCCTGCAAGCGGGTAAGATACTTCCGGCATTTTTGCGGACTCTTCTCTACCAGGAAGTTCAGGTCATGAACGGTCAATATCTGAATCGTCCTGCGGTTTGGAAAATGCGAAGGGAACTGGTTCAGACTGTGCCAGATATCATAACTGCGGGTAATTGCCGGCAGGTATCTTTTCTGGTAATCTGCCCTTAATTGCCCGGCTTTGGCATCGATCCGGCCCCTGAAGTCATGGGGAACCAGAAAGGTCACACCGGTGTTCTCCGGGACCTGCCGCATAAGCTCAGCGGCAAAGTTCATTGAAAATTGTCCAAGCCCCGAATAGAGGTTCCGCAATTTGTACAGATCAATCAGTATTTCTTTCATGGCCCGCTATTCAGTATAAGCTTAATATCAAATCAAAAGGCGGAAATGTTCACGGGAAGGAGCGATTTAAGCCATGCCAAAATCTACCCCCGTTGAAAGAGAACGCGATGTACTGTTATCTCATGATACCTGGGATTGGCGCCAATACCGGTCTGCAGGGTCGAACAACCCTGTTCACAAATTTTGCATGGAAATAGTCATTTCAATTCATCGCCGATCTGCGACAGAACTGAATCAATGCTGTTGATTGCCTGCCGGTAAATCAGGTTTTCTTCATCCATAAGATGTATCACAAAATCGAAATTGAACTGGAATTCAGAACTGTACAGATTGCCAGGCTTTACGATCCTGAAAGGTTGGTACCTCAGATTCTTCTTCAGGCCGTCAAGGACATGCATCAGGATATAGCTAGCATGATTATTCTCGAGCCTGTTCACATAAGCGTATATCTCCTATGTCATCTTATTGTTTTCTTCCAAACCATTTTTTCAATGGCAACGGGAAGAATTCAGGTGTATTGGTCCTGTAGATCCTGTAATCCTCCCCGAAAAATTTTTCAAGTTCGCTGTATTCCCTGCGGATATAGATCCTGAATGCCACGTACCCTGCAATTGTGGTAAGAAGGATAAGCCAGGTATTCATCATCAGGGCCACGGCCGGCACTATGACCAGAAGTATCGACGCATAGAGCGGATTCTGGCACAATGAATACGGACCGGTTGTCATGAGCCTCGTTTCCCTGAGGCCTTTAAGTAGAAGTCTGACTGTCGAAAAATAGAAGACGAGGCCGGCTGCCAGAATGACTAGCCCCGAATAAAAGAGTATCCTGCTCCCGGGGCCGGAAATCATGAAAATATGAGGCCACCTTACAGTTGCCGCTATCGATGCTGCGAGGACAGGGATTAAGATTACGCCTGTCACAGGCCCTATCCCGAAGAATGAGAGCTTCTGATCCTGATCCTGATCCATTATCAATGCCATTATTAAATTTAACCTCTGAAGATAAAGTTAAACTTAATAAGACAATTAAACGACCGGCATCCAGCAATTAATTGTCAAAAGGACTTTTATCGCTGGCTGTAATCAAAGTTGATCATCCAGTTGATGCCGAATTTATCAGTACATGAGCCGTAGAAGGCATTCCAGAAGGTTTTCTGAAGCTCCATCGTTACCTTCCCTCCCTTTGAAAGTCCGGTGAAGAGTTTGGTCGCCTCGGCCTCGCTGTCGGCATTCAGGAGAATGTTCACGTTATTGCCGGGGGTGACCTTAAATCCCATCGATTCAGGGGCATCCGTGCCCATCAGGACGGTCCCGGGTCCAAGAGGAAGGGCAATATGCATTATCATGTCTTTGGCATCCTCAGGTACATTTGGGTTGTCAGGCACATCCTTGAACCGCTGGAGAAAAGAGAACTCCCCGCCAAAGACTGTCTTGTAAAAATTAAATGCCTTTTCGGTATTGCCGTTGAAGTTAAGATACGGATCAGCTTTTTTCATGACTCATAATTATTAATATCATTAATTAAATTTCATAAGCCGCGGTGTTTAATAAAAAGGAAACAATACGGCTGATCCAATGGTTCGGGTGAATGGGATTTATATTTTCGGCTCACCTCGCCGGGAGAATATGCCCACTGGCCTGGGATTGCCCCCCGGCCCCCTGAAGGGGGTAAATTGTTACACGGTTTTAAGCCCCCCTTCAGGGGTGTTGGGGGGCCCCTGGGTAGTGCCCCTCCACGTGGTTATGGCAAACCCTGAACTGAATATTTATTATGATCACCTATACAATTGAATTTTCCTGTTAATTTTAGCTGCGCTTAACCCGTTTGACCTGACATGAAAAAATTTCTCCCTGGTATTTTTCTGGGTCTTCTAATTTTCAGTTCCGCCGCCGGCCAGACTTTTTCCGACAGCAACCTGCCTATTGTAGTGATAAACACCGACAATAATTCTGCAATTGTTGATTACCCGAGGGTCTTTGGGGAAATGAGGATCATCCGGAGGGGAGGTAACGAACGTAACTACTTGTCAGACAAGAACAATCCTGCTTATCTCAACTACGAAGGGAGGATCAGTATTGAAATCCGGGGCTCCTCTTCGCAGTATACCGATAAGAAACAATACGGGTTTACCACGCTCATGGCCGACAATCTTACAAACAACAATATAGAGCTTCTCGGGATGCCTGCCGAGAACGACTGGATCCTTAACAGCATGACTTTCGATCCCGCCACTCTCCGGGACTATCTGACCTATAACCTTTCTATCAAAATTGGGGAATATGCATCCCGGACTGCTTATTGCGAGGTAGTCATTAACGGGGATTACAAGGGCCTTTATCTCCTGCAGGAAAAGATAAAAGCCGATGACCACAGGGTAAATGTTAAAAGGATTGAGACCATCGATAATTCTTACCCTGACCTGACAGGCGGATACATCACAAAAGCCGACAAGACAACCGGCGGAGACCCCGTGGCATGGTCAATGATCTCGCGCAACTACGCTACGATCGATTTTATTCATGTGCTGCCAAAGCCTGAAGATGTCACCTTCCCGCAGAATGATTATATCCGGAACCAGTTCCGTCGGCTGGATGCGACGGCCTTGTCGGGTAACACATCCCTGGTCAGCGGTTTTCCTTCAATTATAGACATCCCCTCCTTTCTCGATTACATGATAATCAGCGAGCTCTCGTCAAACGCCGACTCCTATACCTACAGCACTTTCTACCATAAGGACCGGAACGGAAAGCTGCGGGCCGGACCCATCTGGGATAATGACCTGACCTATGGGAACGACCTTTTCTTCTGGGGATACGACCGGAGCAAGCCCGACGTGTGGCAGTTCTCGAATGGCGACAATGAAGGTCCGGCTTACTGGTATAACCTTTTTAACAATGCAACATTCGAATGTTACCTCTCAAAAAGGTGGAACGAGCTGATCCATCCGGGTAATCCCCTGAATCCCGACAGCATCAAGGCCTTTATCGACAGGACGGTCGTCGAGATCAATGAGGCCGCGGTCCGCAATAATATGAGATGGTACCAGGTAGTTGACTTCCCTTATGAAGCAGAAGAAGTAAAGAAATTCATCGATACAAGGATCAGGTGGATCACCGCCAACCTTGGGCCCTGGTCACAATGCAGTGAAGAACCGCTGCCCCGGCTGGTAATCAGCAGGATCATGTACCATCCCAAACCCACCCTCGAGTTCAGGGATGCCGACAAGCTGGAGTTCCTTGAGCTCACCAACAATGACAGCCAGCCTGCGGATCTCACAGGAATCTACTTTGGCGGGACCGGGCTTGTCTTCCAGTTCCCTCCAAATTCGACAGTCGGGCCGCATGAATCAATTTACCTTGCGGGCGATATCGCAACATTCAGGATGAAATATGGTGTGAATCCTTTCGGGCAGTTTACCAGGAACCTTTCCGACAAAGGTGAGGACCTTGTTCTGGTCGACGGTTTCGGCAATGTCATTGACAATGTGACATACAGCGATACGATCCCATGGCCGGAAGCAGATGGAAATGGCAGCTACCTGAAACTAACGAATATAACCTCCGACAATAATGAAGCCTCGAACTGGACAGCCTCGAACGACATTATCCTTTCAGAACCAGATATCAACAATGAAAATGGACTGAAGGTCTTCCCGAACCCGGTCAGCGATCATCTCTATGTCCGGCACAATTCGCC
>DCFQ01000096.1:12950-39768 GCA_002319915.1 Bacteroidales bacterium UBA1800 | reverse complement strand
CATTGAGATCAAAGCATGCGGTAACAATACTTAGGTAATCGCTTAACAGTCTGTCATTAGAAGGTTCCCTTAGATACTTTTCGATGCCTGCAGCTTTGACAGCGCACTCTTTCATTTTTTTATAATCACCAAGGGCAAAATGAGCAATTGAACTGTTGTAAAGACACTTAGCATGAATATCGTCTTTAACATTGAAATTGTTGCGCACATCACATGAACGGATAAACCACCTGACTGCCTCTGCGTTACGATTTTTCATAAGAAATACATAACCAATATAATAGAAGGAGTCAGAAAGAGTCAAACTATCCAGATCCGGTTCCTGCAGAATTTCAAGGATGCGATTTGAGTATAGTTTTATTTCAATGGTGTCTCGATTTATTAACGAGTTTTGGATTCTTGAATTTAATTCCTTAAGGCGTAGGGATTCAACCTTTTCAATCTGTTGGCCGTTTTCACCTTTATTGATAGAAAGAAATGCATAGCTCGACTCGTTAACCAAGTCAGCTGAGAAGCTTAATTTACATGTCAGCAATATTATCGAAACCAGTGTAAAACTACGTTTGAGGGTTAAAATTGGCATTTCATCGATAACTAGAGGATTTGTCCATATAAAGTTGAAAATTATTAGCAATAAACAAAAAAACAACTTTACAAATAATAACGAAAACTAATGTATGCTGTTGTATTTCAAACAGTAAGAATTCTTACAAAAAATTTCCAAATTTTTCATGTCACATATGATAAATATTTGACATGTAACTGTGAGATGCAGAATTATTAAGAATTACCCTAAATCAGTATCAATTATTAAAAATTAAGTAACATGAAAAAGCTTGACCTTAATCAACTGGCAGAGACTTTTGTCGAATATGAACTTTCTGTTGAAGAAATGATAACTATTAAAGGCGGGGAAGGTGATCCAATATTTGTCCCGACACCCCCATCGCCCAGAATTTAGTGGAGTAATTATGTATCAAAATTTCATTACAGAAATTAAGATTAATTTATTTTGACCATTTAAGTCAGAATTATTTACTTCTTGATTTTAGCTCTTTAATTTCATACTGTGACCTATGGCATGTTATGAAGAAATGTACGAGAAATACATCATTAAATTGACTTGATATCTTAAAATATTGATATAAAAATGATTATTCAAAAAAATAAGTTATGAAGACTACCGATTTTTCGTACTTCATCGAACGGTTCAATGCCGGTGAGATGAGCGATTCTGAAAAGATCTGGTTCCTCAAGGAGATGGAGGGGAACCCTGCTCTCAGGAATGAGGTTGATCTCAGGAAGCAGGCTGATAACGTCATTAATAAAACCGACATCATCAGCCTCAGGGAGAAACTGATCAATATCGAAAGCCGGAGGAATACCGGGAAAACAGCACGTAGCCCCTGGAAAGGGATCCTCAAATACGCAGCTATCGTTGCGGGGATAGCTTTTCTTGCAGGCGGTCTCCTGTTAATCCCGCGGCCAAAGCTGACAGGTGAAGGGATCCTGGAGAAATACTATGCACCGTATGAGGCGCCATCGCCTTCCCGGTCAGGATCCATAATATCAAATGCCGATTACAACCTTGCGGTCGATTACTACAAGGTGAAGGATTACAGGAATGCCGCAGTCTACTTCAGCAAAGTGCTCCGCGAAGAGCCAAAGAACATGAATTCCTGGCTGATGAACGGGATATCAAATTTCGAGATCTCAAATTATCCCGAAGCGGAAAGCTCCTTTGAGACAGTGATCAACGACAACAATAACCTCTACATCGACCATGCACAATGGTACCTGGCATTGTGCTACATTAAAACAGGCGAGGCGATAAAGGCAAAAGACCAGCTTCGTGCAATAAAAGACTCTGGGAGCATTCACGGGAAAGAGGCAGGGAAGATACTTAAGCAGTTGAAATAAAGTAATTCAGGAGGAGCTGGTTTATGTTTGATGTGCTGGCAAACGGTATTAGCGGATCCGGGGGAAAGATCCCCGGGAAGGGAGACGTGAGAAAAGGCCTTGAATCGCCGGATAAAGTACTGGCCAATTGCCCGGACCTGTTGGCAGGTCTGTCAAGGGAATTGAGGTCCCAGATGAATTCAATAGTCTCTTTTGCATTTCTCCTGGAATCGGGTAAATCCGCAGGGAATGAAAGAGAAGAATACAACAACCTGATCTATGAGGCATGCCAGGCCATTATCACCATGTTTGACAATTTCCTTGATTCGTCTGTGATCGACCTGGGCAATTCGGAATCTGAGCAGGTGACCATCACTTTTGAAACCGCATTCAGCGGACTATATTCCGAATTCAGGGAGGCCCTGAAGAAAAGGAACTCCCGGGAACTTATCCTGGTCACCGAGCATTACCAGCCCGATCCGAACCAGTACCGGGCCGATATAAACAGGCTGGGCAGAATCATCCGGAATCTGTTCATGAACGCTCTCGGGAATACTAAGGCAGGCTACATAAAATTGGGGTATTTCATTTCCGGGAATAAGCTGACATTTTACATACTCGACTCGGGTGACGGATATGACAGGAACCTAGAGTACATTCAGACCAGTGATCCCGGGAAATCGCTTAAAAGATTCAATGATCCATTTACAGCAATAAATCTTTTGTTTACCAGGAAACTAATAAAACTGCTTGAGGGTTCAGTCTGGGTAGAAAGGAACGGACTGACCGGATCAGGCATATACTTCTCAGTTCCTGCAGAACCAATAGCCAGGACTGATTTTAAGGCTAACAGACTGACAGATACAAAAATAATTCTCTGAAACCAGAAGTGAAAGTCCAAAAGTGTCTGTTCTAACCTGTGAGCGTGAGCTTGAACGAGGGTGCTTGCCAGGGCACCCTCGTTTTTATCTGATGCAACCCTTTTGAACGGAAAGGGATCGTTATTTTTTCAGCTCTATGATCTGAACTTCGGTCCGTCGGTTCAGCTTTCTTCCTTCCGCGGTAACGTTATTCCCCACTGGTGATTTATTGCCGTAACCCCTGTGCCTGAGGCGGGCCGGGTCAATTCCGATGCTGGTCAGGTAGGTCACAACCGAAAGGGCTCTTTTCTCAGAAAGAGTAAGGTTATGCTCGTCGGACCCTGTTGCATCTGTGTACCCGCCGATCTCAACGACCAGGGACTTGTTCTTCCTGAGCAGGTCAGCCAGCTTGTTCAGCTCGGCCATCGATTCCTTTTCCAGCTCCCAGGAATCGACCTCAAAGAAGATATTTGAAAGGAGCATCTTTTCTCCGACCCTCATCGGGCTGAGGCTTATCCGTATGATGTAAGGCCTGGCGACAGGATGTTCACCCTTCAGCATGAAATTGTCAGAATAGAAAAGATAGCCGTTCGTGCTTATATTGAGCCCGTAGTTCACCCCGGAGGGAAGACAGGCAACGAAATCCCCGTTTTCAGCTGTCTCGTCGCTGATTATGGTTTTCCCGGTGGAGAGGTTAATCAGTTCGTATTCGGCTTTCAGCGCCTGTCCTGTAATCCTGTCGGTTACATTTCCTTTAACATAGGAAACCGGCTCGGGGCGGATCGATTCATATAGGTTGAATGAATAGATATTCTTCCCGGTCGAATCATCACGCTGGGATGAAAAATAGGCCTTCTGGCCGTTCGATTCGATGATCAGCCCCATTTCGTCGTTGAAGGTATTAATGGGGTAGCCGAGATTCCGAGGCTCTGACCATACGGAGTCGTTCTGCAGCCGGGATATGTATAGATCGAATCCTCCCATTCCGGGCCTGCCGTCTGAGGCAAAATATAGAGTCTTCCCATCGAAATGGATAAACGGCGACATTTCATCACCAGGGGTATTTATGACGCTGCCCAGGTTGACCGGGACACTCCATTTCCCGTCATTTGTCTGCACAGTTTTCCACAGGTCCTTTCCGCCGAAACCGCCTGGCCTGTTGCTGGAAAAATAAAGGGTCTTTCCGTCGGAAGTTACCGAAGGCTGCGTTTCCCAGTAGGCACTGTTTACCGGAGGCCCGAGATTTACCGGCAGCGACCACCCTTTGCCATTGAATGCGGAAAAGTATATATCGCAGCTGCCAAGCCCGCCCTGCCGCTCGCAGGCGGTAAAGTACATGTAATGACCGTCAGATGAAAGGGTCTGGGCCCCCTCGTTCTGCGGCGTATTCAGGGGGCTTCCCGCATTTACGGCCTTTTGCCAGTTGTTGCCCGAAAGATGGCTGATATAGAAATCTTCCTGCCCTATGCTCCCCCTCTCCCCTGACCTCGACTGTCGGGTTAACATGAGTGTCTGCCCGTCAACCGTTATTGAAGGCCAGTATTCATTATCTGCAGTATTGACCCCGTCGCCGATATTGACAGGGCTGAAGGGCACAGGATTCTTGATCGCCTCGATGGCAAATTCACAATTCTTCACATTTTTTTCGGCGACAGCCTTGTTCTTCTCAGATATCCGGCCCTGTGCGAGATATACCTTATAATGAACAAGGGCCCTGGCATAATTGCCGGTCATCATTTCAGAAGTGGCAAGGCTGAAAAATAGGGGCATATAGAAGGAGGAATCAAGCCTGACTGCCGTGTGATAATACCCGGCAGCCTCGCTGTATCTCCGCTGTTTGAACATCAGGTCGCCGATTGTCAGGTAGGCTTCATAGAACCTGTCATCGGCCGAGATTGCCTGCTTAAGCAACTGTTCAGCTCCCTGGTAGTCAATATAGTCAAAAGAAGTCACCCCTTCCCTGTATAACCTCATGGCCTTTATTGAAGTTGTATGGTATTGCTGAGAAAGAAGGTCCGTGTTCAGGGAGCTCAATCCAGCCGATACAATAAATATTAAGGCCTGAAGTCTCATCCTTTTTCAGGGAATATGCATGAATTTATGGATCTGGAGCGAGATCTTCCATTCCTGGTTATTCTTGACATAGTCAACAATCTCAGGGATGACCGTTTTAAAACTCCTCCATTCGGGCTGAAGGAAAAGCCTGCAGTCCTCACGGACAAGTCGTTTGTATCTTTCGGCCCATTCAAAATCGTCCCGTGATTCAATTATAACTTTAAGTTCATCAGCCCTGCCGCAAATATCGCCAGTCGGTGGCATGTTCCTTTTTGGGGAGAGGCAGATCCATTCCCACTCGCCTGAAAGAGGGTATGCTCCGGATGTTTCAAGGCATCTTTTTATATTTTGCTCCTTTAGCCCGCAGCATAAATGACCGAGGTCCCACATCAGCGGCTCTCCTCCGGTGACAACAACTGTGCCTGCACCCGATCCGGCAGCTCCGCGGACGATCTCACCGGTCTCCACGAGCGGGAACTGATCCGGATCCCATGAGAACCGTGAATCGCACCAGTTGCAGCACACATCGCAACCGCCAATACGGATAAAATAGGCTGCTTCCCCTGCGTTATTTCCCTCACCCTGCACTGTGAAGAATGCCTCTGCCAACGGCAGAAGCAATCCGTCATTTAACCCTGCCTCGCTGTGTATCATAGATATAAACGAATGCAATTGTCCAAAATTACTCTTGCCTGTGCTTATTTCCGAACAGGAGTGAATATTCCCTGCTTCTGGCTTCGTTGACCCACTTTTCGGGGATTATCCTCCAGTTGCCGAGGGGCTGCGGCTTGATAACCCCTTCCTTCTCAATCTCTTTCAGGATGTAATACCTGAGGTCCCTGTCAGTTGATGCAACAAGATGTTCTGCAAGCCTGCCGGGGGGTATGTGGGCCCCTGAAGTAAGGTGACCACCTCCCCCGTTACCCCTGTATGAGTTAATTGCGACACTGTAAACTGAATCGGGGATGAAGGGTCTGCCGTCAGAAAAACCGGTGATCCTCACCCTGCTGCCTTCTGGCTTGCTGACATCGACAGTATAATCAATCCCCGCCGCAGAGTCGAAGTTGTATGGCTGATTGCGGAACCATGCTTCACCATTCGTAATGAGGGGCCTGCCGGAATTGTCAAGCCTGAGCTTCAACATCAGATCCCCCGGCCCTTTCATTGTATTGAGCCATTCCGAATATGAGAACTCCAGGTAATCCTTTATCTCTTTTCCGGTAAGCTTCATTTTGTAAAGCTGGTTCTCGAACCTGTATAATTTGAACATGTCGCCCACAGTTACGGGGCCCGATGAGATCTTTACATCGAACGACAGCGGCGCTGCGAAAGAAACCGCGGCATGGGTGACTTCCAGCTGCACACGGTGGATCATATCCACAAATGCCGACGATCCGAAATATGAATCCCTGGTGGAAATGTCGCTTTCAGAATTTGCTATGACCTTGTTTACATATTTCCTCAGGGTTTTGTCCTGGTCAGAAAACTTTGCAACAAATTCTCCGTCAGGCTTGTATTTGTCAACATCGATGATCTCGCCGGAGAGCTTCGGGCGGTGTTTGCCGGCTTTCCGGGCGGGGACGCGGATGTCAGCCCTTGCGATCTTTTCCGACCTGCTCCCTCCGTCAAGGATAAGCACCGTATCGCCTGCCGTATTGACTATCTTTTTGTTTACCACCTTGTGATCATGGCCGCACATTATGATATCGAAACCCGGGACATTTGCTGCCACATCAGCAGCGCCCCTGTCATCATGCATGCCCGGGGAAGGCGCATGATCAAGCCTTTCATCCCATCCGGAATGGAAGAGACCAACAACAATATCGGGCTTTTCACGGAGCAGGACAGGCATCCATAGCTTTGCAGTCTCAACCATGCCCCTGAATTCGATTCCTGAGTACAGTTCGGGAGGGAGCCAGGTGGGAACTTCAGGAGTGATCATCCCCAGGACAGCAATCCGCACACCTGCCTTATTGATAATGGCATAGGGTTTGAAATATGGTTGCCCGGTTTTACTGTCCACCGCGTTGGCGGCAAGCCAGGGGAACCTGTATTCCTTTACCAGCCTGTCATACACCGCGTGACCCGTCTCTATGTCATGGTTCCCGGCTGTGCAGGCATCATATCCCATATAGTTCATTGCCAGGGCATTCAGGTGTTCTGAAACCGTATCGATATAATTGAAATAATATACAGGCGGCTGGCCCTGGAGATTGTCCCCGTCATCGAGCAGGACGACCGATTTTTCTTCTGCTCTCACCTTTCTGATGTACGAATATGCTGAAGCCTGTGAATTTGCCAGTTCTTTCTTCTCGATGAAATCGTAAGGAAGTATTGTTCCATGCACATCCGTGGTTTCCAGGATGGTCACAGACCTGTAATTGGCGTCAGAGCATGAAAATGCTGCAAAAAGTGAAGCGGAAAATGTAATAGCATAGATCCTGGGCCTGAGTAAAATCATTGGGCGTATATCTTAAGAATTTATTATTTACAAATTTGCAATTTCAAGCAGTAGAGGCAAGGAAAGCAAAACAAATATTAATTTTATAAAGGTACAAACTTATTAAAGAATATTAACTTTCAATCTTTCCGGATCATCGCAGAAAAGGGCGCAAAAGCAGTGTGACGGAATATGTTTTTAAGTTGATCTATATGGTGACAACAGGGTTGGAACAGGTAATGAGCAGCTTTCCCGCAGGGCTCAGGGGAAAGAAGATCGGCGTGCTTTGCCACGCTCCTAGTGTGAACACTGGTCTGAGGCATATCACCGATCTTGTTTTTGAGGCGCAGGAGTGCACGCTCGGGGCACTCTTCGGTCCCCAGCATGGCCTGTACGGTCAAACCCAGGATAATATGATCACATGGGCCGGAGGAATGCACCCGAAGTATAAAGTGCCTGTCTACAGCCTCTATGGCGAGTTCCGGAAGCCGACCCCGGAAATGCTTGCCGGCCTCGATGTGCTGGTTGTCGATCTACAGGATGTAGGCGCCAGGCTTTATACCTATATCTGGAGTGTCAGGCTCTGCATGGAGGCATGTGCGGCGGCAGGGATCCCGGTTTGGATACTTGACCGGCCAAATCCAATCGGGCGTGTTCCGTTCGACGGCCCGGTGCTCAGGGAAGAATATTTTACATTCGTGGGAGGCGCGTGCATCCCGATGTGCCACAGGATGACAATCGGTGAAATGGCATTATGGGTCCGGGAGAACTACCTCCGGAATTGCGATCTGAGGGTGGTCTGGATGAAAGGATGGCGCAGGGACATGCTCTATGACGAGACAGGCCTTCCCTGGGTTCTTCCTTCCCCAAACATGCCGACACTCAGGACGGCAATCGTTTATCCGGGAACCGTACTTGCCGAGGCGCTGAATATTTCGGAAGGCAGGGGAACAACTGTCCCCTTTGAGCTTCTGGGCGCACCATTCATCGATCCTGAAAAGCTGATCAGGAACCTTGAGGACCGCAACCCCGCCGGATGCAGGTTCAGGATCCATGGATTCATTCCCACATTCAACAAATTTGCCGGAAAATACTGCAACGGGATTCAGATCCATGTGACCGATCCAGCAAATTTCCGCCCTGTAGTCGCGGCTTATGAGATCATCCAGGCAGTCATCGAAACCTCTCCCCCGGGTTCACTGACTTTCAACCCGCCTCCATACGAGTACGAATTCAGGCTGATGCCTTTTGACATTCTCGCCGGGGACAGCCTGATGAGGCAGGCTCTGATCGACGGCATTCCCCTGAAACATGAAAAGGAAAGATGGGACAATGAGATTGCTGGCTTCCTGAAGGAATTCAGCCAGATCGCGGCATATGACTAAAAGGAGTTAATCCCGGTCATCTCTTATTTTCAGCGCATTTACCAGCCTTTCAATCAGCTGCTGGGGGAAGATTGGTTTTACGATATAATCATCGAAGCCGGAAGAGATTATCTTTTCCCTGTCACCCGTCAGGCTGAAAGCCGTCTGGGCAATGATGATCACATCATGCCTGAGTTCCCTGATCTTCCTGGCAGCGCCGTACCCATCGATTATCGGAAGCTGGATGTCCATCAGGATGAGCTGAATCCCGGGATCCTTTTCAACAGCATTTATAGCTTCGCTGCCATCAGCGGCATTGACAAGGAAAGCCCCGGTCTTCTCGAGGATCTTATTGAGGTAAAGCCGACTTGAAAGATCATCTTCAACGATCAGGATCTTCCTTGCTTTCAGATATTCATTCTCCATTTCAAAACCTATTCGAACATTCCGTCATCCCTCAGGAGCAGGAGTATTGCCGATTGCGGGACAACGATGTATTTTTCATGATTGAACTCGATTTCGATTGCGCTGTTCTGAAGATAGACAGCCTGGTCGCCTTCTTTCGGCTGCAGGGGGACATACTTGGGCTCCTCCGACCTGTTTTTCCAGGGCTCATCGGGATCGTTCAATGATGGGATCGGGTACCCCGGCCCTACCTTAAGCACATAGCCGATCTGGACCTTCTCGTTCTCATTTACTCCAGGCGGAAGGAACAATCCGCTTTTTGTCTTCGACTGCGGCACTTTCGGCTTTATAAGGATCCTGTCACCGATGACGATGAGTTTCTGAAGATCCTTTTCATCCAGCAGTACATTCATTGCATTTCCTCCCGAAACAAATATATCATTTTTAAGCCTAATTCCGGTCCATCTCCCGCGAATTAATTAATATTGCACCAGGCTGCCGGAGCCCGGGATGAAAAGCAAATACTTTGATGGAATCTGATACATATCTGACAATCAGGGCGTTTTCGGAAGGGTTGTACAAGGAAAAAGGAAGCCGTTTCCTTTCATTCGCCTATCCGGTGAGATCACCGGAAGAGGTAAAACAGATCATCACTGACATCAGGAAATTGCATCACTCAGCAAGGCATCATTGCTATGCCTGGATGATAGGCCTGGAAAGAGAGTCATGGCGCATCAATGATGACGGGGAACCATCAGGAACTGCGGGAAAGCCGATCCTCGGTCAGATCAACTCATTCGGGCTGACAAATATCCTGATCGTGGTGACCAGGTATTTCGGCGGTAAGCTGCTAGGAGCCGCCGGGCTCATCAATGCTTACAGGACCGCAGCAGAGGATGCCATCAGGAATTCGCAGATAATCGAGCTCACCGTCCGGGACCACTTTGAGCTGGTCTTCCCCTGGCCTTCAATGAATGAGGTGATGAAGCTGATCAAGGAAGAGAATCTCAGCCAGTCGGACCAGCTGTTCGACACGGATTGCAGGATCACCATCGGTGCACGATGTTCGATCCATGAAAGGGTTGTTTCAGCGCTTGAAAGAATTGAGGGCCTCAGATACACATTTTCAGGAAGACACTGATCTTAAGGTATTTCAAAAGTTGTGAGCTACTTATTAACATTATTCGGATTAACCCGTAATCTTGAGTAATTTTGATAGCACACCCGGAAGTAAACAGAAAAATCCTACTTACATGAAACCCAGAAGCTTAGTATCAATTGACGACCTGAACACCGGTGAGATCCTCAAGATACTGGATCTTGCCGCTGAATTTGAAAAGGAGCCGGTACAAAAGCTGCTTGAAGGGAAAGTCGTCGCCACGCTCTTTTTTGAACCATCCACAAGGACACGCCTCAGCTTCGAGAGCGCCATCAACAGGTTGGGCGGCAAGATTGTGGGATTCTCTGATGCGAGTAGCTCAAGCGTATCGAAGGGGGAAACCCTGCACGATACCATCAGGATGGTGAGCAGCTACAGCGATCTGATAGTAATGAGGCACCCTATCGAGGGAAGCGCACGGTTTGCCAGCGAAATAGCATCGGTTCCCGTGATAAATGCCGGTGACGGAGCCAACCAGCATCCCACGCAGACCCTGCTCGACATGTATTCCATCCGGAAGACCCAGGGCACACTCGACGGCCTCAATATATTCATGGTCGGGGACCTTAAGTACGGCCGCACCGTCCATTCGCTTATGATGGCCATGTCGAGATGGAACACGACCTTCAACTTCATATCTCCCGATGAGCTGAAGATGCCCGATGAATTCAAGCTCTACCTTGAGAACCTCGGGCTCAGATACTATGAACATTCCGATTTCACCGACATCATCTCAAGAGCCGATATAATCTATATGACCAGGGTCCAGAAGGAACGATTCTCCGATCCAATCGAATATGAAAAGGTGAAGAATGTTTATGTCCTTAAAAACGCAATGCTTGCCAATACAAAGCCGAACATGAGGATACTTCATCCCCTGCCGAGGGTGAATGAGATCCACCCTGATGTGGATTCCAATCCGAAAGCCTACTATTTTGAACAGGCTTTGAACGGTGTTTACACCAGGCAGGCGATCTTGTGTTCCTTACTGGGTATCAAATAAACGGAGGTCTGCAATGAAAGAACGAAAGCAACTGAGTGTCAGTGCAATTGAAAACGGGACCGTGATCGATCACATCCCGGCCAGGAACCTGTTCAAGGTGATCCAGATATTGGGTCTCGACCATTTTGACAGCCAGATAACATTCGGGACCAACCTTGAAAGCAAAAAGCTCGGCAAAAAGGCCATCATCAAGATATCCGACAAATTCTTCGAGGATGAGGATATCAACAGGATAGCGCTTGTTGCCCCCGATGCCAAGCTCAACATAATCAGGGATTACGAAGTTGTGGAGAAGAAGGTCGTCGAAGTACCCGACACCATTACTGGCATTGCAAAGTGCATGAACCCAAAGTGCATAACGAATTTCGAGCAGGTTACGACACGCTTCAGGGTCGTTTCAAAAAAGAACGTTTCACTTAAATGTCACTATTGCGAGAAGATCACCAACCAGGAGAATATGCAGATCATCTGAGCTTCAGCGAAGCCTGTCGTAGGATCTGACGAGATCTTCATCCTTTCTTATACCCCTGACAGCAAGAATTATAAGTATCAGCGAGATCAGCGGGATCACAGATCTCGCTGACGGGACCACTGCAGTCGCCCCGCTCCTGACAAGGTAGAAGAAGCTGGATCCGGCCACGAGAATCAGCAGGACTGTTACGGCCAAAGTCACAAAAACAAATCTCAGCTGGATCCTCCTGTTCCGGAAGAGGATAATTGATGCCAGCGCAAGTACTGGAACAAGGATCGACAGGGCGGCAAGGGGGATCAGTCTGATTTCAACTACGGAGGCCGGCTCGCCGGACCCGGCATACACCCCCGAGAATGTCGCTTTCTCCGGATGGCCCGAGCTTCCGGTGAATGTGATTATTGTTCCCGTCATATATATCACCGATATAATGACAACCAGGAAAAGATAAACCGTCTGAATACGCTGTATCATACCATTCTGATTTTACCCAAAATTAAACTCTTTCATTTAACGATCAGTCATCGTTTTATGAATATTTAACATTTTGAGGCCCATGTACCGGGGGTTCGGCATGATTATTTTTCTAAATTTGTGGCGACTTGTCTCCAGGCCTGGTGATTCAGTAAATGATATAAAGTCAGTTGTTTATAGGAAATAATCTTGCCCGACCTGAACAAGAAGAACTAAACTTCACGCATGATGAATAAAAGGATAAAGACTACGGTAACAATTGTTATAATTCTGTTTATTGCCGGAATAATATTGTATCCCAAATTAAAACCATTCATAGCTAAGCAGTTTGGACAAAAGAGCCTCCAGACGCCGATGCTGAGGCAGGGAATGCAGAAACTTAATGCCACAGGTTATCTGATCTCCCCCTCCAACATGAGCGAGTTTGTGAAATCGACCGGAACCCTCAAACCTGACGAAGAGGTGGATCTTTCTTTCGAAACTTCCGGGAAGATCGTGGGGATCAACTTCACCGAGGGCACAAGGGTAAAGAAAGGTGACCTTCTCGCCAAAATCAATGATCAGCCACTCCAGGCCCAGCTCGAGAAGCTGAAAGCAGAGCTCAAGATGGCTGAGGCCAAGGAGTACAGGCAAAGAAGCCTCCTCAGCAAGGATGCAATAAGCCAGGAGAGCTATGACCAGATAGTCACTGATGTAGAAACGCTGAATGCCGACATCAACCTCATAAAGGCACAGATCGCAATGACCGAATTGCGTGCTCCCTTCGATGGTATGATCGGGTTAAGGTACCTGAGCGAAGGGAGTTTTACCAATCCTACAATAAAAATTGCGAGGCTGATTAAGACAAATCCTGTCAAGATCGAGTTTTCAATCCCGGGGAAATATGCTTCGGAGGTGCGTATAGGGTA
Source organism: Bacteroidales bacterium UBA1800 (assembly GCA_002319915.1). Classification (GTDB taxonomy): domain Bacteria; phylum Bacteroidota; class Bacteroidia; order Bacteroidales; family VadinHA17; genus LD21. Next base: position 26,732 of record DCFQ01000096.1, on the reverse strand, counting down.
TCCCATTAAATTCAGCATTGACGGGATCAGCCAGGTTTTTGACGCATCAGTGTATGCCATCGATCCGAAGATTGATATCAATACACGATCGATCGTTCTGCGCGCTCTCTATCCCAATAGGAATGAAGAGCTTAAATCGGGAGTATCTGCCGGGATCACGCTCGAATTATCAAAGATCTCGAACGCCGTTGCAATTCCGACAGAGGCACTGGTAGCTGAAATGGAGGGTGAAAAGGTGTTTATTTACAGGCATGGCAAAGCCCAGTCGGTAAAGGTGAAGATCGGATTAAGAACGGCATCGAAGTTACAGATCACGGCCGGGCTGAATTTCGGGGATACCCTGCTTACAACAGGTATACTTCAGCTCAGGCAGAATATCCCGGTCGTGCTCGACAGTGTTATAGTGAACAAGTAATAAGGAGATACAATGAGCCTAGCATCGACCAGCATAAACAGACCTGTCCTATCGACGGTTTTTGCCCTGGTTATCCTGCTCTTCGGCATTGTGGGGGTGACTTTTCTCGGCATCAGGGAATTTCCCAGCGTGGATCCCCCTATCATCAATGTAAGGACATCATATCCCGGGGCCAACTCTGATGTGATCGAGACCCAGATAACGGAACCTCTCGAGCAGGAGATCAACGGGATACAGGGAATACGGTCGCTGACAAGCGTCAGCAGCCAGGGATCGAGCAACATAACAGTCGAATTTGAGCTTTCCGTCGACATGGAAACTGCCGCAAACGACACCCGTGACAAGGTCTCACAGGCCATGAGGCTCCTTCCGCGCGACTGCGACCCGCCGGTCGTGGCAAAGGCAGATGCCGACGCCAATCCGATAATGATGGTCACCGTTGAGAGTGACAAGCGGTCGCTTCTTGAGCTCTCGGATGTTGCCGAGCTCACCATTAAGGAACAGTTGCAGACTATCCAGGGGGTAAGTGCCGTAGGCATCTGGGGTCAGAAACGCTATGCTATGCGCTTATACCTCGATCCCGTCAAGCTGGCCGGCTACCAGCTTACCCCGATCGATGTCAGGGATGCAATCCTTCGAGAAAATGTCGAGCTTCCGTCGGGAAGCATCGAAGGCGACAATACAATGCTTACCATCAGAACCCTTGGGCTGATGACGACCCCCAAGGAGTTCAACGATCTTATAATCAAACAGACCGGTGATCAGTTCATCCGGTTCAGCGATATCGGAAGAGCGGAGCTCGGGCCAGAGGACTTAAGAGGAATAATGAAAAGCAACGGAGTTCCGATGGTTGCCGTCGCAATCATCCCGCAGCCAGGCTCGAACCAGATCGATATCGTCGACGAAGTTTACAAAAGACTGAAATTCATCCAGAAGGATATTCCAGATGATATCAAGCTGAAGGTAGGGTTCGACAACACCGAGTACATCAGGAAATCGATAAAAGAGGTCAAGGATACGATTTATATCGCTTTCCTTCTTGTTGTTGTGATTATTTATTTCTTCCTGCGAAACTGGCGTGCGACCATGATCCCCATCCTGGTCATACCGGTATCGCTGGTCGGGGCCTTCTTCATAATGTACCTGGCGGGATACAGCATAAATGTCCTGACGCTTCTCGCCCTTGTTCTTGCGATTGGCATCGTCGTGGACGATGCCATTGTGGTGATGGAGAACATATATGTCAAGGTAGAGAACGGGCTTCCACCGATGCAGGCGGGACTAGAGGGATCGAAGGAGATCTATTTCGCGATCATCGCCACCACTATAACCCTGATATCAGTGTTCTTCCCGATCGTTTTCCTCCAGGGGATCACGGGGCGCCTCTTCAGGGAGTTTGCAGTCGTAATGGCTGGAGCTGTGGGTATATCCGCGTTCCTTGCCCTGTCGCTCACACCGATGGTTTCGACAAAGCTGCTTCGCCATGAGAAATCGCACACCTGGTTCTACAGGAAAACTGAAAAATTCTTCAATAATCTCAACAACGGCTACCAGCGGACCCTTGACACCTTTCTGGCCCACAGGCGGTGGACGTTTGCCATTATCGGTCTTGCACTCGGACTTATTGTACTTCTTTGGAAATCGATTCCTGCCGAGATGGCGCCGCTCGAGGACCGCTCCCAGATATCTGTAAACGCCACAGCTCCGGAAGGATCCACTTACGAGTTCATGCTCGGATATATGAATGACCTGGAGAGCATGGTCGACACGGTAGTCCCGGAAAGCAACGGCCTGATCAACATGATCAGGCCCGACTTCTGCAACATCAGGATTACCCTGGTCGGCCCGAAGGAAAGGGACAGGTCGCAGCAGGACATTGCAGATATGCTGGGCGGCCTTGTCAGAAAAAAGACCAAGGCAAGGGCAATGGTCATGCAGCAATCCACATTCGGTGGACGAAGGGCTGGGATGCCTGTGCAGTATGTATTGCAGGCTACGACGATTGACAAGCTGAGGAAGATACTGCCGGCATTCATGGCAAAGGTCATGGACAACCCCACTTTCCAGATGGCCGACGTGAACCTCAAATTTACCAAGCCGGAGCTCAGGATACATATTGACAGAGACAAGGCTTCCAACCTCGGGGTGTCGACCCAGAATATCGGGCAGACCCTCCAGCTTGCCCTCAGCGGGCAGAGGTTCGGATACTTCTTCATGAACGGAAAACAGTACCAAATACTCGGCGACCTTGCACGGAGCGACAGGAACAAGCCTCTTGACCTGAAGTCGCTTTATGTCAGGAACAAGTCCGGCGACATGATCCAGCTCGATAACCTGGTGACCCTCTCCGAGGAGACTGCGCCGCCCCAGCTTTACAGGTACAACAGGTTCGTATCAGCAACGATTTCGGCAGGGCTTACGAAAGGCAAAACAATAAGCCAGGGGCTCGACGAAATGGACAAGATCGCAAAAGAGACCCTCGATGAAACATTCAGGACCGCCCTTGCCGGCGATTCCAAGGATTTCAAGGAGAGTTCCTCAAGCCTCATGTTCGCATTCCTGCTGGCGCTCATCCTCATCTTCCTTGTCCTGGCCGCACAGTTTGAAAGCTTCAAGGACCCGTTCATCGTTATGATGACCGTGCCGCTGGCAATAACCGGGGCACTTTTGTTCATGTGGTATTTCGGAATTACAATGAATATCTTCAGCCAGATCGGGATCATTATGCTCATCGGGCTTGTGACCAAGAACGGGATACTTATCGTCGAGTTTGCAAACCAGAGGAAAGCCGCAGGACTCCCGAAGTTTGAAGCGATAAAGGATGCCGCTGCAGCCAGGTTCCGTCCAATCCTGATGACCAGCCTTGCAACCGTGCTCGGTATCAGTCCTCTTGCGCTGGGACTGGGTGAAGGCGCCGCAAGCAGGGTAGCCATGGGTACAGCGGTTATCGGCGGAATGCTCTTCTCAACATTCCTCACCCTTTATGTTGTCCCGGCAATCTATTCCTATATCTCAAGTGAAATCAAACCTAAACCGGATGAAAATTAAGTTCCTGGGCCTGCCCATTATTTTCCTGCTCCTTCCGGGAGCGGCAACAGCTCAGAAGGTAAGAAGCCTTAACGATTGCATAAGCACAGGTCTTGAGAAGAATTTCTCGCTGAGGATCACCCGGAATAGTGAAGCAATTGCAAAAAACAACTATACACTGGGCAATGCCGGGTATCTTCCGAGCATTGATGTGAACGGGGGACAAAGCGCCGACCTTATAAATACCACAACGAAGAATGCTGACAACAGCCAGACGGTAACAAATGGATTGCACACAGGAACCACAAACGCGGGGGTTAACCTTGGGCTTACTATCTTTAACGGGTTCAGTGTCAACACTACTTATAAGAAGCTGAATGAGCTGAAGGATATAGGTGAGCTGAACACGCAGCTGGCTATCGAGAATTTTCTGTCCGACATAGTATCAGGATATTACAACTATATACAGCAGGTCCAGCTTCTCATTAACCTTAAATATGCAGTTACTCTTTCAAAGGAGCGGTTGAGGATAGATGAGGAGCGTTACCTTCTCGGGTCGAACTCAAAGCTCCAGGTCCTGCAGTCGCGCGTTTATCTTAATGCCGACAGCACTAATCTTTCCCAGCAGAACGAGATCGTAAGGGCAACCATGATCAGGCTCAACCAGATGATGGCAGTTGAAGACCTGGGCGAGCAGTTTGTGCTTAAGGACAGCTCAATCACTGTCGACAGCTTCCTTTCTTTTGAAAAGCTCCAGGATGAAATGCTGGCCAGGAATACCAACCTCCGTATCGCTGCAAAGAACAAGACCATTTCCGAATACGATTATAAGCTGACTGCCTCGAGGTATTATCCATATCTGAACCTGTCGGCTGGATACAGGTACAGCCTCAGTACATACAGCACGGGAAGCACCAAAAGCATGGCAAATACCGGCCCGAGCGCTGGTATCTCTCTGGGTATGAATATTTTTGACGGATTCAACCAGCGCCGGAATATGAGGAATTCCTCCATCAACATCGAGAACAGCGGGCTTCTATACAGCCAGACCGAGCAGGGAGTCAGGGCGGACCTCCTTACCATCTTCAGCGCCTACACCAATTACCTGAGGCTTGTAACCCTCGAAGAGCAGAACCTGGAAACAGCCACCGAGAACCTGGATATCGCCATGGAAAGATACAAGCTGGGGAACCTTTCGGGCCTCGATCTGCGTGAAGTCCAGAAAAGCCTTCTCGACGCAAGGGAAAGCCTGCTGTCGGTACAATACCAGGCTAAGATCGCTGAGATCTCCCTGCGCCTCATCTCGGGAGGTATTATGGACTATTACAAATAGATTCCACGCGGAATTTACTATTTTTGGGCGTTAAACCATTCCCATGCAAAAGAAGACCGAGCTGATAACCAACAGGGATGGAAGCATCTTCCACCTGAACCTTTTACCTGAAGATATTTCACGAAAAATAATTATTGTCGGGGATCCCGGAAGGGTCGACATGCTGGCCCCAATGTTTGAAGAAATCAGGGTCAGGAAGGAAAACCGGGAGTTCAGGACTTTGACGGGAACTTATGAAGGAACAGAGATAACGCTTATATCCTCCGGCATAGGCACCGATAATATTGATATACTTGTCAATGAGCTCGATGCCCTCGTCAATATCGACCTGTCGACAGGGGAGATCAAAGAGGAGCCTGAATCACTTACGCTTATCAGGCTTGGAACTTCAGGCGGCCTGAGGGGTGATATACCCGTCGGTTCTTGCGTGCTGACCGAAACTGCTGTCGGCTTCGACGGACTGATCCACTTTTACGAAGGACACGACTGGATCCTCGATACTGCTCTTGCCTCAGTCCTTGCCGAATACCTCGAATGGCCCGATACCCTGTCATTCCCTTATGCCGTAAATGGCGACAGGGAGCTTATTGAAATGTTCGGGGACGGCGGATTCATCAACGGCATAACAATTTCTGCTCCGGGGTTTTACGCTCCCCAATGCAGGCAGCTTCGCCTTGAATCGTTTGACAGCGAGATCAACAGCAAACTGGCGGAATTCTCATTCAGGGGAATGCCAATCTGCAACTACGAGATGGAAAGCTCGGCAATGTATGGCTTGTCAAAGCTTTTGGGACACAAAGCCCTTACAATTTGCGCCGTAATCGGAAACCGCGCCACAGGCGAATTCATGAACGATTACAAACCCCTGGTACTCGACCTGGCTGCGAAAATCATGCATCTTATCTGATCAGGCTGCAAAAATTGTAACAAATGTTACAAATTATGCCTGTACCAGTCAATGGCTTCTGCCATTCCTTCCTTTACGGTAAGTGTAGGATTGTACCCGAGAAGCGACCTGGCCTTTTCAATCGATGCCAGTGAATGCGGGATGTCGCCTGCCCTTGGTGGGCCATATTCAGGGCTGATTCCAAGAACCTCGCGATCATATTCTGAAATATACTCCCTGATCATATAGAAAAGCTCATTCAGGTTTGTCCTTTCTCCGTGTGCCACGTTGTAAACCTGGTTTACGGCATCCGGGTTTTCCACCAGGGCAGCAAGATGGTTTGCCTGAACCACATTGTCGACATAAGTGAAATCCCTCGAATAGCTCCCGTCGCCGTTGATCAGAGGGGCCTCATGCTGCATGAGCTTCTTCACAAAAAGCGGGATTACCGCTGCATAAGCGCCCTGAGGATCCTGCCTGCGGCCGAAGACATTGAAATACCTCAACCCTATCACCCCGATGCCGTATGTGGATGCAAAATTTCCGGCAAAAAGCTCATCGACATATTTCGTTATCCCGTACGGAGAGAGCGGCTTCCCTATCTTATCCTCGACCTTTGGAAGGTCAGGATGATCGCCATAGGTGGAAGAGCTCGCAGCGTATATGAAACGCTTCACGTTTTCCGATTTGGCGGCAAAAAGCATTTTAACAAACCCGCCAATATTTACATCGGTAGAGGTGATGGGGTCCTTTATTGACCGTGGGACCGATCCGAGTGCAGCCTGGTGGAACACGTAATCGATGCCCTTTACTGCCTTTTCACAATCCTCATAGTTCCGGATATCACCTTCGATCAGGCGGAAATTCCCGTTGTCCATGAACGCGCGCAGGTTTTCCCGTTTTCCTGTCGAGAAATTATCAAGGCATACGACATAATTGCCGGATCTGAGAAACGATTCAACGAGGTTCGATCCAATGAATCCTGCGCCACCGGTTACGAGCACCTTCTTATTGGTCAAAGTCCGTTCCATAAGGAATAAATTAAATAACTACCAGTTACGGTTATTGTGTCACCTGATACTGAACGGCACGGTAACGCTAATTATTTTCAAATAGAAAAAGAATTTCTTTAAGGATGAAATCGGCGGTCTTTCCGTCGCCGTAGAAGCCGGGATAGTCCAGGTCTGAACAATTCTGCGAAAATCCGGCAAATTCAGCCTTTATCAGCTCGGGACTTGCATCGACCAGCTTCACGGTCCCGTTGGTGACAAGCTCAATCCATTCCGTCTCTTTCCTCAGGACTATGCATGGTTTCCTAAAGAAATGCGATTCCTTCTGCACGCCTCCCGAATCGGTTACGATCATTTTGCAGTTCTTCTCGAGAAGGGTCATTTCGAGGAAGGAAACAGGCGGGATTATCCTCATGAACTTATTGTTGCGCAGATCGCTGTAAAGTGCCTGGAGACCTGACTTCAGGGAGTTTATGGTCCTTGGATGGAATGGCATCACGAACGGAACAGAGAATTCATCGGCAAGGCTGATGAAAGTGGTCAGGATGTTTTCCAGTCGAGATCTGTCGTCGGTATTGATGTCCCTGTGAATCGTTGCCAGGATGAAGTTATCCCTGCCGATGCGAAGATCATCCATCAGGCCGGCCTTCTTCTTTTCGCTCAGTCCTGCAAAGAACAATGAGTTGTCATACATTATATCACCGGTCAGGTAGATCTTGGGATTATTGATGGAGTATGGCGGCGAATTCTCGGGTCTGAAGCCCTCGTTGATAAGATTCTTGAAGGCGGCATTTGTAGGTGCGAACAGGAGTGTTGACGCGTGATCGCTCATTATCCTGTTCAGTTCCTCCGGCATTGTCTTGTTGAATGATCTGAGCCCGGCTTCGATATGAATGACGGGGAAATGCAGCTTAGACGATGCAATTGCTCCCGCAAGGGTTGAATTCGTGTCGCCGTAAAGGAGAACGCCGTCGGGCTTTTCCTGGAGCAGGACATCCTCGATCCCTCCTATCATCATCGATGTCTGGCGCCCATGCAGGGCTGATCCCACGCCGAGGTTGAAATCGGGTCTGTGGATCTCGAGTTCATCGAAGAATACCTCCGAGAGCTCCTTGTCATAATGCTGCCCGGTGTGGATTGTCAGTTCATCTATTTTGTCAGAGAAACTCTGCCGGATCGCTCTGCTAATTGCTGATGATTTTATTATCTGGGGACGTGCGCCTACTATGTTCAGCAGTTTGATTCTTGACATTACGTGCTGGCGGGATTGGATGTAACTAATTTCAAATAATCAGGTGTTTACCTGTAAACGGGCAAACACCTGTATTGTTGTATGTTCGTTTTCAGTTATTTGGCGTAGTTTACAGCTCTCGTCTCACGTATCACTGTGATCTTGATCTGGCCCGGGTAAGTCATTTCGTTCTGGATCTTCCTGGCAATCTCAAATGAAAGATTCTCAGCTTCTTTGTCGTTTACCTTCTCTGCTCCGACGATTACCCTGAGCTCGCGTCCTGCCTGTATGGCGTAGGTTTTCATCACCCCCGGATACTGCAGTGCAAGCGATTCGAGCTCCTTTAGCCTCTTGATATACGACTCCACCACTTCCCTCCTGGCTCCGGGGCGGGCACCTGATATGGCGTCGCAGACCTGGACGATCGGAGCGATAAGAGTGGTCATCTCGGTTTCATCGTGGTGAGCGCCGATGGCATTGCATATCTCCTGTTTCTCCTTATATTTTTCGGCCAGCTTCATGCCAAGGATTGCATGCGGGAGTTCCGGCTCATCGTCAGGAACCTTCCCGATGTCGTGCAGGAGGCCTGCCCTTTTTGCAAGCTTCGGATTGAGTCCCAGCTCGGCAGCCATGATCGATGCCAGGTTGGCAACTTCGCGTGAATGCATAAGCAGGTTCTGCCCGTATGAGGACCGGTATTTCATCTTTCCAACGAGCCTTACCAGCTCTGGGTGGAGGCCGTGGATCCCCAGGTCGATGGTTGTGCGTTTCCCGACCTCAAGTATCTCCTCCTCAACCTGCTTCCTGGTTTTTTCAACCATCTCCTCGATGCGTGCAGGGTGTATCCTGCCGTCGGTAACCAGCTGGTGGAGAGCCAGCCTGGCGACCTCCCTCCTGATCGGATCAAATGCCGAAAGCACGATCGCTTCAGGGGTATCGTCGACGATTATCTCCACGCCGGTTGCAGCCTCCAGGGCCCTGATATTCCTCCCTTCCCTTCCGATGATCCGGCCTTTCATTTCATCCGACTCGATATGGAAGACAGTGACTGCATTTTCAATTGCATTTTCTGCGGCGACCCGCTGGATGGTCTGAAGGACGATCCTCTTTGCTTCCTTGTTGGCGGTCATTTTTGCCTCATCGAGGATCTCGTTGATATAGGACATTGCCCCGGTTTTGGCTTCTTCTTTCAGCGACTCGATCAGGTTGTTTTTAGCATCCTCGGCGGAAAGGCCCGAGATAGCTTCAAGCTGATCGACCTGCTGCCGATGAAGCTTTGAAAGCTCCTCATTCCTTTTCTCGATGAGTTCCAGCTGGTTTGTAAGGTTATCGCGAATGGAATCCGCCTCATTCTTCTTTCGCTGGGCTTCCTCGATCTTCTGGGAAAGGGTCACTTCCTTCTGTTTGAGCCGGCCTTCTGACTGTGCGATCCTGTTGTTCTTTTCATTTATGACTTTCTCATGCTCGGCTTTTAGCTGAAGGAATCTCTCCTTTGCCTGAAGGATTTTTTCCTTTCTAATGACTTCCGATTCTGCCTCAGCTTCACCGATGATCTTTTTGTATTTGTTTCTCAGTGCTGCCTGCCACAGGAGGTATGAAGCACCTATTCCGACGATCAGCGCCGCAAGTGGTATGATGTAATCCAATGTACTATCCATTTATTATCTTTTTAAAGTAATCTATTACAATTGTTTATATATAAAAAACCCGCAAAGTCTCTCCAGCTTTTATAAAACCCCAAATCTTTATGGCTGGAGCCTCTATTCCAGTTCGAACTTCCACCGTCACGCGCTGGCGTGAACCCGACGGATCGGGATGAGGCCTGTTCTACCTGGTCTAAGTTAGCTCCAAAGTTTTAAATGTTGAGTTTCAAAAACGAATGAAGAAACAATGCGGGCAATAAGTATATGTTATATTTTAAAGAACGCTGTTACTCTTTTAATCCAGGGCTGAATCGATTTTTGCAGCCATTTCCCGAACCAGATCCAGGACCTGCGTATCATTCAGCTTCTCCTCTTCTTCTGTCAGTTTGATCACATACTGAAGGGAAGCCATTGCCAGAAAATCCTGCACATCCTTGTCGCTATAACGCTGCTTGTATTGCAGGACCTTTTCATTTATCATTCTGGCGGCCTTCCTGATCCTTTCCTCATTTTCCCTTTCAACCTTCAATGGATAATATCTGTCAGCCACATTAACCCTGATAGAAAGCTTATCATCCATTTTATATCTTATCTATTTAAAAGAGCAACACACTTGTCAATTTCCCGCACCAACTCTGAAATTTTTCTTTTCGCTTCAACGGCGTTTGTGCCTTCACCCAACAATGCTCCGGTTAACTTTATTCTTTCGTATTTAGTTTCTAAGTCCTTTGTCTTTTCATTCTTTTGCTGAAGCACCAGCTTCAGCTTCTCATTTTCATCCTTCAGTTCGCCGTTCTCACTCTTCAGATCATGATATCTTCTTAACAACTCATCGAGTTTTCGGTTCAAAACCATGAGTTCTTCATAACCCTGGAACGACATAGTTTAATCTTTGCACAAAGTTAATATTGTTAATGATATTTTCAAAAAATTGCCCCAAATAGTTTGGCGGTGTTACCCGGAACCATAGTTTTGCACTTTGTTGATCCACTAATATTTACCATGATAAAAATATGCGGAATTATCCTTTCAAGCATCCTGTTTGTCAGTGCTTTAAATGATGTAGACAAGGAAAGGTCACAGTTCATTCCGCCAATGAAGATCCCGCTTTCTCTCTCCGCAAACTTCGGCGAGCTGAGGATTGATCATTTTCACTCAGGCCTCGACCTGAAGACCCAGGGTGTAACCGGGAAGGAAGTGCTTGCAACTGCCCAGGGATATATTTACAGGATCAGCGTTTCACCGGGTGGGTTTGGAAAAGCACTTTATGTCAGGCATCCATCAGGATATTCGACGATTTACGGACACCTTGACCATTTTACTCCCGAGATCGAGGAGTATGTGGCTGACCGTCAGTATGAAGAGAAGAGCTATATGATCACGCTGTGGCCGCCAAAGGACAAGTTCCGTGTAAAGCAGGGGGACCTTATAGCGTGGTCGGGCAATTCCGGCAGCTCAACAGGCCCGCATCTTCACTATGAAATAAGGAAATCGGATGATGAGTCACCTGTCAACCCGCTTGATTTCGATTTTGGTATAAAGGATAATATAAAGCCTGTCTTTGAAAAGCTCTTCATTTACCCTATTGGTAAAAGCTCTCTTGTGAACGGAAAGGGATCAACAGCACGGCTTCAGGTCTTAGGTGCAAACGGCGCCTATTATGTTTCTCCCTCCGCCCAGGAGATCACGATCGGCGGCAGGGCAGGATTCGGGATCAAATCCTTCGACCTGATAAACGGCACGAATAACAGGTTCTCAGTCTATTCCATTGAGCTTAAGATTGATACTGTGACCATCTTCAGGTACAGGATGGACTCCTTCTCCTTCAACGAATCGAGGTATATAAACAGCCATATCGATTATGAGACCTACCAGCGGGACAATATGTATGTTGAACGCGAATTTGTCCTTCCGAACGATAAGCTCAGCGCCTACAGCGATCTTGTCAATAACGGGATCTATGATTTTTCCGACGGTAAGAAACACAAGGTTGAAATCACCATCAAGGATATCCGCGGCAACAGGTCCTCATTGTCGTTTCGGGTCCGTTCAGTCGCAGGTTCAGGCGGCAGCGCCGGTTCGAAGATCGGCAACGGTGTCGTTATGCCGTATAACAGGACAAACAGGTTTGAATCCGGCAATGTGCTCGTGAACATCCCTTCAGGGACACTTTATGATACCCTGAATTTTGAATTCAGGAAAACAAAAGGCAATCCGGACATGTACTCCCCTGTATACCAGATCCATAATATTTACACGCCCACAAACAGGACCTATACCCTTGCCATTAAGCCCGACAGGGTTCCCCAGGGGGAGAAACAGAAACTGCTGATAGTGCAGATTGACCGTGACAACCGCAGGTTTCCGCTGATCAGCACCTGGATCGACGGCTACCTGACGACATCCCCGAATACATTCGGTAATTTCTTCGTCGGCATGGATACCGTCTCACCTTCCCTTTCACCTGTCGGCAGGATCGCAGGAGCAGATCTGACGGGTTATAAGTCGATGGCCTTCCGTGTAACCGATAATTTCAGCGGGATCAAGTCGTATGAAGGGTTCATCGATTCAAAATGGGCGCTTTTTGAATACAACCAGAAAGACAACCTGCTGATCTACAGGTTTGATCCAAAGTATATAGAAAAGGGCAAAAAGCATAACCTGTCACTCGTCGTGTCCGATTACCAGGATAATTCCACGACTTACAGGTGCAGCTTTAAATGGTAGGCGGATCTTAATATATCCTTACCGGGTATACCCCGTCCCTGATCATCTTCCGGATGCTGTCGACAACGAATGGCTTATCCTCGCGGTATGTCACCCCGAACCATCTTTCATTGCTCATGAGGATCTTGATCGCTATATCCCCGCTCTTCACAAACTTGTCAACCGAGGTCGGGATATCAAGCTCCGATTTGGGGTCCATGCCCTTCTCATCGAGGAAGCTGCGGAATTCTTTTCCCAGGAAGGAATAACAGGTAGGCTTGAACCCCCACAGGTTCATTGAAACGATCTCGTTCCCCGTGAATGTGATGGTCGAACCGTCAGGACCCGGTGCCTTTGCACCATCCCTCGTCTTTTCGATCTGCCGTATCTCCGCGATGTCGGCAAGGTACCCGTCAGCCCCCGCCCTGCATACCCCGCGGTTGACATGGCCATGGTCAGAAAGGGTATTGCCCAGCTTGTAACCGACGATGCAGTACCTGTTTGGGTCTTCGTCGTTAACCAGGAAATCCTTCAGCAACCTGAATGATTCAACCCCATAATAATCATCAGCATTTATAACGCCGAACGGTTCATGTATCTTCTTTCCGGTAACCAGGATTGCGTGGCTTGTCCCCCATGGTTTCTGCCTGTCAGGCGATACCTTCACTCCTTCCGGCAGATCGGTCAGTTCCTGGAAAACATAATCGACCTCTATCTTTCCCTGAAGCCTTTCAAAAAACCTCTCTTTAACCTGCTCTTCAATATCCCTTCTGATCACAAATACAATCTTGCCGAAACCTGACCGGATGGCGTCATAAATCGAATAATCTATTATCGTTTCTCCTGAAGGCCCGACTTCGTCAAGCTGTTTGTTTCCGCCGTAGCGTGTGCCCATGCCGGCTGCAAGCACTAAGAGGGTTGGTTTCATATTAAAAGAGTTTTGGTTACACAATTATAAGGAAAATATTGTTATTTTTATTTAACCATAACGTTTTTTGCAGATGGACTTTAAGCTTGAAATTTGCGTCGACAGCATCGAATCCGCGATAAATGCTCAGGAGGCCGGGGCCGACCGGATCGAGCTGTGCAGCAATCTCCCGGAAGGCGGGACTACGCCCGGATTCGGGACCATTGTTTCGGCAAGGAATAACCTCGACATACCCGTAAATGTGATGATACGGCCAAGGGGCGGGGATTTCCTGTATTCCGACCTCGATTATGACATCATGAGAAGGGATATCGAGGTTTGCGGCGAATGCGGGGCCGACGGCGTGGTTCTCGGCATCCTGCAGGCCGGCGGTAATATTGACATCGATCGCACTGCAAGGCTGGTCGAATTTGCAAGCCCGATGTCGGTCACATTCCACCGGGCCTTTGACATGTGCAACGACCCCTCGGGCGGACTCGAGGACATCATTTCTGCAGGGGCGCACCGTATTCTCTCGTCAGGTCAGAAGAATATCGCTGAGGATGGGATCGGGCTTCTGAGGGAAATGATCCTCCAGTCCGGCGACAGGATAATAATCATGGC
>DCFQ01000096.1:3040-12613 GCA_002319915.1 Bacteroidales bacterium UBA1800 | reverse complement strand
AAGGAGATACATATGACCGGAAGGAAGATGGCTGACAGCGAAATGATATTCAGGCGCTCCGGCGTCAATATGGGGAGCATCCCGGGGATACCCGAATTCTCGAGAAGGGTGGCCAATCCGGAAAGGATCAGGAATGTCAGGGCTATCCTCTCGAGCCTCTGACAATTATCACTGGATACTTTGATTTTCTGAATAGGTTATTACCTTTGCAGTTCTTGACAGTTCAGCATATAATAATTTTAAAAGAGACTATATGAAAAAGCTTTTTGCAGCATCAATTGCTGTTCTCCTTGTAATGGCTCTCAGCGCTCCGTCAGCGAGCGCCTGCACCAATTTTATTGTTACGAAGGGTGCTTCCGCCAACGGCTCGACAATGATAACGTACTCGGCTGATTCTCATCAGCTTTACGGCGAGCTTTATTACTGGCCGGCTACCGACTATCCGGTAGGGACCATGATGGATGTTTATGAGTGGGACACCCACCGTTTCATGGGCAAGATCAGGCAGGCAGCCCATACCTATTCGGTAGTGGGAAATATGAATGAACACCAGCTTGCCATAGGCGAAACCACTTACGGAGGCATCGACGGGATGGTTGATACAACTGCTGTGATCGACTACGGAAGCCTAATCTATATCACCCTTCAGCGTGCGAAAACCGCAAGGGAAGCGATAAAGGTGATGTCGGACCTTGTTTCCGAGTATGGTTATGCGAGCGCAGGCGAATCATTTTCAGTAGCTGATCCCAACGAGGCCTGGATATTTGAGATCATCGGGAAAGGAGCAGGGAACCGCGGAGCCGTATGGGTTGCCCGCAGGATCCCTGATGGTTTTGTCTCGGCCCATGCCAACCAGGCAAGGATACAGACCTTCCCGATAGCCACCGGGAAGAAGAACAGCATCGCTATTACCTCAAAGGATTTCAAGCGGTTGTTCGACCCGATCGTCGAATGCATCTATGCCTGGGATGTTGTCGATGTTGCAAGGGCAAAAAAGCTTTTTACAGGAAAGGATGAAGAGTTCAGCTTTTCCGATACATATAACCCGATCACATTTTCGGGTGCGCGTTTTTGCGAAGTCAGGGTATGGTCATTCTTCAAATCGGTAAACAATGACATGCAGCAGTGGTTTGCTTACGCCTCGGGCCATGATTTGAGCAAGCGTATGCCTTTGTGGATCAAGCCCGACCGCAAGATCTCGAATTACGATATGATGAATTTCATGAGGGACCACCTTGAAGGCACCCCCCTCGACATGAGGCAGGACATCGGTGCAGGTCCGTTCCACAGTCCCTACCGCTGGCGCCCGCTCGAATGGAAAGTGTCAGACGATGCAAAAGCAAAGGAATACTGTAATGAGAGGGCTGTTGCAACCCAGCAGACCGGCTTCGTCTTCGTCGCAGAGAGCAGGAACTGGCTGCCCGATCCGATCGGCGGAATCTTCTGGTTTGGAGTTGATGATGCTGCAACCACCGTCTTTAACCCGATCTATTGCGGAATCAATGAAACCCCGGCATGCTTTAAGCAGGGGAACGGCGATATGCTCACCTATTCTCCCACATCCGCATTCTGGCTTTTCAACCAGGTTGCCAATATGTGCTATGCACGCTACGATATGATGTCGACTGATGCAGTCAAGGTCCAGAAGCAGCTTGAATCAGGCTATATCGCACAGACGGCGGCAACTGACGAGACCGCTCAGAAGCTTTATGCTCAGGATGAAAAGCAGGCCAGGGCATTCCTTACAAAATACTCATTGAATGCTGCCCAGAATACATTTGACAACTGGAAGGTCCTGAGCGAGTACCTCCTTGTAAAGTATATCGACGGGAATATAAAGAAGGAGAAGGACGGGAAGTTTGAAAGGAACCCGTGGGGTATACCGGTCATGCCGTCGCAGCCAGGCTACGACAAGGCATGGAAGGAATCGGTGGTCCGGGAGACCGGGGATAAGCTACTGGTGCCGTAAGAAGACAAGAACTGACACAGAGAGCGTGGAGGAGGTACGGAGATCACTGAGAAATTCTTATCTCGCCGCCTCCCCTGTTCATCTCTGCAGACCCAAAAATATTGGCTTCTGATTTTGCGTTAATGAAAATATATTGTACCTTTGCGACCTGTTTTAAAAGGATAATAAGTTTTTCAAAAATTTTGCAGGATGAATTTAATGGACGTTATTGAAAAGGAATATGCGGTAAAGAGTGAGTTTCCAAAATTTATTGCCGGGGACACTATTACCGTTCATTATAAGATCAAGGAAGGGAACAAGGAAAGGATCCAGCAGTTTCGCGGGGTTGTGATACAGAGAAGCGGAGCCAGTCATACTGAGACCTTTACCGTCAGGAAGATGTCAGGTAACGTCGGTGTCGAAAGGATATTCCCGGTTGCATCGCCCTTCATCGACAAGATCGAAGTAAACAAGCACGGCAAGGTACGCCGCGCAAGGATATTCTACCTGAGGGACCTTACAGGAAAGAAAGCCAGGATAAAGGAGAAGAAATTCTAGATAATTCAAAAAAAGCTGCTTCGAAAAGGCAGCTTTTTTTTGTCTTGCAAGTCTTGCAGGTCTTAAATCAGACTGACATTCAAAACCGGCAAGACATTCATGACCGGCAAAACTCCTGTCCTGCGGTCTCGCAGGTCTGGTAAGTCAACATCAAAATGACATTCAAAACCGGCATGACCTGCCCGACCGGCAAAACAATTATTTCAACTTATTGATCAGCTCCTCCCGTTTCTGCTTTGCATCGTCGACCAGCCTGGTTGACTGGCTGTCGGCCCCGGTAACGACCTGGTCGGCCTTTTTTGAGGCTTCCTTTGTGAGGACATCCGCTGCTTTCTTTGCGGCGGCCACTGCGAACGGGCCTTTTGGTTCGGCATCCCTGACCAGCTTCTTTGCCCTGTCATCAGCTTCCGAACGGATCTTGTCCGCAGCCTTTACTGCCTCCTCATGCAGCTGCCTTCCTTTTTCCTCTGCCTCGGCCACAAGCCTGTCGCCCTGTTGCTGTGCCTCAGCAAGGGCTTTCTCCCTGGCCTTGTCAATACCCGTATCCACAGCTTGTTTAACCTCTTCGCGGACAGTGCCTTTGATCCCCGAGCTGTCGGCCGGCTGGTTGCCGAACACTGGGGTAACAACAGGCTTACGGAATGTGCCCGTCACCTTCACGTTGATCTTCATGATATCGGCTAGCTTTACTGACAGGCCGAATGCGGAAGCCTGGGCTGAAAGATTATCGATCAGTGAATTGACCGATTTCCCCAGGTCGGAGCGCGGGATCTGGGTCTTCACAAAATAGTTTATCGTCTGGTCGATGCCCTGGTCCCCGCTTATGTTCATTTTGACATTCCCAACCTTGGTGTCGAACGGGCTCACAAGGATCCTGCCGTTACTTATCTTAAAGCTTATGTTCAGGTCCCTGAAAGTGTTCGAATAATTATCACCCAGTTTCAGTGCTTCCTTCATCTGGTTATAGACCTTCGATTTCAGGAGGGTCACTTCATTTGTCTGGAGCTTCCCTTCACCGCTTATGCTGCTCAGAAGGGGCATCATATCTCTTTTTAGCAGGCTGCTGTAGGCAAGCTTCACATTTACCCTGCCGTCGATGCCGTCAGCTGTGGGAGCCAGCTTTTTGATAGTGTTGAAGGTATTGAAAGCATCCCTGATGCCAAGGTTGGATATATCCATATCAGCCCTGACTGCCGGCTTCAAAGTGTCTCTAGTGTCATAGTCGGCGTTCATCTTTATACTTCCCCCAAGGAGATCCATGCCGGTATTCCTGATGCTGAGGATGCCGTTTTTCACAAGGATGTTCCCCTTCACATTGGTGAGATTGATCTTGTTGTATATAAACCTGGAAATGCTTGCGTTAAAGTTGAAATCTATGTTTTCAGGCACTTTTATGACCGCCAGCGAGGATGTGTCGCTCACGGAAGAAGTATCTGATGCCATTTTTGACATTATCTCGGTAAGGTTCGTCTCCCTCGATTGAAGGTCAAGGCTGCCGGTGAGCGTTTTGTTGCTTAAAAAATAGGGTATGTAATTCCCTAGCTTTCCGCTTAGTGAGAAATCACTTTTGCGGCCAATCAGCAGGTCAGCCTTTTTAAGCACCGCATATGCCGGGGTGAACTCGAATGCAGCGCTGCTGACCGTCACCTCCGGGTAATCCTTCATTGCAACATTCATATTGCTGACTTCCAGGTTTCCAGATGCCCTGAACTTATCATACATGCCTTTTTCGAGCCACGACATCCGTCCTGCCATTTCAACGGAAGCATTGATTATACCTGAGAGAGAGATGCTGTCGAGTGGCATTGCTTTCCCGAGTGCCGACAGGTCAATCCTGCCTCGAACCGATCCCTTGAAATCGGGATCCGAAACGGGTGTCCGCAGGGAAAGTGCCATATCAAACGGGTTTCCTGCGAGCTCCATATGGAAGCGGTCGACATCGAGCGTTGAGTTATCAGTCTTTTTGCCGTCAAAGAATATCCTGGAGCTGATATTTATATTCTTTATCTGTTCTGGAAGCGAGGGGTAGCTGATCAAGCCGTTGCTGATGCGAAAATTCAGAAGTATATCGGGCATAGTACTATCCGCGTCACTGTACCGGCCTTTTGCCGATCCGTCGAAGCTGAAATCGCCGCTTGTTTTAAGATCTTTGAAATCAGCGGTATATGCGGCTGGGATAAGCGAGAGCAGCGATTTGAGGGAGTTGCCGTCCGTTTTGAAAGTGAGGTCGGTAATGATATCGTCCCCGGGCATGCTGACCTTTCCTGCAAAGAAAATCTTCATATCGTTCATATGAAGGTAGTTGTCCCTCAGGTAAAAGTTCATGCTGTCGAGGTTTGCCCGGAGGTTCACCTTAGCATCGGCTGCGATCCTGTTCAGGTACTTCATGCCATCCATGACAAATGAGACCTCCCCGGCATTCATGATGATATCGAGGTTGGTCACTGAAGTGGTCATGTCGCCTGTGAGGCTGAAGTTTACCCGGTTCAGCCGGGCAGAAATGTCAGAACTTGAATCGATGTATACGATCGTACTGTTCCGGACATCGACCTTCCTGAGCAGAATTTTCATCTCAGAGCCGGATGGCTGGGCAGATGGTGCCTCCTCCCCTGCCGTCTCCTTCATAATGTCCCAGTTTGCGGCACCGTCCTTCAGGACGATCGTCGTGATTGAAGCTTTGTTTATGGTTACGGAGCTGATCTCATAGCCAGTCTTTCTGAAAAGGCTGGCAAGGTTAAAGACAAGGTTCACGGATTGGAGTGATGCGAGTGTGTCGCCTGCAAACCTACCGGTGCCGGCTACATCAACATTGCTTAGGCTGAAGGTGAGGTTCGGGAAGCTCCTCAGTATGCTGAGCCTGTAGTCGCCAAAAGTCACCCGGGCATTCACCGAGCTGTTGACAGCCTGCTCGACCTTCGCGCGGATCTTGTCGCGAAAAAGAAATGGTACCGTAAATACAAGCAGGAGAACAACTAACACTAATCCTCCAAGGATCTTCAGGATGATGCCTGCAGCTTTCTTCATGGCAAGATAAATTGGTTATGAGGTCAACGAAGTGGTAAACAAAATATTTTGCCTTCCGGTTTAAATAAGAGTTAAATTAATGAAATGCCAGAATTTCGCTATATTTGCGACGAATCAAGGGTCCCGTAGCTTAACTGAATAGAGCATCTGACTACGGATCAGAAGGTTGGGGGTTTGAATCCCTTCGGGATCACAAGGTTAAAGGCAGGAAGACGCATGTCGGTTTCCTGCTTTTTCATTTGAAGAAATTGCACAGAGGACAAGGAGGAAATACCCCCTGATTGCCCTGAAGCGAGTGACTTTATCCCCTTCTGGGGGTAGTGGTTATTCCTATGTGGTCCCTTATGTAATCAAATTCTTTCCTGCTCCGATAAACTGGCGGATCCGATTTTTTTATTATTTTACAGGGAAACCAGCGGCACGCAGCTCTGGCGGTCAACCTGACAAGATTTAGATAGAAACAATAAGGATCAATACCATTCATCATGAACAGAAAGAGATTTGTAGCATCCCTGGGCCTGATCACCGGCGGTGTCCTTTCAGGGTACAGCAACCTGCGAAACGGACCGGTTCCCGGAACAGGTTTTACGCCTGGTAACGGCGTAGATGTCTGGAAGACCGTGAGGGAAGAGTTCAGCTTCCCTGAAGGATTTGTGTACCTGAATACCGGGGGAATCGGCTCAGTGCCCAGGCACGTCCGAAGCCTTGTGAGCGATGAATGGTTCAGGCTCGAAAGCAATCCTACCCCGGGTCATGACCTGGTAAAATGGAACGCGCTGAAGAAAGATGCTGCTGCACTTCTCGGCCAAGGAGTTGAGGCATCAGAGATAAGCCTGATAAGCTCGGCAACCGAGGGGATCAATATAATCCTAAACGGTTTGCCGCTGCAGAAAGGAGACGAGGTGATCACCTCCACCCATGAACATGCCGCACTCAATATCGGACTGCTGAACCAGGTGAAAAGGAAAGGGATCGTCCTCAGGACATTCGAGCCTGACAGGAATTCCGGGCTGAACAATGTGAACCTTGTCGAAAATCTTATAAACAAAAGGACAAGGCTGATCTTCTTCAGTCACAGGATGACCACCACCGGGCAGCTGATGCCGGTTAGGGAGATTGGGAATCTTGCCCGTTCAAAAGGGATATGGTTCGCCCTCGACGGTGCTCAGGCGCCCGGAAGCATGCCGATCGGGCTGAAGGATTGGAAAGTTGATTTCTACACATTCAGCAGCCACAAATGGGTTCTGGCTCCACGGCGTACCGGGGTCCTTTATGTTACGCGGGAAAAGCTTGATGATCTCACGCCTGTTACGGTAGGGGCTTACAGCGATAATGGCTTTAACCTTGCCGAAGGAAAGCTGGATTACAATGCCACTTCGCAGAGATTTGAATATGGCACACAGAATGAACTCCTGTTCCTTGGCTTTCATGCTTCGCTCCGGTACATAAATACACTTGGTATCAGCGAAATCAGGGAACATAATGAGCACCTTTCCGAGCTGTTCCGGACCGGGACCGGTGAGATCAGCGGCTGTGAGCTGCTTTCGCCGGAAGAACGTGAATATCGTTCATCAATGATCACGTTCAGGATTCCTTCAAAAACACTCAGCGGAGTAATGGACGCCTTTTCGAAGGAGAACATCCATGTCAGACCCGTTGGTGAAGGCGGACTGAACGCGGTGAGGGTCTCATTCCACCTTTACAACAATACCGATGACCTCGACAGGATCCTGGCATGCATTAAAAATATCTCCAACAGCTGATGCGTCGCAGATATTAAACGGAGAACCCGGTCAGTATCCGGACTGAAAGTTCCAATCATCAAAAATATTTGGCTAATATCCTAATACTTATTAAATTGCCCTCCTAATCTGGGCCGGGGACTCAAAAATGAAAAGTTAAATTTGGGGGAATTTAGCAATTCGGGAATGGGAAATCCGGCCTTTTTTATTGGTAGGATCCTGAGAAGCGACCAATCCAATGTTTTACAGCTGACCCTGTTACATTTATCAGATCATATATAGATCTCAAAATACTGTTGAACATTTCTTCATCATCTTTGTTTAGGATACGCCGGCGACAGGAATGTAAGCCTTCAAATTCCATGAAAGGTTCTGCAGTATGATGATCCGGGGCCGGCATTTCTTTTGTGCCTGCAATGTCTGAAAAAACTTTATGGTAAAAGTGGGGGCTTTTACGGGTACCCTTATTAAAAAATAGAATACCGTGGCCGGAAATTTTGACGAACGGCAAAAACCAGGAATTCCGGAGATCAAATAGCGTTCGTCAAAATAAACCGGCAGAGTGCCATTTATTCATCAAAAAGATTTTCCCGGAATCTTATTAAGACCTAAATTGATTTCAGAAAGCAAACGGACCCTGATCAACAGCTCAGGGACGATGCTTTCAGGGGAAATTGCTTCAGCGGGGTCAAATATGGATTTTACTTACAAAACCGAATTTTCCGAGATCATTCTTATTCCCGAGTCGGACCGGGCAAAACAGTGGACTCTTGACAACCTGAGGGTCAAGGACTGGCAGACTGTGTTGAGGGGGATCAGAATTGACCAGGAAATGATCCACGACATCGCCGATGCCGTTGGGGCATGCGGCTTAAGTATTGAATCTGATTAGCTGCAAATCTGGTGATAACTTTCCGCAAGTGTTAATAAATCATGGCAGTGCGGGTTCAAATTAAAAGGCCGGTACCATTAATTTAGTACCGGCCGGCACTTTCAGAGTAACAGACTTGTATTGACAAACATTTGACTAACATCCTCTGCATTTAAAAACTCGGTGCCGGCTTCTTTATTGTAACAGATGCCCATTTAGACGGTAATAAATTTCTGCAGGTTTGCCTGTCGAGGGAAAAGAATGTGAATATTGGTAGGGTGAAAAACATACTTCCTGTATTATTGCATGTTGATCTGAGACATTACTCCCGAAGCCGGTATCCATCAGTGCGGAGTTTGATTAAGCGGGCATTGCTGGTTCAAAGGATACCGGCTTTTTCATTTGAACTATCCACGGATCATTAATGGGCAGCTATCACCTCCTGTCCGCACTTGGCCTCTTTTTCTGCAGCTCATCTTTTTTTATACGCTGTATCGTTACTGGTTTTCCCTTTCAAATTGGTAGCATCCTGATTCCGGCGGTGCGTTGGCGACCCTGAAAAGGTGCCAAAGAAGCTGAGCCCGGAGAAGCAAAATGAACATAAATCTGTTAAAAAAGGGTGCCCTTTTAAGGCACCCTCAAGCTCATAATGTCTGGTACTGCAAACTTTTGACTAACATCCACTGCAGTTAAAAAACTCCGGACAGGGGCGTTTTATTGCAACGGGGCCTCATTTTTTGACTATTTTTACGCCTGAAAATTTCTAGGAGGGTTATAAAAGACTATAAAATGAAAAAAGTCGTTTTGTTCATGATCCTGGTTTCAGCTCTTAGCCAGGCCGGACTGGGCCAGGCTGATTCAACCACCCTTACAAGGATAGGTGACATTGCACCTGCATTTACCTGCAGCACGATCGACGGGAAGGCCATTGATATAAGCAAGCTGAAGGGGAAAGTCATTATGATCAATTTTTTCGCAACCTGGTGCGGTCCATGCAACAGTGAGCTGCCTGTGGTCCAGAGTAATATATGGGAAAAGTACATGAACAATCCGGAATTCGTCCTTGTCGTGATCGGCAGGGAGCATACCGAAAAGGAAGTCTCTGATTTCGTTTCCGCAAAACATTTTACCATGCCTTTTGCCGCAGATCCCAAACGGGAGATCTTCAAGCTTTATGCAACACAGAATATCCCGAGGAACGTCATAATAGGAAAAGACGGAAGGATAATTTTCCAGGGCACCGGCTATACCAAAGCTGAATTCCGCAAGATCGAGGAGCTTCTTGCAGAAAGGCTGAAAAGCCAGGCACCCTCACTCTCAAAAAAGTAATTTCCTTTTAAGAGGGGAAGGGGTAACAGCAATTCCTTAACCACGTGGCGGTTGAAGCCAGACACCAGCAAACCAATAAACCAGTAAACCAGTAAACCAGT
>DCFQ01000096.1:0-2792 GCA_002319915.1 Bacteroidales bacterium UBA1800 | reverse complement strand
GTAAACCAGTAAACCAGTAAACCAAATAAAAAGGGACCACCCTTCCGGGTGCCCCTTTTCATTTACATCATGATCGTTAACTTAAAACGGATAAAAATGAATAGCCTGTTAGGTACCTGTCTATTTTATCAGTTCGACAACCGCATACTTTGATATTTTCCAGAATTCTACCGGATCGGTGATTGCGATATAACCTACTTTCTTGTCATTGTCATTGACTATCTGGTAAGAGTTGGCCGGATGGTCGGTGATGAGCTTGACTTTTCTCGAATCAACCGGGAGCTGTTTGGTTGTGGTAATGTCGATTCTGCGAAACATGCTGTCGGGCAGGTTCTGCGTCAGGAACTCCTTCCTGCCGATTCCGAGAAATCCTCCCTCTTTGGTAAGAACGCCCTTGTCCTTCAGATCCTTGTAGGTTCCGTAAATCACGAATGCTTCATTGAGCTTGTCTGTCTGCTTTGCAATCTTATCGTTCTTGGTTGAGACGGTATCCTTGAGAGCCAGCACATTGTTATTCAGGTCGCCTATCTGGGCATCCTTGGTTGCAACTGTCGATTTGAGGTTTGCAATATCGGTTTCATATTGTTTCATTGTGGTCTCAAGGCTTGCAATTCTTTCCTGAAGCCCTTTGATAGTATTGCCGGATGCTTTCAGCCTGGAGTTCAGTGCGGCAATTTTCTTCCTGTTATCTTCAAGAAGGTTGTTTATTGCCTGGATATCAGCGAGAACCTGACTCTTCTTATCAGCCGACATTTCGGAGCCGGTCGATTTCATTGTAATAAGCTTTTCCTTTTCCTTGATCGTGTTCAGGTTTGCCTGTACCTGATCAAATGTATTGAGCCAGTCGTTGATGGTCGAGTCGCGTGCCGTCAGCTGTTCCGTAAAAGTCTTCTTCTGGCTTTCGATCGTTGCAACCTGCTCTTTCCGTACATTCTGACTGTGCATAAGGATAAGGGCCAGTGCGATCACGATCAGGAGTCCGATAATCCCGGCGGTAAGGGCTCCCCTTGTGGTGCCGTCCTTCCGTGCCTTATCGACCCGGTTTCTGACCAGATTCTCATTAGGTAAATTCGTACTGCTGCTTTCTTTGTTTTCCATTGTTGTTCCTCCTTAAAGTTTGGTTTAGTAAATGTTTATCATAGATTTCAGTTAAAATGTGAACTTAACGCCCAGACCGGGATCAACGCCAAAATACAGGTCCCCGTTTCGGTAGATCTCCATAAACGGCTTGATATCAAGACTTAAAGCGATTGGTATTGGCGGGATCTTGTATTCAATTCCGGCAATTCCGTCTACACCTGCTGCAAAGTCGCTGCCTCTGGTATAATGCCTGCCCCCGTTGTAATAATTCCCGGTGGCAAAGGCAACATGTCCTCCGGCGCCATAATACCAGCGCATCCCTTCAACGCTAAAAGCAGGGACATGGCGTTCGTACAGTCCTGTAAGATTAATCCAGTCGCTCCAGACACCCGCCAGGAGCTCGACTCTTGAAGTTTCCCCGGTCCTGAACTTGAACGTGATCCCTGATGTTTCCCCGGCCCTCAGTCCGATCGCAGCATGATAATCCCCTGTAAGGGACTGCCCAAATATTGCACCTGATGTTACGATGCAGAGCAGAGTAATAATTAATCCCTTCAGAGTTTTCATAGCTTTTGTTTCATTCAATCACATGAATACAAACCTTGAACCGTAATTGCAGAACAGCCATATAATTCTACTAATGAACTAGTTAAAATAAAACACACACTTAAAGGATTTGTTCATTCCGGGAAATTGGTTCTCATTTTGAGAAATTTAATTGAGATACAAAAGCTTTTGTATCAATGCAAAGATCGTAAAGTTAAATGATTAGTGGAGGGAAAAGCACAACAAAGTTGCACAATTGATCCCCGGTTCCTTGAAAAAAACTAAATTTTGAAGGCGGCCTCCCCTGCTTCTGTGTTTCCTCAGTGTCTCCTCCGTGATCTCTGTGTAACAAAATGTTAAGATTCCAGGCTATCCGCGTCCCTTTCGAGCTTCAGCAACCTGTAGATCGTTGACACCCCGATATCCAGCTTTTTCGCTGCCAGCGAAATATCATTGTTGCAATGCCTGAGGGTCGATTTGATGATCTTCATCTCGAACTCGCGGAGGGTAAGTTCCTGTCCGGGACTGATAATTGCTGTATCTGCCGTGTCGATATTTATGTCGGGTGTATCTATCTCATCGCCCGCCGACAAGGTTGCGGCGAGTTCCATGAACGATTTCAATTCCCTTATATTTCCGGGAAAGTGGTAATTCATGAGCTTTTTCTGGGCCTGCACCGATAATTTTTTCTGCGGAAGGTTATTCTCGCTGCAGAACTCCCGTATAAAATGGTGTGCCAGGATGAGAACATCGCTTGCCCTTTCCCTGAGAGGAGGCAGGTCAATCGGAAGGCCCAGCAGCCTGTAGAAAAGATCTTCCCTGAACCTGCCCTTCCTGACTTCCTCGCGCAGGTTCTTATTTGTCGCAGCAATTATCCTGCAGTCAGCCGGGATAGGCTTATTGCTCCCGATCCTGACTATCTCCTTCTCCTGGAGCACCCGCAGCAGCTTGCTCTGAAGGCTTAGCTCCATTTCACCGATCTCGTCGAGGAACAATGTACCTCCGTCAGCTTCCTCGAACCGGCCTATCCTCCTGAAACTTGCACCGGTAAAAGCCCCCTTTTCATGGCCGAAAAGCTCGCTTTCCAGCACGCTTTCCGGCAGGGCGCCGCAGTTGACGGCCACAATGGGGAAGTAGCGGCCTTTGGCGTTGGCATGGATCGGCCG
>DCFQ01000045.1:21273-21594 GCA_002319915.1 Bacteroidales bacterium UBA1800 | reverse complement strand
ATCGCATTCCTTATCCCGAGCAGTGGCACCAGAAGCCCTGAAAAAATGATGAATCCGGCAGCCGATCCGATGAGATCGGAACTATAGATTACCGGAGCTTCTCCGGCGCCGGTGCCTCCCGATGTCATTTGCCTGAAAACCTGGCCAGTGGCAGCTGCAGGAAGGAACCCTGCGACAATAAGCACTGTTACCGCCAGGGACCTTGAATGCATCCCGGCCATCACAGGAAAAGAAAACGCCGCTGCCAGGTAAATAAGCACCAGCGCTGTCAGATCCCACTTCAGCAGCTTTCCGGGATTAACGGGCAGCCTGATCCATGAA
>DCFQ01000045.1:3254-21027 GCA_002319915.1 Bacteroidales bacterium UBA1800 | reverse complement strand
CAGCCTGATCCATGAACCGATCGCCAGTCCCGCCATGATCCCGGAAATTATCAGCCCTGTGACTTCGAACATATTTCCTGCAGCGGTCTGGAGCATCAGCAGCAGGATGATCTCGAATCCTGCCAGGGAAAGCGCACAAAAGTACATCGTCAGGTTTCTCCTTCTTACGCCTAATCCGGGTAAGACAAAAAGGATCGCAAGCAGGGCAACTGCGGGCATTTTCTCCGGGATGTCCTTGGTCATTTCAAACGACTGGTAGTAGAAGCATGCGACCGGCAGCAGGGTATGGTTGATTCGGGCGTTACCGTCAAGTTGTGCGGTAACTTCAGCAGTTTTGGCCGTGATGAGATCGTCGGAAAGGTAATCGGGACCGACATAGGAATTTGCGATATTCCTCAGCCGCACGAGCCTGCAGATCTCCGGCGATAGCTCCTTGTCGGAAGCGATGTAGTAAAGCTTCGTACCGCTGACCGGAATTACATTCCTGAAGACGGCTTTAAGGGTATTATAAACCGACGAATAGTATTTAATGCCTTCCCTGTTGAAATAATCCGGGTTAATGCCCGGGGAGCATGAGAAAACCCCATCCGCATTCATCCTGCTTTTAACGGCGGAAAAGAACTCATATGTCAAATACCTGTTTATCAGCAGTGAAGATGGGGGAGGAAGGAGATCAATTACTGCGTCGAACTTCTCGTTGGTGCCGCGGATAAAGGTGAAGGCATCATCATTTTCTGTCCTGAAGTCAATGCCGGGGGGCAGGCCGGCAATTTTCGCCGGGCCAATCAGGCCGGGGTCGCGTTCAACATAGACAATCTTTCTCACAGGATATTTTGCTATCTCCTTTACTCTCGATGCGGCGTCACCTGACACGATCAGTACGGTGGCGGGATTGTCCGGCTGAAGCATTGCATAATGGATATCCTCTTCCCTTTCAGAGACATCATTGCCATATGAGATCAGCCTCTGGTTATAATAGGTGCTTTCTTCATTTCCGTATTTTCCTCGGGTGATATTCCCGTAGGGAGTGTCGGTCGAAGCGGTGACCCTGATGCCCTTAAGCAACAATTGACGTACAGCAATATCGGGAGGGAACAGGATAACCAGGACAACCGCAGCAAGAGCCGCGACTCTGAGGATAATGCCCGTCTTCCTGTCGCTTGCGTAGAATGCAAGGAGGGTGTAGGATATTCCGAGTACGATCAGGATGGTAAGAAGCTCCCATGTGTTGATTTTCCCGGCTCCGAAGATTGAGACGACGATGCCGGCTGCAATCCCTCCTGATGTTTCAACTGAAAAAGATCTGCCCGGGACGCCGGTTCCGGCCACCTGCGCGTGAGAAGCAAGCCTGGCAAAAGTAAACCCCGTAATGAGGCAAAACGGCAGAAGGACGACCAGTGTATAAATGATGCCGGCAAGGAATGAGGGTGTTTCTCCCGGTTTAAGATATATCCCGGAGAGGAGCAGGAGGAGTGAGATAGAAATTACAGGACCCAGGGAAAAGAACAGGTTTATCTTCCTGATATCTGACATCGGGGAGTTTGACGCAATCGCTGATCCGGCAGCAGATCCGGCAAGCCATGATGCAAGGAACGTTCCGGCAATAAGCTCGTACCCCCCGGTAATATTTATAATCTCCTTCAGCAGGAGAAGCTGGACCGAGGTACTGAGGAACCCGACGACAAAAAGGTTTGGTGCGAGGCTTCCATTAATTCCCGGCGGGGAGGCTTTCAAGTCCAGGGAGCCCGGGTCTTTTCTGAAACGTCCCGTGAAATAGCGGATATGCCACAAGAAATGCACTATTCCCGTAAATGCCAGTCCGATTCCACATTCCACGTGCAAGGTCAGGATGCTTTTCACAAAAGGCAGGTTCCACTTGTAAGTGATCTGCAGGGCGAGGAACACCCCGGCCAGTGCAGTGGCAAGGAAAGAGAACGCCAGGATCATGTTCCAGATCCTTCTGTGGAATTGGAGCGAATAGAATGAATTACGGTAAAGGAGGTAACTGAGCAGATATAGGATCAGGGCAGTCAGACCCGTACCGGCAACGTGATACATCGCTATCTCTTGTTTTCTTCAAGGACTATGCCCTCATAAATATATATGTCGGCATCCTTCCATCCATCCCATTTAAGCCCGGCTTTTTCGCGGGAGGTGTAACCAAGGAATTCCTCCAGGCTCCAGTGGTTTTCTATCGGGACCTGGGGCAGCATTGTGCCGGCCTGCATGCCTTTCCTGATGTATATCCCGTGCCTGCCCAGGATTATCTCATGGATGTCCTTTATTTTTTTCATGGGGCCGAGGACAGTTATCTCGATATCAGTCTTTGGCAGTTCTTCCAGGGTGAGAGGATCGAACCTTGGGTCCTCGAAACCAGATGATTGCGATGATTCAAGCACTACTTCCCAGAGCGGATCTGAAGAAATGAACCTTCCGATGCATCCCCTGAGTGACCCGTTAATCTTGAGGGTAACAAAAGCTCCGAATGGCCTCTTGAAGATGTCAGGAAGTTTCGCTTCGTCAACCGTTGTCCTTTTCTTGTTCTCAAGCAGCGATCGGATGTTCTCCCTTGCCATCGATAACAGCAGGTCCTTTTCCTTTGCGGTGAATTTAATTTCCTCGGTCATTGGTTTGGAGGCCTGTGATGAACCCGGCTTGGCGATAAGCATGATCGAATTATAGCCCACAACCTCGTTTTTTGATCCCAACCTTGAGTCACCCGAATTGCAGTAGGCTATTTTCCTGAATTCCATGCTTTGATCCCCGTTCACAAGGTAGAGGAGGAGCAGTCCGGATGTCCATCCGCACATGCTCGTCACAAGCCCGGGGTACTCATTCTCTTCATTCTTCCGCATCACCGAAAGGAAATTCTGAGGATCGCCCGACAATATTGCATCAGCCGTGGCCTTGTCTGCCTCGACCGCGCTCCTGTAAGCGGGATAGTGAGAAAAATCGCTGCTTATGATGAAGAGGTTGTCAGGGGTAAACCACGGCCGGAGTATTTCGGCCAGCTGCCTTATGTTGTTTATATTATTCGTTCCGATAATGATTGGTACAATTGGCGCCTGATTCCTTAGATAATACTGGATAAAAGGCAGTTGAACCTCAAGGCTGTGTTCCTGCAGATGCGCATTCACTGGGAAAGCGAACAACTTGTTTTCGCTTTTGAGCTTGTCGGCAATTTCCTTATTTACCGGAAGCTTCCCCAGCGGTGTGGAAAAATCACCGGTGTTATAGACTGAAGCACCATCGAAAGCCATCACGTGGCTTGATCCGATCACGAAAATATTCTTGAAAGTCGCATTTCTGTCAATTGAGGAGAATGCTGAGGCGGCGATCCTGCCTGAAAAGACATACCCGGCATGCGGGCTTATGATTGCCCTCACCTTAAGGCCTGATGGAGGTTTGACGCACTCCTCAAAAAGCTCTTTCAGATCTTTGGTCAGAGTATCCCTGTCAGCCGGGTAAAATCTTCCAGCCGCCCAGGGCTGCCGGTCGGCAGATTTAGGTTGTGAAAATGTCTGCATGACGATGGTTGTTGAAAGCAATACAAGAAATACTTTTCGCATGGTGCAATGCAAATTTTTACACCATTAAAGGTAGGTCAAAAAATCAAATGTTCCTGTATTTCAAAAGTGGTTTATTGGAAGGCAATGATCAAATAAATATCATTGATTCCTTGAGGATCTTGCCGCTGTCGTCGGTGCCGTAGATC
This sequence comes from Bacteroidales bacterium UBA1800, assembly GCA_002319915.1. Taxonomy (GTDB): domain Bacteria; phylum Bacteroidota; class Bacteroidia; order Bacteroidales; family VadinHA17; genus LD21. The sequence continues at coordinate 17,312 of DCFQ01000045.1, read as the reverse complement.
TTTAATCCGACACTTACCTGGGCGGAGCTGATGACATCAATGACAGGGCTGAGATCGTCTTTTATATCATCGATATCATCAAAATCCTCGATCGGGAAGTATATGTGAAGAATGAGGACACTGTCGGGTTTGGAGATCCCGGCGAGTGCCTTTACAATTTTAGCCAGCCAGATGGAAGATGCGGTATTGAAATATTCAAGATTTAGCCTTAAATTTGTTGTCTGCTTCGGATTACGGACATATTCATTGATCCAGTCGAGGATCGGCTCGAAAATACGCGGAGCATTGATTGGAATTGATTTGCCTGAAAGGATCAGTTCCCCACTGAGAAAGTTCAGGTCCACCAGGGGAGTCTTTTCAGTTTGTTCTATAAAGAGATTCTTTAGCTCCTTCATGTCCAGATCGGTTTTTTTATTCCTTTATTTATTCCTGCAATATGATATCCAAATGTAAAACATCTTTTGATTTTTTTTGGAAATTTTTATCAAAAAGAAAACGTCGGTTGTCAAATAAAACTATTCTTTTATATAAAAAAATCTGAAGGGCCGTGAAAATCGGCCTCTCATGAAGCGCAATCTGCCTTCGCCTTTCACCAGTACCATTAAAATACTATATTTGCAGGCGGAAATTTCAAAACCATAAATGGAGCTCAGAATCAAGAATAAAATAAAGGAGGCCGTCAGGGTACTTTACAACAGCGAACTGACCGATAATCTTGTCCAGTTGCAGGAAACCCGCAAGGTCTTCAAGGGTGATTTTACCCTTGTTGTATTTCCCCTGCTCAGGTTTTCCAAAAACACCCCGGAGCAAACGGGTGAAAGCATCGGGAAATACCTGGTGAGCAACTGCCCCGAAGTGGCCGGTTTCAACGTCATTAAGGGATTCCTCAACCTCGAGATCTCCGACAGCCAGTGGATCGGCTACTTTGCCGACCTCTCAGGGTCGGACGACCTCCTGGAAAAGTGTCGGGTCTCCTCGCCTGAGACGATCCTGGTCGAATACTCTTCCCCGAACACAAACAAGCCCCTTCACCTGGGCCACATCAGGAATAACCTGCTCGGATTTTCACTTTCCCGGATACTGTCAGCCTGCGGACACAAGGTCATCAAGACCAACATTGTAAACGACCGCGGCATTCACATCTGCAAATCCATGATCGCATGGAAGAAGTTCGGTAACGGCGAAACACCGGGATCATCCGGGATAAAAGGGGATCACCTTGTCGGCAAGTATTACGTGATGTTCGAGCAGCAGTACAAGGTTCAAATCGAAGATCTTGTCAGTACCGGTATGAATGAGAACGACGCCAGGAACTCAGCCCCGCTGCTCCTTGAGGCCAGGGATATGCTTATAAAGTGGGAAGCCGGGGATCCCGAAACGGTTGACCTTTGGAAAATGATGAATTCATGGGTGTACGCGGGCTTCGATGAAACCTACCATGCTCTCGGCGTCGATTTTGACAGGATCTATTATGAATCGGATACATACTTAAAAGGTAAGGAAATTGTCCTTTCCGGACTGGAAAGGAATTTTCTTTACCAGAACAGCGACAACTCGATCTGGGTCGACCTCACCTCGCAGGGGCTTGATCACAAGCTGCTTCTCAGGTCCGACGGGACAGCTGTCTATATGACCCAGGACCTCGGGACCGCTGTAATGAGGTATAATGACTACAAGTTTGACAGGACCATCTACGTGGTTGGGAATGAGCAGAATTACCACTTCCAGGTGCTGAGGGCGCTGATGAAGAAGATGGGATATGGTTTTTCAGAAGGGCTGATCCATTTCTCCTATGGAATGGTCGAACTACCGGAGGGCAGGATGAAATCGCGTGAAGGCACCGTGGTTGATGCCGATGATCTCATAAAGGAAATGAAGGAGACGGCAAGGTCCGTTTCCCTGGAGCTCGGGAAACTCTCTGAGTACAGCGGCGATGAGAAGGAGGAGATATTCAGGAAAATCGGGCTGGGAGCCCTTAAATACTTTATCCTTAAGGTCGATCCACACAAGAATATGACTTTCATCCCGTCCGAATCGATCGATTTCAACGGCAATACGGGTCCGTTTATCCAGTACACTTATGCCCGGATAAGGTCGATATTCAGGAAAGCTGAGCAGATGGGCATTTCATCAAACCAGGATATGATCAGGAACGCGATGCCGGGGCCCAGGGAGATTGCCATTGTAAAATTACTAAGGAAGTTCTCCGATATCGTCACCGAAGCCTCCGCCAGCCTTAGCCCGGCCCTGATTGCCAATTACTGCTACGACCTTTCAAAGGAATATAACCAGTTCTATCACGATCTCTCGATCCTGGGTGAGGAAAACCCTGGTCTGAGGAATTTCAGGCTCTCCCTTTCAAGGGTGACGGGCTCGACACTTCTTACGGGGATGTGGCTGCTGGGGATTGAAATGCCCGAAAGAATGTAAAGGAATAAAACTTTTACTCGCAACGCATATGTTTGAAAATCTGAGCGAACGACTTGAAAAATCCTTTAAAATAATTAAAGGACATGGAAGGATTACAGAGATCAATATAGCTGAAACTCTTAAGGAGGTCAGACGTGCACTGCTTGATGCCGATGTCAATTTCAGGATTGCCAAGCAGTTCACCGATAACGTCAAGTCGAAGGCATTGGGCCAGGAGGTCCTTAATGCAATAAATCCGTCCCAGATGATGATCAAGATAGTTCATGATGAACTTGTTGATCTGATGGGAGGGGACAAGACCGATATCAACATCAGGATAAATCCGGCGGTAATTTTGATTGCCGGGCTGCAGGGATCAGGAAAAACGACATTCAGCGGAAAGCTGGCAAAATGGGTCAAAACCAAAAGGGGAAAGAACCCGCTCCTGGTGGCCGGTGACATCTACAGGCCGGCAGCAATCGAGCAGCTCATGGTGATTGGGACGCAGGTGGAAGTGCCCGTATACGTAGAGGCTGAGAACAGGAATCCTGTCCAGATTGTCAAAAACGCCGTTAAAGAGGCCAGGCTAAAGGGCAATGACGTTGTGATCATTGATACCGCCGGCCGGCTGGCAGTGGATGAAGAAATGATGAATGAGATCGCTGCAATTAAGGCAGCGGTAAATCCACATGAGATCCTCTTCGTGGTCGACTCCATGACCGGCCAGGATGCTGTGAACACTGCCAGGGAATTCAATGAAAGGCTCGATTTTGACGGCGTGGTACTGACCAAGCTTGACGGCGACACCAGGGGAGGAGCGGCATTATCCATCAAGTCGGTAGTAAACAAGCCGATCAAGTTCGTGAGCTCGGGCGAGAAAATGGATGCAATCGACATCTTCTATCCGGCCCGTATGGCCGACAGGATCCTGGGAATGGGCGATATAGTCTCGCTCGTTGAAAAGGCCCAGGAGCAGTATGATGTCGAAGAGGCGAGGAAACTGCAGAAAAAGATTGCAAAAGACCAGTTCGATTTCAACGATTTCATATCCCAGATCCAGCAGATAAAGAAAATGGGAAATGTCAAGGACCTTATGTCGATGATCCCGGGTGTCGGGAAGGCGATCAAGGACCTGGACATTGACGACAACGCTTTCAAGGGAATTGAAGCCATTATTAGGAGCATGACTCCCGCGGAAAGGTCAGAGCCAGGGCTGATGAACGGAAGCCGGAGAAAAAGAATTGCGCTTGGAAGCGGGACCTCTGTCCAGGAAGTGAACAAGCTCATAAAACAGTTCGATGAAACAAGGCGGATGATGAAAATGATGACGAAGAGGGGAAATGCCGCAAGGTTAATGGGAAGAAGATAAACCCCCTATATGTACCAGCTGATCGACGGAAAAAGGATTTCAGCAGAAATCAGGCATGAAATAGCTGAAAAAGTGGCCGGGAGAGCAAACCATGGCCTGACAATACCTCACCTTGGTGCAATCCTTGTCGGTGACGACGGTTCAAGTGAGACCTATGTGAACAATAAGGTAAAGGATTGTGCGGAGGTGGGATTCAAGTCAACCCTGATCAGGCTGGCAAAGGATACAACCGAGGCGGAGCTGCTTCAACGGATTGCCTTGCTGAACGCGGACCCCGGCATAAACGGCTTCATCGTGCAGCTGCCCCTTCCACGGCATATCCCGGAGGCACGGATCATAGAATCGATCGATCCCCGAAAGGATGCCGATGGCTTCCACCCTGCCAACATTGGAAGGATGGTGGCCGGCCTTCCCGGCTTCCTGCCTGCAACGCCATACGGAATAGTTGAGCTCCTGAAAAGATATAAGATAGATACGGCAGGGAAGAATTGCGTGATAATCGGAAGAAGCAATATCGTTGGCCGGCCGCTCAGTATCCTTCTTTCCCAGAAGGGGATGGATGCAACGGTCACTCTAGTTCACACCAAAACAAGGGATCCGCGGTACTTTCTCGGAGAGGCAGATATAATCGTGGCTGCAATAGGATCGCCTGGCTTTGTCACGGCGGATATGGTAAAGGAGGGTGCAGTTGTCATTGATGTCGGGACTACACGTGTTCCATCGGACCAGACCAAAACGGGCTGGAGGCTCGCCGGGGACGTGGATTTTGTGAATGTGGCGCCAAAATGCTCCTGGATCACCCCGGTACCGGGCGGAGTCGGCCCCATGACAAGGGTTGCCCTTCTCCGCAATACACTGATGGCCACCGAACTCCAGACAGGGGTGTGACCTGGATTACCAGGGAACTTCTACACCGGTAAAATAGATATCGAATCCTCCCTTGCCTCCGGGCCTGTCGGATGAGAAAAGCATGCAGAGGTTGGTGAAATCACTGGTCCCGCCAACAACCGGCCTGAATTCATTGTACTCAGTGTTGATTTTTGGCCCGAAATTGACAGGCTCGGTCCATGATCCATTCATGGAAACCGAGTAATACAGGTCAAAACCACCGTATCCGCCGGGTCGATCCGAGGCAAAAACCATCATTTTATTAAAGACAAACGGGCAGCGGTCATCCCCTGCACTGTTCAGTATGTTGACCGGGTTTGAATTCTGATGGCCACCGCTCATCCATGCATCGAAAGCAAGGCCGGAAGGCCTGCCAAGAACGTAAATGTCGAAATTGCCGCCGGCATCCGAGGAAAAATACAATGAATCCTGGCTGGAGTCAAGACAGAAGTACATTTCGTTATGGCTTGAATTGAGGAGCGTTACGGGAGCAGGTCCGGATACCTCGGGGACGTACCCGGGATACGCGGGCTGGTTTTTAGTGTAGAAAAAGTCATATCCGTCGTCACCAGTCATTGAAGCGACCACCATGTATTCGAATCCGTCAATGCTGCTGAAGAACCGGTAGGGGCCGAAGTCGTTTCCTTCAGTATTTGCAGTTGATATGAGCCTGGTGAGCAAGGCATCCTGGGTCATGGCACCTTCAAGCGTGAAATCACCCGTCTCCTGGTCAAACTTGAAGTTTACCGCTCCCTGAACAAGGTCGAACTGCCCTCCGCTGCTGCCACGGTTGCTCGAGAAAACAAGGGGAATATATCCCAGAATCTGGTACAGGGCCAGGTTATAATCGTCATAGGCAGTATTGATCCCGCTAACGTTTACAACGCTGTCAGGAAAGGTCCCCTGGCTGTATTTGATATGGCTTTTGGTCTTGCTGCAGCCTGCTGCAAGGAGGGTTATCATTATCGCAGCAATTGCTGCAGTCATTACCAGCGGAATTCTTTTCATGACTCAGGATATGGTTTGACTTCACTATGGCAAATATATCAACTTATTGGCAATAGAAAAGAAAAACCGGGGTTGGCCCGGTTTTTCGAAGGTAGAATTTAGGTTAATTCTAGGGTATATTAGGTATAAAGAGTTTGCTGTTTACAAAACTATAGATGAGAAAAACTGCTTTCAGGTTGCGTCCCTCAAAGAAAAAAAAAGCCCATTTCCGGATGAATGCTTGTATCGTTCTGATAAACAAATGTTTTTAAAAATGTTAAAATGTTGATAATTACGCAATGTCCAAAAACAGGGTGTTAAAATTGTTGTTAATTTTACAGCCTGGAGAATTATGGCATGGAAGACGACAGATTTGGATTTCCATTCGAGGATGAGATAAAAAGTGCCGTGCAGAAATTCGAGCGCATGAAAAGGAATAATGAGAATTATTTCTTTGATGTCATCGAGTTTGAAACAATCATTGATTATTATATAGAGAACAACAACTCGAACAAGGCTTTCGAGGCGGCCACAATTGCTTCCGAGCAGCATCCAAACTCAATGTCGATCCAGCTCAGAAAAGCCAGGGTCCTCCTCGATAAGGGAAGGGCTGTTGAAGCCCTCAGGATACTGAAGCATCTCGAGAGCATAGAACCCGGCAATCATGAGATCTATGTGGCAAAGGGGACTGCACTCGGCATGCTCGGGGATATCCAGGGCGCAAAAAAAATGTTCGACTTCGCCCTTACCCTCGATTCCGATGACCTCGGAAATATCCTGTTTTCCATAACTTCCGTGCTCCAGAACCTTAATTATTACGAATACCTGATCCCGTACCTGAGGCAGCTGGTAGGGCTTGAGCCGGATTTCTATGCTCACCTGTACGATCTTGCTTATGCCTACGAAAAGACAGGCGACTTTGAGAACAGTATAAAGTATTACAGGGAATATCTCGAAGAGGAACCTTTCTCCGACAGTGCATGGTATAACCTGGGCATTATCTACAACAAACTTGAGCAGTATGACGAAGCTCTCGAAGCTTACGATTATGCCCTGGCGATAAACTCACAGAATACTTTTGCCATTTTCAACAAGGGAAACATACTTTCAAACCTCGACAAGTATGCTGAAGCGATCCCGGTCTACCATGAATATCTTGAAAATGAGCCTGAAAGCTTTGAGGCAATGACTTATCTCGCCGAGAGTTATGAAAAAACAGGTGATTATTTCATGGCAACAAAGTATTACCAGGAAGCTATCGATCTTGCGCCGGAATATGCTGATCCGTGGTTCGGCCTCGGGATTATAAGCCTTGAATCAGGCAAGCCTGACGATAGCCTTATTCTCCTGAGAAAAGCGGTCAAGCTCGACGATGAGAATCCCGAGATATGGTACATGCTCGGAAAAGCCCACTATGCCAAGGGAGAAAAGAAGGCAGCCCTCAGATGTTTCAGGGAGGCCCTGAAGCTCGATGCCTACTATACTGAAGTGTGGTCCGATCTTGGAAATATGATCCTTACCGAAGGCTATCTTCTCAAGGCTCTCCCGTATCTTGAAAAGGCATATAAGATAATTGGTGACGTGCCCGGGATAAACTACCTGCTTGCTTCTTACTACCTGCACACCGATATGCAGGAAAAGGCCTTCAGGCATCTCTCACTTGCACTTGATGTTGACAAGGAAATGTTCTGTGACTTCGCGAGGATTTTCCCCAAACATATTCTCAGCCGGAAGGTCAGGAAATTGCTCGATTCATATAATCTGGGCTGAGAGACCTGTAGTCTGATCGCGGGATACATTTGCTTTTTGACACTGAACCATATACTTTTAACCCTGAATCCTAAACCAGCACCGTATGAAGCATATTCTCCCCTATATCCCGGAACGGCCCTTAAAACCCAGAAATACAGGTATTACCATGGTGATGGACAAAGGGCTGAGCATACGGGAAGCCGAAGATTTCATGTCGGTCGGAAGTGAATACACCGACTTTGTGAAGCTTGGATTCGGAACATCCCTTATAACTCCTGGCTTCGAAACCAAAATCGAGATCTACAAAAAAGGAGGATGTATCCCATATTTCGGAGGGACCCTTTTCGAGGCATTCATAATCAGGAACATGTTCGAAGATTACCTTAAGTTTCTTGATGAGCACCAGGTCGAGATGGTCGAGGTATCTGACGGGTCGTACGAGATCGAGCATGAGGCAAAGCTTGGATACATCCGTAAACTTGCTTCAAGGGGAAAAGTCATTTCAGAGGTGGGATCAAAAAAGAAGGATGTCATTTATTCCCCGGGTGAATGGGTAGAGATGATGAAATCCGAACTCGAAGCCGGATCTTTAAAGGTCATTGCTGAAGCCCGGGAATCTGGTACCGTGGGAATTTTCAACGATGACGGGTCTGTGAACAAACCTGTGATAAATGCTATTTCTCATCATGTCAGGCTTGAGAACGTGATATGGGAAGCTCCCCTGAAGTCGCAGCAGGCATGGTTCATAAAGCATTTCGGGGCAAATGTCAACCTTGGGAATATTGCACCGAACGAAATAATCCCGCTCGAGTCACTTCGTTGCGGACTCAGGGGCGATACATTCTTCGATTTCCTGCCGGAAAACCTGAAGGAGTGCAGGTAATCGTTTCCTGAATCGTCTGATGAGAAAATTCGGCCTCATAGGTTACCCTCTCGGGCATTCATTTTCGAAAAAATATTTCACGGAGAAATTTGTCGTAGAGCTTATTGAAGGATGTTCCTATGAGAACTACCCAATTCCCGATATATCTCAATTGCCTGTGCTGACCGCAGCCGAACGGGACCTCCGGGGACTGAACGTTACGATCCCTTACAAATCAGCGGTTATTCCTTACCTCCACAGGATCGAAAAGGACGCAGCTGAAGTGGGAGCCGTGAATGTTATCAAAATCAGCCGCACCGGCAACATAGCTGAGCTTCACGGATACAACAGCGATATAACCGGGATCATGGCTACCCTGCTTCCGCTCCTGGGAACCGGGATTCAGAATGCTCTTGTTCTTGGTACAGGGGGAGCATCGAAAGCAGTGTGCTATGTACTGGACAGGATAAGTGTAGGTTATACACTTGTTTCAAGGACCAGGAAGCCGGGCTGCCTTTCCTATCCGGATATAAATAAAGAGATTATTGACAATTCCCGGTTGATAATCAACACAACTCCGCTGGGAATGTACCCCGGCACAGAAACCAGTCCGGAAATTGACTACAGCCTGCTGGATGAACGGCACCTCTTGTTCGACCTGGTTTACAATCCTGAGATGACTCTCTTCCTGAAAAAAGGACAGGAGAGGGGGTGCAGGACCGTAAATGGCATGAAAATGCTTATTGCCCAGGCTGAACGGTCATGGGAGATATGGAACGATGATTCCCTCTAATACTTAAGTCCTTGATTTGCATTTGAGGCACCTTTCTGAGCAACTCTAAGTCACACGAAGGCCGATCCCTGGTTTACCTATGTGGCACCTTTGTGAGCCTTCGTGGTAATTTAAAAACACCAAGGGAAACTAAGAAATCGAATCATTTATTTCCTGGGTTTCTGCCGCCTCAGCCAGTAGCTGGGATTGCATTCAATGCACTCCTGCAGCCAGTATCCGGGGGTAACGAAGCCTCCTTCGGGAGTCTTCAGGCTGAAATCATAAATGGCAAACGCAGGATTGAAAACGACATCCGTAACTCCTACAGTAAATGATGGCTCGCTTTCCGGGGTTTGAGGCGTCACCTGCTGCTCCCTGACCTCGTAGTTATTGAATTCAAGAAGCTGCTTCAGGAAAGCTACCCGCTCCGGCGAAGCTCCCGTTTCGACGATCGTACATCTTGTTCCGTCGATCTCTGCGATGATATGCTTTGCATTGTTTATTCCCATGGTGCCGGATTATTCTAGATACCGAAGCTGATGCCTTTTATAGCTTCGAAGATGATGCTGATAAAGCCTGTAAGAAAGATACCTGCAACGCAAAGCCCCAGGGCAAGCTTTGTCGGGAAATCGCTTGTGAACCTTCCGACCGGTGAATCACTCTTGTTTATGAACATGGCTTTCACAATAAGCAGATAGTAATAGAGTGATATGATCGTATTCAGAACCGCAATCGTGACCAGCAGGTAGAATCCTTTTTCAGCAGCGGCTGCGAAAAGGAAGAACTTCCCGAAGAATCCTGCAACCGGAGGAATGCCCGCAAGCGAAAACATGGCAAGCATCATGACCAGGCTGAGTCCGGGATTGGTGCGGTATAGTCCGTTGTAGTCCTCGATATTCTCCTTCCCTGATGAATTGGAGATGGCAGCCACCACACCGAAGGCTGCAAGATTCGAAAAGATGTACACGAGCACATAGTAAACAACCGATGCCATACCAGTCTGGCTGCCCCCGATCACACCGAGCAGGATATATCCCGCCTGTGATATTGAGGAGAATGCCAGGAACCGCTTTAGGTTATGCTGCCGTATGGCAAACAGGTTCCCGATTGTCATAGTGAGGATGGATGTAACATAAATTGTCTTGTTCCAGGTTTTTACGAGGACCGGGAATACTGTGAACAGGATGATTATGAAAATGAAGAGAGCGGCACCCTTTGAAATTACCGACAGGTAAGAGGTCACGTTGACAGGTGAGCCTTCATACACATCAGCCGTCCAGAGGTGGAAGGGAACGATTGAGATCTTGAATGCCATTCCTGCAAAGAAAAGAATAAAGCCCAGTACCTCGAGCCCGCTCTGGCCTGTAAACACCTGTCCGATCTCGCGGAAATAGAGTGAACCGGTAGTGCCGTAGATCATCGAAATGCCGTAAAGCAGCGTCCCTGACGACAGGGAAGAGATCAGGATCAGCTTGATGCCGGCTTCAGCCGATTTGTTGTTAAACCTGTCGTATGCGGCCAGTGCTGCAATGGGGATAGTGGCAAGCTCAAGCCCAAGGTAGAACATGACGAAATGCCCGGCTGATATCATAAAATCCATACCGATCAGTGTGGAGATCACCAGCAGGTAGTACTCGTTTATCTTGTCGTGATTCTCTTCCTTCTTTAGCCAGGTCACCGACTGGATCAGGATGAGTAGTACCCCGGCATTGAGGATATTCTTCATTATCAGTCTTACGCTGTCAACCTCGTACATCCCCCCGAAAAGCGATCCGGACGGGGAGGGGAGGAATCCGGCAATCGTCACGACAGAAAACAGAATAATTGCGAACAGGTTTGCTGACCTCCTTTTCTCCTGAGTTCCGAAGATCTCGGCAATAAGGATCAGCAACGCTGCCCCTGTAAGGAGGAGCTCATGTCGCATAAGTGCAAAATTACCCAGGCTCATAGTATTATCTTGTTCGGTATGGTTGTTATAAACACACGATTAACAAAGCAAACTTCATTTAGAACGGATTGAATGCCAGGATTTTCGAAAGTATCGGATACAGGCTTCCCCCGATAAGCGATGACAGCCAGAAAGGTGCCAGCCCGATAAATGCGACGAAGCTGATCAGAGTCACCGTTGAGACCTTTTCGTACCATTTCGCATCGGTAAGGTGATCAAAATGCTCGTTGGTTGTCGGTCCGAGAAGGAGGATCGCGATTACCCTCAGGATATAAACCGCGGTGATAACAATTGAAGAGATCGCAACGATCGTGATCACCCTGTGGAACACATCAGGATGCTGGAAAGCCCCAACAAAGATCGTCATCTCAGCCACGAACCCGCTCAGTCCCGGCAGACCCAGGGAAGCAAGCCCTGCAATGACATAGGCTACCGAAAGGAATGGAATGACCTTCATCAGGCCGCCCATTTCATTGATCATCCTGGTATGGGTCCTCCCGTAAAGCATGCCGATAAGGGCAAAGAAGAGTGCCGTCATGAGCCCGTGCGAGATCATCTGGATTATCGCACCGTTCATCGCGGTCTGGTTCATCATGAGTATGGCAAACAACACGAGGCCGCAATGGCTTACCGAGGAGTACGCGTTTATGTACTTCAGGTCTTTCTGGACAACAGCCCCAAATGCCCCGTAAACAACACTTATTGAAGTAAGTATCAGGAATATCCATGATAATTCGTGGGCAGCTTCCGGCATCAGGAATATGGCGACCCTGAAGGCCCCGTATCCCCCCAGCTTCATCAGGACACCCGCATGAAGCATCGAAACGGCTGTGGGAGCGGATGAATGTCCATCAGGCGACCAGGTATGGAACGGGAAAAGTGCGCCGAGCACCCCGAACCCCACAAACGTCATCGGGAAGAAAATTCGCTGGGCTGTCATGGGTATCCTTGTCTTTGAGATCTCGAGGATATTGAACGACAAGGGTCCCCCGTTAGGAGCGGAGTTGAAATGGATCCCAAGGATGCCTACCAGGAGCAATGCAGAGGCGCCCATGAGCATAAGGGTCAGCTTCATTGCCGAATACTCCTTTGGTCCGCTTCCCCAGATGCCGATCAGGAGGTACATCGGGATAACAGCCAGCTCGTAGAACAGGAACATGGTGAAAAGATCGATCGAGATGAAGAATCCAAACACCCCTGTTGCCAGAAGGATGAGAGAAATAAAGAACTCCTTGGTCAGGAACTCCATCTCCCAGGAGGCAAACACGCCGGCGAACACTACCACCGACGTGAGCCCGATCATGGCGACCGAGATCCCGTCGACCCCGACGGCATAGTGTATGTTGAACGTCTTGAACCACAAATAATCCCTGATGAAAAGCATCTCGGCGGTGCTCCCGGCCTGACGTGCGGTGATGTAAAGAAAGATAAGCACGGCAGCGAGGATGAACTGGATCCCCATGCCTATGCTTGCAACAATTTTTACCTGCCGCATTTCCCTTACTGCTGCAATTCCTGCAATTGTAAGGAGCGGGATTAAAACAAAGAATGACAGTATATTCATAAACAATAACTTGCTGTTAAAAATCAAACCCACAGGTAGATCAGGAGCACAAAAAGAAGAATTGCGCCTGAAATGAACACGAATGCGTATTTCTGAAGCTGACCCGACTGGAATCCCCTGATCCTGAACGACACTGCCTGTGTCACCGTTGCCACGGTATTCATGGTCCCGTCGACAATGTGTCTGTCGAACCATGCGACGGGCGCGGAAATATACCTGAAGATGACCTTCTTCGTCATGAACAGGTAGACCTCGTCGATGTAGAATTTATTGTAGGCCCATTTGTAAGTATATTTGAAAGTTGCGGCGAGCTTATCCGGTATTGTTGTCTTCTTCGCATAAAGCACCCAGGCTGTTGCTATGCCTGCAAGACCTATCAGCACTGAAGGTATTGCAATTGCCCACTCGATCTCCGATTCAAACGCCTTACCGTCGGATGTGACTAGCTTGTGAAAAGGTATGATCCCCGAAACTGCTGCACCGACAGCGAGAATGATGAGCGGAATGGTCATGGCAGCGGGGGCTTCGTGCGGCGTGTGGTGATATTCCCTCTCTTCGCCCCAGAAAATATTAAAATAGAGCCTGAACATGTAAAAGGCGGTTATACCGGCAACCGCATATTCCACTGTAAACAGGAACCTGTTATGGCTGTAGGCGGCTGCAAGGATCTCATCCTTGCTGAAAAATCCTGAGAACGGCGGAATTCCGGCAATTGTGAGGCAGGCTACCAGGAAGGTGATATGGGTAATGGGAAGATGCTTCCTTAACCCTCCCATATCGGTCATGAAATTGCTGTGAACGGCATGGATTATTGCGCCGGCTCCAAGGAACAGCAGAGCTTTGAACATTGCGTGGGTGAACAGGTGGAACATTGAAGCCATGAAACCCAGCCCCTCATGCCCTCCGTAGCCGGAAACCCCAAGTGCCAGCATCATATATCCGATCTGCGACATCGTGGAATAAGCAAGGACGCGCTTTATATCTGTCTGTGTACATGCAATCACAGCCGCAAAAAGTGAAGAAAAGGCACCGACATACGCAACAACGTCCAGGGCCGCAGGAGCCGAAAGGGCATAGATCGGGAACATCCTGGCAACAAGGTAAACACCTGCAACAACCATCGTGGCGGCATGGATAAGAGCAGATACCGGCGTAGGGCCTTCCATTGCATCCGGCAGCCAGATATGGAACGGGAACATAGCGGATTTCCCCACACCTCCCATGTAAACAAATATCATCGACCATGTCATGACCGAGAGACCGAGGAATGAAATACCGCTTCCGGTTGCGATTGCCGGTCCGGTTGGATCTGTAAGAGTCAGGAAATCAAATGTTTTTGTATTGAAGGAGAGTATCAGGATACCTATCAGGAACCCCATGTCAGCAAACCTGGTCACGATGAATGCTTTCTTTGAAGCCCGCACGGCCGACGGCTTGGTGTAATAGAATCCGATGAGAAGGTAGGATGAAACACCCACAAGCTCCCAGAAAATATACATCTGGAAAA
>DCFQ01000045.1:0-3005 GCA_002319915.1 Bacteroidales bacterium UBA1800 | reverse complement strand
ATATACATCTGGAAAATGTTGGTAGCGACTACCAGTCCCAGCATCGAGAAAGTAAAGAGGGAAAGGAATGCAAAGAACCTTTCGAATCCTTTTTCACCCTTCATGTAGCCTAAACTGTAAATATGGACCATGAACGACACTGTGGATATCACAATAAGCATCATCACCGAAATCGGATCGAGCAGCACGCCCATATCTATATGGAGCTTGTCTGTCAGCTGGAGCCAGGTGGAATTGGAGGCGGTGATCTTCTGGAATGCGTCGTTTACCTTCTCAGGCCTGAAGAAATAGAAATAGGCAGTGATGTACGACAGAACGGTTATTGCTGCGAGTCCTGCGGTACCCAGCAATCCGGAGAGCCTTGGTTTCAGCTTGTGACCCGCCAGTCCCAGCAGTATGAACATAAGGAATGGAATCAGTGGGATCAAGACCGTGTATGAGTAATTGACCATAGATAATTGCTTGGTTATGAATATCAGTATTTCATTACATCGACATCTTCAACATTGATGGTGGTGAACCGCCTGTAAATATTGATGATAATTGCGATCGCAACCGCTGCTTCAGCTGCAGCGACCGTTATTACGAAGAGACTGAAAAAGAACCCTTCAAGCTTATGCGGGAACAGGTATCTGTTAAATGCCACGAAATTTATATTGACCGAATTAAGGATAAGCTCGACCGACATAAGTATCGTGATCAGGTTTCTCCGCGTAAGAAACCCGTAAACCCCGACAAAGAACATGATCGCTGCCAGGATTAGAAAGAATTGCAAGGGGATTCCCGAAGTCATATTATTGTTCTTTAATGGTTTCTGTCTGAGCGCCTGACGGGCCGGCTTTCTTTGCAACCACGATCGCTGCCACCATGGCTGCGAGCAGAAGGATTGAGACCACCTCGAACGGCAGGATAAAGCCATCCTTACCTGTAGACAGGAGGTCGTTGCCCACTGCCTGCATATTAATCTCCCTGGCTGCTTGAGTTGTGGCCGAGAACCTGAAATCGAGTATTGTTATAATTGTAACAATAAGCCCCGCAGCAACGGCCAGGGCCGAGAAAACAGATTTCCTGATTTCGATGGCCTCGAATTTCTGGCTGATATGGCTGGTAAGGAGAATCGAAAAGATTATAAGCACTACGATGCCGCCTGCATAAAGGGTCAGCTGGACCGCTGCAAGGAACTGGTAATTGAGCATGAAGTAAAGGCCTGAAGTGGAAATCAGCACGAAGAGGAGGTAAACGGCAGCCCTCAGAATGCGGCGGCTCGTAACGGTTAGTATGGAGCAAGCCACTATAACTGATGAGAACAAGATAAACATCAACTGGTTAGCTGTCATTATTCGACTCCTTTCATTAATTGTGATCCCGGCCGGTTCAAAACCTTTATCAGTTTGGCCCTGTTGAACACCGCATGTTCGAAATCCTGTGAAAATGCAAGGGCATTAAACGGGCACGATTTGACGCAGAGCGCACAAAATGTGCACATTCCAAGCCTGTAGATATGCTTGTCGATGATCCTTTTCTTTTTACCGTCCTCTGTGGTTATGGTCCTTGAAATGATCTCGATGGTACCGTTCGGACAACTGATCTCACAAATACCGCAACCTGTGCATCTGTGCTCATTCTTTTCATTGTGCGGCATTATCACTTCTCCCTTGAATCTTTCAAACATCACAAGATCCTTCCGGTTATCGGGATATTTCTGCGTCACAATCTTGCCGGGACTGAAAAAGTACCTGTTGGTGACTCTCATTCCTTTGAGAAGCGAGCCTGCACCGTTTATGATATCTTTAAAATATTGAACTATACTGTTCATAATCATTGGTTATATCGGTTCCCGGGATCAGAAGTGCCAACCCATCAGAACCAGGAAAGACATGATCAGCACGTTTAATAGGTTTATCGGCAGCAGATATTTCCACTCCAGCGTCAGGAGCTGATCGATCCTGAGGCGGGGAAATGTCCACTTGAACAACATTATAAGGTAGATGACAAAAAAGGTCTTCCCGATGTACCAGAAGAACGGGGGGATGAAATCCATTACCCTGTTGAAGCTTTCCCAGCTGCCCACATGAAATGGCATCCATCCGCCGAGGAAGATCGTGGCTGCAATTGACGCCACTATAAACATGTTCATGAACTCGGCGAGATAGAAGAAGGCAAACCTTATTCCGGAGTATTCGGTATGGTAACCTGCAGTAAGCTCCGATTCGGCTTCAGCAAGGTCGAACGGACCACGGTTTGTTTCGGCTGTGCCTGAGATAATATAGATCAGGAACGCGATCATGGCCGGAATATGTCCCTTGAAAATAAACCAGCCGGTTCGCTGTGCTTCAATTATCTGGGAGAGCTGCATCGATCCGGCCAGGATCACCATGGTAATTATGGCAAGTCCGATCGAAAGCTCATAGCTCACGATCATGGCGCCGCTTCGCATAGCCCCGATCAGCGAGTACTTGCTGTTGCTCGACCAGCCTGCGAGGAGAACCCCGATGACGCTCATCGACGACACCGCAATGACATAAAAGATGCCTATGTTGAAATCAATCGCATGGAGGCCTTTTGCGAACGGAATGGCTCCGAGGAGCATGAAGTTCACAATAATCACTATGTAAGGTGCCAGGTTGAAAAGAAACCCGTCAGCATTCTTTATGGGGATCAGCTCCTTGAAAAGAAGCTTTACCAGGTCGGCTACTGTCTGAAAGATCCCGTACGGACCTATCCTGTTCGGACCAAGCCTGTTCTGGATAAAAGCACAAACCTTCCTCTCGGCATACACCAGGAAAAGACCGATCACTGCATAGAAGAGCAGGAAAAGCACACCGATAAGAAGCATCTCAATCGTTACCGTCCAGAACGATGACATGGAACTCCTGAGCCACTCATCAATCGACTTTGTCAGTGTTGAAAAATCATAGAAGACCCTCCACCACGGCTCTGATGTCGTTAATACATTAAGAAAAGCAATCAATTGCATATTTTATTCCAGGTTCTATAAATCACAA
>DCFQ01000091.1:405-87226 GCA_002319915.1 Bacteroidales bacterium UBA1800 | reverse complement strand
TCTACCAATTTCACCATCTGGGCAAATCAAGGACAAAAGATAAAAGTAAAAAGATAAAAGTGATCCAAAAATTAGTGGTTGTTACTTAAAAGGCATACAGAATATCAGTTCTCTTTCGATTTTGACCTTTTGTCTTTTGCCTTTTATCTTTCTACAGTGCCCAGAACAGGACTCGAACCTGCACATCATTGCTGACACTAGTCCCTGAAACTAGCGCGTCTACCAATTTCGCCATCTGGGCATTTCAATGAACGCGGGGCAAAAATATAAAAAAAACACTTACCAAGCGCTCCCTGTCATTTAAAAGTTTATTTTTGACCCGTCATTTTTTTATGAAAAGCATAATAAAGGAAAATATGAGGTTTATCAAGCATCCTGTCTCCAGGTCTGCCTAACCTTTTATTAAACGATATTATTAAAAGTTTAACCAGACCTGCAAATTAAGAGCAGGTTTTTTTATTTGTAAAAAATGAAAATAATGAAGTTTGGTGGGACCTCCGTGGGAAGTCCCGACAGAATGAGGGCAATTATTCCCCTCATATCGGATGAGGAAAGGAAGATAGTAGTACTTTCGGCAATGTCGGGCACGACCAACAGCCTGGTGGAAATCTCAGACCTGCTCTACGCAGACAGGAGAGATGAGGCAGCACAGAAGAACGAATCACTGAGGGATAAATATCATTCCGTTGTGGATGATCTCTTTTCCACCGACACATTCAGGAATACGGGTCATGAGTTGATCAATTCGCACTTTGATTATATCAGGAATTTCACTCTAAGGGTATTTACCAAGCTGCAGGAAAAAGCAATCCTGGCCCAGGGTGAGCTTATTTCGACGTCGTTATTCCATAACCTGCTCAGAGAAAGGGATATCCGGGCGCATTTTCTTCCCGCGCTCAATTTCATGCGCATTGACAAGGACGGAGAACCCGATACCTACTATATAAAGGAGAACCTGAAAAGGGAGATGAAAGCGTGCCAGTCAGAAAACATTATTATAACCCAGGGATTCATTTGCCGGAATGCTTATGGTGAAACAGACAATCTGAAGCGCGGCGGAAGTGATTTCACTGCCTCGCTGATCGGTGCCGCCCTTAAGGTATCGGAAATCCAGATCTGGACCGACATAAATGGATTTCACAATAACGATCCGAGGTTTGTGGAGAAAACGAAAGTCATCCGGAATATCTCATTTGACGAGGCGGCTGAGCTTGCCTATTTCGGAGCAAAGATCCTTCATCCTTCAAGCGTCAATCCTGCCCGGGAAAGCAATATTCCCGTCAGACTTAAAAACACCCTTGATCCCTCGGATGAAGGCACTTTGATAACATCGACCTGCCACTTCGAGGATTATAAGGCAGTTGCTGCAAAGGACGGTATATCGGTCCTCAGGATAAAGTCCGACCGTATGCTGATGGCATACGGTTTCCTTCGGAAAGTATTTGAGATCTTTGAAGCGTACAAGACCCCGATCGACATGATAACAACATCCGAGGTCTCCGTTTCGCTTACCATTGATAACTCGGAGTTCATTAACCAGATTGCAAATGATCTGAAGGAGCTGGGCTCGGTTGAAATCGAGCAGGACCAGTCGATCATCTGCATTGTGGGCGATTTCAGGACCGAACGGACTGGTTCGGCCCCCGAAATATTTGAGGCATTGAATACCGTCCCACTGAAGATGATATCTTACGGGGGCAGCCCATACAGCTTGTCCCTCCTGGTAAATGCCAGCGACAAGGTCAAATCGCTCAACCTTTTAAACAAACACCTCTTCAACCAGTAATATGTTCACCAGCGATACCGTCACAAAATTCAGGGATCTACCAACTCCATTCTATTATTACGATCTTGATGTGCTCAACTCCACATGCCGCAAGGTTGCCACTGAATCAAAATATTCCGGGTACAAGGTTCATTACGCGGTAAAAGCCAACCCGAATCCACGAATACTTCAGATAATTTCATCTTACGGATTCGGGGCCGACTGTGTAAGCTGGAATGAGATTGAAAGGGCGATCGGCTGCGGGTTCAAGCCATCTGAGATCGTCTTTGCCGGAGTAGGCAAAACCGACATGGATATAACTATGGCACTGGAAGCCGGGATACTGTGCTTCAACTGTGAATCGGTCCCCGAGATCGAAGTCATTGATTCAATTGCCGCCAGGCTGGGCAAGAGTGCCCCGATCGCCCTCAGGATCAATCCGTATATTGACGCATTCACCCATAAATACATTACCACCGGAATTGAAGAAAGTAAATTCGGGATCAATACATGGGAACTTGACGAGGTTATGAAAAGGATATCCGGCCTCGGCAATACTTCGCTCAAAGGGATCCATTTCCATATCGGTTCCCAGATAACAAGGATGTCGGTTTTCAAAAGCCTCTGTTCAAGGATCAATGAGCTTCTCGACTGGTTCTCATCGCATAATGTCGAGCTTGAGATAATCAATGTCGGAGGCGGCCTCGGGATAGATTATGAAAATCCTGACGTTCCCGCCCGCTTTGAAGATTATTTCTGCATGATCAATGAATTCATTAACCTCCGGGGGGGACAGAACATCCATATCGAGCCCGGAAGATCGCTGGTCGGACAGTGCGGATCGCTTATCTCAAAGGTTCTTTTCATCAAGAATGGCATCAATACCGTCTTTGCCATCATCGACGCCGGAATGACCGACCTTATACGGCCGGCACTTTACCAGGCACACCACAGGATTGAGAACCTTACTTCGCCGGGAAGCCTTTACAGGTACGACGTTGTGGGCCCCGTGTGTGAATCATCCGACACTTTCGGGAAATTCATCGAACTACCTGAGACCAGGCGCGGCGATATTATCGCGATAAGATCGGCCGGTGCATACGGGGAATCAATGGCATCAAGGTATAACCTGCGCGATCTCCCGAAGGTGGTCTTTTCAGATGAGATCTGAGGCTATTTTCCGTTCTCGGCCCTTACTTTGCTGTGCTTGGCGCTGTAGAAGAAATAGATAAAAAATCCCACTACCATCCAGATGACAAGCCGGAGCCATGTATCGACAGGCAGCGCAGCCATCTGAATAAAGCAGAAAACTGCACCCAGAATTGGCACGGCAGGAACCCACGGGGTCCTGAACGGCCTTTCAATGTCGGGCCTTGTTTTCCTGAGCACCAGGACACTGATACACACAATTATGAAGGCGAGAAGAGTACCGATGGAGACCAGCTCACCAAGGATCCTTATCGGAAGGACTCCGGCTATGATCATCGCAACAGTACCGGTTATGATAGTGCTCAGGTATGGGGTCTTGAATTTCGGATGCACCCTGGAGAACACTGAAGGCAGCAAGCCATCCTTCGACATCGTGAAGAAGATCCTGGGCTGGCCCAGAAGCATCACAAGAATCACGGAGCTCAAGCCTGCTATAGCCGCCACTTTGACAATCGGCCTGAGCCAGAACATCCCTTTGCCCATGGCATCAACACCCACTGCGACCGGATCAGCGACATTGAGAGACTTGTAACTTACGATCCCTGTGAGTACGATTGCAACCAGGATGTAAAGAATGGTTGATACTCCCAGTGATCCGAGAATCCCGATCGGCATGTCTCTCTGCGGGTTTTTTGACTCCTGGGCAGCGGTCGAAACAGCATCAAAACCTATATATGCAAAGAAGATGACCCCGGCACCCCTCAGTATCCCGCTGACTCCATATTTGCCGAACTCAGCACCGTAAGCCTTCAACCAGCCCCAGATTGAACCGTATTCCGCAATCCTTGATGACTCAACCTTGTTGGCAGGGATGAAGGGATGCCAGTTGGCAGACTTCACGAACATGAAACCTATCGCCACAAAAAGTATGATCACAGATACTTTTGTGATTACCATTATGTTATTGAAATTCGCTGATTCCTTTATCCCGATCACCAGCAAGGCCGACAGGAGAACCACAATGAACATGGCCGGTACGTTAAGGATGCACGTAACGTGCTGAAGGGTGTGAAAATCTATTCCACTGGCACTCAGCGATTCAGCCACCGTAGTAAGTGGTTTCCATCCCACATCGGGCATATTCACCATAACGGTTCCTGTCGCGTTTGTCAGCTGGGGAGGCATCACGATATTCATATCTTTAAGGAGGCTGACCACATAACCAGACCATCCAACCGAAACCGTAGAAGCCGCAAACAGGTATTCGAGTATCAGATCCCATCCGATTATCCATGCAAAGAACTCACCAAGAGTCGAATACGCATAAGTGTAGGCGCTTCCGGCTATCGGTATCATTGAAGCAAATTCAGCATAGCATAAGCCGGCAAAACCGCAGGCAAGTCCGGAAATTACGAACGAGATCACTATCCCGGGCCCGGCATATTGAGCGGCTGCCTGTCCCGAGAGAACGAAAATACCTGCACCAATTATGGCACCAATCCCCAGGGTAGTGAGGTTAAGCGCGGTCAAAGATCTTTTTAAACCACCAGTCTCCTTCGATTCAGTAAGCAACTGACTCAGCGGTTTAGTGAGAAACATCGGCTTTTTCGACATCTTATGTAAAATGGATTAATTGGAAAGTAAGTTTAGTTATTACAAACGTAACTTATTTTTTGAAAAAAATAATTATGAATGAGGAATTGCCGGCCATTTTCTTTCGATCTCACCTTATTTTGCTTTATTTAACAATTAAGAACTAACTTTGAATACAACATTATATCGACACAAAATGGTAAGGAAATACCTGCTGGCAACGATCCTGATCCTGGCTTCGTGTACGCCGCTGCGGACATACAGGCAACAACCGGAAGTAAAGGCATGGGAAGAGGATATCGAGAAATTTGAACAGACCGACAAGACCAAGTTTTATCCTGATGATGCAATCCTTATCGCAGGAAGTTCAAGCATCAGGCTCTGGGAGACCATCAACAAGGACATGCTGCCGTATAACGTGATCCAGAGGGGATACGGGGGAGCCAAGCTCAGCGATTTTGCAGTTTATGCAGGAAGGATAATCTACCCCCACCCCTGCCAGGCGATCGTACTGTTCGTCGCAAATGATATAACCGGGGCAGAGAATGACAAAACCCCACAACAGGTAGCGAACCTCTTCCGGAAAACACTGTACATAATCCGTAGAAAATTCGTCGATATACCGGTCTTCTGGATCAGCATCACCCCCACGCCGTCAAGATGGGCTGCCTGGCCAGAGATAAAGAAAGCCAATGGAATTATCAAGAGCGTCTCCTATAATCACCGCAATACGTATTATATCAATACTGAGCAGGCATTCCTGGGGCCCGACGGTAAGCCGCGACCCGAGCTGTTCAAGCAGGATCAGCTTCACCTTAACCAGGACGGTTACGCTGTCTGGGCTGAAATAATAAAGAAAGAGCTCAATAAAGTCCTGACGGATAAATAGCTTCGATCTTACCTGTATTCAGGAACTGCAGGACCCGGGCCGTTAAGCGCCCTGTCCTGCAGCCAGATCAGGTACTCTATCTTCTTAAATCTCCCAGCCTGCCCTGTAGGACGGCTTCAGAAGCTTGTTGGCTTCATCGCTGTCGGTCTTGAACCCTGCCGGATCCCATTTGAGCTTTTTACCTGTCCTCATTGCGATGACAGCAAGATTAAGGGTTTCCGTAATTGGGGCAGCCGATTCAAAGGTGCACCTGGCAGGTTTGCCTCCCCTTATCGCAGTAATCCAGTCGGCAAAATGTCCCTTTGAACGCTCGATCATAACAGGCGGCTTTATGAAGGACTTATTCCTCGATGCCGGTATAAGCTTTGGATTGCCGCCCTCAAAATCACAAAGTATCTTTCCGTAATCCCCGACGAACATAAGGCCGTCCGGTTCAAAATCAAGCTTGTCCTCGTCAAATTCGGCCGGTCTGGGAGGCTTGAGGCCCCCGTCGATCCAGTAAAGATCAACAGCAGGCATCCCTGCGCGTGCTGGGAAAGTCATATGGGCGTTCATTGCGTGCGGATGCGAAACATACTTCAGCTGTGACGGGTTGCCATCGACCAGTCCCACAATAGTATTGGAAGAGGCCTCCACTGTGCTGACATCCCCTAGCTTAAGCGCCCTGTATATCGTGGCAAATGAGTAGCAGCCCATATCGCCAATCGCTCCGGTCCCGAAATCGAACCACGACCTGAAGACGGTGTGTGTGTAGGAATAGCTGAATGGCCGGAATTCGGCCCTGCCAAGCCAAAGATCCCAGTTAAAGCCCTTGGGTATCTTTTCTTCAGCAGGCAGCTGGGTGAACCCTGTCTGCCATACCGGGCGGTTCGACCAGTTGTATACCTCGCGAACCGGGCCAATTGCACCGCTCCAGATCATTTCGCAAAGCAGGTCAGTATCTTCGGAGGATGCATTCGCGGTCGTTACCTGGGTTGCCAGCCCCGTTTTCCTGGCAGTATCACCCATCAGCCTTGCTTCATAAACAGAATTTGTCATCGGCTTCTGCCCCATGACATGCTTCCCTTTTGCCATTGCCTTCACCGCAACCTGTGCATGCTGGTGATCGGGCGTACCAACCACAACGGCATCGATTCCCGTCTCCTTTTCAAGCAGTGCCCTGAAGTCTTCATGGGCAGTGCAACCCTTGAAAGTCATCCCCTTCTGCTTGGAATACCATTTATCGATGATTTGTCTTGCGGGTTCCCGTCCGGCCCTGCACCCCTTTACCCCTTCATCCCACTTCGGCTCATCGATTGCCCGTCGGATGTTGTTCCTCAGCTCGAACTCACCCCAATTCTGGTACCTGGTGTCCTCAAAGACCGGATCTGCCACAGAGACTATTTGAAGATCAGGTAAGTGCAAGAGCTGGAGGAGTACCCTCGTACCCTGCGTACCGGTTCCGACACAGGCAACATTTATGCGGTCGGATGGAGCCGTAAAGCCTTTTCCACCCAGGATGTTCCTGGGTATGATCGTCAATCCCGCAGCAGCTGCCGTCGAGGAAATGAATTTTCTTCTTTTCATAAAAGGTAGTGTTAAGTACTTTATCAATAAATATTTCCGGATAATTCAGGTTGGCTTCCTCCCATAGAAGCCGGAATTTGTCCTTTAAATGTACAAAAGAAAAGATTGAGGTGAAAGAAACTAAAGTATTTTATCCCGGGCAGTTTTGAATGGCTGCATTAAGGCTTTCAATTTCACTGACCCTTACAGAAGAGCCTTCTGCCCTTCAGGCACACCGCAAAGTATCTGTCTCATGGCCCCTCCCGGATGGAACGTACTCAATTCCAACATGATACCGCAACATCCCGAAGAAGAGTGATGAATTAAGAGGCTGAGTACCCGAAGCTCAGATTTCAGCTGTTATGCCTGTTGCCGCCTTTTCCTAAATTTCTATTTTCAAAAAGTTGATTTTGATGTGAAAAATCCTAAATTTGAAGGAGTATTGTCAATTCCTGATTAGTGGATAGTCTGCCAGAAAACCATATTTAATGAACCGGGTTAAAGCGGTTATTATTGATGATGAAAATTATGCCTGTGAAAGGCTAAGAAGATTGATTGCCTCTTTCCCTCAGGTCGATGTTGAAGGATCATTCACCAGTTCCTTAAAAGGGCTGGAATTTATCAATAAGCATCAGCCGGAACTGATCTTTCTGGATGTGGAGCTTGAGAACAATGTTTCTGCCTTTGATTTCATCCAGGCACTCAGGTCCGACGGATATAACCCATACATAGTTCTTGTGACGGCACACACCCATTATTCAATAAAAGCTGTCAGGCACCAGGTATTCGATTATCTTCTTAAACCTGTTGATGTTGACGAACTTGGGGAAACAATAAGCCGCCTTCTCAAACTGGTCTTTAAGGAACCAAAGTTCTCTGACCATCGGTTTGCCTCACTCAGCAGGCGGGAAAAGGAGGTGCTCATCCTGGTCCTGGAAGGAAGGAAAAGCCGTGAAATTGCCAGGCTTCTATTTATAAGCCTGAATACGGTTCACACCCACCGGCGCAACATTCTTAAGAAAACTGGGGCAAGATCCGCGGTGGATCTTGTAAAAATAAACAATGAACAGAAAAGTTAGACTTAACCTGAAGGAGTTTTTATCAAGGCCCGTAATTTTAAGCCTTGTGATATGGGCAGCTGCGTCTCTCTTCATACACCCCGGATTTAACAAGTACACCGTAAAGAAAGCCTCGGGGGATGTTGCAATGCAAAATACCCGGTATTATTACTATGACCTTGATCATGACGGTGCCAGTGAGAGTATTTCGGTGGATCTGAATGACACAAGACAGTCTAAGGTTATGGTAAGGAAGGGAGATATGGTTCTCGAGCAATTCAATTTCAAATATCAGGCAATCTCAATCGGCGACTTTTTTGCCGGCGATTTCAATAATGATGGTGTAATGGAATGTTTCCTTTTCACGAGAGGGAATGACTCTATCCTGTTGAACGTCTTTGATCCGGTGAGGACCCGCAAGGTATTGATATCAAACAGGTTCATTGATCTGACCCATACCGCTGATCAGAGTGCTGATATTCCAACTATTGAACCGGTCGGCATTTTTAAAAACACCGGCAGGATAAACAGGGACTTTATCTTTTTTATAAAGGCCGGATTCAGTTTGCGGCCCAGGCGGGCTTACAGGTACTCACCAGATACCGATTCGCTGATCAGATCACCACACAGTTCAGCAAACATTAACGGCTGCAATGCGGCAGATATTAACGATGATGGCCTCGAGGAATTCATCTTTAATACTTCCGCTACTGACAATACAGGGGACACGGCAACCTATTCGGATCATTTTTCGTGGCTCATCGTGCTTGACCATAACCTGCAGTATCTTTTCCCCCCGGTTAAGGTTTCAAAGTATCCTGCAATGCTCATGGCGATTCCAATGAAACTGAAGGAGCAAACTGGCTTAGTGGTTTTAAGCAATTATTTCGGATCCGATACCATACATTCCACTTTTTCTCTCTATGACCGCAAAGGCAATAAACATTATGAACGTTATGCCGGTCAGATAGTTGATCCCGAATGTTACATATCAAACAATCCTTCCGGGGGAAAAAATACTTTCTGCCTCGTCAGGAACTGGCAGTGCGAAATTGATAAAATTGATACTGGCTTCAACATTGTAAAAAAGTTCCGGATCCCGGAAGTAATCGAGGCCCGTCCTATTATGAAAATTGATGCTGATTCGGATGGGAACCCCGAATATTTCTTCCTGGGAAGAGATTCCAAATCCCTTATAATAACCCGGAGCGACTACAGTTTCCCCGCGGTCATCAACCTGAATGCTGAAAACGACATTCCCTTTATAACAAAGATTGAGCGGCCCGGAGCAAGGCCGCTGCTTTACCTTCAGTTTATCACTCACGGCACAACAATCAGTTATTCCAGGAATCCTCTTTATTACTTTAAGTACCCTTTTTATGCTTTCCTGTATTTTCTGGTGCTCCTTGTAGTAACAATCATTTCCGGTGTTCAGAAGTACAGGTCGGACATGAAATTACAAACAGAAAGGAAAATTGCAGAACTTCAGATGAGAGCCATAAAAAATCAGGTTGATCCTCATTTTACACTGAATATCCTGAATGCAATCGGCAGCCTTTTCATGTCTGAAAACAACAAGGAGAAAGCCGATTATGTATTCACTAAATACACACGGCTTATCAGGGAAGCGGTTATCAGCTCAGACCAGGTCATTATAACACTGGCCGACGAGATCGAATTTGTCAGAAACTATCTTGAACTGGAGCAATTCCGAAGGAACAATTCCTTTACATTCACGATCATCTCAGGTTCAGATGTGAATACCTCTGTAACCATCCCGAGGATGCTTATCTACACCTTCGCCGAGAATTCCCTGAAGCACGGAGCCGGGAGACGGAAGACGGGAGGTGTCCTTCATATCGAGGCACAGGTTGCCGACAGAAAGATACAGATAATTGTCAGCGACAACGGACCCGGGATCAACATGTCTGAAAGCACCTCCGGGAATACAGGAAGAGGATTATCGATCGTCAATGAAATGATTGAATTGTATTTCAGGCTCGAGAAATCGCGCATTACTTATATTCTTGAAAATGTAATGGACACCGGGAACGCCGTTGCAGGCACCAGGGCTCTGATCGAAATACCGGTGAAAATCCCGAAGATCTGACCGGGAGAGGGAAATCACTATTTATAATTATCAACTATACTCATAATTGATGATTGAATTATCGTTGCGGATTGCTGAAATTTGGCACAGGCTTGTGATTAATATCCTGATCATCATAAAATAGTGATACAAATGATGCTTTCCCCCATAAAGCTTCATTTCTGAAAGCGGTTCTGTTCACATCCCTGTGTTGAATGATCCCGCCCTGTTGACACTCCGTGCACCTCCGGCGGTTCATTTCAGAATACTCAGGAATTCCCCAGATTAATAAATTTCCCCTGGAACAGGACCGCTTGTTTTTTAATAGTATTTTCAGTCCCGGGAAACCTGTGATCACACCGGAAAAACATTTAATTTTAAACAAAAATAATCTCACATATAAATGATTGATATCATGAAAAATCAGATCTCCCGCCGCAATTTCTTTTTCAAAACTGTCGGTGCCGGCGCAGGGCTTTGCCTTATTCCGTCAGTTTCAGGAACCAGCTTTATGCAATCAGGAAAAGGCTCTGCACCACTGATAATAACAAGTCATACAAACCTGACCGGGCAGAATGCTATGGAAGCTGGATGGGAGATACTAAAGAGCGGAGGCACGGCGGTCGATGCGGTCGAAAGGGCTGCAAACGTGATCGAAGTTGATCCCGAGGATACCAGCGTGGGATACGGGGGCCTGCCCAATGAAAGAGGAGTAGTCCAGCTCGATGCATCATTCATGGACGGCAGTACCTATTCTGCCGGGGCTGTCGGGTGCCTTGAAAACATCAAGACCCCCTCCTCCGTCGCAAGAAAGGTAATGGAACATACCGACCATGTCCTGCTTGTAGGAACCGGTGCGCTTGAATTTGCACGTGCCTGGGGATTCCCCGAAGAAAACCTGCTCACCGAAAAAGCACGCAAGATTTGGCTCCGCTGGAAGGAAGAGCTGAGCCCTAAGGATGACTGGGGCGCCCCTGAACACCTGCAGAACCTGGTCAAAAAGGAAGCATACTGGCGTGATTTTCCGCAGATTGAAAACCATTACGGGACCACCAATGTACTTGCCATTGATGCCAGCGGAAATATTGCAGGCTGCACAACCACAAGCGGGTTAAGCTTCAAGCTGAACGGACGGCTTGGCGATTCGCCGATCATCGGCGCCGGGCTTTATGTTGACAATGAAGTCGGGGCAGCTGGCGCCACCGGTCGCGGCGAGGATGTGATCAAATCGTGCGCTTCCTATTATATGGTCCTGAGGATGAAAGACGGGCGGACACCCCAGCAGGCCTGCGAAGATGCCCTGCATATGATCGTTGACAGGTACAGAAAAGTAAATCCGGAATTCTTCCCCTCGGAGAAGTTTGTTGCAATCAACAAGTCTGGCGAACTCGGATGTGCAATCATGAAAGGCGGCAGGAATCCGGAAATGTCGGTGAGGAGTACAGGAGGCTTCAGAAAATATGAAGGTATAGTGGCTTTCCCCGGTAAATAATAGTGATTCGGAAAGTGGGAGAAAGCTGATCCTTTTTACCTGGCGTGAGATCCGGTCGGTCGTCAACTATTGTCCCGGGCGGATAATTTTTAAGTTCTCTTCCCGTTCTGATTAAAAGCTCCGGATATGAAAAAAGTGCTTTTCATAATTATTGCTCTTCTTTCATCATGCGCAACCACACAAAAATCCTCGGTCAAGGAAGATTCCCTGATAGTTACGAGGAAATATGTGGGTAATTACCTTGACTATCGCCAGCATGTTCCTGAAAAATTCGGCCAGCCGTACCTTATCTTTATCAAGACCACCCAGGACAGCGCCCTGGGCAAGATAACCGCATACGGTGAAGGGTGCAGCTTCAGGAAAGGCGACAGGCTTTATGTCAAAAGGATCCAGCTGTCCCCGGGCCCCATCTCTTCATATTGGGAATATCAGATCGAATCAGATGACAATCCTGTTTATTACAAGCTGAGTGAATTCCAGAACGACCGGAAGAACCTCATAAAGGATTGGTTTTGAGTATTATAGCAAGGTGCCTTATATAACAGAAAGGCTGTTACTAAGATCTTGTTTAACCGCAAAGCACGCAAAGAACTGTGCAAAGAACGCAAAGAATGAAAATTTATAATGAAACCTTTGCGGTCTCGCGGTTATTGGATTTCACCTTTTAAAGCACTCTGATTCCTGCAAACTAGGAAACCTTATTTGCTTTTCACACTTTTTTCGTACAGGCTTTTCCAGCCTGATGTATCATCCGATTGCACTGGCTGGCTTTTATCTGCCGGTTTACGCACTAATTTCCGGATGACCATTGCCTGATCGCGCCTGGCCGTTCCCTTCCCGTGGTCGACATAATCGACATATGCAATGAACCTGTTGATCTTATGCGGTATTATTTCAGGTGTCCGGACGAATCCCGGATCTTCATCCCTTAAGGCATAATTATCGTGGGTGGCTTCCCATACATCGACGTAATACTCGTACTTTGGAAGGTTTGCGAATACCACCAGACCGTCATCATCGGTATACCCTTCGTTGATCATGCCGGTCTCGTTATCCCAGTCAAGGAGAGACCGGTACAGGACCACGCTTGCATTTTTGACAGGATACTCCTGGTAGTATTCCAGCACTTCGATCTCAAGAAGCGTCGGGATGAAAACTTCAATGGTCAAAGATGCTTCATCGTATGATCTATTATCGCTCCAGGCTCTCAGCTTCACTTCATATGTTCCCGATGCAGTGAAAGCATGAACCGGATTGATTTCCTCCGAAGTATAGCCGTCTCCAAAATCCCATTCATAGGTCGCGGCATTGTCCGATTCGTTTGTAAACCAGACCTGCTCCCCGACAGAGGGGTCACCCGGGTCGGCGGTAAACTGTGCCCTTGGGAATGACTCGCAGGCGTAGATTATGAAGGGGAGGACGAAAATAAGAAATAATGATCTTTTCATTGTTAAGGGTGTTGTTGGTTCAATTGAACAAATTCAAATTGCGTGCCATATAATTCCGGCACCCTTCCGGCCTGATAAAAAATATTCATTATCTTTGCACTCCAATAAAATAGCCCCGTCTAAATGATAAAAATAACATTTCCTGACGGATCTGTCAAGGAGTACAGGGAAGGGATCAGCAGCCTCGAAATTGCTGAACAGATAAGTCCCAAACTGGCAAAAGAGGTTTACGCTGCCACGGTGAACAACGAGGTTGAGGATCTGACAAGGCCCATTGCAACCGATTCAGTCCTGAAACTTCACAAATGGGATGATGAGCCGGCCCGGCATGCATTCTGGCACTCTTCCGCCCATCTGATGGCAGAGGCGCTAGAATCTCTCTATCCGGGGATCAAGTTCGGGATTGGCCCTGCCATCGAGAACGGGTTCTATTATGATGTTGATCCGGGAGACGGGAAGGTCATTGCTGAAACCGACCTTTCTGCGATCGAGTCAAGGATGAAAGAGCTCGCTTCATCGAATGAGGCTTATATAAGAAAGGAAGTGACAAAGCAGGAGGCGCTCGACTATTTTTCCAGGAAAGGTGACGAATACAAGCTTGAGCTCATAAAAGAACTTGAAGACGGAACGATAACACTCTACACCCAGGGCAAATTCACTGATCTCTGCCGCGGCCCGCACCTCCCCTCGACTGAGCCGATCAAAGCAATAAAGCTGCTCTCGGTGGCCGGCGCTTACTGGAGGGGAAATGAAAAGAACAAGATGCTCACCAGGATATACGGCATCACCTATCCTAAACAGAAAATGCTCGATGACTACCTTGTGTTCCTCGAGGAGGCAAGGAGGAGGGACCACAGGCGCATCGGCAAGGAACTGGAACTCTTCACCTTTTCTCCAAAGGTGGGTATGGGCCTTCCATTGTGGATGCCAAAGGGTGCCGAATTAAGGCAGAATCTCATAAACTTCATGACCAGGGTCCTCAGGAAGAGAGGGTACCAGATAGTTGCAACTCCGCATATTGGAGGGGTAAATCTTTACAAGACATCCGGTCATTTTGAAAAATACGGGAAGGACTCATTCCAGCCGATCTCGACTCCGCAGGAAGGTGAACAGTTCATGCTTAAGCCAATGAACTGCCCCCACCACTGCGAGATCTTCAATGCGATCCCTCATTCTTACAAGGACCTGCCGCTCAAAATGGCGGAGTTCGGGACTGTGTACAGATATGAACAAAGCGGTGAGCTCCATGGACTTACAAGGGTCAGAAGCTTTACCCAGGATGACGCCCATCACTTCTGCCGTCCGGATCAGCTGAAGGAGGAATTCAAGTCAATAATCGACCTTGTCCAGTATATTTTCAGGGCAGTCAGCTTCACCGACTTCACCGCCCAGATTTCTCTCCGCGACCCGGACAACCGGGAAAAGTATATCGGGACAGATGAGAACTGGGAAAAGGCGGAAAAAGCGATCATCGAAGCCGCTGCGGAGAAAAACCTGGAAACCACGGTAGTACCTGGAGAAGCTGCATTCTACGGCCCGAAGCTTGACTTCATGGTCAAGGATGCAATTGGCAGGAAGTGGCAACTGGGCACAATCCAGGTCGACTACAACATGCCGGAACGCTTCGATCTTACCTATAACGGAAGCGATAACCAGAAACACCGGCCAATCATGATCCACAGAGCTATTTTTGGATCCCTGGAAAGGTTCATTGCAGTACTTATCGAAAACACTGCGGGGAAATTCCCTCTCTGGCTTGCCCCCGATAAAGCAGTAGTCCTACCCATAAGCGAGAAATTTAATGATTATGCAACAAAAGTTTTGGAATTTCTAAATAATTCCGATATTTGCACCTTGATTGACGACAGGAGTGAAAAAATAGGTAAGAAGATAAGGGATAATGAATTAAAGAGGATCCCGTACCTGTTAATCATAGGCGAAAAGGAGACTGAAAACGGAACAGTTGCCGTCCGTAAACAGGGTGAAGGTGATAAAGGGAGTATGAAACTTGAAGAATTTGCCGGATTTATTGCCTCTGAGATTGCCAGGGAAATTGAATAAGAGCGACGCGTGAAATGACCATAGTATTAACAAAAGTAAGGAGGAAAGAACTATTCCCGTACCCATTAGAAGAAGCCCTGCCAGAATAGTCCAGCAGGCTCACAAGATTAACAACCGGATCACTTCAAAAGTTGTCAGGGTTGTCGGTGATGAAATAGAAACAGCAGTTATGAGTCTCCAGGATGCCCTGAGAATGGCAGACTCGATGGAACTGGATCTCGTGGAGATATCGCCAAATGCTGATCCCCCTGTTTGCAGGATCGTCGATTACCAGAAGTTCCTTTACCAGCAGAAGAAGAAACAGAAGGAAATTAAGGCAAAGGCGACCAAGATCGTGGTTAAGGAAATAAGATTCGGACCGAACACCGACGATCACGATTACAATTTCAAGCTCAAGCATGCCCTCAAGTTCCTTGAGGAGGGTGCAAAAGTAAGAGCCTACGTGTTCTTTAAAGGAAGATCGATATTGTTCAAGGAACAGGGAGAGGTACTGCTCCTGAGATTTGCCAGCGACCTCGAAGAGGTGGGAAAAGTTGAGCAGCTTCCCAGGCTCGAAGGGAAAAGGATGATCATTTCGCTGTCACCAAAGAAGAAGAAATAGATTGTTTTATTATACATATTTGATTAGAGACGATGCCAAAAATGAAGACTAATCCCGGTGCAAAAAAGAGATTTACTCTCACCGGAACAGGGAAGATCAGGCGGAAACATGCTTTCAAGAGCCACATCCTGACTAAGAAGAGCACCAAGCGCAAAAGGAATCTTACTTATTTCGGGGAAGTCAACAAGGCCGACCTGAAGAATGTCAAGCTGCTTCTTGCAAGCAAGTAATGACCGCCAGAAGAAATTAAAGCCAGTATTAACAGGACGTTCAGCCGGTAAGTTTCCCCAAAAAGGAACGCTGACGTTCAAAAAAAGCGAATTATGCCAAGATCAGTAAATTCAGTCGCATCAAGGGCCAGGAGGAAAAAGGTCCTGAAACAGACAAAAGGGAACTTCGGTTCAAGAAAAAACGTAATAACTGTTGCAAAAAACACCCTCGACAAAGGTTTGGGTTATGCATACAGGGACAGGAAAAAGAAGAAAGGGGCCTTCAGGTCGCTCTGGATCCAGAGAATAAATGCAGGTGTCCGCCAATACGACATGAGCTATTCGGAATTCATCGGCAAGCTTGAAAAGAAGGGGATTGAACTTAACAGGAAAACCCTTGCCGATCTGGCGATGAATCATCCGGATGCATTCAAGGCAGTGGTCGAGAAAGTTAAGTAATACAATTAAGATATATCGAAAAGAAGGGATGTGACTTATCGCATCCCTTTTTTATTCCTTTCTAATTAGCTAACGCCAATTGTTGACCTCTCAAAAGCAAATTTTAACCGCGAAGAACGCAAAGAAAAAGTAAATGACGCAAAGATATGTGATTCATAACCATCTCTTTGCGCTCTTGGTGATAAGGCTTGGAGTACTCTGCGGTTAATTAATTTAATCTTTTGAGGCAGTCTAGAGCTTTTAAGGCAACAATTCAGTATCACCTGATCCCCATGAACATCCTGTTGAACCTTATCTTCCTGAGCCCGGTTGCTTCCTTATCAAGCGACAGCCAGATGAATTTCGGCTTGCCGACAATATGATCCTCGGGAACAAATCCCCAGTACCTCGAATCAAGTGAATTGTGCCGGTTATCCCCCATCATGAAGTAATAGTTCATCTTAAAGGTATAGCTGGTGGCAGGCTTGTTGTTTATATAAATGGTACTGCCTTCGACCCTCAGTTCATTGTTCTCGTAAACATCGATTATGCGGTTATAAAGGCAGAGATTTGAAGTGTCGAGCTTCACTGTCGCTCCCCTGACCGGTATCCAGAGCGGTCCGAAATTATCCTCGTTCCATCTGTAGGAAGGGTTATTCGGGAAAATATCAGGCTGGGATTCCCCTGCCTTGTAGATCATCGGCGTCACCTCGCTGACATTGGTAAACTTAGAGATCGCCTCGGCATTTGCCTTTGTCAGGGGCAGCAGATAGGCCGAGCCGGAAAGCATATTCTGGTCTGACCTGTAGATCCCCATCCGTTCGAATGCCTTGGGGTTGATTGTTGTACCGTTTGTAGCCACCACATAATTGAGCTGCTGGGTGGGATATTTCGGAAAGAGCTTGCTGTTTACGAATACATCTGCCGACCTGATCGTGATGGTATCGCCGGGAATCCCGATGCACCTTTTGACATAATTGTCGCGCCTGTCGACCGGCCGGTAAATAATATGGAATCTCTCCCTCACATCCTTCCTCGCAAGGCTGGTATAATATGCCTTTGGGTGCGGAAGTGTCTTGCTCAGGCTCATATCACGCTGCATCAGGTCCTCAGCGGCCCTTCTCACTATTTCATAGTAGCTTACCGTCTGTTCCTCCACGACCACCGTGTCACCTGCCGGGAAATTAAAAACTATGGGATCGGTATTTTTTACCCTGCCCAGTCCCTTGAGCCTTTTGTAGGGCCAGTGAATTATGTCAGACCATGATTTGGTTTTCAGGATCGGCATTGTATGCTGGGTGAAGGGGAAGGCGACGGGGGTGTTTGGCATCCTCGGGCCATATGCAAGCTTGCTTACGAAAAGATGGTCACCGATCAGGAGCGTTTTCTCCATCGAGCCTGTCGGGATCCGGTAATTCTGGAAAAGAAAGATATTGATAAGTGTCACGGCCACAACAGCAAAGATCAGCGCATCTATCCACTCCACAAGCGAACTGTTCTTCTGATTCCGCTTCTTCCAGAAAGTCCAGTTGACCTTTTTTGATATATGGACATCATAAACAACTCCCAGCCCCAGAAGGAACCAGAAATTTCCGATCCAGATTACTACCAGGATGTATATTACCGCCGCAATCGCGAAGCGGATATATTGCCTCTGAAAAAGTTGTGCCATGATTTAGAATTAATTATAAACCGTTAAAAGTATAAATAATAATCAGAATCCCATTACATCATTCATTGTGAATATCCCTTTCCTTCCGTTTATATGCTCGGCAGCAAGTACGGCTCCGAGAGCGAGCCCCTTCCGGCTCCTTGCTTCATGCCTGAGGCTGATGATATCCGATTCCGACTCCCACGTGACAGTATGGATCCCCGGGACCATTCCTTCGCGGACCGACCGCACCGGGATGCTTCCAGCCACGGCCTGATCTTCAAATTGCCATCCCCTGAATACAGGATCACCCGCGGTGATCCCGCCAGCCAGCATTATGGCGGTTCCGCTTGGGGCATCAAGCTTTTTCAAATGATGAACCTCCTCGATGAACGGCTTGTACTCCGGGTGATTTTTCATCATCACTGCCAGCTGGGTGTTGAGCCTGAACAGGATATTCACGCCGATACTGAAATTCGATGAGTGAATGAAAGCTGTCTCATTTTCCCGGCATACCGCGGCCGCCTTTTCAATATCCTTAAGCCAGCCGGTGGTTCCGCTCACAACGGGGATCTTCATCCGGAGGCATCTCGTTACATTTTCGAAAGCCGTCTCAGGCGTGGTAAACTCGATCGCCACATCAATCCCGAGTCCGGCAGCACCATCAAGCTCACCGATGCTATCTTTGTCGACTATCAGTCCGGCAACATGACCCCTGGCCAGAGCAGCGGCTTCAATTTCGTGCCCCATCCTGCCATACCCGATAATAGCTATTTTCATCTTTTTGATTTTCTGCGAATTTATTTCTTTTAACAGATGAACAGAAAAAAGGAAAGACTAAAGTTCTTAACAGCAGGTTAATTTTACCGCTTACCGCCTGTCTGCCCTAAGACATAGCAAATAAATATCAAAACCTCCTCTACCTCTGTGTCTCCCCTGTGCTCTCCGTGAAATTTTCATATTTATTAAGCCCGCCCTGGCGATTATTTTTTAAATTTCCCGGTCAAATTATTTCATTTATGAAAATAATAATAATCTCATTATTAAGCATAATCATGATCAATACCGGATCTGTGTCTCCGAAGGACAAGGCTGATCTTGTCATTATCAACGGCAAGGTGCTTACAATGGATAAGGAGAATCCGTCCGCCGAAGCTGTTGCCGTCAGGGGTGAAAGGATCATTGCTGCAGGCACTAACGACGAAGTGATGCGCCTGATCGAAAAAGGCTCCACAACCGTGATAGATGCAAGGGGAAGGCTGGTCATTCCCGGATTCAATGATGCCCATGTTCATTTCGGACCGCTAGATCCCGATTATATAGAGCTCCGGTATATCACCAATCCGGCAATAATCACCGAAAAAGTGGCTGCCCAGGTAAGAAAATCAAAGTCGGGCCAGCTGATAAGGGGCGGGCACTGGGTGCATGAGCTCTTCCCGGATAAGAAATGGCCTTCAAAAGAACTTATCGACAATGTTTCCCCGGATAACCCCGTGCTCCTTGACAGGGCCGACGGACATTCGGTACTTGTGAACAGCTTTGTCCTGAAAATGTCGGGCATAACACGGGAGACTAAGGCCCCCTTCGGAGGGGAAATCCAGAAGGACCCCGTTACCGGTGAACCTACGGGAATTCTGAAGGATGCTGCCATGGACCTTATCAGAACCGGCAACAGCAAAATAAGCAGAAGCCCCTGGGAAGAACAAGAGAGGACCTGGCAGGGATACCTTCTTGCCATGAAAGAGGCCCGCGAGCTTGGAGTGACCAGCCTGCAGAATGCCGGCCGTGCCGATTTTGAAGCCTATGCAAGTCTACAGAAAGCAGGTCAGCTCTCCAGCCGCATCGATATAGGCGCCCCCCTGACTGATGACACGGCAATCCTGAACAGCTACAGGGAACTTGAGAAGAAATATCCCAGGGACGGTAACTGGATCAGATTCGGTTACCTCAAAGCCTTCGCTGACGGTTCGATGGGATCATCCACCGCACTAATGTTCGAGCCGTTCACCGATAATCCTACCAGTACCGGACTCGCGATGTGGCCGTACGAGAAACTCGAAAAAATGGTTGTGACAGCCGATAAGATGGGGTTTCAGATTGGAATCCATGCCATCGGCGACAAAGCCAATAACTGGGTGCTGAACGCATATGAAAAAGCAACAGAAGTGAATGGGAAGCGCGACAGCCGCCACAGGGATGAGCACTCCCAGACCCTCAGTCCTGCAGACATCCCAAGATTTGCACAGCTTGGTGTGATCCCGTCAATGCAGCCAACCCATTGCATTTCTGACAAGCTTTTTTATGAAAGAAGGGTCGGTTACGAGCGGTGCAAGGGAACCTATGCCTGGAGAAGCCTCATCAATGCCGGATCGATACTTGCTTTCGGCACAGACTACCAGGTAGAACCACTTAACCCGATGGAAGGCCTCTATGCAGCGGTCACCAGGAAGGACAGGCTGGGTGAAAAGGGCAGCGGCTGGTTCCCGGAACAGAAGCTCACCATGGAGGAGGCGATCAGGTACTACACCTATGGCCCGGCTTATGCCCAGTTCATGGACGACAGGAAGGGGATGATCAGGAAGGGATACCTTGCCGATATAGTCATCACTGATAAAGACCTGCTCACTATCCCGGAAGATCAGATCATGAAAACGAAGATAGACTATACTATTACCGGGGGGAAGGTGGTGTACAAGGCGGAGGGCAGTTTGTAATGTTTGGAAAGTCAGAAAGGTTTGGTAAGTCATGCAGGTTTTGCAGATCTGGTATGTCTGTGATCATCACTTAACCGACACTCAAAACCTGCGGGATATGCCAAACTGGCAAGACATTCTAAACGTGCAGGACTTAATCAACCATCGAATTAAGTATCCGGAAGGCCTCTTCCCTGGAAGTGCCGCAAAATTCTTCTTCAGCCTTGAAATCGGAGCAGACCTTCGGCCGTTGTGCAGAACCGAACAAGGCGCACCTTTTATCCGGAAGGAGATGGATGCAGGGGACGCCTGCCTTCTTTCCGCCGGGCATGCCGGGAATCGGTGATGAAATCGACAGGGCTATGCAGCATGCGCCGCAATCCTTACGGCATTCTATGTAGGTCAAGGTTTGGAAAGTTTATAAAGTTTGTAAAGTCTGTAAAGTCTGGAAAGTCTTGCAGGTCTTGCAGGTTTTGCAGGTCAGGTATGCCTGTGACTATAACTTAACCGACAAACAAAACCTGCAGGACTCTCAAAACCTGGAAAACAATCCAGACATTCAAAACAACCCACTATAAATGGTTCCGAGGCAAAGTTACCTTTAAGACAATAGAATTGCAAAAAATCCCGCCGCGCCAGGAATACTGATTACCGTTCCCGTAGAGAAATCACACAGTGATGTATGATTATTTTACATCACCTTAATAGCCCTTATTTGTATATTGCTGTACTATAGCTATTTACAAGAATGGCACACCATTTGAATGCCTTTTGTATAAACAATTTTCCGGTAATGAAAAAAATCAATCTGATAATCATACTGCTATTAATATCCGGCATGCATGAACTTTCAGCCCAGTCAAAGAAATGGACCCTGGGTGATTGCATCACCTACGCTATCGAGAACAATATCGGACTGAAACGCCAGGAGCTTCAGACGGAATCAGCCAAGACTGACCGTGTCAAAGCTTCACTTGACTTCCTCCCGTCGCTCAATTTCGGATCGGATGCTGTGGTGGGGTTCGGAAGATCGATCGACCCAGTCACCAACCTGATAACCTTCAAGGAAAATGTAAGCAATGCTTATTCACTGAACACATCAATCACATTGTTCTCAGGATTTACTGCAATGAACACCCTCACTGCAAGCAGATTCATGGTGAAAGCCGGACTCGAGACTGAGAAAGTGGCCAGGAATACCCTTGTAATAAATGTACTTGGTGCGTATTACAGGGTCCTTTACATGAAGGGTCTTGAGAACGCCGCCGGGATGCAGCTCGAACAGTCTGAGAAGCAGCTGTTCCGGATCACAAAGATGGTCGAGAACGGGAAAGAGGCTCTCTCAAAGCAATATGAAATGGAGAGCCGGGCCTCGGAGGACAGGCTTTCATACACTATTGCAAAGAACAATACCAACCAGGCCCTTACAGCAATGAAGCAAATGCTTCAGCTTGAGCCCGGTACGGAGTTTGACCTGACGGTGCCTGAGCTCGAAACTCCCCTGACAGCCGATTCAGGCTTCAGGACTGACAGCATTTATAACATTGCCTCCCAGACCCTTCCAAGGTTAAAGGCGATCAATTTCGAACTTATGGCAGCAAGGAAGCAGGTTGCCGCAGCCTGGGGAGACATTGCCCCGAAGATAAGTGCCGGCGGCTCCATTTACACAGGCTTCTACAAGGTGCTCGGCGATGAAGGAGCAGGACAAGACCCCTTCTCGCAACAGCTAAAGAATAATAGCAGCCAGGCCGTCTCACTCTCCCTCCGCATCCCTCTTTTCAACAACTATGCGATAGGAAGGAATATCAGGCTGGCAAAGCTCAGAAAACAGGATGCAGAACTCAGGCTCCAGCTGGAGAAAAACGCTCTTTATACCGACATCGAAAATGCATGCCTCGATTATAACAGGGGAAAG
The DNA here is from genome assembly GCA_002319915.1 of Bacteroidales bacterium UBA1800. Lineage (GTDB taxonomy): Bacteria > Bacteroidota > Bacteroidia > Bacteroidales > VadinHA17 > LD21. The sequence continues at coordinate 64,630 of DCFQ01000091.1, read as the reverse complement.
GATGAATACGAAGCTGCAGCTTCAAACCTTGGATTCAACAAGAAGTCCTTTGAGGCTGTCGAGAAGAAATTTGAGAACGGCCTTATTGACGTGATCGATTATGGGGCTGCCAAAACCACACTTTTCAGGGCAGAATCCGAAGAGCTCAGAACAAGGCTCCAGGTAATGATACGTAAGCTCACCATCGGGTTTTACACCACAGGAGAATATGAAAAAATAATAAATAACTAAATCTATTTGCTGAAATGGACACACCGCTCGAGACAATGGATAAGCCTATTCCAAAGAAAAAGGGCCTTCAGAAAAAACACATCATCTGGATAGCAGGTGGGATTCTGATCATCGTTCTTTTTTACATGGCTTTTTTCACAAACCGAACATCCACCTACAGGGTTGAAAAGGATAAGCTGATAATTGAGACTGTTACCAGGGATCAGTTCAACGACTATATTACTGTTACAGGAACCGTGGAGCCTATTACCACTATCTTCCTTGACGCTCAGGAAGGCGGAAGGGTTGAGGAAAAGCTCATCGAGGAAGGTGCACTGGTCAAAAAAGGGGACGTGATCCTGAGACTTTCAAACCCCGACCTTTACCTGAATATCCTCAACAGCGAGGCTCAGCTTGCCGAGAAGGAGGACTTCCTAAGAAACACCCAGATCACACTTGAGCAGGAACGGCTGACCATAAAGAGGGAGCTGATAAACCTGAAGTACGAGATCGAAAGGAAACAGCGTACCTTCGGGCAGAATGAGAACCTCATCAAGGACAACCTCATATCCAGGGAAGAGTACATAAGGTCCAAAGAGGATCTCGACATGGCAATACAGTCGAGGAATCTATTCATGGAAAGGGGAAGGACCGATTCAATTTTCAGGTCGGCAAACATTGAAACAATGAAGAATGACCTGCTTAACATGAGAAGGAACCTTGCCCTCGTCAAATCAAGGGTCGAGAACCTGAATGTGACAGCACCGGTCGAAGGTGAACTGGGGCTTCTGAACGTCGAAATAGGCCAATCGATAAATCGCGGCGAAAACATGGGCCAGATAAATGTCCTTACTTCCTACAAGGTCTCAGCCCAGATTGATGAACACTACATCGACCGCGTAAGAGCCCAGCTGACGGCAACCCTCGACAGGCAGGGCAACAAGTTCGACCTGACTGTGAGGAGGGTCTTCCCTGAAGTCAGGAACGGATCGTTCAAGATCGATATGGTGTTCCGCGACAGCATGCCCGACAATATCAGGACCGGCCAGACATATTACATAAGCCTGCAGCTCGGGCAGCCGAAGGAATCGATACTGGTCCCGATTGGCGGCTTCTTCCAGGAAACCGGAGGACAGTGGATTTACGTGCTGGATCCCACCGAATCCTTTGCAACAAAACGCAGCATCTCCATCGGAAGAAAGAATCCGAAATATTACGAAGTGCTCGACGGCCTGCAACCAGGTGAAAAAGTGATCATATCAGGTTATGAGACCTTCGGCAAGAATGAAAAATTAGTATTCAAGAAATCCAGATAACAATTTAACCATTAACGCCATGATCAAAACAAACGAATTGACAAAAGTCTTCAGAACTGAAGAAGTTGAGACAACTGCTCTCAATAAAATCAACTTTGACGTGAAAGAGGGAGAATACGTAGCCGTCATGGGACCTTCGGGCTGCGGCAAGTCGACACTGCTTAACATCCTCGGATTGCTCGACAACCCGTCATCAGGGAGCTACCTCTTCAATGGCACCGAAGTGGCCAACCTCAGGGAACGTGATCGCACTGTGTTCAGGAAAGGAAATATCGGGTTTGTGTTCCAGAGCTTCAACCTGATTGACGAACTGAGCGTCTATGAGAACGTCGAGCTTCCCCTCATTTACCTCAAAATGAAGACCGGTGAAAGGAAGAAGAAAGTGGAAGATGCACTTGAAAGAATGAAGATCACCCACAGGGCAAAGCATTTTCCGCAGCAGCTTTCCGGCGGCCAGCAGCAAAGGGTGGCAATTGCACGTGCAGTCGTTGCCAACCCGAGGCTAATCCTGGCTGACGAGCCTACCGGTAATCTCGATTCGAAAAATGGTATCGAGGTCATCAATCTCCTCACTGAGCTCAACAAGGAGGGAACGACCATAATCATGGTTACCCATAACGACAGGGATGCCAGCTATGCACAACGGATAGTGAATCTTTTCGACGGCCAGATAGTAAGCTAGGGAAGCTTCCCTATCTTCCTGAGCTTGTTGTAGAGAGTCTGCCTGGTGATCCCGAGCCTGGACGCGACCATGCTCAGATTGTTGCCGTGCCTCCTGAGGCTGTCGAGTATCATTTTCCTCTCCATCTCTTCAAGCGTCATCTCTGCGGGATGTGTACCCCTGGATGACGGCCTGAATTCAAAGTCAGAGGGAAGCAATACCGATGATTCACTCATGATCACGGCTTTCTCTATTGAATGCTGAAGCTCCCTTACGTTACCTGGCCAGCTGTAATTGGCCAGCTTTTCGAGGGCATGGGTATTGATCCGGATCTGATCCCTGCCATACTTCTCGCAATAGACCCGGAGAAAAAAGTTTGCCAGCACCGGGATATCATCTACCCTGTCACGAAGTGGAGGGACTTCCAAAACGATGGTGTTTATCCGGTACAGCAAGTCCTCCCTGAATCTCCCTTCCGCGACCATTCCCGGCAAATCGCAGTTCGTAGCACAGATAAGGCGGATATCGACCGGGATCTCCCGGTTGGAGCCCACCCTGACGATCGTTCTTCTCTGAAGGACATTCAGCAGCTTCGACTGGGAATATAGGGAGAGATTCCCAATCTCGTCAAGGAAAAGTGTCCCGCCGCTGGCCAGCTCGAATTTGCCCTTCCTGTCATCCCTGGCATCGGTAAATGCACCCCTTACATGACCAAAAAGCTCGCTCTCGAAAAGGGTTTCGGGGATTGATCCCATGTCGACGCTGATCATAAGCTCCCCTCCCCTTCCGGAACGCTCGTGAATCTCGCGGGCAAGCAGCTCCTTGCCGGTCCCGTTCTCGCCGGTAATCAGGACATTCGCATCGGTCGCGGCAACTTTTTCCACAATGTTCAGCACTTTTATCATAGTCGGCGAAGCGCCGTGGACCAGCTTCGGAATCTTGTCTCCCATAAGAAATGAATTGGATGGCAAGTTAAGAAAATATGTCTAATAACTTTACAAAATAGTTTGTTTCACGGAGAGCGCTGACCTGCCTTCCGGCAGGCAGAGAAGATACAGAGGGACACGGAGTGCAGAAGATATATAGACCGGCAAAGTGAAATGTCCTGGCATTTTTCAGACAATCGGGAAATTTTTTTTAATATCCCGCATCCTTGCTGCATCGTTTTAAAAAGTTGCACGTCTTTCAGTAAAAGAGATCAAGATGACAGTCAAACTAAATGCAAACGAGGTAGTCCTGAAAGCAGGAGATACCAACCAGGTGGTCGACGAAAAAACCATCAGCGGCAAGCTGATAGTCACCAACCAGAGGATATACTTCAAACCCGTCGAGGAAACCGCAGGAAAGTTCAACCTGGAGATCCTTTTCGAGAATATTCTTGATGTCATCTTCTACAGCAAGGGGTTGTTCCTTGTGAAAGGGTTGAATATCATCACCCGCGATGGAAGGAACTATGTTTTCCCGCTTAAGAAACGCGATGAGTTCGGGCAACTGATAAACAAAATGTTCTAGTAAGGTTAGTTCTCAATCATATATTCCTCCAGCCAATGGATTAATTCAAGGAGGGTGCTTCAAAAGGGCACCCTTTCCTTTTAATTATTTCCATTCCAAGGTACTCACTCATACCTGAGGGAATCAACCGGGTTCCTTGAAGCGGCTTTAAGTATCTTAAACATCGTGGTGACAGCAGTCGCAAAAAATATTATAGATGCCGATATCAGGAGAAGACCGGGCCCGATACTTACATAATTTGCCCAGATGCTGCCGAGCATCATGACCGACAACCTGTAACCTCCCCAGCATCCCAGGAGGGAAGCAATAACCAGGACCTCGATGAATTTCCTGCTCACGAGATACATTACCAGAGAAACCGGAGCGCCCTGTATCCTCCTTATTCCCATTTCCTTTGTCCGCTTTATGATATCGAGGGATACGAGGTTGTACATGCCTATCAGCGACAGGATGGTTGCGGTGAGGGCGAGAAAAATATTTACCTTAAGTATGCTCCCGTTAATCGCCTTCTCCCCGTTCATTGTATCCTCCTGGAACATCCCCCCGAAAATGAAGTTTGTACCCTGTTCTTTCCACTTCGATCTCATGTATTCGAGAACCCCGTGAAGATCGGAGGGTTCAGCCCTTACAACCATGACCGGGAAATCCTCGCCTGGAGATAACCTGAGGAATGTCGGATTAATTTTCTGCCAGAGGCCGCTCACATAAAAATCCTTCACTACCCCTATTACTGTGAGCCGGGTCGTATCATATAGGGTTATAGACTTTCCGACAGGGTCGTTCCACCCAAAATCCTTTACAAGCTTCTGATTCACTATAATTGAATTGTTGCTGAGGTCGGCTGCAGTCCTGTTCCTGTCGAAAAGACGGCCATCGAAAAGCCTCAGCCCCATGGCTGAAGGATACCCCGGCCCAACATCCATAACGTCGGCTTCAATCTGCTTCAGGTCATACTTAACAGGCCTGTGGTAAGAGCCAAACCCTATATGGTCGCGCGTTCCCTCGGCTGAGATTATTTTGGGGTTAGCCAGGATCTCATTGCGGAAAGAAGAGTAAAGCCTCCGTTCCACCGGCATTACGATCAGCTTGTCCCGGTCGTAGCCGAGATCAAGTGTCTGCTGGTACCTCGAGTTCCTGGCGAAGGAAAGCCCAAGCACCATGGCAGAGACTGAAATTGCGAACTGCAGGGTAAGCAAAACCAGTGAGAGCCTGCTGGTCCCCTTAAAGGTCGAGGAGCCCCGGAACACTGATGCCGGGTTAAAGGAACTCACGTAGAGCGCCGGATAGACGCCCGAAACAAAACCCGTCAGCAGCAGGAGAATGACCAGGAATGCCCAGAACATTACGTACTTTGTGAAGGTGAGCTCAAGCTTCATATAGTCCCATAGGCTGCTGTAGGCCGGAACTAGAAATTCTGCGAGGAGTATGGCTACGAGCAAAGCTATGGTACAGATTATCAGTGTTTCGAGCATAAACTGGGAAACAAGCTGCTGCCTCTGCCCCCCGAATGTCTTTCTCAATCCAATCTCCCTCAGTCTCTTGCTGAAGGCTGCGATGGATGTGTTCGCAAAGTTGAAACATGCTATCAGCAGAATGAATACCGCCATGACGGCAGGCGCGACAAGGGCTGCCGGGTGAAGGGACGGATAGAGTCCGGAAGACCAGATATTGCGGGTGTTTGAGCCAACTTCTTTCAGCGGAACAAGAGTGAAGCGGGTAATCCTGAAATCCTCCCTTGCCCGGTTCTGAACCTGGATATACTTCATCATCCCCCTGGCCACCGAGGGAAGCAGGCTCCGGTCCGGGACCTGGATAAAGAGGCAGGTCGTCATGTTCTTCCAGTCGGTATCAGACCATTTCCACATCAGCTTGAAATTGTCGTAGTGCAGCAGCACCTCGCTCCTGAAGCTTGAGTTCAGCGGTGGGTCTTCAAACACGCCCCCTACAGTAAATGCAAACTCCTTGTTCTCATCGTTTACGATCGAAATGTACTTCCCGACCGGGTATTCTGACCCGAACAGCCTGGCAGCCATGGTTTTGCTTAGAAGGACATCCCCGTGGTTTCCTATCGATCGGAGGTCGCCTGATATTAGCCGGAAAGTGAAAATGTCGAGGAATTCCGGATCGACAAACGAAATCTCTGCCGGGAAAAGGTCGGTGCCTTTTTTTATCGGCGACCTGGTGCTCATCATCCTTGCCGCCCTTTGTATTCCCGGGATATCCTTCCTGGCCTCCAACCCGAGTGTTGCAGGGACGACTCCATACTCCTGGTCACGCCCCTGCATGTCCCTGAAGCTGTTCACCCTGTAGATCGTGCTGAAATTCAGGTTCTGCCTATCAAACTCCCTGTCGAACATATGATTGAAGAACGCAACGATGCAAACCGACAGGGCAATACCGAGCCCCAGGATATTTATGAGGGTAAATACTTTATTCCTGAACAGGTTCCTGTATGTGACGAGAAGATAGTTCCTGAGCATCTGTCCTATTCGTACTTAAGCGACTGGGCAGGATTTACTCTGGCTGCTTTGATAATCCGATAGCTTATTGTAAGCGAGGCAATTGCAAGTGCAATAACCAGCCCGGCAACAAAGCTGAAGAGCCCAAGGTTTATCCTGTAGTAGAAATTCTCCAGCCACTTCCCGGAAATATAGTAAATAATCGGCCATGAAATTATGGCTGACAAGGATACCAGTACCATAACCTCCCTGGATATCACGAGATATATTGCACCGACTGAAGATCCCATTGCTTTTCTCACGCCGATCTCCTTGGTGCGCTGTTCGACAGTAAATGAGGTCAGCCCGAAAAGGCCAAGCGATGCGATCAGGATTGCCAGGACTGCAAAGATCACGGCAAGTTGTGCATTCTGTTTCTCCTGTTTGTACATATTCTCAAAATCCTGGTCAAGAAAATAATACTGAAGCGGGTTGTTCGACACGAACTCCTTCCATTTCTGCTCGATTGCATTGATGGTACTGGAATAATTATTTCCCGATAACCTTACGGTGAGGTAGCCCCAGAGCATCCCATCGTTCTGGAATTTGATGCAATATGGCTGGATCGGGTTCCTGAGCGATTCAAAATTGAAGTTCTTAACCACCCCGACTATCGGGAGATAGTGAACGTTCGGAGAGTCGGGCTCCATGAACCTCACCTTGCTGATATCCGCAATATTGAAATTCTTTACTGCTGCTTCATTGATCAAGCATGCATCCTTATCGCCAGAATAGGATTCGTTGAAATTGCGGCCATTTACAATGGCCATGCCCATTGTCTCGATGAAATTGTAATCGGCCCATGTTGTCGTCATAAGGAACGATTCATCCTTTCTTCCTTCAATCCCATAGCCATTATTATTGTTGTTCCGGCCCGGGACAGCTGTCGAGCTCGAGATATTCACCACTCCGGGTATATTCTTCACAGCTTCCTTGAACGACTTCATTTTCGTACCGAGGGCATCGGCACGGTTGATCACGACCAGGTGCTCCTTATTGAACCCGATATCCTTCCTGAGCATGAAATTTATCTGGCGATACATGATCATGGTTCCTATAATAAGGAGAATTGAAACAGCAAATTGCACAGTGACCAGAACCCTTCGCAATTGTCCCGTGATCTTGCTGTTCTTAATGCTTCCCTTTAATACCACACCCGGACTGAAAGAAGAGAGAAAGAGTGCCGGATAGCTCCCTGCCATAAGCGCTACGAAAGCCGTGAAAAGTATAAGTCCGGGTATCGTGTACCACTTCGCAAGCAGAGAGAGCGTAAGCCTGGCTCCCAGCAGCGTGTTGAAATATGGTAGGGTTATCCTGATGATTATGAGTGCCACAACCAGGGAGAAGAGTGTAAGGACAAATGATTCCAGCAGGAACTGGCCGATGAGCATACGCCTGGTGGATCCGGAGATCTTCTTGATACCTACCTCTTTCGCCCTTTTGGAAGCCTGTGCGGTAGAGAGATTCATGAAGTTTATCGCAGCAATGATCACGATAAGGACTGCCACACTGCCGAATATGATCAGGTACTTGGGATCGCTTGCCGCTTTAAATTCCTGCTGTATTGAGGTATCAAGGTGTATTTTTGTAAGATTCTGAAGAAAAAACCTGTATTTATTACCCTGTTTAAGAAAATCATCCATCTTGATTCCCATATATTTCTCTACCTCGGGACCCACGTACTTCAAAAGCAGCTCAGGGAGCTTGGCTTCGACCGTTTTATAATTTACATTGGGTTTCAGAAGCAGGTAAGTGCTGAAGCTGTTGCTGAGCCACACCGGATTCTTTGACCTCGGATTCGTAAGGAATGATGAGATCATATTGGCTTCAAAATGGCACTTTTCAGGCACATCGCCCATTACACCGGTAACCGTATACCTGGTGGTGTCGGATCCTATTTTTATGACCTTGTCGATCGGATCCTGGTTCCCGAATATTTTTCTGGCTGTCGATTCAGAAAGGACAACTTTATGGGCAGCATTAAGAAGATTTGCAGGATCTCCCTTAAGAACGGGAATTGTGAAGATATCAAAGAATGAAGAATCGACTTCAATCAGGTGATCCTCCGTGAACGTCTGCTTATCATACTCTATGACGGTGGGGCCCACTCCGTTCAGCCTGCAATAATCTTCGACCTCCGGAAACTCCCTTAACAAAGTTGGACCCATTGCTGCCGGCGATGCAAACACTGTCACTTCCTGGCCCCCTATCTTGCCGTTGAGGACGGCCCGGAAGATATGGTCCCTCTTTACATTGAACCTGTCGAAACCGGCCTCATTGATAACATACATTGCTATCAGCAGGCTGCAAGCCATGCCTATTGACAATCCCAGAATGTTGATGATTATATATGAACGCTGCCTTTTGAATGACCTCAGGCTGTATCTGATCAGATTATTAAGCATAGGATTGGTTTTTTTGTAATTAAATGAAATACTTTAAGTTATGTACAACTGCTAATTTAAGCCAGGTGAATTTTCATAAAAGACGAGAGCCGATTGATTGTGTTGCATCATACCTGGAAAATTTGATCTGACCTTAAGACGGGAAAAACTTCTTCCGGGTTACGGCCCAAGGTTAATGTAATGTTAATAATGCTTGATTTTAATTCCATCGCGGGAATTATGATTTAATTTACGCTCTCCACATTAACCAGAAAATAAAAATGTTCCGAAATCTTCTCAAAACCGCGGTCAGGCATATCCGCAGGCATGCAGGCTACAGCCTTCTTAATATCCTCGGGCTGACCCTTGGGATCTCCAGCGCCCTCTTCCTTATTATTTATGTTTCCGACGAACTGAGCTATGACCGCTTTCAAGAAAAAGCGGCAAGGATCTACCGGGTTTCCTCAAAAATCACCGAAACCGATGACCAGTTCACATGGATCGTTGCCCAGACCCCATTCGGCCCACAGGTTGCCCGCGATTATCCGGAAGTAGAATCCTTCGTACGCTTTATTCCCATGGCAAGGGCGAGCTACAAATACGGTGACAAACAGTATGTTGAAGAGAATTTCTATTACGTCGATTCAACACTCTTCGATATCTTCACTTTCAAGGTTGTAAAGGGTGAAGTGAGAAGCGCCATAAGGGACCCGAAGAAAATTGTGCTGACAGAAAAAGCTGCTGCACGCTATTTCGGGAACGCGGACCCCATAGGCAAAACAATAACCGAAGGTGAGAATGCTTATGAGGTGACAGGCGTCATCAGTGATGTCCCGTTCAACTCCCACTTCAGGTTCGATGCGGTGGCAGCAAGGAATAACCTGCCCAAGGAACTGGGATCGTGGGGTAATTTCGGGGTGTTTACATACCTTCTTCTTCCCGCGAACATCAACGTCAAGGCATTCGAGACGAAACTTCATGGAATGTACGATGCCTACATGAAGCAAATCTTCGGCCCAATAAATATAAATGTCCAGTATATCCTGGAGCCTATCAGAAGGATACATCTTTATTCGACGAATGCATCAGAGCCGCAACCGACAGGAAGTATAGTTTATGTTTATATCTTCGGGCTCGTGGCGGTTTTCCTTATCCTGATCGCTGCGATGAACTACATGAACCTTGCGACGGCACGGTCGGCCCGGAGGGCGAAGGAGGTGGGATTGCGAAAAGTGACCGGGTCGCGAAGGCTTCCGCTGATCCTTCAATTCCTTTCAGAATCGGTCGTCCTTACATTGGTTTCACTTTTAATAAGCGTGGTACTCCTGATTGTCCTGATCCCAAAATTCAACCAGCTTGCAGGAAAGTCATTCCAGATCAATATTTTAGCTTCCCCTGTCGTCATTATTTCCTTGTTTGCGGTCATTATTGTCGCAGGCATAATCGGGGGAAGCTATCCCGCCTTTTTCCTCTCCAGGTTCAGTCCGGTCACGGTTCTCAAGGGTGAACTGACGCGGGGCTCGGCAGGGAAGCTCTTCCGTAAATTTCTTGTTGTCATCCAGTTTACCGTTTCGGTGGTCATGATCATTTCCACTCTGACCGTTTTCAGGCAGCTGAAGCACCTTAAAAACATGGATCGCGGCTTTGATCAGACAAACGTTGTCATGCTCCAGCTCGACCAGGAAATGATTCGCAAATATCCGGTCCTGAAGCAAACTCTTATGAAGAATGAGGACATTAAATATGTGACTTCCACAAGTACCCCTATGGGGGAAGGTTCCGCGAAACTCATCTTTAGTGTCGAGACTGACCAGGGTATGCAGCAGAGGGGAATCAATTTTGCGGTGGTTGATCATGATTTTGTTGAAACCATGGGAATAAAGATCCTGGAGGGGCGTGATTTTCAGCAGGACATGCCATCCGATACACTCAACAGTGTTGTGGTGAACGAGACCTTTGTAAAAAGGATGGGCTGGAAGGAACCTATCGGGAAGAAGATCGAGGCCGGTAATGCCAGCACCCTCAGGGCAAAGGTTATCGGGGTAATGGCTGACTACCATCAGACCGGGATGTATAACAGCATCGAATCACTCCTGCTGGCATATCGTGAATTGAATGATATAATATATATCAAGCTTAATGGGAACAATATGAAGCAGACGCTTGCATTCATCGAATCGACATGGAAGGAAGTTTTTCCCGGCCAGCCTTATTCATACTCATTCCTCTCGGAGCGCTTTAACAGGCAGTTTGAAGCAGATGAAAAACGGGGCCTCATATTTACGATGTTCACCATCCTGGCAATACTCATAGCTTGCCTGGGGCTCTTCGGACTTGCCTCCTATATGGTCGAGCAGAGAACAAAGGAGATCGGCATAAGGAAGGTTTTCGGGGCCGACGAAGGCGTGATACTGAGACTCATCTCCAGGGACTTCCTGGTCCTTGTTGCAATATCGATACTCATTGCGGTGCCGGTCGCATATTATTTCATGACCAACTGGCTGAAGAACTATGTTTACCGGACTAATATCAGTGTTGTACTGCTTCTGTCGGCCGCGGGACTGACCCTGTTGATCACTTTCATAACCGTAAGCTATAAATCATATTATGCAGCGAGGATGAACCCGGCTAGCTCGCTGAAGGTGGAGGGATGAGACATAAGGCACAAGGCGTAAGGCGATAGGCGTAATGCAATAGGTGCAGTGCGTGAGCAGCGAGTCGTGAGTCAGACCTGACCAGATTAGACTGCAACATATTAACATTTTACCCGTCTTTGTTGTAATTTGCATAAACCCAAAACAACAGAGCATGCTGAAGAATTTCTTCGTTAACTGGTTCCGGATGATAAGGAAGCGTCCGGGGTATGTATTAATTAACCTTGGGGGACTGACGGTCGGACTTGTCAGTTTCATCTTCATTGCTTTGTACGTGATAAACGAACTCAGCTATGACAGGTTTCATAAAAACTACCAGAATATTTACCGCATCAAGATCGTCGGAAGGATGTCGGGAGGCGTTCTTGATCAGGCGATAACGGCAGCCCCGATGGCGCAGGCTTTGCTGAAGGACTACCCGGAGATCCTTCAGGCCACAAGGGTCACAAGAATGGGTGCATGGCTTGTCCGGTACGGTGAGAACAGGTTCAATGAGGACGGGATCCTGTTCGCGGACTCCACTTTCTTTAATGTTTTCAGTTTCAAGTTACTTAAGGGAGATCCGGGGAACGCCCTGGTAAGGCCAAGGTCAATGATCCTTACCCAGAAATATGCAAAAAAGTACTTCGGAGACAAGGATCCTGTCGGGGAGAAGCTGATCCTGGAGGAGGATACGATACTGTACACGGTGACGGGAGTTATACAGGACGTACCTGAGAATTCCCATATTAAATTTGACATGCTGGCTTCCATGAGCTCATATCCGGGCCAGGCCAACCGGCAGGAATGGGTCAGCCATAATTTCTATACGTATATCGTGGTGAAAGAGGGCACCAGCAAGGAGGTTTTGCAGCAGAAACTGCAGGAAATAGTTACTAAATATGTCGGCCCGCAGTTACAGCAGATCCTCGGCCTCTCAATCGATGATTTCAGGAAAGCAGGGAACCAATTCTCATATGTCCTTGAACCGCTTAAGGACATTCACCTTTACGGGGCTGTCCAGTATAACCTCGAACCCGTCGGTTCTCCCACGACTGTATATATTTTTGCCGTCATAGCTGTCCTTACCTTGCTTGTCGCAGTAATAAACTATATAAATCTTGCCACAGCGAGATCCGCCGGAAGAGCAAAGGAGGTCGGAATAAGGAAGGTCTCGGGAGGGAACAGGAGCGGCCTTATCGCCCAGTTCCTCGGCGAATCGGTTCTGATTGTCGCTATGGCGACCATCGTATCAGTCCTGCTCGTACTGGCCATTGCCCCATCATTCGAGCAGATGATCGGGAAGCAACTTCCCATGAATTTGCTAATGAGCCCTGCCGGATTGATTTCCATACTTGCCATGATCATAATAATAGGTTCAGCTTCGGGATTTTACCCGGCCTTTGTCCTGGCTTCCTTTAATCCGGCAGAGGTGCTTAAGGGCACCCTGAGTCCCGGGTCCATGTCGAAAAGGCTGAGGGGGCTCCTGGTCATTATCCAGTTCATGGTCTCGATAGTGATCATCATAGGATCGGTGATCGTTTACCGGCAACTTAATTACATGACAAGGAAGGACCTTGGGTTCAATAAGGAGAATCTCATAATTGTAAGGCGGCCGGATGCTTTCTGGCAAACGACTGCATCCTTCAGGGATAAGATCCTTCAGATCCCGGGAGTTGAAGCTGCCGGATTCTCTAGGTCGGTTCCGGGCACGGACTACAACAACAATGCATTTTTCAATGACAATGATCCTGAAAAGAACACTTACCTCATAAACCAGTCACAGGTAAGCCTCGATTTTCCGGAAGCTTTGGGCGTCCGCCTTGCCTCAGGCAGGTACTTCTCGCGCGAATATGGGACCGATTCGACGGCCATTCTGATAAACGAGGCGGCCGTAAAATCACTGGGTCTCACAGATCCTGTCGGAAAGTACATACTTCAGCCCAGAGGGCCCCAGCAATTCGTCAAGCTTAAGATTATCGGGGTGATGAAGGATTTCAACATCGAATCCCTGCACAAGGCAATAACGCCGGTGTGCTTTACTGTAATGGGATTCGGCGGCGGTGACCAGTATGCCACCGTCAGGCTGAGAGGGAATGATATCCGGGGCACTGTCAGGGAAATTGAGAAGGTCTGGGGCGATTATACTGCCAAGCAACCGTTCCAGTACGAGTTCTTTACCGATATGTGGGAGCATCTTTATTCATCAGAGCTGAAAACAGGAAAGATATTCATCATTTTCTCCATCCTTTCAATTTTACTTGCCTGCATGGGTCTCCTGGGTCTTGTGGCCTTCATGACCAGCAAGCGTACGAAGGAAATAGGCGTCAGAAAGAGCTATGGTGCATCAAGTATCACTGTTCTTGCACTTCTCTCGGCCGAGGTGATCTATCTGATAGCTATTTCATCAGTCCTCGCCTACCCTATTGCATTCTTCGGATCAAGGTACTGGCTCGAAGGCTTTGCAAGCAAGGTGGATGTCAGCCCGCTGATCTATGTTTCCGCGACCCTTGCTGTATTGCTGGTCGGGTGGATCTCAATAAGTTACCAGACGGTCAAGGCAGCCGGCTATAACCCTGCCGCGGCACTCAGGACAGATTAGCCAGGATCACGGATCGATTCGTTGCTGATACCAGGTTATTTTGTCGTAAATTTGCGCAAAACAACCGGAATGAGGATCGATATACTCACTGTTTTGCCTGAACTGCTCGATAGCCCGCTGAATTACTCGATCGTCAAAAGGGCAAGGGAGAATAACCTGGCTGAAATCCATATTGTCAATCTCAGGGATTTTGCAAAGGGAAAATACAGAAGTGTCGATGATTATGCATTCGGGGGCGGTGCCGGCATGGTGATGATGATCGAGCCTGTCTTCAGGGCGATCGATAAGCTGAAGAAGGAAAGGGATTATGATGAGATCATCTATACGTCCCCTGATGGGGAGAAGTTCACACAAAAAACGGCAAACAGGCTTTCCCTGTTAACCAATATAATTATTATCTGCGGCCACTACAAGGGGATCGACCAGAGGATCAGGGACCATCTCACCACGATAGAGATTTCGGTGGGCGACTACGTCCTCTCCGGAGGGGAACTGCCGGCAGCCATCATTACGGATGCAGTGGTGAGGCTTCTTCCGGGTGCCCTTTCGGATGAACAGTCAGCGCTAAGCGATTCATTCCAGGATGACCTCCTGGCTCCCCCCGTCTATACAAGACCCGCTGAGTTCAACAACTGGAAAGTACCGGATATCCTGCTGTCGGGGAATACGGCCGAAATCGAAAAATGGAGGCATGAGCAATCTGTTGAGCGGACGAGAAAGCTGCGGCCTGATCTTTACGGGGAGGAATAGGTACATGCCCCTGGCACCACACGATTTTGAAATGACAAAAAGCTTTCGTAAAATTGTAGCTACTTTAACATAAATTCGTATCTAATTAATAATCAACAAAATGAATACACAGGATTACATCGACCGGGAAGACAGATTTGGTGCCCATAATTACCATCCGATTCCGGTTGTTCTCGACAGAGGCGAAGGCCCTTTTGTATGGGATGTAGAAGGTAAGCGTTATTTTGATTTCCTGTCAGCCTATTCAGCTGTTAACCAGGGCCATTGTCATCCGAGGATAATAAGGGCACTGACCGAACAGGCTCAGAAGCTTACTCTCACATCCAGGGCATTTTACAATTCGGTCCTGGGTGAATACGAGGAATACGTAACCAGATATTTCGGATATGACAAGGTACTGCCGATGAATTCGGGAGCTGAAGGTGATGAAACTGCCCTGAAGCTTTGCCGCAAATGGGCATACAAGGTAAAAGGCATAAAGGAAGGACGAGCCAAGATAATCGCATGCGAAGGCAACTTCCACGGACGCACGATTTCGATCATTTCCATGTCGACCGATCCCGACGCAAGGAACCATTACGGGCCATTTACGCCCGGTTTCATAATTATTCCCTACAATGACCTGAAGGCCCTTGAAAATGCCCTCAGGGATCCGGACGTTGCCGGTTTCCTGGTAGAACCGATCCAGGGAGAAGCCGGAGTGTATGTTCCCGACGAGGGGTACCTGAAGAAAGCCTATGACCTCTGCAAAGCACACAAAGTGCTGTTCATTGCAGACGAGGTTCAGACGGGAATTGCCCGTACAGGGAAGCTTTTGGCTTGCGATCATGAAGGAGTAAGGCCCGACATACTTATCCTAGGCAAGGCCCTCTCGGGAGGCGTGATGCCAATCTCCGCCGTTCTCGCCGACGACGCCATCATGCTGACCATATTACCCGGGGAGCATGGTTCAACCTTCGGAGGCAATCCCCTTGCGGCAAAAGTAGCAATCGCATCCCTTGAAGTAATAAGGGAAGAGAAGCTTGCAGAGAATGCAGACAGACTTGGAAAGATATTCAGGGAGGAGCTTAGTAAAATCAAATCTGGCATGATCGAGCTTGTCAGGGGTAAAGGCTTGCTCAACGCCGTCGTGATCAGGCCCGTGAATGGCAAGTCAGCCTGGGACGTTTGCCTTGCCATGAAGGATAACGGGTTGATAGCAAAGCCGACCCATGAGCATATCATCAGGTTTGCCCCGCCGCTTGTGATTACTGAGCCGCAGATCAGGGAAGCCATTGATATTATCAGGAAGACCTTTAGTCAATTTAAGTAAAGGCCTTGTACAGTTTTGCAAACTTCCCGTTTCACAATATTCAGACAATAGATATCAGATGCAAATAGTAAAAGAGTTCGGGTCAAGGTGTAAGCTGGTCCCGGTTATCATATTCCTGCTGCTGAATAGTGTCCTGAGCTATTCCCAGGTAAGCCGTCAGGTCACTGCCAGGGAGCTTAAGGGGCATGTCAGGTATCTTTCATCTGATGCACTGGGCGGCAGGCTTACTGGTTCTTCGGGCGACAGCCTGTCAGCTGCTTTCATTGCAAAGGAGCTGAAAAGATGCGGGCTTTTCCCGCTTGCAGGCGACGGCTTCGAAAGGTACCAGGTGACCACGAAAATCGTCAGGGGAGAAAAAAATTACCTTTTGCTGAATGATCGTACCTTCAAATCGGATGCTGACCTGGCACCGCTGTCATTCAGCGGCACCGGGGAACTGAAAGCTGAGGTCGCATTTGCAGGGTATGGGTTTAATATTGACACCGACTCGCTTAAATGGAACGATTATGGAAACCTCGATGTGAAGGGCAAGTGGGTGCTGGTCCTGCGTGGTGATCCTGATCCTGAAAAGAGTGTCAGCGGGTTTCTTCCATTCAGCAGCGACCGTGACAAAACACTGACTGCCAGGGATATGGGAGCAGCCGGAGTACTGCTGGTCTCTGGTCCTGTTTTCGACAAGGATGATAAATTCGAGGCACTCTCGGCAGGGGACCATCCGGCCGGCATACCGATGCTCCATATTTCAAGGGAACTGGCCGGCACTATCCTCGGAGACCAGGCTTCAGCCATTGCTGATCTGGAGATGAAGATGAACACTGAAAAACGGCCTGCTAGCTTTCTGACAGGCACTGTGGTAAAAGCCGGTTCGGAGATCACTGAGCAGAAATCCTGGACAAGGAACGTGGTATTCGTGCTTCCGGGTGAAGACCCGGCGTTGAAGGATGAATACGTTATCATCGGGGCCCACTTTGACCATCTTGGAATGGGCGGACCGGGTTCGGGCAGCAGGGCTGTTGACACCATCGCGGTCCACCACGGAGCCGACGACAACGCATCGGGCGTGGCTGAAATGATCGAGCTGGCTGAGGAATTTGCACTTACCAGGGGCAGCCACCACCGGAGCATGGTCTTTGCTGCTTTCTCGGGGGAAGAGGAAGGCCTGCTGGGATCAAAGCAGCTTGCTGAAAACCTTCCGTTCGATCCGGGAAAGGTAAACATAATGATAAACCTTGATATGGTAGGACGACTGACCGATTCAGGCTCCCTCCAGGCCGGAGGGGTCGGGACTGCCGAAGGGTTGAAAAAGATTGTTCAGTCGGCGGTCGATACGAGCCGCATGAAGCTGACATTCTCGGAGGAGGGTTATGGTCCCTCCGATCATTCATCATTTTACGGCAAGAATATCCCTGTGCTTTTCTTTACCACAGGCGCCCACCTGGATTACCATACTCCTGCAGACACCTGGGAAAAGATCAATTACGAGGGGATGAAAGATATTTCCTTGATCGTGTTTGACCTAGCGGAAAAATTTGCAAACTCGCCGGAAAGGTTGAAATTCAGGGAAGCCGGGCCAAAGGTTGAAGTGAACAGGACTATCAGGAGACGGGGGGCAACACTCGGAATTATGCCTGATTTTGCAGGGAACGTGAAGAACGGACTGAGGGCAGATTTTGTGACACCCGGAAAACCCGCAGCCCTCGGGGGGATGAAGAAGGGAGACATAATTATTTCCATTGAAGGAAAAACCGTGAATGATATCCAGGATTATATGTTCAGAATGAGCCAGTTGAAGCATGGTCAAGCCATAAGTGTGGAAGTCCTGCGCAACGGGTCAAAGCTGGTCCTCCTGATACAATTATAGGTTTTGTGCGTCTAAGTAATTAAAAAGCGAAAAATGAAAAGATTCCTGATCTGGTTCCTTTCGTTCATTATTACATTAAGTGCTGCTTACTACCAGCGAAAAACCGGTCCGACATATCCCAGGCAGCTCGAGATTACGGCGAACGGGAAGGTTTATCCCGTGAAACTGATAAGGAGCCTGGGCATTGATGAAAGGCCTGAGGTAAGGCTGGCCCTGCCTGACACCTCAGTAAAAGCCAGGCTGTTTTACAAAAGGTTCAGGACAGGCGATGATTACTCTCCGAGTGATTTTGACTTCAAAGTCTATCCCGTGGACTCTTATGTCATGAACAAAATTTTCGGGATAACCGAGGAGCGCGGATTATTTGCCCGGTTACCAGTTGAACCGGTTGCGGGGAAGCTTCAGTATTACATTGAAGTTTCAGACTCGAACGGAACAAAAACCTACCTCCAAAGAACCCCGGTGGTTCTAAGGTTCAAGGGATCAGTCCCGTCATCAATCCTGGCTCCGCATATCCTGATCATGTTCCTGGCTATGTTCTTTTCGACCCTTGCCGGCCTTATGGCTGTTTTCGGGGTCCCCGAATACAGGAAATACTCATTGTGGACCTTATTCCTTATTCTTGCAGGAGGGATCCTCCTCGGGCCTGTAGTTCAGAAATATGCTTTCGGTGAATTCTGGACAGGCGTGCCATTCGGATGGGACCTCACTGATAACAAGACACTTATTGCAACAGTTTTCTGGCTGCTTGCGGTTTTGATGAACCGCAGGAAAAAGACCCCTGCTTATACCATCCTTGCAGCATTTGTTTTGCTGCTGGTTTTTTCTATCCCCCACAGCCTGCTCGGATCAGAACTTAATTATGAGTCCGGGAAAGTCACTCAAGGACTTGTGCTGGTTTTTTTCGGAAATTTTGTAAAAAAAAATAAATTGAGTGCAGCATAGCAAAAATCCTCTCGTCTTTAATCTGAAATTAGTTGCTTGAAACAGATAAAAGACAGTGGGTGCAGCATCTCAGATAAAATCAAGTCTTTATTTAAAGATGGGAAATGTAGAGGCGGCATTCCGAAACCTGCACCAGGATTTGCTGGACGGATGCAAAACTGGCGACCAGAAGGCACAGTTCCAGATTTACAAACTGTACTACAAGGCAATGTACAACACGAGCCTGAGGATTGTGAGCGACACCATGGAAGCCGAGGATATAATGCAGGAATCATTCCTGTCGGCCTTTGAAAAAATTGACACTTATTCCGGGACGGTGAGTTTCGGGGCATGGCTGAAAAAGATTGTGATAAACAGGTCACTCGATGCACTCAGCCGAAGGAAAGCGATCTTTGAGGATATTGACTCCCACACAGGTATCAGGGACGACAGCAGCGAAGACATTATCAGGAAGGAAGAACTGGATGTCAGGGTTGAGGAAGTAAAGGAAGCAATCAACAGGCTTCCGGATGGTTACAGGATCATTCTGTCACTCTATCTGCTTGAAGGATATGATCATGATGAAATTGCTGAGATCCTTTCGATCTCAAGCAGCACATCAAGATCACAGCTTTCGAGGGCAAAGCAGAAACTCCTCGGGGAGCTCAAGAGGAAATGAAAACTTAAGGGAAATGAAAAACATAGAAGATTTAATCAGGAGCAACAAGGATTTTTTCGATGAGGCAGAGCCCTCACCGGGCCACCTTGAAAGATTCAACAGGAAGCTTGAAATGAGGTTCTCCCGGCATGTGACCATTCAGAGGAGCATCGTGCCGTACCTTCTGAAAGCTGCAGTAGTCACCCTTCTGATCACACTTTCGTCGCTCTGGACCTGGGATCATTTTATAAGGCCGGGACGGAACAGGATGACCCTCGGGCAGGTCTCTCCGCAGTACAAGGAGGTTGAGAATTATTATGTCCACCAGGTGAACCTGATGGAAAATGAAATAGTCAATATCGACCTGAAGAACAATCCTGCCCAGAAAGATATCCTCCTGAAGGAAATGAAAAGCATGGATTCAGTATATGTTCAGCTACAGAAAGAGCTCAGGGCAAATCCTAACGATGAACGCATCATCAATGCCATGATCGAACACTACCAGACCAAACTAGATGTAATGGCATATATTGTCGGCCAGCTTAAAGCCATAAGGAATGAAAACAAAAACAATCAGAGCAATGAAAAATCATTTTAAGAGAGCAGTACTTCCACTGCTCGCACCAGCATTGTTCCTTCTTGCCGCATCAGCTTCAGGACAGCCTGCAACCAGGGAATTCCATAAAGAGTATACCGCCGGCCCGAATACAACTCTTGACATCAACAACCGTTATGGGGATGTGAAGGTTATTACAGGCAATATGGACAAGATAACCATTGACGTCAAGGTTACTGTCGAGCTCCCCAACAGGGAAAGAGCTGAAAAGCTTCTGAGCTATATCAATGTCGATTTCTCTGAAAACGGCAGCACGGTCTCAGCAAAAACGACGATCGAGGATAAGTTCAATTTCAGCGGATGGGGTGGAGAGTCGAGAAGGTTCAGCATCGATTACACGATAAAGATGCCCGAAAAGATTAATTTCACCCTCGTTAACCGTTACGGCAACACCGAACTGGCTCCTGTACAGGGACTTGTAAAGTGCGATATCAAATACGGTAATTTCACAGCCGAAGAGCTTCTGCGGACAGACGAAAAACCACTCAATTATATCAGTATTGCTTACGGGAAGGCTACGATCCAGTCAGCTGGCTGGCTGGACATCTTTGCCCGTTATTGCGGTAATTTTGAAATCGACAGGAGCCAGGCCCTCCTACTTGATTCAAAGTATTCCAAATTCAGGATCGGTGAAACCAGCTCAATTGTTGGTGAGTCGAAATACGACAACCTCAGGATCGAAAAGGTCAATAACCTTGTCCTGGATGCCGGCTACTCCGATGTCAATGTGGGTACCCTCACAAAGAAGCTGAAGTTTGACGGAGGTTACGGGGCATTTTCGGTTGACCAGATCCCTGCCGGATTTGAATCGATCGAGACCGATACCAAATATATAGGAGTCAAGCTTGGGATCGAACCCGATGCCAGCTACAGGCTCGATGCAAAATTGTCATACGGCGACCTGAAGTTCGACGAGGATAATTTCCAGAACCAGAAAAGGATCGTCCAGAATAACTCAAACGAAACCTCGGGAGTTGTGGGGAAAGAATCATCACCCTCGGCAAAGGTCAGTGTCTCCGCCTCATACGGCACAGTGAAACTTTACTGATCAGAAATAAAGTTGTCAGATATCCATCTCGACAACTGTAATTCCCGAACCGCCCGATTCGACATTCTCGTCACGGAATGACTTTACAACCCTTACGGTTGAAAGGTATTCCCTGACGAGTTGCCGTAATATACCGTTCCCTTTTCCGTGAAGTATCCTCAGATGTTGGTGCTGCACCATCAGAGCGTCGTCGATGAAGATCCGGACCTGGTTGACAGCCTCCTCCCCTCTTACACCGCGAATATCGATCTCAGGCTTAAAGTCCAGCTTGCGTTCCCTTATCGATGAATCCGTTTCTGTAAAAGTCTTTGCTGATCTCAGGCTCTTGGCCAGCTCGGCCCTGCTTATCTTTTCGAGCCTGTCGAGAGGAACCACGAACCTGACACTGTTTGACTCTACCCGGGCAACACTTCCTTCAATCCTTATGATCTCCCCTGAAGCCATCGTTTCGGTCATCCTGACCGCATCTCCCTCTCTCAGCGGAGAGAGATCCTTAATCTCACCGGCGGGTTCCGCGGGAATGGCCCGTGGCTTTATCCTGCTGACCTTCCTGTTAAGCTTCTCAATTTTCTCCTCCCCTTCAGTTGCCGGAGGCGGGGTCTGATCATTCACAACAATTTTGAATTCTTCGAGCTGCAGCCTGATATCCTTTGTCCTTTCCTTTTCCGCCTGCGATTCCCTGATCTGGCGGATGGTATTCTCGATCATCCTGTTCGACTGGGCAAGAAGGGATTTAGCCTCCTCCTTCGCTTTTGAGATGATCTCTTTCCTGAGGTCCCTGGCCCCTGAAATCTCCTTTTCATAATCGGCGATAAGTTCCTCCAGGCGCTTTTCGTGCTGGCGGATGCTCATTCGCTTGTTCTCCCAGTACCTTTTATCCCTGGCTATATCCTTCAGGTGCCTGTCGTAATTGATATTCCTGACACCTGCCTTTTCGGAGGCGTTGCTTAGAATATCCTCAGGCATGCCAATCTTACGGGCGATCTCGAATGCAAATGAACTGCCGGGCTTCCCGATACTGAGCTGGAAGAGTGGCTGCATCAGGTGATTATCGAACAGCATGGCGCCATTTGTTATCCCTTCGGTGAGAGAAGCGAAGTGCTTCAGGTTTGTATAATGAGTCGTCAGTACACCGTATACCTTTCTGCCATTGAGCTCCCCGAGGATGGCTTCTGCAATCGCTCCCCCGAGCATCGGTTCGGTACCGGTTCCGAATTCATCTATAAGGACAAGGGTCTCTGAAGTGGCATGCCTCAGGAAATACTTCATGTTAAGGAGATGCGAACTGTAGGTGCTGAGGTCATTCTCGATGCTTTGCTCATCACCGATATCGATGAAGATATCACTGAATATCCCGGATTCCGAGCCTTCACCTGCGGGGATAGTGAATCCGCATTGCAGCATATATTGAAGCAAACCGACTGTTTTAAGGCAGACCGATTTCCCTCCGGCGTTCGGACCAGAGATCAGGATCATCCTGTCATGTTCGTTAAGTTCGATATCGAGAGGGATTACCTTCCTGCCCGGGGTCTTCCCGAAGGCTATCGCCAGGAGCGGATGGAGGGCCTTTCTCCATATAATCCCCGGCTTTCCCGTTATTGCAGGCCTTGTAGATCCAAGGTGGTTGCCAAGGAGAGCTTTGGCCCTGATGAAGTCGATATCCCCCAGAAAATCATTTGAAAGCAGCAGGTCATCGAGGTAAGGTCTGATATCATCCGCAAATGCAGTAAGGATCCTTACGATCTCCCTTCGTTCTTCATATTCAAGCTCAATTATCTCATTATTGATCGCGACTATCTCCTCCGGCTCGATAAAGACCGTTTTCCCTGAAGCCGATTGGTCATGGATGAGTCCTCTTATCTTCCTTTTGTCAAAAGCATTGACGGGAATGACTCCCCGGCCGTAACGCACCGATGCAGGTGTTTCAGCATCGACGATTCCCTGCGCCTGGGCTTCCTTCAGGATCGCATTGAGCCTTTTTGAGGCCAAGACCGTCTTGGAGGCTATTTCGGAGCGGATATCCCTGAGCTTCTGGGAGGCATTATCCCTGATGTCCCCGGTGCGGTCGAGGATCCGGTCGGCAGCATCAATCACATACGGATAGATCCTGACGTTCCCGCAGATTTGCCTCAGGACAGGATATTTATTTTCATCTTTCTTTTTGAAGAAGCCGATTATCGATTTAACCGTTTCAAGGGACCTCTTAATATCAAAAACCTCGCGCACCTCCGGGAACGAACCGGGTATGCGGATCTTCTCAAGGCAGTTTGATATCTGGTAATAGTGCTCGGCAGGGAAATTATCCTCAAAGCGAAGGAGCTCCTGGAATTCATGGGTCGACCAGACCGACTTTTCCACTGCTTCCAGATCAGTCATAAAGGATATGCCTTCCGTCCTTTCAATCCCCATAGGGCTCAGGCAGTTTGCTGCAACCAGGCTTCTGATCCGGTCAAAGCCTATCTTTTCTTCAAAATTGTCCGGGTAAATCAATTTTAGTCTCTTTTCAATTGAGGGGTAAAGTTAGTCATTTTTATATCACAGAGGATCACAGAATAGACGCAGAGGATTACAGATTATGAGGCTATTAACTCTGTGGAACTCCGTGACTTCTCCGTGTGCTCTGTGTGTAAGTTATCCGTTATTCTTAAAGACATTAAGGAAAGCGAGGAACACATGGTTAATTAATGTTAATCATATTGCTTTGCAGGACCTAAGCTTGATTTTTTTATACATTTGATCTTTCGTAAAAACCTAAACATTTCCAGATGAAAATTAAGATTAGTGTTATCAGCCTGAGTCTGATAGTTTTCCTGCCCATGATGATTTTTGCGCAGGGTGAAAAAGTTGACCTGAATATGATCTACAGGATCAAGCAGGAAGGCTTCAAGAATTCCGCTATGGAGGAACTGGCTTATGGACTTACGGATTTTGTCGGCCCGAGACTTACCGGTTCGAGCGGAATAAACAGGGCTAATGAGTGGGCGAAAAAGAAGATGGAAGAACTTGGCTTTCAGAATGTAAGGATCGAGGAGGCGAGGGATTTCAGCCGTGGCGGCTGGGACAACCTTAAGACTTATGCTGCCATGACATCCCCTTACTATGTAGATTTCGCCTGTAACCCGGTTGCATGGACAGGCAGTACCAACGGACTCATAAAGGCCGGGGTAGTACTCCTCGATGTCAAGACCGAGCAGGACCTTGAGAAATATAAAGGCAAACTTGCCGGGAAAATAGTTTTGATGCCCTCAACAACGACCTACCAGCTAAGTTTCGAACCGCTGGCCAGCAGGTACACCGACGAACAGCTCAAAGACCTGGTAACAGCCCAGAACGGGCCCTCCGGAAGGAGAAGGATGACCGGTGACATTGCAACATTCATGGCTCAGAGAGCTCTCCGCCTGAAGATCTCGGAGTTCATCAAATCTGAAGGAGTTGCCGCTATAATTAATAATTCCGGCACATTCAATGTCCCAAGATCGAACGGAGGAAATTATACAGCTGGCAATCCTGAACCGGTTGCAGAATTAAATCTCCCGGTGGAAGATTACGGACGGATGGAAAGGATGATCCGTCATGAGGTTCCGGTGGAAATGGAACTTGAAATCAAGAACCGGTTCTTTGACAGTCCCAAGGTCTATAATGTTATCGGAGAGATTCCTGGTACCGACAAGAACCTGAAGAATGAAGTTGTCCTTCTCGGTGCCCACATCGATTCATGGAACGGAGGAACCGGTGCAGCCGACAACGCATCGGGATGCATTGTGATGATGGAAGCCCTCAGGATCCTTAAAAACCTTGATGTTGCTCCGCGAAGAACAATAAGAGTAGCATTATGGGGAGGTGAAGAGCAGGGCCTCAACGGATCCAGGGGTTATGTCGAAAAATACCTTGTCGACCCAAAGACTAAAGAACATAAGCCCGATTATGACAAGTTTGCTGGTTACTTCAATATGGATAACGGAAGCGGTAAATACAGGGGCATATACCTGCAGGACAATGATATGCTGAGACCGGTCTTCGAAGAGTGGCTCAAACCATTTGCCGATATGGGAGCGACGACAATCACATCAAGGAACACCGGCGGGACCGACCACCTGTCGTTTGACGGAGTAGGATTACCCGGCTTCCAGTTCATTCAGGATGAACTTGAGTACGACCGCGGTTATCACACTGTTATGGACACCTACGACAGGCTTTCAATGGACGATCTGCGACAGAACGCAGTGATTACTGCTTCATTTGCATATAACGCTGCCATGAGGGATGCAAAACTGCCGGGCAAACCAGCCATGAAACCGGCCACCAATGTTCCCCAGAACCAGAGGATGCCTTTCCCGATGAATTAGGAATCGATCCGGGTCAGCTTTCCGGAGCCTGATTCCTGAAAGAGAGACCCTTTATGAGATAAAGACAATAAGGCTGTCTCGAAAGCCCTGCTTTGAGACAGCTTTTTTATATTCCGCCCTGTCTGAAAAATGCTTCCCTGGCGAGGGGCAATTTTATCCCGGTTTGATCAAACTTTTGATGCTTTCCGTTGTCAATGGAAAGAGCAAAACATTGAACAAATGAAAAGGATTCTTTTGATGGCAGCATTCATTTTCACATTCACCGGTGTAATGCCGATGACCAAGCCATTCACCGCTATAAGTGAGAACAGGCATTCCGGTTCCTTAAGTGATAAAAGAAATCGGGCCGGCGAAAAAAAGTATATTGAAAGGGATGCCCGGATTTCCGGACAGGGTGTAAAAGGGATTGAAGGTGAAAAGAAGCTGCTGAGATATGAACGCATCCACAGGATAGGGCATATTTACAGGTTAATGCAGGCTAATGCGGGTCAATGAACGACATCAGGATTTTTCTTCCCTGATGCCTTTCATCGACAGCTGAATGCGTCTGCGCTCAATATCCACAGCCAGTACCTTTACCATTATGTGCTGGTGCAGCTTTACGATCTTTGAGGGATCGGAGACATAGGTATTGCTCATGTTTGAAACATGAACAAGGCCGTCCTGCTTTATCCCGATATCTACAAATGCGCCGAATTTTGTAACATTTGATACAATTCCAGGAATCACCATCCCAGGGACGAGGTCTTCCATAGAGTGGATATCGGCAAAACTGAACTCCACAATCTTTGACCTGGGATCCCTGCCGGGTTTTGCCAGCTCATCCAGGATATCCTTCAATGTCGGAAGTCCCGTTTCCGGGGTAATGTATTTCTTCAGGTCTATCTCTTTCCTCCTTTTCTCGTCAGCCATCAGGTCGGTGATGCTGCAATTCAGATCCCTTGCCATTTTGCTTACAACGTGATAGCTTTCGGGGTGGACCGCACTTGAATCGAGAGGATTCTCCGCGTTTCTTATCCTGAGGAAACCGGCGCTCTGTTCGAATGCCTTTGCCCCCATCCTCTTAACCTTCATGAACTCATTCCTTGACCCGAACGGGCCGTTCCCGGTCCTGTAATCGACAATATTCTGGGCAAGCTGCGGCCCGAGGCCCGAAACATAAGTCAGGAGATGCATGCTTGCGGTGTTTATTTCGACACCCACCGCATTCACGCAGCTCATTACCACTTCATCGAGGCTACCCTGGAGCTTTTGCTGTTCGACATCGTGCTGATACTGTCCAACGCCAATCGATTTGGGATCGATCTTGACCAGCTCGGCCAGTGGATCCATGAGCCTTCTCCCTATGGAAACTGCTCCCCTGACCGTAACGTCATAATCAGGGAACTCGTCACGTGCAACCTTTGAGGCAGAGTAGACTGATGCCCCGGCTTCACTTACAACAAACACCTGGATCTCCCTGTCAAACTTGATCCACTTGATAAAATCCTCCGTTTCGCGGCTGGCTGTCCCGTTACCGATCGCAACCGCCTCGATCTTGTAGGCATTGACCAGGGAAAGAATTTTTTTCAGTGACACCGCGGTCTCATTCTGGGGAGGGTGCGGGTATATTGTTTCATTATGAAGAAGTGTCCCCTGACGGTCGAGGCAGACAAGCTTGCAGCCCGTCCTGTAACCCGGATCTATGGCCAGAACGTTCTTCTCCCCGAGAGGCGGGGACAGCAGCAACTGCCGAAGGTTATCCGCAAAAACACTAATTGCCTCATTGTCAGCCTTCTCCTTTGAGAGATTCCTGTACTCGGTCTCAATCGATGGGGAAAGGAGCCTTTTCCAGCTGTCTTTCAAAGCTTCGCCGACAACATCGGAGGATCCGTTCCTGCCTTTTATGAACAGCCCTTCGAGAATTTCAACGGCATGCTCATCATCGGGACCGACCGAAAGCCTGAGGAATCCTTCATCTTCTCCCCTCCTCATCGCCAGCAGCCTGTGCGACGGGCATTTCTTCAGTGGCTCCGACCAGTCAAAATAGTCACTGAACTTGATTCCCTCCTGTTCCTTCCCCCTGATGACTTTCGAAGTGATGACGGCTTCCCTGTCGTAGAGGATCCGCAGGCGCTTTCTGGCCTTCTCATCCTCATTGATCCATTCCGCAATGATATCCCGGGCACCGCTGACCGCTTCTTCAGCCGTCGCCACCTGGTCGTTAATGAACTCTTCAGCCCGGTGATACGGATCCGGATCATTTTGTTGCATTATGATCGCAGCAAGGGGTTCAAGCCCTTTCTCCCTGGCAATGGTAGCTCTGGTCCTTCGCTTCGGACGGTAAGGGAGGTAAATATCCTCCACTTCCGCCATTGTCAAAGCAGCTTCAAGCTTCTGCCTCAGCTCCGGAGTCATCTTGTCCTGCTCCTCGATCGATTTAATTACGCTTTCGCGGCGGGCATCCAGTTCCTTAAGCCTTTTATACTCGTCCTTGATATGGAGCAGCTTCACCTCGTCGAGGCTTCCAGTCATCTCCTTCCTGTACCTGCTGATAAACGGGATCGTCGCCCCGTCATCGAGGAGCCTGAGCACATTTTCGACCTGCCATTCATGCAGGCCCATTTTCCCTGCTATCAGGGATATATTCTTCTTTGGATCCATATCTGCCGATTTTATTCTACCTGTAACACAAGCCCCTTAAGATACTCACCCTCGGGGTGATAAATGCTTACCGGGTGGTCCGGCGGCTGGGTCATCTGGTGCAAAATCCTGACCTTGCGTCCCGTATTTGCCGATGCCACGAAGACCGACTTTCTGAAGTCTTCCTTGCTGACAACCTGGGAACATGAGAATGTAAATATTATTCCGCCCGGGTTGATCTGCTCTATAGCCTTCATATTCAAACGCTTATAACCTTGCAATGCATTGGCTAGCGCGCTGTTGTGCTTTGCAAAGGCAGGGGGATCGAGTATGATGAGGTCATATTTGCCGTCAATGTTGCCCAGGAACTTAAAAGCATCTTCCTGGAATGACCGGTGCCTCGGATCGTCGCCGTAATTGAGACGTACGTTCTCATCAGCCATGGCAACAGCAGATGCCGAACTGTCGACTGTATGGACAAGTCCGGCATCCTTCATGGCATAGACAGAAAAACCACCAGTATAGCCGAACATGTTCAGGACACTTTTCCCTTTTGTATATTCCGACAGGAGTCTTCTGTTCTCCCTCTGATCTATGAAGAATCCCGTCTTCTGCCCGGATTCCCAGTCGATAAGAAATTTTAATCCATATTCCGTTACAGTTGCGGGACCGGAATCCCCGATAAGGAATTCGTCTGCCGCGGCAATACCTGCCATATGCGGAAGTGTAGAGCTACTTTTATCATAGATGGCCGAGACCCTGTTGCCGAGGACCTTCCTGATGACGCCTGCAATCAATTCACGGTTGCGGTACATGCCTACTGAGTGGGACTGGATGACCACAACCCCGTTATAAAAGTCTGCAATGAGTCCCGGCAGGTTGTCGCCTTCGGCATGGATAAGCCTGAAGACTGTTACAGCAGGATTGTCGATCAGGCCGATCGATCTCCTGTAATTTACTGCGTTCCTTATCTTTTCAGTGAAGAAAGCCTCATCGGGCACCGAATCGTCAAACGACAGAATGCGGACTGCGATTGAGCCCGGCTGGTAGTGCCCGACTGCAAGTAGCTCTTCATCATTGTCGAATACCTGCACCGTATCGCCCTCGACAGGATCACCGATTATCTTTTTTATCGCACCTGAAAAGATCCAGGGATGAAATCGCCTGATTGACTGATCTTTACCTGATTTCAGGATAATTTTTGGCAATTGCATGTTCTAAGTTTATATTCTGGAATCAGGATTCCGGGCGGCATCTGCTCCATCATGGATCAGTCTGGTATAAACCTGGTGACAGACCCAGGCATCGGTTGCGGCATAGACCTCCTGGGCCTCGGTCAGCTTGCTTGCTTCCCAATCGGTCACCTGCTGACGTTTTGAGATCCTGAAGCCAAGGACAATTGCAGAAATCTTTTTAAGCCCTGAGCTTTGAATGCCGTATTCCCTCACAAGCTTCTGCAGATCGATAAATCCTTCAGGCTCGAATTTCTTTACCTTCTTAAGGAACCTGATATCATCGTGTATCGCAACCCCTGCCTTGATAACCCCCGGATCGGACAACAACCGTGCAAGATCGTCAGGAATGCCGATCTTATTTATTCTGAACAGGCAGGCAAGGTCGGCGGTCGCCAGCTGAATCAACGATACCTTGTTGCTCCTCCCTTTCCTGAAGGACGGCCTGGTCTCGGTATCAAAACCGAGGACATCCTGACCCAAAAGCCGTGGGAAAACAGCACTGAATGTATCACGGTCCTCGATCACAACTATCTCACCCTTAAACCACGAGAGTTCGTAATTCTCAAGCTCCTCCTCCGAAACTGATTCCACGTATTTGTTATTCCCCATCTTCCCTGATCTCCTTTTGTCTTCTGGCAATGAACCAGTCGGATCTGTCCTTTTCTTCCAGCTTCCAGGAATCCTCATCAACCTTACCGATCTCTTCGCCGGAGTATAAGAATTTATGAATTGCCCTTAATGCGTTTGTCAGCTTCTGACCCCAGAAATTCTCGAAGTTAAGCCTCGATTCCCATACGGCATCATTCATAACCTCGGGTGTCCCGGTCTGGTACAGCAAAAGGAAATCCTTGAGATCCTGGTAGATATCTGCAATGTCCTCGGCAAGGCTTGCCACAACGGGAACATCGGAGTCCTTCATCTTCTCATCAAAGACCTCCAGGTAATCGTTGGCGGTACCGAACTGCTTTCTGAAGCTGTCATGTATCCTGAACCAGTCGTCTTCCGTTACAAATTTTTCATTGCCGGCATCGAAATATGGTTCCAGCCGGGGAAGCAGCGATGCCTTCAGGTAAAGGAACGGGAGAATCCGCTGAAGAATTTTCAGCATTTCGTCTCCTTTGATCTCTGATGAATGCTCAGCATACTTGCAGAACTCGTTTGCTGCAGCAACAAATTCGATCACATTCCTCGAATAAACCGGATCCTCTCTTTTTGCCATGTTTAAACGTTCAGCAGAGTGCAAAATTAGGCAATTTTTAGTTTGGACCCTGTCTTCCGGCGATTACTTTTCAACCAGAGCTGAGTCCGGGATTTGAGAGCCGGGGAAAGGCAGCAGCAAAGAGATACAGGTCTACCGGGTGAAAAGATCATGTTCCTTCCATGAGAGAAGGCGGTCGCTGCCGGAAACGATCTTGTTATGGTCGAGAAGCCAGCGGATTACCTTGACGACTTTTTCGTCATCATGCCCGACTTTCGAGGCGAGTTCGAGAGCGTCGCATTTCTGCCTGGCAAGAATTTCTTTTATTTCATTGAGGATCAGGTCAAACTCATATTTGCTCAGGTCCAGCTCGTTCCGTTCGCGGCAAACGTCGCAGATCCCGCATCTGCCCGATTCCTCCCCGAAATAGTCGAGAAGGACGACCGACCTGCACCTGTTGTCCGATTCCGCATAGTCAATCATTTTCTCAAGCCTGTACATGTATTTTTCCCTGACATGATGGTAATTGTCGGGGGAGATCATGAGGGCCTTGCGCACCAGGCGCTCCTCGGGAAAGATCACCAGCGCCGTTTTCCTCCCCGGAATATATCTTATGATATTCATTGCCGAAAGCTTGACAAGGAACTGGTAGACCGTATCCCTTGAAATGGCAGCTTTCCTGGCGAGCGATTCCTCGTTTATTGCGACGAACTCCGTGAACATTCCCGAATAGGAACGGAGGACAAGCTTAATAAATCCGTCGAACGACTCATTGGAAACCTGGAATTTGTAAAGGTCATCCCTGCCAACCACGAAGCGGACACGCGATGGATTGTTGATCTCTTCGGTAAATTCGACATAACCTTCCCTCTGCAGGAACGCCAGGCTGTTGAAGGTCTCAATCACCGGCAGACGGTAGCGCGACACAAAGTCCTGTATACTGAAGTCAAAAACATTGTCCTTGCCTGCACCGTATGGCACCTGCAGGAAATTGCAGAGTGCTTCATATGTGTCCTTGATCTTTTCAACAGGGGGAAACTTCTGCCTCAGGGAGTCTGTGAGGCGGTTCTTGTCAGCGGGAGAATACAGGAGGACAGCATAGGCAGGTTTGCCGTCCCGCCCTGCCCTGCCGCTTTCCTGGAAATAATTCTCGATGCAGTCGGGGATATCCCAGTGTATGACGAACCTGACATCCGGCTTGTCTATACCCATCCCGAAGGCATTTGTCGCCACTATCACCCTGGTTTCACCTGAGGACCATGAGGCCTGTTTCCTGTCCCTCATCTCATCATCCAGGCCGGCATGGTAAAAGTCGGCGTTTATCCCGTTCTCGGACAGGGAAATTGCAACCTCCTTTGACCGTTTCCTGCTCCTGACATAAACAATCCCGCTCCCTTTGTAACTCTGAAGCGCTTTAAACAGGTAGGTTCCCTTTTCCTCGACCTGCCTCACAAAATAATTTATGTTCTTCCTGGCAAAGCTGGTCCTGAGAACATTCTTTTCCCTGAACTCGAGCTTTTCCATAATATCGTCGATTACCTGGCCTGTTGCAGTGGCCGTCAGGGCCAGGAACGGAACGTCATCAGGTATGAGGTCCCTCAACGAGGCGATCTTCAGATATGACGGCCTGAAATCATACCCCCACTGGGAAATGCAATGGGCCTCATCGACCGCCACCAGCGAAAGGTTAAGCCTTCCGGCCTTTGCCCTGAATAGCGGGGTGGCAACCCGTTCCGGGGAAACGTAAAGGAATTTGTAGTCGCCGTATATGCAGTTTTCAAGAGCATTGTCTATCTCTTCCGCAGACATGGCGGAATGTATGGAAGCCGCCTTTATTTCCATTCGGTTAAGCCGGCTGACCTGCTCTTTCATAAGGGCGATGAGCGGTGTTATGACAAGACAGATTCCCTCAGAAGCGATTGCAGGAACCTGGAAGGTAACCGATTTTCCCCCTCCGGTTGGCATCAGCCCAAGAGTATCCCTTCCGGCCGCAATGGAACTTATGATATCTTCCTGCAGCGGTCTGAATACGTCGAATCCCCAGTATTTGATCAATATCTGGCGGCACTTTTCAATATTGAAACGCGGCTGAGGCATATGCAAATGTAAGAAGTGTAATGGAAAAAGGTTAAAATATACCCCTTGTTTTCAGAGTGCTTATTTTTTAGTAATTTGCGCCAGCAAAAACTTAACAGTCCAGACAATGTCATTCATTGATGATAAAGTTCTATATGAAGGGCTCACTTTCGACGATGTCCTCCTCATACCGGCTTATTCTGAAGTACTGCCCAGGGAAGTCGACATCAGTTCGATGTTCACAAGGAATATCAGGATCAATACACCTGTTGTTTCTGCCGCGATGGACACCGTGACGGAGGATGAGCTTGCAATTGCAATTGCAAGGGAGGGGGGGATCGGGGTGATCCATAAGAACATGTCGATCGAGAAGCAGGCTGCACAGGTAAAGCGAGTCAAAAGAGCGGAGAATGTCATGATCTTCGATCCGATAACCATCAACCTCGATGCAACAGTTGCCGAAGCAATAAATCTTATGACCGAATACCGGATCGGTGGCATACCGGTTATCGACAGCCAGGGGATCCTCAGGGGAATTGTGACCAACAGGGATCTCAGGTTTGAGAATAACCGCAAGAAGAAGATAACGGAAGTGATGACCACCAACCTGATCACTACAAATCACCAGACCAATCTCGATGCAGCCGCTAGGATCCTTCAGAAGCATAAAATCGAGAAGCTTCCGATGATTGATGATGCCGGCAAGCTGATCGGGCTCATCACCTACAAGGACATAACGAAAGCAAAGGACAGGCCGGGTTCATGCAAGGACGAAAAAGGAAGGCTCAGAGTCGCGGGTGCTGTGGGTACCGCTTCAGATACACTCGAACGGGTTGAGGCCCTGATCAATGCAAATGTCGATGCAATATCCATAGATACCGCTCACGGGCACACAAAAAGCGTGATCAGGATCCTTAAAGAGATCAAAAGGAACTTTCCGGGCACTGATGTGATAGCAGGAAATATCGGTACGGCGGAGGCTGCGAAGAAGCTTGCGAATGAAGGCGCCGACGCCGTCAAGGTGGGCATCGGACCGGGATCAA
Organism: Bacteroidales bacterium UBA1800; assembly: GCA_002319915.1. GTDB lineage: Bacteria > Bacteroidota > Bacteroidia > Bacteroidales > VadinHA17 > LD21. Next base: position 31,125 of record DCFQ01000091.1, on the reverse strand, counting down.
TATGCACAACGAGGGTAGTAGCAGGTGTCGGGATCCCGCAGCTTTCAGCAATATACAATGTCTACAAGGCGATCGAGGGATCGGGGATCCCCGTAATTGCAGACGGCGGCATAAGGTACTCGGGCGATATCATCAAGGCACTTGCCTCCGGGGCCGATTCAATCATGGCAGGCTCATTGTTCGCAGGGGTCGAGGAATCACCGGGGGAAACGATCATTTATAACGGCAGGAAATTCAAGGCCTATCGAGGCATGGGATCGATAGAAGCAATGCAGCTGGGCTCCAAGGACCGGTATTTCCAGGATACAGAGGATGATATAAGGAAGCTTGTTCCTGAAGGAATCGCGGCAAGGGTCCCATATAAGGGGAACCTGTCGGAAGTGATCTACCAGATGACGGGAGGCCTGAGGGCAGGCATGGGGTACCTCGGTGCAAAAAATATCACCGTGCTTAAAAAGGATGCCAGGTTTGTCAGGATAACCCATTCGGGTATAATCGAAAGCCACCCCCACGACGTGACGATCACCAGGGAATCCCCTAACTACAGCAGGAAATCATTTGAATAAAGGTTCACAGATGAATCAGATGAAGGCAGGCGCCCTTCTTGCAATCTTTATACTCACCTCTTTCAACCAGATCCTCTGTCAGGGCCATGATCCTGACAAGAAGATAGTTATGACCATTGCCGGCAGGAATGTTGAAGCCGGTGAATTCACGAGGATGTACCAGAAAAGCCGTGATCCCGGGGATAAATCCACTCCCGACAGCTATATCGATCAGTTTGTCAATTTCAAGCTGAAGGTTGCAGAAGCAATTTCGAAAGGATATGACACAACAAAGGCATTCCGGGATGAACTGAACGGGTACAGGAAACAGCTTGCACAAAGCTATCTTACCGATCAGAAAATTAAGGATGAGCTATTAAGGAGGGCTTATGAAAGATCCCTTACTGAGGTCAGCGCTTCTCACATTCTTGTGAGCTGCAGGCCAGATGCAAAACCTGAAGATACAATTAATGCCTTCGGAAAGGCAATGAAGATCCGTCAAAGGCTGTTAAGCGGCGAGCCCTTTGAAAAGGTGGCAAAAGAGACATCGGATGACAAATCTGCAGCAGTCAACGGCGGTTACCTGGGTTATTTTACGGTCTTCCAGATGATCCCGCCGTTTGAGGATGCGGCTTATACTCTTCAGCCCGGGTCATTCTCGATGCCTGTCAGGACCACATTTGGGTATCATATTATCAAGGTAAACGCCAAGCGGCCTTCAAACGGAAAGATCAGGGTCGCCCATATCATGAAGGCAGTACCGCCCGGTTCCGGCGATGCAGCAGTTTTAAGGGCCAGGAACTCTATCGACAGCATTTATGCCCTGCTGAAAAACGGAGCTTCATTCAGGGAACTGGCGATAAGGTATTCCGATCACAAGCAGTCATCCGCCAGGGGCGGAGAGCTCGATTGGTTTGGTGCGGGCGAGATCATACCCGACTTTTCGGAAGCAGCTTTCACCCTTAAGGACACCGGAGAATACACTGCACCTGTTCGCACACCATACGGGTACCATATCATCAAGCTGCTCGGCAGGAAACCATCCCCCTCCTTCGAGGAATCAAGACCGTACCTCGAAAGCAAGATCAGTCAGTCCGGCCTTGCTTCACTGGGTAAAAAATCCTTCCTCGACAGGATAAAGAGGGAATACAAGTTCAGGATCAATCAGCCTGTGCATGACTGGTTTGTCAGCAATACCGATTCACTGCTGATGGCCGGCAAATCAGGCTACAAGCCGGGATCTATACCGCAGGGGGAAATCTATTCCTTTGCCGATCAGCATCTTTCAGCTGCCGGATTTGCTGAAATGATCGAAAAGAAAGCAGTCAACCTGAGAGGAAGCGGCCCGGAGAGGTTCATCGATTCGGGGATCGATTTATTTTCTTCCGATCAGCTGACAAATTATGAAGATTCCAACCTTGAGAAAAAGTATCCCGATTTCAGGTATCTCATGAATGAATTTCACGACGGCATCCTGCTGTTCGATATTTCATCGGAAAAAATATGGAACAGGGTCCAGGAGGATTCAGTCGGCCTGCATAATTTTTATCTTGCGCATAAAAATGACATCCCGGCGGCAAACGCCGGGGAAAAAGCATCTGATACCACATCTGCTGTTTATGCGAAGGAGGACATGATCTCCAGGTACCAGGACTGGCTCACCGCTGAATGGGTGAAGCAGCTGAGGCAGGAATACCCGGTGAAAGTCAACAGGAAGGTGCTTGCTGAAATAAAAAAGAGACTGAAAAATGAATAGGGCGGCGGCAATATTGTTAATCGGTTTGGCACTTGCGGCCTGCCGGCATAACAGTGCCGGTCTGAAAAGGGTGCCTGCAGCCAGGATCGGGGATAAAATCCTCTACAGGGATGAGATTCCTGTTCAGCTGACAAAGGGGACTTCAGGAGAGGACAGTATTGCAGCTGCCACAAACTATATTAACCAGTGGGCCAAGCACGAATTGCTGCTGCGGAGGGCCGAGGAGAACCTTACTCCGAAGGTCAAGGAAGACATAGAAAGGCAGATCGATGAAAACAGGTTCAACCTGGTTGTTTATGAATATCAGCGGCAGATGATGCTCGAAAAAATGGATACGGTGATAAGTGAAAAGGAGCTGCAGGATTATTACTCAGCGCATGAGAACCTCTTCACGCTTACTTCAAACATAGTCAAGGCCCTCTTCATAAAGCTTCCGGCTGAAACGCCCAGCATGAACAAGTTCAGGACCCTTCTGAGATCGTCAAGCCAGAAGGATATGCAGGAGCTCGAAAGCCTTTGCTACCAGTTTGCCGAAAAGTATGATGATTTCGATGAAGGCTGGGTGACACTCGACAGGATCTCGATAGAGCTGAACAAGGATATCGGGGACCAGGAGAATTTTCTAAGGAGGACCAATTACTATGAATCGTCGGATTCCTCATCGGTCTATCTCCTTGGGATCGGAGACTACCGCCTGAGAGGATCACTTGCTCCCTTTGAGTTCGTAAGGGAGGACATAAAGAGGATAATCTGGAACGACCGGAGGATAGCATTCCTGAAGGACCTTGAGAACGGGATATATAATGACGCGATTAAAGAAGATAGAATTAAGATTTACTGATGATGAAAAGATGTTCAAGAGCAGGGCTGATCAGCGGATTACTAATGATATTGACAGCATTTTCTGTTGATTCACAGACACTTGTCGAATCCGTTGCAGCAATAGTGGGAAATGAGGTTGTTTACCTGTCAGAAGTTGAGAATACGGTGAGCGATCTCAGGAGGACGGGGAACAAGACTCCTGTTGATGAGCTCAGGTGCCAGGTCTTTCAGGAAGCGCTTGTGTCAAAGCTTTTTATGGACCAGGCAAGGATCGACAGTATCAATGTGACGGAAGATGCAGTCGAGGGTGATGTCAACTTAAGGATAAATGACGCAATCAGGCAGGCAGGAAGCGAAAAAGCTCTCGAGAGTTATTTCAACAAGAGCATGATCGAGATCAGGAAGGATATCAGGAAAGCCATGATTGAACGGCAGACTATGGAGGAGGTCAGGAGCAATATCACCAAGAACCTGGCAATTACGCCCAATGATGTGAGGAGGTACTACAATGCGATCCCAAAGGACAGCCTTCCGGTCGTTCCTTCAAAAGTCCAGCTCAGCATCATCCAGCTCGATCCTCCCGACAATGAGGAGAATAAGGTTGAAGCGCGCCAGAAACTGCTTAACATACGCAGTGAGATCCTTGCAGGCAAGAGCTTCAATGTATGTGCAATAATGTACTCTGAGGATCCCGGTTCATCATCAAGCGGTGGCGAGATAGGATTCAAGATGAGGGGAGAACTGGAGAAACCGTATGCCGAGGCAGCTTTCGGCCTTTCAAAAAACACCGTATCGAAGATTGTCGAGACCAAATTTGGCTTCCACATCATCCAGCTGATCGAAAGGAAGGGCGACCTTGTCAATACCAGGCACATACTTATCAGGCCAAAAGTAAAACCGCAGGATGCTCAAAAAGCCATTGCCAAGCTCGACAGCCTGGTCAATCTTATCCGGAAAGGTGATCTCAAGTTTGAAGACGTCGCAATGAAATACTCCAGCCATCTCGACAGCAGGACCAACGGAGGAAAATATGTCAGCAACAATCCTTCCGACAGGAATACCTGGTTCACTCTCGAGGAACTCAGCAAGGAAATGTATGTCCAGGTCAGGGAACTCAAGATCGGGGAAATTTCGGAACCATTCAAGACAACCGACGAGAACGGGAACGCGGTCTTCAGGGTTGTCAGGCTCGACGATGAAATACCGGCCCACAGGGCCGACCTCAAGGATGATTACCAGTTCATGTACAACGCGGCCTTCACCTACGGCCAGCAGAAGATGTACAGAGACTGGATAAGCAAGAAAATAGAATCGACCTATATCAAAATAAGCGACGAATTTAAATCGTGCAAATTCCTTGAGGAAGGATGGCTGAAACAATAATTCCGCTTGATCTGAACAAACTCTTTAATTTCAGGAGTCTTCTTTCTGTAATAATTATCTTTTTATCAGGCACAGCCTCTTACAGCCAGGATTTCCAGTCAGAGAGGCCCGGCAAGAGAAGGGTCGAGGTGCTGCATTCGAATGAGGGATACGAGGAGCTTGAACCGGGGACCGGCCGGAGGCTGATGAGGCTTGTTGGCGACGTATCCCTGAAGCACAATGATGCTCTCATGAACTGTGACAGCGCTCACTACTTTTCTGCCAATGACCAGGTAAAAGCCTGGAGCAGGATCCGCATTAACCAGGGAGATACTCTTCACCTCACCGGCGACAGCCTTTTTTACGACGGCAACCTCCAGGACGCATCGGTCGACGGGAATGTTGAACTGGTGAACAAAGAGACACATCTCTATACCAATTCGATAAAATATGATGTCGCCAGGAAGATCGCGAGGTACAACGATCACGGCAGAATAATAAACGGAGAGAATACGCTCACAAGCATTGTAGGCATTTACTATGTCTCCGATGATCTTTTCCATTTCAAGGACAGTGTAAAGATCGTCAATCCCGATTATGTCATGACTGCCGACACGATGGATTACAATACCAAAACAGAGACATCATATTTCACCGGGCCGTCGGAACTGACCGGCGACAGCATTTACCTCTACTGTGAGAAAGGCTGGTACGATACCAGGAATGACATCTCACGGATATGGAAGAATGCCCTTATCAACAACCGGCAGCAAATAATCACGGGCGATTCACTTTATTACGACGGGGTAAAGGGTTACGGCCAGGCATTCAGGAATACCGCCATCACCGATACGACCAATAATATAATAGTCAAGGGTGATTACGCCTGGTATTACAAGACCCCGGAAAGGTTCATGGTGACAAAAAAAGCTCAGTTTATCCAGGTCTCGGACAAAGATTCCCTTTTCATGCATTCAGATACAATAAGTGCCGTCACGATCGGGGAAGTGCCCGGTAAGGCTTACAGGCTGCTGCGGGCCTACCATGGGTGCCGAATCTTCAGCAAGGATCTGCAGGGAAAATGCGACTCCCTCTCCTACAGCTTCAGGGATTCGGTGATAAGGCTCTACAGGAACCCTGTGATCTGGTCGAAAGAGAACCAGCTGGTTTCCGATTCAATTGCCATATTTACCAAAAACAGGCAGGCCGAAAGGATGGAGCTTTACAATTCGGCATTCGTTACCAGCGAGGTCGACAGGCTGAGGTACAACCAGGTAAAGGGACGCATGCTTACCGGTTATTTTCGTGACAATGAACTGTATAAGATCAACATTACCGGGAACGGGGAAACTATCTATTATCTGCTCGACGGTGAGAGGATCGTTGGTGTGAACAGGGCCAAATGTGCCAGAATCGAGATCATGGTCGACAAAGGAAAAATAACCGGGATAAATGAGCTCCAGAACCCCGAAGGGGTAATTGATCCGCCGGCTAAAAAAGAAGCGGGTACATTGCGTCTCGAAGGATTTTCCTGGCTGGAAAAGATCCGTCCAAAGGACAAAACAGATATATTTAGGAAACAGTGACTGAGTAGGTTCTAAACTTTCTAATATTCATCCTCATTAAAAAAGAAGTCATCCTTACTGGGATAATCCGGCCATATGTCTTCAATGCTCTCATAAATATCTCCCTCATCCTCAATTTCCTGCAAATTCTCAATGACTTCCATCGGGGCACCTGACCTAATGGCAAAGTCTATGAGTTCGTCCTTGGTGGCAGGCCATGGGGCATCTTCGAGTTTTGATGCTAATTCAAGTGTCCAGTACATACTCTGAGATTAACATTTAGTTCAACAAAATTTGCAAATATATATATATTATTTTAACAAAAAAACAAATGTTTCTTTGTCTTTCAGGAAGGGTCAGATGTGCCAACTAATTTCCTGATTGTCAAGCTCTTTTCCAATTACCCTGGCGAGCACGAACAAATAATCGGAAAGTCTGTTCAGGAATTTGTAAACAATAACGGGAATTTTTTCCTGATTGTTTAAGCCGAGGATCGCCCTCTCAGCCCTTCTGCATATGCAACGAGCTATGTGACAATAAGATACAAGGGGATTCCCTCCCGGAAGGATAAAGTTACCCAGCGGAGGCAGGATTTCTTCCATCAAATCGATCTCGTGTTCGAGGGTCACTACACATTGTTCGTCAGGCAGGAAATTGGGTTGCCTTCCTTCAGGGTCCCGGGTTGCGAGAGTGGCCGCGCATCTCATCAGCTGGTCCTGGATATATATCAGGGTCGCCTTCCTGCCCTCATTTTCCCCATAGCCCCTGATCAGGCCGATCCATGCAATTACCTCATCAACTGATCCATAAGCTTCGATACGAGGATCAGATTTAGGTATCCTTTCCCCCCCCGACAACGAAGTGGTCCCATCGTCACCCGTATGGGTATAGATCTTCATCAGTTGAAATATTTAAAAGCAGGCCGTGTAACTGCTCTAATCGTATCAGATCAGGATACGCTTTTGATTCACGTAATCCTGGTGAATAGTTCCGTCAAGAAGCCGGACGATCCTTGCTGCATGATTTGCGATATCTTCCTCGTGGGTCACAAGGATAACTGTATTCCCTTTCTTATGGATGGCATCGAGAAGTCCCATAATATCGAGCGATGTCTTGCTGTCAAGATTTCCAGTCGGCTCATCTGCAAGAATTATTGAGGGTTTGTTCACAAGGGCCCTGGCAATTGCCACGCGCTGCCTCTGGCCACCGGAAAGCTCATTGGGTTTGTGGGTCATCCTGTCCGAAAGTCCCACCTGCTCGAGGGTTTCAATGGCAACCTTCTCCCTGTCAACCTTCGGGACGCCTGCGTAGATCAGCGGAAGGGTGACATTTTCAAGAGCGGTATAACGGGGCAGCAGGTTAAAGGTCTGAAAAACAAATCCGATCTCCTTGTTCCTGATCTCGGCAAGGTAGTCATCTTCCATCTTGCTGACATCGGTGCCATTAAGGATATATGAACCGCTCGTCGGAGTGTCGAGGCAGCCCAGGAGATTCATGAGTGTCGATTTCCCGGATCCGGAAGGGCCCATGATTGCCACATATTCGTTCTTGTTAATATCGATCGAGACCGATCTTAAGGCTTTCACAACAACCGATCCAACCTGGTAATTCTTAACAATATCGTGAATCTCAATAACTTTATCCATAATCTGATTTTTGAAGTTTCGAAATTAGCCTAATTATCTTAAATAAGAAATTATTGGTTCTTAATTTTTGTTAATATCTGATCACACAACTCACCCCGCTGACACCCTTCCTGAAGAAAACCAATCCCATCCTGAAAATGTCAACGGATGCAGTAACCGCCGGATGTGACTTTATTGATTTCCAGGCATCAGCCATTTCCTCTCCCGAGTGGATATCATCAATTATCACAACAGTGTTGTTTTCCGCGATCCCAGCGATAAAATCAAAATACCTGAGAAGAGACTCTTTCCTGTGGTCCCCGTCAATAAAAACCAGCCCGGGCACCAGTCCCTCCTTCATGAGGAGGGGTAAAGCGTTATCGAACGAACCCGTTACAAGCCTTATATTGGTCAGCCCGGCTTCCCTGAAATTCGCCGAAGCAATGGCGGAGGTTTCACTGCACCCTTCGATGGTGTAAAGGGGAAGTCCGGGACATGCAGCGGCCATATACATGGCACTTATGCCAAGGGAGGTACCGAATTCCAAGATAGCCGGCTTGCCGAAGGCTTTTGCCATCTTTGAAAGAAAGATCCCGTATTTTTCCGGCACTGCGGAAAACCTTGCAATGTCACTTATCTTCCTTTGCCTCTCCCTCATCCTTCCGGAACCCGACCCTAGGTCATTTACAGTTATCATCCCGTGATCAGAGATCATCTTCTTCCTCATGGTTTCAACGGTATTGACAACTCCCGGATCAGGATTATTCCTGAATACTTCTGTCACAAGGTCAAAAAGGAACGGGCTGTGAATACCGTAACCTTTTCCGTGTCGCGAAAAAAGCCGGTATCTGATAAATCCCAAAATTGTATAAAGGTCCATCAGAGTTAAAAGATTGGATTAGCACAGGTTTCCAAAAATAGTTAATTTCGGATTAACTTTTTTACAGCGGGAAGAGAGACGGACGAATGATGCAGGATTTCCTTGATTCAAATATAACCTACCTGTCAGGAGTAGGGCCCAAGAGAGCAGAATTGCTTAACAGTGAGCTTAATATAAGCACATTCCGCGACCTGCTTTACTACTTTCCCTACAGGTATGTTGACCGGACCAGGTTCTACAAGATCGCGGAACTCGACCCCGATCTGCCTTTCGTGCAGGTAAAAGGTTACATCAGGGGATATTCCACGGAAGGGTTCGGATCAGGAAAAAGGCTGGTGGCGGAATTTTATGATGAAACCGGTGCGATGAAGCTTGTCTGGTTCAAGGGCATAAAATGGATCACCGCCAGTTATACCACCGGGATCGAGTATATCGTATTCGGCAAACCTGGTGTTTTCAACGGTGTGGTCAATATAATCCACCCTGAGATAGAAGCCTCCGAGAAAGCCTCACAGAGGATAAATTCGGCTCTGCAGGCACAGTACAACACTACAGAGAAGCTTAAGGCGCAGTTCATTACATCGAAGACTATCAGCAAGCTAACCGGGAACCTGCTTAAACAAATAAAGTTCAGGATCCCTGAGACACTGCCGGCTTATATCGTTTCGGGCTACCATCTGATGGAGCTTCATGAGGCTCTGCACAAGATCCATTTCCCCGGCAATGTGCAGGAAATGGAAAAATCGAGATACAGGTTCCGGTTCGAAGAGCTCTTTTACATCGAGCTTAACCTCCTCAGATACAAAACCTACAGGAACCAGAAGAACAAGGGATTCGTGTTTTCAAGTGTCGGGGAGAATTTCTATAATTTTTATTACAACAACCTCCCTTTTTCGCTGACCGGGGCTCAGAAAAAAGTGATGAAAGAGATAAGGAAGGATCTCGGATCGGGAAGACAGATGAACAGGCTTCTTCAGGGGGATGTCGGGAGCGGCAAGACGCTGGTTGCGCTGATGAGCATGCTGATTGCCGTTGACAACGGGTACCAGGCGTGCCTGATGGCCCCCACAGAGATCCTCGCGATGCAGCATTACCAGACAATAAGCAAAATGCTCGAAGGGATTAGCCTGAAAGTGAGCCTTCTGACAGGATCCAGCAAAAAAAGCGCAAGGGAGTCGGTCGACAAAGCTCTGCAGGATGGTTCACTCAATATCCTCATCGGCACCCATGCCCTGATCGAGGAGAATGTCAGGTTCCTGAATCTCGGACTTGTCATAATTGATGAGCAGCACCGGTTCGGTGTTGCACAGCGGGCCCGGCTCTGGGAAAAAAGCAGCAATCCGCCGCATGTCCTGGTGATGACTGCGACCCCGATACCAAGGACACTGGCGATGACCCTTTACGGTGATCTCGATGTGTCGGTCATTGACGAGCTGCCCCCCGGACGGGTCCCGGTAAAAACGATGCATTACCTCGATTCCGAACGGAACAAGGTGTTTGGGTTCCTCAGGAGCCAGATAGCGCTTGGCCGTCAGATATTTGTGGTTTATCCGCTGATCAAGGAGTCGGAGAAAATGGACTATAAGGACCTGGAGGATGGCTGGGATACCATTTCCCGGGTCTTCCCGGCGCCCAAATACTGTATCAGCATCGTGCACGGGAAGATGACACCTGCCGATAAAGAGTCATCAATGAGGCTGTTCAGGGAAGGATATGCCCATATTCTGGTTGCCACCACCGTGATAGAAGTCGGTGTCGATATTCCTAATGCAACAGTGATGGTAATTGAAAGCGCGGAACGATTCGGTCTCTCACAGCTTCATCAGCTCAGGGGCAGGGTCGGGAGGGGTGCCGACCAGTCGTACTGCATCCTGATGAGCGCCGACAAGCTGACCCGTGAAGCTTCAAAACGACTCGAGGTGATGGTCAGGTCAAGTGACGGATTTGAGATCGCTGAAATGGACCTGCAACTGCGCGGCCCGGGCGACCTTGAAGGCACGCAGCAGAGCGGCATCCCGTTTGACCTGAGAATTGCCAGCCTGGCAAAGGACGGCCAGGTGATCGAATATGTGAGAGGAATTGCAGAAAAGATCCTTGACGGAGATCCGCAGCTCGATGAGCCACAGAATGCGATCCTGCGGACTGAGCTAAAAAGGCTCTTCAGCCAGAAGCAATCGTGGAGCAGCATCAGCTGAAAGCTTATTTAGAATTGTTATAAATAACCAGGCCATCTCTAAAATATGATAAAAGACACGGGCTATTTGGCACCGTTTAATAATTTTGGCCCCGTTATTTCAGTCGGCATTTTTTTATGAAAAAAAGGAGTGTGAAGGAGCCGATAAAGCATGACGGGATCGTTGAGGAGGTCGGCATTAATTCAGTGGTTGTCAGAATTTCATCCGCATCGGCATGTTCGGGCTGCCATGCGGAGAACCTGTGCAACATTTCCGGAAAGGAAGATAAGCTGATCAGCGTTGAAGGGAGATTTGATGTTGCCAAGGGAGATCCTATAACAGTCCTCATGCAGCAATCGATGGGAATGAAGGCGGTCCTGCTCGGGTACATCCTTCCACTTTTCATAATGATCACATCCCTGGTAATCCTGGTATCAATTTCATTTTCCGAGCTTACTGCCGGGCTTGTTTCAATTGGCATCCTGATACCCTACTTCCTTATATTATACCTTGTCAGGAACAAGATTGACAGAAGTTTCATTTTTGCATTAAAGGTCTGAAAGATGAATTCCACAGTTCTGATAACAGTTGTTTCCCTAAGCCTGCTTGCCCTTGTTTCATCGGTCATCCTCTACTTTGTGGCCCAAAAGTTCAAGGTGTTCGAGGATCCGAGGATTGACGAGATCCAGGCATTTCTTCCATCAGCGAATTGCGGGGGCTGCGGATTTGCAGGGTGCAGGAATCTGGCTGAAGCCATGGTCAGGTCCGATTCTTTTGAAGGGCTTAATTGCCCGGTCGGCGGTGAAGCTGCCATGAAAGAGGCTGCCAGGATTCTCGGGAAAGTAGCGCCTGTTGTAGATCCGACAGTAGCTGTTGTCCTTTGCAACGGGACACCGGAGTCAAGGCCAAGAACATCACGTTACGACGGCACTGCCGATTGCAGGATCTCAAACAGCCTCTATATCGGCGAGAGTGACTGCAGCTATGGCTGCATTGGCAACGGGGATTGCGTAAGATCGTGCACCTTCGGGGCCATGTATCTTGATGAGAGAACCGGGCTCCCGGTCGTTATTGATGAAAAATGTGTGTCGTGCGGGGCATGCGTAAAAGCCTGTCCGCGCCACAGAATCGAACTCAGGAAGAAAGGAAAGAAGGACAGGAAGATATATGTTGCCTGCTCCAACTGCGACAAGGGAGGAGCGGCCAGGAGAGCCTGCAAAGTTGCCTGCATCGGCTGCAATAAATGTGTCAATGTGTGCAAATTCGGTGCAATTACGATCGAGAACAATCTTGCATATATTGATGCGTCGAAATGCACACTCTGCAGGAAGTGCGTTGCGGAATGCCCGACCAATGCTATTGTTGAGGTCAATTTTCCTCCGCGGGTCTCAAAAGCCGAGCCCGTTGAAGAAAATGCAAGTATTTAGTATTTGAGAAATTTTAAACTATAAATATCTTGAAAACATTTCCATCAGGGGGCGTCCATCCTCCTGAAAACAAGCTGACTGCGGAAGTACCCATTGAAGTCCTTCCGGTTCCTGAAAAGGTAGTTATACCGGTCTCCCAGCATATCGGGACGCCAGCCGTACCTGTGGTAGAGAAAGGTGATAAAGTCCGGACGGGCCAGTTGATCGCCCGTGGAAATGGTTTTATGTCTACAAATATCCATTCATCAGTTTCGGGTACTGTAAGCAAGATCGAGAGTGTTCTGGACGGAACAGGATTCAGGCAGACTGCCGTTTTTATTGATGTTGCAGGCGACGACTGGGCCGAAACGATCGACAGGGATCAAAAAGTTAACAGGGAATGCAACCTGTCAAAGGAAGAAATAGTCGGGAAATGCTATGAGTGTGGAATCGTGGGGCTCGGCGGGGCAGCATTCCCATCTCATGTAAAACTGACTGTTCCTGAAGGGAAGAAATGTGAAGTTCTGATAATCAACGGAGTCGAATGTGAGCCGTACCTTACTTCCGATCACAGGCTTATGCTGGAGAAGGGAGAAGAGATCCTGGCCGGGGTCTCTGTCTTAATGAAGGCCCTTGGAGTGACAAAGGCAATGATTGGAATAGAGAACAATAAGCTGAATGCCATCAGTCACCTCACGGAAATCAGCAGGAGCTTTACCGGGATCACTGTTCACCCGCTTAAAGTCAAATATCCCCAGGGAGCGGAAAAACAACTTATCAGGGCCCTTACCGGAAGGGAGGTCCCCTCCGGGCACCTGCCGATCGATGTCGGGGTTGTGGTACAAAACATTGCCACGGCTTTTGCAGTTTATGAGGCTGTCCAGAAGAACAAGCCCCTTTTTGAAAGAGTTGTGACAGTTACCGGCAAAGATGTTACAAGGCCAGGCAACTACCTTGTCAGGACCGGTACTTCGCTGCTTAAGCTGATCGATGCTGCCGGGGGCAGGCCGGAATCGACCGGGAAGGTAGTGAATGGAGGGCCTATGATGGGCAAAGCCATAAGCAATATGGATATTCCGGTGGTTAAGGGAATGAGCGGCATTGTTGTCCTTCCGGAAAATGAATCTTTGAGGAACGCAGCAATGCCGTGCATAAGGTGTTCAAAATGCATCTCGGTCTGTCCAATGAACCTTGAACCGTATCTGCTGGCAGCACTTTCGGAAAAGAGCATGTTTGACAAGGCAGCCGGTGAGAGGATCACCGACTGCATGGAGTGTGGATCGTGCAGCTTCACATGCCCTGCAAACAGGCCTCTTCTCGATTACATAAGGCTCGGCAAATCGACAGCCATGAAAATGGCCCGTGAAAAAAAATAAAGAAATAGCAGCTTATTAACATGAATAACATCCTGACAGTATCCCCTTCTCCCCACATCCACGGGAAAGAATCGGTACAAAAGATAATGCGTGATGTGGTGATCGCCCTGATGCCGGCATTTTTCGCTTCGGTGTTCTATTTCGGGCTGGGGGCAATTATCGTCACAGTCACTTCCGTTGCATCATGCCTCCTGTTTGAATACCTGATTCAGCGCTTCTTCTTTAGGAAGCCAATCACCATTACCGACGGATCCGCACTTGTTACTGGTCTACTCCTGGCCTTCAACCTGCCCTCAAATATCCCGGTCTTCATTGTTGTCATTGGATCATTCATATCGATAGCCGTGGCAAAAATGACTTTTGGCGGGCTTGGGAACAATCCTTTCAATCCGGCACTTGTAGGCCGCGTTTTCATGCTGATCTCATTTCCGGTCCAGATGACCTCCTGGCCTGTCCCGAAAGGGCTGGCGACCGGATATGCCGATGCTGTCACCGGTGCCACTCCCCTGGCAATTGTTAAGGAAGGACTTAAGAATGGCGAGTCAATTTCACAGCTTGTTGGCAATCTGCCTTCTCCTGCCCGTATGTTCCTTGGTGATATGGGAGGCTCACTTGGCGAAGTTGCAGCAGTTGCGCTTCTCATCGGATTTGCATATCTCCTTATAAGAAAGGTAATTACATGGCATATTCCGGTTGCCGTCACGGGCAGCATCGCGATCTTTGCGGCAATCCTCTGGCTTTCAAATCCCGAAAAGTTCGCTGATCCGATGTTCCATCTCCTTGCAGGCGGGGTCCTTCTGGGGGCGATCTTCATGGCAACCGATTATGTAACCTCCCCGATGGTCCCCCTGTCGATGCTGATCTATGGCTGCGGCATAGGCATTATAACCGTTCTGATAAGGGTGTGGGGATCCTACCCGGAAGGTGTCTCATTTGCAATTCTGATCATGAACGCATTTGTCCCTTTGATGAATGCCAATATCAAACCCAAAAGATTCGGGGAGGAGATGAAAAATGGCTAAGACTGAATCGACATTCAAAAACATGGTGCTCTCGCTGACTCTTATTTCACTGGTTTCGTCAGCCTGTCTTGGGTTTGTCTACGAGTTGACAAAGAAGCCCATTGAGCTTTCAAACCTCAGCAAGAAGCTTGATGCAGTCAAACAGGTTGTGCCTGAATTCACGAATGATCCCAATAAGGAAATGTTCAGGCTGCCAACCGGGGAAGGAGACTCCCTGGATATTTACCCTGCCAAATCAGGAGATAAGGTGACCGGCTATGCAGTCAGCACTTTCACCTCAAAAGGATTCAACGGCAAGATCTATCTCATGGCTGGATTCAGGCTTGACGGAAGCATCATTAACATCTCAGTGCTGGAGCAGAAAGAGACGCCCGGGCTGGGTACCAAGATGACCGAACCTGCCTTTAAGGATCAGTTCAGGGATAAGAACCCGGATACCTTTGGGCTCAAGGTTAAAAAAGACGGAGGCAAAGTTGATGCCATAACTGCAGCTACTATCAGTTCGAGGGCATTTTGCGATGCTGTACAGAAAGCGTACAATACTCTGAAGAAAGGAGGTCTATTATGAATCAATTCCAGAACCTGACCAAAGGATTCCTGAAGGAAAACCCGATACTTGTGCTGGTCCTTGGAACCTGCCCTACCCTTGCCACCACAACCTCATCCCTGAACGGTATGGGAATGGGAATCGCCACAACGTTTGTGCTGGCCGGTTCAAATGCCGTTATCGCGCTGCTTTCCGGGGTGATCCCCGACAAGGTAAGGATCCCGGCTTTCATTGTGATCATAGCTTCGTTCGTCACGATCGTTGATCTTATCATGCAGGCATATGTGCCCGATCTTTATAAGACCCTGGGTATCTTTATTCCACTTATCGTTGTGAACTGCATCGTACTTGGCCGTGCTGAAGCTTTCGCCTGTAAAAACTCGGTCACATCCTCCCTGATCGACGGGATAGGCATGGGTCTTGGTTTTACGATGGCCCTGGGAATACTGGGGGCATTCAGGGAAATAGTCGGGAGCGGCTCGATCTTCGGACACAAATTCATCAGCGGCGACGGTATCCTTGTATTCATCCTTGCCCCGGGTGCATTCATGGCACTTGGGTACCTGATTGCACTTGTCAACAGGATTAAAAAGAGCTAAAAGAGACAAAAATGGAATATATTCTTCTGGTTATATCGGCTATCATTGTCAACAATGTGGTGCTTGCCCAGTTCCTGGGGATCTGTCCGTTCCTCGGTGTTTCCAACAAGGTGAACACTGCCCTGGGAATGGCAGGGGCCGTTACATTCGTGATCGTGCTTGCCACCATGGTAACCTACCTTATCCAGGTCTATGTGCTTCAGAAGCTTGGAATAGCATTCATGCAAACGATCACCTTTATCCTGGTCATTGCCGCGCTGGTCCAGATGGTCGAGATCATTCTGAAAAAGATCAGCCAGCCACTCTACCAGGCGCTAGGCATTTTCCTGCCACTTATAACGACCAACTGTGCTGTCCTCGGGGTTGCCCTTCTTGTCATAAAAAAGAACTACAACCTTCTGGAAGGAGTTGTCTTTGGAGGTTCCACAGCTCTCGGTTTCGGCCTGGCACTCATCATTCTTGCAGGCATCAGAGAACAGCTCGAACTGGCAAATATTCCAAGGGGAATGAGAGGGGTGCCGATCTCACTGGTGACAGCCGGGATCCTTGCACTAGCTTTTATGGGATTCACGGGTATTGTTAAATAATTAACAATACATCTGTTCCGGGAAAATAAAGTCAGCCTTAAACAGTTTCTGAAATAGAATTATTTATTAATTGGTACATAATTCATTGGGCTCCCGGGAATGACCACATCAGATTACTATAAGATCCTTGGCTTACCGCCTGAATCTTCGATCGAGGAGATCAAGAAGGCCTACAGGAAGAAGGCAAGGCTTTACCATCCCGACATCAACAGCTCGCCCGATGCTCAGGATCGCTTTATTGAGGTGACCGAAGCCTATGATTTCCTGATAGCGAATTACGGAAAGGGGGTTTCGGATAGCGAGTACGACAGGATAATCGAGGAATGGAAGAAATACCGCCAGGAAAGGTCACGGCAGCGGGCGAAGTATTATGCCCGCAGCTCCTATGAGAACTTCAGGAACAGCAAATACTACAAATCGACCCGGATTCTGAACAACTCTGGAGTCATCTTCATCTTCGGCATCTCGGTGATGGTTTTCATAAACACCATAGCAGGCTTTATTTTCAGGGTCAGGAATCCACTGCCCGGAGAAACCGGCCCGCCTATCTTCTCATTCATCCTGCTTCTTATCCTGAGCATAATCCTTTTCACCGTGTCCTTCCTTTACCTGAAGGCTTATATTGAGGCCAACAAAAAGCACAACGGCAAGTAACAACCATATGGCATGGTTTTTGAGCCATTTGTTAGGGTTTATTTCGACCGGATGAAACTGAAAAGCCTCCAGCGACCCTACCTAAAACCAAGCAAATGAAACACAGGTTCCTTACTAAAGCAATCGCAGCCGTAACAGCCGCTATTATAGTCATCTCCTGCAGCAAGTCTGATGAAAAGCTTCCCGACAAGCCCGTACTCCTGAATCTCACACAGGGCGAAGTAAATGTTGTGGAATCAGGCAATTCATTTGCCTTTGATTTCTTCCGGACAATCATGAAAGGAACAGGAAACGGGGTGAATGTCATCATCTCCCCGCTGAGCGTTTCCAGCGCCCTTTCAATGGCCATGAACGGGGCCTCCGGGGCAACACGCGATTCAATCCTGAAAGCGCTCAGGCTTGAAGGATCAGCACCGGATTCCATTAACAGCTCATACAAAAGTCTTACCGGGTCGTTGCTGACTGTCGATAAAAGGGTGCTGATTTCGATTGCCAATTCCGTTTGGACCGAAAAAGATTTCCCCGCAAAGCAGGCATTCATCGACCTGCTGAAGAAGTGGTACAGTGCCGAGACAGAAGCCTTTGACATTGATGACCCCGGAACTCCGGCCATTATGAACAAATGGATCGAGGATAACACGAACGGACTGATCAAAAACATGGTCGACAGGCTCGATCACAACACCATCATGGTTCTTATCAATGCCATTTATTTCAAGGGAAAATGGAAGGACCAGTTCGATGCCTCAAAAACGACCGATATGCCTTTCTATAAGGCAGAAGGTACGCCGATAAGCGTACCGATGATGAAACAGGAGAATGATTTTAGCGTTTACAAGGGTGACAAGTTCACCATGGCAGAATTCCCGTACGGCCAGGGCAACTTTGTAATGGATGTAATCCTTCCCGATCAGCAGGAAGATATCAGCAGCCTTGCAGCTTCGCTTGATTCCCGGGTATTTGCCGCTTCTGTCTCAGGGCTCAGGAGCCAGAAGGTCGATCTCTTTTTCCCGAGGTTCAAGTTCGGGTTTAAGCAGGACCTGATTGATATTCTTACCGGCATGGGCATGGGGGTAGCATTCACCGACCAGGCTGATTTTTCGAATATCTCCGATAAATACCGGCTTTATATCAACAAAGCCCTGCACCAGGCATTCATTGAAACAAACGAAGAAGGTACAGAAGCTGCAGCAGCAACGGTCATAGGGATAGGAGTGGTTTCGATGCCTTCTGTTCTTGAGCTGAAGCTCGATCGTCCTTTCCTTTTCGTGATCAGAGAGATCTCAACCAACGCCATACTCTTTATGGGACGCGTTTCTGACCCCTCAGCAAGTTAGAAAGCAACAGATCCTGGCGGATTACTGCCCCTCGATCTCTATATTTTCCGATATTACTCTGTGTCCCTTTGTGAAATAACATGGCGGGCAGAAACCCATTTTTGATCATACCTCTTTTATTTTATCTTTGGAAGACTGGAACTGATCAGAATCTATGACAAAGCTTGCCAAGGAACTTACATTGTACGGGCTGATAATGGTGGCCATCGGGTCGTGCATCGGTTCGGGGATATTTGTTACTCCATCTGAAATTGCCGGGCTCATCCCGTCTTCTGGCCTGATTCTCCTGATCTGGGCGCTTGGAGGCCTGATAACGCTGACAGGAACCCTGACCTTCGGAGAGCTTGGAGCCATGTTCCCAAAAGCCGGGGGGATTTATGTCTTTCTGAAGGAAGCCTACGGGGGCTGGCTTGGGTTCCTCTACGGCTGGGCATACCTCCTGATAATAACCTCCGGCTCGATAGCCGTGATCTCGCTCGCCTTTACACATTACCTGAGCGTCTTCATCCCTATGGACAACCGCGAAAGGCTTATCTGCAGCATTGCAACCATCTCAATACTGACAACCCTTAATGTCCTCCGGGCAAAATTCGGGGAGATATTCTCAAACCTGTTCACCGGATTAAAGATCCTGGGGATATTGATAATCATAGGATTCGGGGTCATATTCGGATCAGCTTCCCATTCGTTCGGGAACCTGGGCCTTCCGACGGGCTCGGGTGCTGGGTTGTCGAGCTTTGGTGTGGCACTTACAGGCGTGCTGTTTTCATACGGCGGATGGCAGCATGTGTCATTCCTGGCGGGCGAAACAAAAAACCCGTCCCGTAATGTACCTGTCGCCATGATTACCGGGGCAGTAGTCGTTACGGTAATCTATCTTCTCGTCAATATTTCATATATGCTTTTGTTGCCGGTGAGCTCAATTGTTTCCTCCGGGAAGGTAGCTGCAGATGCCGTCAGCACTGCCTTTCCCCGGGGCGGCATGCTGGTTGCCGGGATAATCGCGATAAGCACGGTTGGGACAATAGGGATATATACCCTCTCCGCCCCCAGGATCTACTATGCCATGGCCTCTGACGGGCTGTTTTTCAAAAGCATAGCGAAAGTTCACCCCAAGTTCAGAACCCCCGTAAACGCAATAATCGTCCAGTCGGTCTGGTCGATAGTCCTTCTCCTTTTCTGGGGTACCCTGGAAAACCTGATTACATATACTGTCTCGGTGGAATGGATATTTTTCACCCTTGCCGCCGCGGGGATTTTCATTTTCAGGAAAAGGATGGCCGGCAGGGAAAGGCCGTACAGGACCTTTGGATATCCGGTCACACCGCTGATCTTTATCGTTATAAATACCTGGTTTGTGATCAACATAATGATCAACAAACCATTGCATATGGCAATCGGTATGGGCTTCCTCCTGCTGGGGATACCCGTGTTTATTTACTTCAGGAAGAGACTTGCAGTGCCCGCATTATAAACTAAAGGGAAATGAAAGACATCTCATTTATATTGAATCATCTCGGTGAGGAGCGGGAAAGATATTTCAATGCAGTTACCCCGCCCATTTTCCAGACCAGCAATTTTGCATTCAAAAACGTTGGGGAGCTCAAAAAAGCAATCTCGGATGAAAAAGAAAGCTATATCTATTCAAGGGGGAACAACCCGACAACGATAATCCTGTGCAGGAAGATCGCCGCGCTCGAAGATTGCGGGGAAGCCCTGGCATTTGCCAGCGGGATGGCAGCTATCTCCTCGGCTGTAATCTCTTCGGTCGCTTCGGGAGATCACATTGTGAGCGTCAGGAATAACTACAGCTGGGCAAACATACTCATGACCAGGTTCCTGCCGCGGTTTGGCATCGAAACTACCTTCGTGGACGGAAGGGATCCGGAAAACTTCGAAAATGCAATCAGGAGCAATACAAAGCTCATTTATCTCGAGAGCCCCAACTCGATGACATTTGAAATACAGGACCTTGAAGCCGTCTCCGCAATCGCCCGGCCAAAGGGGATCACTACGATGATCGACAACAGCTATTCCTCACCACTGACCCAATCGCCCGCCTCGATGGGGATCGACATAGTGCTCCACTCCGCCAGCAAGTACCTGGGCGGTCACAGCGACCTTGTAGCTGGAATCGTTTGTGGTCCGCGCGAATTCATTACCAGGCTATTCAATAACGAATACCTGACGCTTGGCGGAATAATCTCACCCTTCAATGCCTGGCTCATGCTGCGAGGGCTCCGTACACTGCAAGCGAGAATTGAAAGGATCTCGGCAACAACGGTAAAAGTGCTTGAGTACCTCGAAAATCACCCGCAGGTGGAAGAGGTCCTGTACCCGCTCTCTCCCCGCAGTCCGCAGTATCAGCTTGCCGTCAGGCAGATGCTAAGGCCGATGGGATTGTTCTCAGTGAGGCTTGCATCCAGGGACAAGGCAAAGATCGAGCTCTTTGTGAACAGCCTGCTCCAGTTCATTATCGGCGTTTCATGGGGCGGGCATGAATCACTGGTCTTTCCGGCACTGTCATTTGATGAGGAAAGAACGAAGGAGGGCTATTCGAATAACCTTATAAGGTTCTATATCGGGCTCGACGAGCCGGATTCCCTGATAAGCGATCTCGATCAGGCTTTCAGGAAGATCATTTGATCTTAATGAAATTAAAGGGGATACTAAGGATGGAGGAGAAATACTCACCACGTTCGAGGATATCCTCATCGCCATCCTCATAATACCAGTTTACCTGGAGCTTCCTGTGTTGGTTCCTGACCTGGGATATCTGCTGAATGATATTTATGAGGAGCTTGGAGCTGGCACTGTTGCAATACTCCAGTTCGATATCGACCACAGTCATTTCAGCCGGGGTTTTGATGTAATCCCTGATCCATAATTCGACCGGTTTGAAAAAATCGAATATGTTCTCATGAATTGAGCGGCCTTTAACCTTAATAAACCCATCCGGACTCAGGAATATCTCGGGTAAGTTCGTGGTCGCAGGGATCCTCAACTCATGCATCATGAGAAAAATTTCTCCGAATTTAGAAAATATTAGATGATTATCAATCAGTCAATCAAACCGATCGAATACATATTCGTCAAAATTTAAAACGGAAATGGGTCTTTTCCCGGCCTCGATCTCATGGATTATGTCTGCAACAGCTTTGTTTACAGTAACATCAACACCCTGTTCAGAACCCTTCCTGGCGATGTACCCGTTCAGCCAGTCCGTTTCGGCAGGTTTACCCCGTTCAAGCGACTGAAGGCTCGAGGATTTCAGCCGGCGGTACCTGAAACCTATTATCCTTATCATTATATGCCGTTTCAAATCTCCGGTAAAGCCGGGATCTGCAACAAACTTCCTGAAATCGAGGCGCCCCGCGAAAATCTCCATCCTGATATTATTCTTTTCAGCAGTCGCAACGGCTTCCCTTATGATCTCAATAAAAATATTCCTCACTTTCCGGATCCTGAGCATTTCGCCGAGGAAGAGGCCGCATACGGCGCCCAGGGAGGTAATGCATGAGTTTATCACCAGCTTCGAGTACTTATGTCCCAAAATATTACCGGTAACCCTTGCGGGAGCAATGCAGGAAATGGCTTCCGCAACAAGGTGAAGGAGTTCGTCGGGGTCCCTGTCAGGATAACCAAGGATAAAATCACCACCTGACGTCATTGCCAGCTTCCCCCACTCCTCCATGGTTGCGCCCCATCCGGTCACACAACCGGCTACCCGGCCCTTCCCCGCTATCGCAATCAGTTCCTCCTCGCAGATACCATTCTGCATGGATACCATAATGCCGGTGCTTTTGAGAAGAGGCACGGCCTCACGTGCAGAAGCGGCAAGATCGTTGGCCTTTGTGGCATGAAGTATCACATCCTTCCTGTTCCTCACTCCCGAAATACCGGGCCATGAAGGGACCCTGACAGTGTGGCTGCCGCACACTCCGCTGACACATATCCCCTGTTCCGAGATAAGGGATGAATAGTCCTCGTACTTTGCTATGATCTCAACATCATAGCCATTCTTCTTCAATAGGGCTGCGGTGATCCCACCGATTGCCCCGGCTCCGATGACAAGGAAGGAAAGATCAGTGCTTTTCATATTCAACAAAAATGAGGTAAGATCAGATCCGGGCAAGCGGTATTACATCCTGTCCGGCAAAATCGTTCTTCAGGTACTTGTAATAACCAGTTATCCCGATCATCGCCGCATTATCGGTTGTATACCTGACAGGCGGTATATAGATCTTCCATCCTCTCTTCTCACCCTCTGCCGCAATTGCCTCCCTGAGGCCGGAATTTGCAGAAACGCCCCCCGCTATACCCACCTGCCTGATGCCGGTTTGAATCGACGCCTTGATCAGCTTGGCCATCAGGATATTGACTATGGTTTTCTGAAGCGAAGCGCAGAGATCAGCCTTCCTGTCGGCTATGAATCCGGCATTTTCCTTAAGATTGTCCCTGAGGAAATAAAGGAATGATGTTTTCAGCCCGCTGAAGCTGAAATCCAGCCCCCTGATCGACGGTCTTGCAAAAGTAAATGCGTTTCTGTCACCCTCGTGAGCCAGTTTATCGATCAAAGGCCCTGCAGGATACGGGAAATCCATAACTTTTCCGCATTTATCAAAAGCTTCCCCGGCTGCATCATCGATTGTGTTGCCTATCACTTCCATGTCGAGGTAATCCCTGAGCACTATGATCTTCGTGTGGCCGCCTGAGACAAGCAGGCAGAGGAACGGGAACTGCGGGATATTCTCTTCCTTCCCTTTTTCGAGGATGAAGTTTGCAAGTACATGCGCCTGCAGGTGATTGACATCGATCAGCGGGAGGTTACGGGCAAGCGCAAACCCCTTCGCAAAGGAGGTCCCGACAAGCAGCGAACCTAGCAGCCCGGGTCCACGCGTAAAGGCTACAGCATTGATTTCATCGATTTTTATGCCAGCCTGTTTTATCGCCTGGTCGGTGACGGGCACAATATTTGCCTGGTGGGCCCTGGACGCCAGTTCAGGCACCACTCCCCCATACATCCTGTGGATATCCTGATTGGCGATCAGGTTCGAAAGGACATAGCCGTCCCTCACCACGGCAACCGAGGTATCGTCGCAGGATGATTCGACCGCTAATATTGTAACCCCCGCCATTCTTTGATTTTCCGTATATTTTCGGTTATTTTACGTATTCTTTGATACCGTTTTTCGTGCTCAAAAGTATTAAAAAATCGGTTAAGTATTTCATTATGTTTGCCGGCACACTGCTGCTGGTACCGACATTCTTCTACCTCCTGCTCCGCACCCCTCAGGTTCAGACATTCATTGTTAAAAGAATAACAAGTCATTTCTCCGACCAGATCAAATCGACCATTTCAATCGGCAAAATAGAGTTTTCTTTTTTTAACAAGCTCCTGATCAGCGACCTCCTTATCAAGGACAGGAACAATGATACCCTTATCTATTCCAGTAGGATCTCTGCGGGTCTGAGAAGGCTTGATTTCAGGAACAGGATCTTCAGGCTCGGACAGGTTGACCTCTCGGATGTTTCAGTAGGGCTGATCAGCGATTCGACCGGCCTGATGAACCTTACCTGGTACCTTGACATGCTGGGAAAATCAGCGGATACAGCAGGCCCACAGGCCAAGGCGGCAGAAGTGACCATCGACAGGATCTCGGTGTCGGATGGAAGGTTCCTACTCCTGAGGAAATCTGCCCCTGCAACGGCAACTCCTATCGATTTCAACAATCTTCATGCTTCGGACATCGCCTGCTCGATAAACAACTTCAAAATCAGGAATGACTCCACTGTCCTGGATGTCAGAAAGCTGTCATTCAGAGAATCAGGGGGCTTCGTTGTGCGCGGATTCAGCAGTGATATTGTCATTGCCAGGAACAGTTACAGGTTCGGAAAGATATTCCTGAATTGTGACAGCTCGATAATAAATGCCGATTATGTAAAACTGACCGGCGACTCTGCCGGGTCGTTCGGGAAGTTTACCGATGAGGTGAGGCTCGATGTCCTCCTGGAAAAATCACTCATAAGTGCAAGCGACCTGAGGTACTTTGTCCCGTTCCTTAAAGGATCCGATGAACAGGTGGTAATTTCGGGAAGAGTGTTCGGGACCGTGGCGGAACTGAAGGGACGTGATATCAAGGTATCGCTCAGGAACCACAGCAGCCTCGACTGTGATTTCGATTTCTCCGGGCTTCCCGATATCAATAACACCTTTATCCACGTGGCAGTCAACAACCTTGTCACCAATGCAAGGGATTTCGAAAAACCTGTGTTGCCGGGCAGCAGGAAGATTGAACTCCCCGACATTGCCGGCAAGATGGGAGATATCTCATTCAGTGGAAGCTTCACAGGGTTCATTTCAGATTTTGTGGCATACGGACGCTTCAGAACAGAGTTGGGGAGTCTTCATACCGACATCTCATTGCGCCCTTTCGGGAAAAATATGTTCAGGATCAAGGGGCTTGTTGCCGGGAGCAATATCGACCTTGGCACAGTTACTGGAAACAGTGAACTCCTGGGGAAGATAAGCATGGAGGCAAACATCGACGGAACAGCCTCTTCAAACCGTACAATAGAAGGAAGCCTGACAGGAAATATCGACAGTCTGGAACTGAATAAATACACATACAGGAATGTTGCGCTGAAAGGTGACTTCACCGAAAAAACCTGGGACGGAAGCATTAAGATTTCCGAGAAGAATATCAGGATGGATCTGCTCGGCATGTTTGATTTCAGAAATGAGCTTCCAGAGTTTGATTTCACCCTGAACATGGCAAATGCAAATCTCCACAGGCTTAATTTTGAAAAATCAGACACCTCCTCCCGGCTCTCGATGCTGCTTACTGCAAATTTCCGGGGGAACAGCATCGACAACCTTTTCGGGGAGATCAAAATGCTCAACTCGACGATCATAAGGTACAACAGCAAGCTCGAGCTGTACGATTTTTCACTTAAAGCCTTCAATGATTCCAACAAGCCGGCAATTTCACTAAGGACCGACTTCGTCGATGCCGAATTAAGGGGTTATTACAATTTCGGGGCTGTCGGCAATGTCGTTAAATCGGCTATGGCTACCCTTATTCCTGCAGAGTTCACCCCTCCTCCCCCTGTGAAGGGAGAGGCCAGGAATGATTTCAGGATCACGGCCAATTTCAAAAACACCGATAAGATCAACGACTTCTTCAATACCGGAGTTCACTTTTCACCCGGCACTTCAATAAACGGCATATTCACGCAGGACAGCCTTATCTTCATCTCTGCAAAGAGTTCCAGCCTGGGATTCATGAACAATGTTTTTCGTGATTTGTCCGTCGATGGCACGTATTCCGGGGACCGGTTCGACCTCGGAGTGAAGAGCTCATCACTTTCGGTCCTTGGACAATCCGAGATAAAGGATTTCAGGATTATCTTCGGTGTGAGGCCCGACAGTTTCAATTTCAGGCTCAACTGGGACAACAAGGACAAGGTCCTTAACACGGGAGCATTTAGGGCCGCGGGCCAGTTTGCCCGGAACCCGAAAGCGACAAAAGGTGCCATCCTGACAGTGAATATCGATTCTTCGGAAGTCTTTACCAGGAATAACCTCTGGAGAATAAGCCAGTCATCCGTAATTATGGACACTTCTTCCGTTACCGTCAACAAATTCACCCTGGTCAACGGTAATAATATGTATGCCATTAACGGCACGGTTTCGGAAAACCCGGCTGATACCCTTCGGGTAATGTTCAATGGCATCGATATTAGCCCGCTGAGCAGGGGGAACATGAAACCGGGCAACACGTCCGTAACCCAGATCCCGTTCGACCCAAAGGGCATAGTGAGCGGAAATATCGTCCTGTCCAATGTTCTCAGGAACCCGGTCATTCAAAGCAATCTTGCCGTGAAGGGATTTTCCATCCTGGGGGCCGATTACGGCGACATATCGACAGTATCTGCATGGAACAAGGGAAACAGGGTTGTCGACATTACCGCCCGCAATAACCTGAAGGGGATCAGGAACCTCGATGTTACCGGGACTTATAATCCCGAGTCGGGGAAGGTCGATCTTGACATTCTGACTTCCCGACTGCCGGTGGAGGCACTCAATCCGCTTCTCAGCTTTTTTGCGTCAGGGATCACAGGCACTGTTACTGGGAGGGTTAATCTGTCGGGCCAGTTGAATGCACTCGTAATGAAAGGGGCCATGATGGCGGAGAATACTTCGATGAAGATCAACTATCTTCAGACTAAATACAGGATCAACGATTCCATATATTTTGATAAGACCGGCATCAGGTTCAGGAATCTGAAGGTTACTGATGAGAAAGGCAATTCCGGTACATTGACGGGTGCAATACATCATAAATCGTTCAGGGATTACACTGCCGACCTGACGGTGAATATGGAAAAAAACCCGGTCCTTGTGCTCAATACTCAGGCCAAAGACAACCAGCTTTTCTACGGAACAGCTTATGCGACAGGAGTCTGCTCCATCAAAAGTGACCAAAACACCCTCGCGTTTGAGATTTCGGCGAAGGTGGGCAAGGGAACAAAGTTCTTCATTCCCCTGAATATGGGTCTGACAGTTACCGAGCACCCTTTCGTGACGTTTGTCAACTCAGACTCTGTCAGGAAGGAAGAATCCAGGAAGACAATAGTTGCCCAGGTGCAGACCACATCTTCAAAGCTTGAGCTTACATTTGACCTGGATGTGACACCCGATGCCGAAGTCCAGCTACTCATCGATCCTATAGCCGGGGACGTTATAAAGGGGAAAGGTGAAGGGAAGCTCAATATCAGCCTGAACAAGAAGGGGGAATTCAAGGTTTACGGAGATTACACCATTTCACAGGGTGATTACCTGTTCACCCTTAAGAGCCTCCTGAATAAGAGGTTCGAGGTGGAGAGCGGCGGCAAGATAACGTTCAACGGCGATATGTCAAAGGCAGAAATCGATCTTAAAGCAAGTTATAAAAACCTCAAGACATCACTGTTTCCCATCCTTCAGGATGAGAGGTACAACCAGAGGATCAGCGTTGAGCCGCAGCTTAATCTTTCAGGAAATCTCTTCAGCCCTGTTGTCGGATTCAATATAATTCTTCCAAATGCCGATGAAGAGACCAAGACATACCTCCAGAATGCAATAGCGACACCAGACGAGCTCAGCAAGCAATTCCTGTACCTTCTGGTGATGAACAGCTTCTATGCCGATCCCAACTTCAGGTCCTCCTCAGGAGCAGGTGCAAGCGGGACATCGGCCATGGCCTCCACAACGACCGAAATGCTCTCCAACCAGCTGAGCAACTGGCTTTCGAAGATAAGCAAGGATTTCAACCTGGGATTTGTCTACAGGCCTAGCAACAATGAGATCAATTCTCAGGAACTTCAGGTTGCCCTGTCGACGCAGCTGCTCAACGACAAGGTCTCGATCAACGGCAATTTTGACGTAAGGGGAGCCAACAGTGTTTATGGGGAGCCTATAACAGGCGATTTTGATATTGAATACAAGATCACAGACAAGATCAGGTTCAAGGTATTCAACCGGTACAACAATCCCTACACTGGCCGACAGTTCCCTTATACCCAGGGACTGGGCGTTTTCTACAAGGAGGATTTCAACAAGTTCTCGGACCTGCTGAAGAAGAAGGAATCTTCACCGATGAAAAAAGAGGAGGAGGTAAAACCGAAAAAGAAGTAGTTGATAAATTTGACCTTTTTGTTATTAACAGCGGATAATAGACAACATGGTTTTTACGTTTTTTAATACCTTCGGCCATGAAAATAATCCGTGAAGGTTAAATTCTTGTTAATTAACAAATTAAAAGTGGTTAAAATATGTCATTTGGTCTAATGTTACTACAGCAGGGGCCTGCTGCGACACAAAATCCTGCGGCCTCCGATCTGACACTTCTGGATTTTGCCGTTAAGGGAGGATGGGTCATGATCCCCATAATGCTATTGTCCCTTGTGGCTGCCTATATCTTTTTCGAAAGGTATTTTGTGATCAGAAAAGCTGCAAAAGAGGATATAAATTTCATGAACCGCATCAAGGATTATATTTATGACGGAAAGCTGGAGGCTGCTTTGGCACTTTGCAGATCGACCGACTCTCCTTCCGCCAGGATGATTGAAAAGGGCGTGAACCGGCTGGGCAGACCCCTCCAGGATATAAGCACGGCAATTGAAAATGTCGGCAAGCTTGAGATCTCGAAGCTTGAGAGGGGGTTTCCCACTCTTGCCACCATCACCGGAGCAGAGCCTATGCTCGGCTTCCTCGGGACAGTCATCGGAATGGTCCAGTCATTTTACGCAATGGCACAAGCAGGGAACAATATTGAAGTCTCCCTTCTTTCCGACGGTATTTACACTGCCCTTATAACCACGGTTGCTGGCCTGATCATCGGCATCCTGGGATATTTCGGATATAACACGCTTGTTGTAAGGGTCGAAAAGGTTGTCTTTAACCTTGAAGCCACACTCACTGAATTTATGGATATTCTGAATGAACCTTTAAAAACAGGACGCTGAGATGGCAATATCGTCAAGAAATAAGGTCAGTGTGAATTTCAGTTCGGTAGGAATGACTGATGTGGTATTCAACCTTCTTATTTTCTTTATGCTGACATCGACCCTGGTCCACCCTACCGCGCTTAAGCTTTTACTGCCCAAAGGCTCCTCACAAACGTCTGCCAAACCGCAGACCTCGGTTTCCATTACAAGCGATCTGAAGCTTTATGTCGAACAGCAGCAGGTGAATGATCTCCAGAGCCTTGAAACAATCCTTAAACAGAAGCTGGGGAAGAACCCGGAGATTTACATTGCCCTGCATGCCGATAAGTCTGTTCCATTTGAAAATGTAGTCCAAATACTTAATATTGCCCAGGCCAATAATTACAAGCTGATAATTGCGACATCTCCAAAATAGTGAATTGAGGCGGGTACCTTCGGAAAAGGGGAAGGGAATAGCCGGAACGGCAGTTGTTCACATTGCACTGCTGATAGTCCTTATAGTATTTGCCTTCACTCCTCCGAAACCTCCCGAAAGAGAACAAGGAATACTCGTCAATTTCGGTACAGATGAAACAGGGACAGGGCTTGTTGAACCATCTCCTCCTCCATCGAGGGTGGAGGCTGCTCCTCCCCCGAAAAGGGTTGTAAAGGTGCAGAATGATCAACCGATGCTCACCCAGAATAACGAGGAAGCCCCTGAAGTAAAGAAGGTTGATCCGGAAGCTGAAAAGAGGAAGCTTGAGAAGATCGAAGCTGACAGAAAGATCCGGGAACAGGCGGAGGCTGACAGGAAAGCCAGGGAACAGGCTGAACTTGAGAGGAAAAGGATCGAGGCAGAGCAAAAGAGGGAAGCCGATATTAAGAACCGTACGAAAAATGCCCTTGCAGGATCGAAGGCTTCAGGGACAGATTCGAAGGGTGAAGGTGAGGGAGGCGGACCCGGCAACCAGGGGGTACCGTACGGCTCGGTCGATTCGAAGATAAGGGGTGAGGGCACCGGAAACGGGACCGAGGGAAGTGCTGTTTCTTACAATCTTGAAGGCCGCGGATTTTTATCACTGCCGACACCAAAATATGATACCCAGGAGGAGGGCCGCGTTGTCGTCGAGGTAAGCGTCGACAGGTCCGGGAAAGTAATTCAGGCCAACCCCGGGACCAAAGGTTCAACCACGCTCAATGAAAACCTTCTCAAGCTTGCAAAGGATGCAGCAATGAAGGCCAGGTTCAATCCTAAGCCTGATGCCCCGGTCGTTCAAAAAGGCACTATTGTTTACACATTTATCCTCAGGTAATTTTCCTTGGCAAGCAGCTTAGAGTTACATTCTGCGCCGATAGGCTCCGTTTCAGTATGCAAATAGGGGAAATGATTTCATCATGCTGACCACTTTTTCCCCGACATTCGCTATTACGGATTCATTTTCAATATCCGAAATGACCTCGTCTATCAGGTCAACAATGATGCCCATATGCTTGCCGGTCAGACCCCTGGTCGTAACAGCCGGGGTGCCCACTCTCAGTCCCGAGGTCTGAAAAGGAGACCTGGTGTCGAACGGGACCATGTTCTTGTTCACGGTTATGTGGGCCCGTACCAGTGTATTCTCAACCTTCTTTCCCGTTATTTCAGGAAATTTGGTCCTCAGATCGATCAGCAGCAGATGGTTGTCGGTCCCATCCGAAACCACCTTGTAGCCTTTGTCCATAAAGGCTTTTGCCATGATCTCTGCATTGTTCTTGACCTGCACCTGGTAATCCGTGAATTCGGGAGTAAGGGCTTCCCCGAAAGAGACGGCTTTTGACGCGATCACATGTTCGAGCGGTCCGCCCTGTACTCCCGGGAATACGGCCGAATCGAGCATGGCCGTGAACATCTTGGTTTCACCTTTCGGGGTTTTAATGCCCCACGGGTTTTCGAAATCCTTCCCGACCAGGATCATACCTCCGCGTGGGCCGCGCAGGGTTTTGTGGGTGGTGG
>DCFQ01000091.1:0-234 GCA_002319915.1 Bacteroidales bacterium UBA1800 | reverse complement strand
CCCCTTTCGGGGTTGTGAGCCCCCATGGGTTCGGGAAATCCTTCCCCATCAGTATAATCCCGCCTCTCGGGCCTCTCAGGGTTTTGTGAGTGGTGGAGGTAACTATATGCGCGTGCTTCAGCGGATTTTCGAGTAAACCGGCCGCAATCAGTCCGGCAGGATGAGCCATATCCACCATCAGGAGGGCACCGGCAGCATCTGCAATTTTTCTCATCCTTGCGTAATCCAACTCCC
>DCFQ01000038.1:377-71246 GCA_002319915.1 Bacteroidales bacterium UBA1800 | reverse complement strand
TGCATTGACCCCGGCAGCGCCCGCAACACCTGCCCAGGCAGTCCCATGATTGTTATACTGGCTTTTCGGACGGGGATCATCACTTCCCGAAGCCATATCATGAGGAAAAACAATCTTACCCTGGCTGGAGAACTCAACGTGCTCAATGTCAAACCCGTCGTCGATAAGGGCAACGATGACCCCTTTCCCGACAGATAATTTGTGGGCAACATCCGCGCTTACACCTGCCCTGATCATCACCCCATCTATCCGTGTGCTCCTCAGATGCCACTGTGCGGGATTTATCTTTTTCATGCTGCGCTTCCGGATAAGCTCGGGATGGCAAAGCTCGACCTCATCCATCCCGAGAAGTGATTCGGAAAGTTCAAAGATCCTGACGCCTGTATTCTCCGGGGCGCTGACAAAGTAAGAATTCTTCGCAATTTCCGTTTTATCCTTGATCTTTAGGTGGTTGGCGCTGAGGATCCTTTCGCATTGAGTCTGGCTCACCCTGTCGTGAAATTTGATGAAGAGGTTTTCCGTATAGATCACCAGGGTGGTTCCATCCTCCTCTACCAGCACTTTCCCGGCAAACCTCACTCCCGGCTCTTTTTTCAGCTCATCCCGCGCCCTGTCCCTCACAGCCTTGTTTCCCCTGAAATTCTCCTTGACCCTGAAGACCGAAACGTCAGCTTCAGGGAACTCCATTACAAGGTCAAAATCAGCGAGGATGTCTTTCCCCGGCTCCGGCCTGGCGGCATTTTTCATGCCTGCTGCATCGCGGATGCGGACCGCTACCAGGTCGCTGCTCTCAAAAAGGGAATGCTTCCTTCCCTCTTTCCCGCCATAGGTATAGGTGAACATAAGATCAGGTTTAAATACTCTCAAACAATAGACCGGACCATCCCGGAATCAATTCATTCTGACCGGCAGTTCAGGAGAACCCCGGATCAGATGCATCACATCAACTAATCAAATTTAGGAAATAAAAGTCAACGTGTCAAGAGTATTTTGCTTTTGTTGAATAATGGTTATTCACTTTCCGGGAAACTATTCATTCCCCGGTCCTTTCGATCACTTCGAGGCACATCCTGCCATTGTGGTAAGGACATATCCAGAACCCGGCCTTGTCGCCCTGCCCGGGCTCCCCGCCGGCGGTCACGTAGCTGTACCATCCGCCATTCCTGTGATCGACGAAGTACCGGTTTATGTAATTCCAGCAGGCTACTGACCTGTCGAGGTATTTCACGTCACCCGTCAGGCTGTAGGCATTCAGGTTGCCGACCACAGTCTCTGCCTGTTCCCACCATGAACGGTCCTTCGTTACTTTTCCGGTTGACCTGTCCCTCTCCGTGAGCATCCCGCCATCCGGTTGAATGCCTTCCGAAGCCGCATCCGCGATCTTCACGGAGACCTTTTTGGCCCTGTCCAGAAGATCTTTATCGCCGAGGAGGCCTGCTGCTTCATACAGGAGCCAGGAGGCCTCGATGTCGTGGCCAAAGGAATCGGTTTCGGAGGTGGGTTCCCAATTCCTGTCAAAGAAGCAAACCAGGTGACCGGTCTTTTTATCCACTATCTTTTCCAGGAAGAGTTCAATCAGGTTCCTCAGCCTGTCCCCCACCAGCCTGTCATGCGAGACCCTGTAAAGGTTTGCATATGCTTCCATTATATGGAGGTGGGTGTTCATAGTCTTCTCGCTCCTGTTGCCCGGTTCGCCTATAAGTTTATCATTCAGTCGCTTCCAGTCCCTCGTGTATACTTCAAAATAGCCGTTCGATTCCCTGTCAAGGGTTTTCGCTTCGAGAAGGGAGAAAATTTTCATTGCCTGTTCAAGCGATTCCCGGTCGCCGGTGGCACGACTGTACTCCGCGAGGCTGTAGATGAAGAATGCCTCCGTATAGGTCTGCTTCCGGTCGTCGGAAGGACTTCCATCTGCATTAAGGCTCCTGTAGGCGCCTCCCGATACCGGATCAATGAAGCGTGCAAGTATGTAATCCCTTGCACGGGTCGCAAGGCCCAGGTAACCCGTGTCACGGAGCACCCTGTATGCAGAGGAGAATGTCCACAATATCCTGGCATTCAAAATGCCTCCCTTCGCAGCATCGGGATAGACAATATCGTTCCTGTCGATACGGCCATAGAATCCGCCGTTCACGCGGTCGGTCATCTTTTCCGACCAGTAAGGGAGCAGGTTACCTGTGAGGTTTTCAGACACCCCGGCTCTTAGTATCCTGAGCTTCGCTTTGTCCTGCTCCGGGTCTTTACCGGGCCGGGAAAAAGCAGATCCTGCAGAGAGAATTAGTACAAGCATGATGACCAGGTTTCTTTTCATATCTATTTCAATATAGGTGCTCTTTAATATTCCGCCCACTTCTCATGGAGCGTTTAACCGCAAAGAACGCGGAGAAGGCGCAAAGAACATAAAGGTATATTGCTTATAATCAATCATTCGTGAACTTTGCGAAATCCCGGCAGCTCCCGGTATTTATCGGGGACCGGGATTGCCAAGGTAAACAATCATTCCCGGAAACGACATCTTCGGGGATCACCTTTTTTATACAATCCCGGGTACAATTTTCCTGTGCAACTTATAAATTTGATGGATAAAAGTCAACAGCTATGAAAAAAAACCTGCGACGCGCTTTTGCGAAAACCATATATCTGTCAACAGCGGTTCTGACCCTGACCCTTCAGTCGGCTGCCCAGGTCACCCTGTCGCAGCAGGACCTTGTGATGCCGACCTATCCCGTTGCCCCGGCAGACAAGAATCCCATGTTCTTCAAGGGGGAATCGTACCAGGGGGCATCCAGGGTCATCTATCCCTACGCGATGAATGATGTCATTTCACCGGAGCGTATCGACAAAGCCTGGAAAACAGTCACTTTAGAGAATGAATATATAAAGTTGTGCGTTACCCCTGAGATTGGGGGAAAGCTCTATTATGCAACCGACAAGACTGACAATTACAATTTTGTCTACCGCAACAATGTCGTCCGTCCGTCAAATATCGGGATGTTGGGCGCCTGGGTCTCCGGCGGGATCGAATGGTGCGTCTTTCACCATCACCGCGCTTCCACCTTCCTGCCGGTCGATTATTCGACATCTGAAAACCAGGACGGGAGCAAAACGATCCATATCGGTGAGACCGAACCCAGGCACAGGATGAGATGGACGGTCGGGATCACCGTTTTTCCCGGCCGGTCATATTTCGAGACGGAAGTGAAGATCATCAATCCGACACCGTTTACGAACAGCTTCCTTTACTGGGCCAATGTCGCTGCCCATACCAACAACGACTACCAGGTGATATTCCCCCCGAGCGTAAATATCGCCACCTATCATGCAAAGAATAATTTCACTCACTGGCCGGTGTCAAAAGAGGTGTACAACGGCCAGGACTTTACCGAAGGCGTGGATGTCGGCTGGTGGAAGAATTCGCCAGGATCGAATTCCTTCTTCGCATATGACCTGAAGGAGGATTTTATGGGGGGATACGACCATGGGAAAGATGCCGGCACGGTTCATATCGGGGATCACAATATAGTCAAGGGCGCCAAGCTCTGGGAATGGGGCTCCGGCCCGAGGGGACAGGCCACTGAGGCAAGGCTCACGGAGAACGACGGGCCGTATGTCGAAATAATGGTCGGGGCATTCTCCGACAATCAGCCCGATTACAGCTGGATAAAGCCGTACGAGGTAAAAACATTTAAGCAATACTGGTTCCCGGTAAGGGGGATCGGGGGATTTAAGAATGCCAACCTGAACGGTGCAGTCAATCTCGAGAGCAGGGATAACGACCAGGTCTTCCTTGGCTATTATTCCACCTCTGAGCTTAAAAGGGCCAGGATCGTCCTGAAGGACAGGGATAAGACCATTTTTACAGAAGAGACTATGATATCGCCCGGAAAGCCGTTCACAAAGCTGATAAGGATGACCCACCCGGCCGAACTCACGGATCTCTATACGGAAATGGTCAATGCTGAGGACGGCGTGATGCTTCTGTCCTACCGGCCGCGCAAGGCTGAATATCCCGAAAAGCTGCCCGGCATTGTGGAACGCCCAGCCCCGCCCGAAAAGATTGCCACAACGGAAGAGCTTTACCTGACCGGTAAAAGGATAGAACAGTTCTACAATCCTTCGCTTAACCCGGCGGACTATTATTCCGAAGCTCTCAGGCGCGACCCCGGTGATGTAAGATCCAATACAGCCATGGGAAGCATCCTGCTTAAAAAGGGAGATTATGAAGGTGCGAGAAGCTTCCTTTTGAGAGCTGTTAAAAGATTAACAAAGGATTACACGAGGCCTTCCGATTGCGAGGCACTTTACCTTGAAGGGCTGGCCTTAAAATCTCTCGGACTCCCGGATGAGGCGGCCGACACTCTCTACAGGGCGACCTGGGATTACCAGTATCATTCGCCGGCATACCTCGAGCTGGCAAGGATCTCATGCACGAGGGGTGATTTTGCAAAGTCCCTTGATGAGGTTTCCCGGTCATTATCGACCAATTCCGGCTGCAACCCCGCAATTAACCTGAAAGCCTCTATCCTCCGAAGGCTGGGGAAATACGAGGAAGCCCTCGCTGCGGTCAGCCAAATCCACCATGATGATCCCCTCGATTTCAGGGCCGGAAACGAGTACTCGCTGGCTCTAAGGGCGCTCGGACGGGATAATGAGGCTGCTGAAGAACTCAGGCGCCTGAACGCCGCCATGAGGGATTATGATCAGAACTATCTCGAGACCGGCATCGGCTACCTGAACGACGGCCTCCCCGGGGAAGCCGAAGAGATCATGAAACGGTTCACGGGAAAGAATCCTGTGGTCTCTTACTGCCTTGGTTATATCCGGGATATGGAAGGCGACAGGCTGGGGGCTGAAGAGCTCTTCAGGGAGGGATCAGCCCTCTCCACCGACAATGTTTTCCCTTTCAGACTCGAAACGGTGAACGTTTTTAAGCTTGCTTCATCAATCAACCCCGGAGATGCGAAACCCTGGTACTATCTTGGCAACCTTCTGTACGACCGCCAGCCCCTGAAAGCCATAAGCTGCTGGGAGAAGGCTGTCTCGCTCGAACCATCGGCAGCAATTGCCTGGAGGAACCTCGGGTGGGGTTACTATCATGCACTGGACGACGGCGCCAGGGCAATCGCCGCCTATGAAAAAGCTATCAGCCTCGAAAAGAACGAGGCGGAATATTTCACCGAGCTCGATGCTCTTTATGAGCTTAGCAACACACCTGTGGAAAAGAGGCTTAAGCTGTTTGAGGGAAACAACGAGACTGTTAAGAAACGCGACGATTCGTTTGTCAGGCAGATCACCGTCCTTACCCTGGGCGGAAAACCTGAAAAAGCTGTCGAATACCTTGAAGGCAGGAACTTCAATTACAGGGAGGGAAACTCCATGGTCAGGGAAGTGATCATCGACGCTCACCTGATGCTTGGAAGGAAATTCATGGCAGGCGGGGATTATCAGAAAGCGCTTGGGGAGTTCCTCAAAGCGAGGATCCCCGATGAGGAGGGAGGCAGCGCAAGGGCTGGGGCCAGGGAGATCCAGGTCGGTTACTATACCGGCCTTGCATACGAGGCCCTGGGTAAAATGACCAGGGCAAGGGAGTGCTTCAGATCATCGGCCTCTTCCCAGGCAGATGACGGTAATTATATCCGTTATTACCAGGGCCTCAGCCGGTCAAAGCTTGGCGGGAAGCAGGAAGCCGCGATGATCTTCAGGTCGATGGTCGCAAAAGCCGACAGCCTGCTCTCCGCGTCTGCAAATGACGCGCCCGATTTCTTCGCCAAATTCGGTGAAAAGGAAGCCAGGAATGTCAGGTCATCAAATGCCTGGCTGCTCAAGGGTCTCGGATATAAAGGACTCGGAGACCTGAAGGCAGCTAAGGAGGCGCTTCAGAAGGCATGCTCGCTCTCGGCCGGCAACCTGTATGCAATAACGGAACTTGAAGATTTATCGCACTAACCGGAATCCGGAGATTTGTTTACCACAGAGTTAACCTGAGTCATCCTGGACAACACTGAGTTGTAGCCTGAGACTCGCTAAAAAACCAGTGTCACTCAGTGGTTAAAAAACCTCGGAGTCATCTGCATTATTTCCCGAACAAGGGCTTAACCGTAAGCCTGAAATCATACCTGCCGGGCATCACCTGGTATTCCGGGAATACGCCCGCTGCCGTGCAGCCCACACCGCTGGTGGCATAATCGAGGTTTAGGGTGATGCCGTCAGCCTTGTGAAGCTGGTAAGTGTACATCGCCCTGGTAAGATTCTCAGTATCGTAGATCTGGGCGCTGAAATTGAACGGCCTGTCGCCGGTGAATTCAAGGCCGGTCCCACCGGCATCTGTCACCCTCACCCACCTGTTGTCAGTCCTTAATCCGTAATCCTGAGGTTTTAGGTAGGGTTCATACATATCCGAGGCCGTTGAGCTGTATACTCCGATCCTGTAACCGGTTTTCCTGTCAGGGTAATTTTCCTGGGGTCCCCTTCCGTACCAGCTTATATTCACAAGGCCGTTGTCCAGGATCCACTGCTGGCCGATCCTGGGCAGCCACGACGGCATTTGCCCATTCGGTACGAGGGAATTTTCTATGGTAATAACACCGTCGCTTCCAATCGTATACCTGAGGTTGTCAATAAACGCTCCGCGACCATCCCCGGTCACATGGATACTCCTCGAGAGGACCTCCACGGAACTGCTGTCAGGCTCTCTCCAGGAGAAGCTGTCCTTCATCCACCACATCCTGTCGAGCCCGGTCGAGTACCATTCGGTGGCGGCAAACCGGCCGAATCCGTCCTTGCGGCTCTTGATATTTGACGACCAGAATGTCCATTCGTCGATCTCATTGGCGAGCGGCGCCCTCCATAGGTTGAGTTCGGCTCCCGACCTTATCATCTCCTTCCCGCTAACCCTCACCGACACCAGCAATCCCGTATTCCTGCTGATTACGCAGCTGAAATCCCGTCCCCTGATTGTCAGCTCATCATTGCTCTCCTGTACATCCAGCGCTCTGGTTGCGAGGGCAGCTGTCATAACCGGGGCCGCCTTCCAGGGAAGCTCCATCTGGTCCCAGGCGATTTCAAAACCTTTCTCCGCCCATGTGGTATTATCTTTCAGCCTGAAGCTTACCTGGAGCCTGTACTCAGCACCCGGCTTCACGGCAGGCTTTGTGAAAGGTATCTTCACCGTCATTTTTTGCAGCGGCCGGATACTGAGATCGAGCGGTCCCTCCTGCAGGACTTCTCCGTCTTCTTCAAGCATCCATCTGCCCTGGAGTTCATCCAGGCCGGTAAAGAGGAACCTGTTTGTGACCTCAACCTCCCCGGTTTCGGCTGAAATCAGTGTCGTCAGTACGGGTTGAGCCGATTTCTTCATCTGCCACATCTCCGGCTGGGGCCGCCGGTCGGGCCAGATAGCGCCGTAAGTCCTTGCTCCTATGCCGTAGCTGAAATAATCATCCCCCTCGGATATGCTTTCAAAATCAAGCCAGAGCGCTGCCTGTCCCTTCAGTTCTTCCGAAGGCTGAAGGAGCTGGTCATTGGGAACCTGCTTCGTGAAAATCCCCGCCTCATCTAGAACGGCATCGCAAATGTAAACAGAGGTCTCCTGACCATGGATCTCAGAGTTCCTGCCTATGTTGACCGGGAAGGGAGTGTTGAGGATATTTCCTGAGACAGGGTTGCGGATGCTCTCCTTCCCGTCGATGGAGAGCCAGGCAGATGATCCGTCATAGTGTGCGGCGATGTGGTGCCACTTATATTCCCAGTCAGCCGGCAGGGCCATCCTGACCACGTTTCTCTCTAAGGTGGTCAGGTAGAATTCGAGTGAGTCGCTGCCGGTCTGATCAATCCCGAACTGCCAGTTACCCTTGGTAATAAGAGTTCCTGCCGAACTGCTGAGAGAACGTGGGAAGGCCCATATGGAAAGAGTAAGGTTATTCCCGCCTATTTCGAGGGCATCGTCCCTGTACACTTCCGCCCACTGGTCATGTCCGTTGAGGTCAAGGCCGCTGCCTGACCTGCCGGGCACAAGCTTCGCCCTGCCCATAACGTTCACCTGGATATTATTCCCGGAGCTGTCGTCGAGGTACCTGGCCTTTTCGGTGATCCCGGTGCTCACGAAGTCCCAGATAGCGCCACCCATGCTCCTCGGATGCGAATAGAATTCCCGCCAGTAATCATCGAGCCCTCCCCCTCCGTTCCCTGTTACAGCAAGGTATTCATCAAGGAATGAGGGTCTAGGATCCTTATCCGACGGAACATTTAACACGCTTGTCAGCAGGTCGCGGACCTGGGGATATCTCGGGCCGATGATCTCTTCGCATTTATGGGCGTAGGCATTCCCTCCGTACATCCAGTACCGGGTATTGTCATATTTCCTGCCCTCGTTGATCACAGCACAAATATTGTCACCCTCGCCGCTTTCATTCCCGGCGCTCCAGAACAACACGCAGGGGTGGTTCCTGTCGCGAAGCACCATCTTCCTTGCCCTCTCACGGTACATTCCCTCCCATGCCGGGTTTTCCGAGACAAATTCTGTCGCGTGCGACTCATCTCCGGTCTCATCCACGATATAGATCCCGTACTCGTCAGCCAGGTCAAGGTATTTTATCACAGGGGGGTAATGAGAGGTCCGCACGCAGTTGATGTTGAACTGCCTGAGTATTGTCAGGTCTTTCCTGATGGTGGCTTCATCCATTGCATGCCCTGTAACAGGATGCTGCATATGGCTGTTGATGCCGTTAAGCTTTACAGGCTTGCCGTTGAGGTAAAACACCTGGTTCCTTATCTCAGTCTGCTTGAACCCTATCCGGCCTGTGATTGCCTCAACTGTCTTTCCATCCCGGTCAATAAGCTCGAACTGGAGGGTGTAAAGGGAGGGATGCTCGGCTGACCATTTTAAGGGATTGTCAAAGTGCTCCGAAAGGCTCACATTCTTCTTCTCACCCGGTGTAACATCGAAAGGGCCGGTTGTTACACTCCTGACAACCTGTTTCCCCGGGTCATAGACGGTTGTCCTTATGGTAAAACCTGATCCGGGCCCCGGAGAGTAATTTCTTAGTGTGAATGACAATCCAAGGTCGGCATTCACATAATTGCTGTCGAGGTCGGTAATGGCCGACCAGTCGAAAATATGAACCTTCGGGGCCGCATAGAGCCACACATTGTCGAAGATCCCGGCGAGCCTCCAGTAGTCCTGGTCCTCAAGGTAATATCCGTCCGAATATTTGAAAACGACAACCGCGATTGTGTTCCTGCCCTGCCTGATGTATTTTGAAATATCATATTCAGCGGGCTCCTGGCCTCCTTCATTATACCCGACCTCCTGCCCGTTGATCCAGACAAACGAAGCTGATGCCGTTTTTTCCATCCTGAGGAAGATCTCCCTCCCCTTCCAGGCATCAGGCACTGTAAACACCTTTCTGTATGAGCCTGTCGGATTGTATTCATGCGGGATCCTGGGGGGATCCGGTTTAAACGGCGTGGTCACATTTCTGAAAAGTGGATCCCCGAAACCCTCCATTTCCCAGTTCGACGGTACGCTGATGGTGTCCCATTTCCTGTCATTGAAATCCTCCCTGTAAAAGCCTCCGGGAACTCCTTCCGGGGTTGAAGAAAAGAAAAACTTCCAGGTGCCGTTGAGTGACCGGAAATTTGAGGATCCATCCCGGTCATTCTTCAATGCTTCGACGGTTGTATTGAACGGGAGAAGAGGCGTATGACCCTCCACCTGGTTCTTTTCGAACACTGCCGGATTTTCGAGATAAGAATATATTTCTGAGAGGAAAGACTTATCCTGCGGTATGCCGGGGAGAAGCGGTAAAAGGCACAAAACGCTGGCAATGAAAAACTTTTTCATAGGAATGATGTTGAATTAGGTAACTGAAATATACTAAAATTGAATCAAACCCTGCTTCAGCCGGAATATTTTGATGAGTAATCCCGGCGTTGGCGGCAATTAAGGCTTGCCGGAAATAGAAAAACTCGAAATATTTAAAGTCAGTTAAACATTTTTATCCAGTACGTGAAATGAA
Organism: Bacteroidales bacterium UBA1800; assembly: GCA_002319915.1. GTDB lineage: Bacteria > Bacteroidota > Bacteroidia > Bacteroidales > VadinHA17 > LD21. Next base: position 61,230 of record DCFQ01000038.1, on the reverse strand, counting down.
AAAGAAACATGCCCTGTCCGGGCCTCTCCTGCTTGCGGCTTACTTTATTTTATTGACTGCATGCAACAATAGTTCAACGGTTGAAAAGCTTAAGATCCCCTATGAAAAATACACAATGCAGAATGGCCTCCAGGTCGTATTGCACACTGATCATTCCGACCCGGTAATCGCATATGCCATAATGTATCATGTGGGTTCGGGCAGGGAAAAGCCCGGAAAGACCGGGTTTGCTCATCTTTTCGAGCATCTCCTGTTCGGCGGCTCTGAAAATGTGCCTGCCGGGAAATTCGACCAGGTAATCGAAGAGATGGGAGGATCTAACAATGGGTTCACTACCAGGGATGTCACCACCTACTTCGAGATATTTCCCGAAAACGCTCTTGAGAGGATCCTCTGGCTCGAGTCGGACAGGATGGGCTATTTCATCAATTCAGTCACTCCTCATTTGCTTGCCCTCCAGCAGAATGTGGTTCAGAATGAGAAGAGGCAGAGGGAGGACAACACCCCTTATGGCTTCACCGATTATGTGATCGACAAATACCTGTATCCTTCCGATCACCCCTATCACTGGGAAGTCATCGGTGAAATGCAGGATCTGAAAAACGCGACCATCGATGATGTAAGAAATTACTATTCAAAGTTTTATGGCCCGGGGAATGCAACGCTCGTGCTTTCCGGTGATTTTGATCCTGATTCTGTGAAAATCCTGCTTAACAAATATTTCAGCGAGATTAAGCCTCATGGCGAGGTTGAAAAACGTGGGCCGATGACGGTAACTCTCGAACGGACTAAGAGGCTCTACCACGAGGATGAATTTGCGAATGCACCTGAACTGACAATGGTTTGGCCGGTGCCACAGCAATATGCGCGGGATTCTTATGCACTCGATTTTCTTGCTTCAATCCTGGCTGACGGTAAAAAAGCGCCCTTTTATAAAGTCCTGGTGAAAGAAAAACAGCTGACTTCCGAAACCAATGCATATGACAATAAATCGGAGCTTGCCGGGGAATTCACGATAAGCATCCGTGCGAATGAAGGCAAGTCGCTGAAGGATATCGAAAAGGCTGTTTCGGAAGCATTTGACCGATTTGAAAAGGACGGCATCACTGAAAACGATGTCGAAAGGATAAAAGCCACATCCGAGAAGAGCTTTTACAGCGGTCTTTCCAGCGTAATGAACAAGTCATTCAGGCTTGCATTCTATAATACCTTCCTGGACAATCCGGGTTATATTGAAAAGGACCTGGAGAACATCAAGGCTGTAACGACGGCCGATATTATGTCAGTTTACCAGAAGTACATAAAAGGCAAACCGCATATTGTCACGAGCTTTGTGCCGAAAGGAAGGCTTGATCTCGCAGCCGACAGCTCTGTAGAGGCAGAGGTAAAGACGGAAAACATAAAGGAAGCAACCCAGGTTCCGATCACCGAGGAAGGGAACGAACAGGTCGTCAAAACACCCTCCGGGATTGACAGGGCCGTGGAGCCGCCCGCCGGGAAGGAGCCAATGGTCAGGGCGCCCAGGGTCTGGAGGGCCCAGCTGAGCAATGGCATCAGGGTTTACGGGATAGAGAACAAGGAGCTTCCACTGGTGAGCCTGACTTTTGCATTCGACGGCGGTGTATGGCAGGACAGCATAAAACTCCCCGGCGTGGCCTCAATGGTGGCTTCGGTCCTCCCGCAGGGAACAAAAAACAGGACCCCCGAGGACCTTGAGGAGCAGACGGAACTGCTGGGATCTGCGATCGAAATGTATCCCGGCCGCGAGGAATTGTACCTGAGCTCCGACATGCTCTCGAGGAATTTTGACAAGACCGTCTCCCTGATCAGGGAAATCATCCTTGAACCAAGGTGGGATTCTACGGAGTTCTCACTCGCCAGGACAAGGACCCTGAACAGCATAATCCAGGGGCAGGCCCAGCCGGGCCGGGTGGCAAGCCTTACCTTCTACAGGATGATTTACGGCACCGGGAATATTTTCGGGTACAACTCCCTTGGCTCGGTTGAATCGATGAAAAGCATTAAGCTCGAAAACCTGAAGTCATATTTCGATAAATGCTTCTCCCCGACGGTGACAAGGATAATGGTAGCCGGCAACATTTCGGAAGAGCAGGTGCTGGCGGCACTGAAGCCGCTCGAGACAGACTGGAAATCAAGGGATGTCGTTTTTAACACCTATGAAAGTCCGGTTAAACCCGGGAAGTCTGCAATTTACTTTGTAGATATGCCCGGTTCAAAGCAATCGGTTATCTATGCGGGCTATCCAGCGCTTTCGAGGGAGAACCCCGACTGGGTCAAAGCCGATTTCATCAACTACAGGCTTGGCGGCGCCTTCACCAGCATTCTAAACCAGATCCTGAGGGAACAGAAAGGATACACCTACGGAGCTTCAAGCCAGTTTTCCGAAATGAAGACGGTCGCTCCCTTCATCGTTGCAACAAGTGTCAGATCTGATGCGACCTTCGAGTCGCTCGGCATAATCAGGGACCAGCTCGAGAAATACCGGAACGGGATATCCGACTCCGATGTCAGTTTCATCAGGAACTGCATTATACGGGCCAATGCGCTGCGGTTCGAGACCAACGACGCCCTGGCCGACATGCTTGCAACGATGAGCAAATACAATTTCCCGGACGATTATATCATCAGGGATGAAGGTGTGGTGAGGAACATGACAGCCGCTGAAAGCAAATCGATAATCGACAGGTACATTGTGCCTGATAACATGTATTACATTGTTGTGGGCGACAAAGCCACACAGATGGCGCCACTGGAGAAGATCGGCTTCGGAAAGCCGGTGCTGGCAAAACCTTAAAAACTTACCTTACTTCCCAGTCATATTCAGGATCCCTGCGTAAATATTGGGATCCATCCTGATTTCCGCACTTTCTGAACCCAGATCGATGGTTGTGTACCGGGAAGTCGGCGTAATGAGTTTCGCTGCACCGGAAATATAGATCCTTGCCGGCATATTAAAACCCTTCACGCAATCGATCCATCTGAATGTAAGCTTCTTATCCCGGACAAAATATTCCAGTACGGGAATCCTCGTATCCCGAAGGTACTGGTCGAAGAACGGCCCGAGGTCGAGCCCGGTCTTTTCACTCAGGTAATTCTCGATTTGTGACCCCCTTACCACCTTATGGTAGAAATCCTTGTTCAATCCCCGCAGGATGCCCCTCCATTTTTCGTCGTCACCGACGATGTACCTGAGAGTGTTGAGCATGCTGCCTCCCTTGTAGTACATATCGCCGGAACCTTCAAAGTTAACTCCATAAATCCCGGTCACCGGCCTGTCGTTCGCGATATTCTTCCTGCAGCCGAGGACATATTCGCTGCCCGCCTCTTTCCCAAAATAATACTCAACAAAGAGGTTCTCCGCATAATTACCGAAACTCTCGTGCACCCACATGTCAGCCGCATCCTCGAATGTGATGCTGTTAGCGAACCACTCGTGTGCCGATTCGTGTATGATGATGAAATCGAACTTCTCTCCCCAGCCTGTCCCGCTGAGGTCCATTCCCCTGTAGCCATTCCTGAAGCCGTTCCCGTAGGTCACCGAGCTTTGATGCTCCATTCCCAGGTATGGCGCTTCCACAAGCTTGTACCCATCCTCGTAAAACGGATAAGGACCGAACCAGTGTTCAAAAGCTTTTAGCATCATCCCTGCCTGTTTGAACTGGACTTTAGCCTTCTCAAGATCCTCCTTCAGAACATAATAATCACAATCGAGCTTTCCTTTTTCACCCTGGAATACCTCGGAAAAATGAGCATAATCAGCTATGTTTATATTCACCCCGTAATTATTGATCGGGTTGGCAACAAACCAGTTATAGGTGGTCGTATGGTTTTTCTTCTTCACGACACTCCGGAGCCGCCCGTTCGAAACGTCCATCAGTCTTGCCGGCACATTTACGCTTATCAGCATGCTGTCGGGCTCGTCATACATATGGTCCTTGCAGGGCCACCAGAGGCTGGCGCCTTCTCCCTGGCACGATGAAGCGGCAAATGGTTTGCCCGCTGCATCCCTCTTCCAGGTGATCCCCCCTTCCCATGGCGGCCGCTTCGACACCTTCGGCCTCCCGCCATAGCTGAGGACAACGGAATTGAGAGCTCCTGGCACTTGCCGGTCTGCCATTTTGATCCAGAAGACATTCCCTTCCCTAGTAAACTGAAGATTCTTCCCGTTTTGCACAGCACCGGCCAGCTCGAGAGGCGGCTGAAGGTCGATCTGCATCGTTTCCGCTTCCTTCAGTACCCGGTACCAGACGGTATTGCTCCCGTATATGCTGCTGTCGGAAGGGTTCACCGTTATATCAAGATGGTAGTACGTAAGGTCCCACCAGGCCCTTTCGGGCGTTATTGAGCCCCTCAGGGTATCCTGCCGTGTAAAGGCTCTTCTTTCCGGCGCAAGGTACTGTCCCGCGGCCTGTACTGAGAGATACAATAAACCGGCAGCCAGAAATGGTTTAAACAGGGATCTGATCATTCGTGACAGATTTACAGTATAAAAAGACAAAAGTAAAAAGACAAAAGGCAAAAGCAATAAGACATAAGTAAAATCAAAGTGAAGCACATATCCCTCCACAGCGTGAAAATATAAATTGGAACGGGGTGACGTTCCCGACCGAAGCACCGGTGAAAAAAGTAAATTTTCTCATTTGTCCAGGGGTATGTTTAAAATTGGATTTTTAAGGCTTGAAATAAATGATATCCATCCTTTATGACATTGCTAAAATTTGTTAGTTTTATCTCCATATGACAAAATACCTGATCCTCCCCTTACTCCTGATTTTTTGGGTCCTACAACCTGTTCATTCACAAACAGATACCGATCCGGTGGTCCTGCTCTCGTCAAATCTCCCCATTGTAAAGATCACCACTACGGATGGTGAGGCAATACAGGATGAACCCAAGATAACGGCTCTGATGGAGATAATAAGCAATCCCCACGGCGCCCGGAACCTGATCACAGATCCGGGGAATGTCTATTCGGGCAGTGTCGGGATCGAGATAAGGGGAAGGTATTCTGCGTACCTTCCACAGAAGCCATATGGGTTTGAGACACGCGATCCGGCGGGGAATAACCTGAATGTCCCGATCCTGGGTATGCCGGAGGAAAATGACTGGATCCTGACCGCCAACTATAACGACAAGAGCTTCCTGCGGAACTACCTGGCGTTCGAGCTGTTCCGGGAGATGGGGCACTACTCCACGCGGTCAAGGTTTTGCGAGGTCACCATGAACGGCGAGTACCAGGGGATCTACCTCCTCTGTGAAAAGATCAAGCAGGACAGCGGCAGGGTGAATATTGCAAACCTTACCCCGCTCGAGATCAGCGGGAACGACATGACAGGTGGCTATATCTTCAAGACCGACTATTATGATTCCTTCAACTCGTGGCACAGCAACTATTCACCGGTAAACAAGCCTGGCGCAGATGTCTATTTTGTATATTTTGACCCTTCCCCCGAAGACATTACAGTTCAGCAGAGAAAATACCTGGCTGATTATGTGAACTCATTCGAGTCGGTGCTTTATGGTTCGGGATTCACTGACAGTCGGACCGGCTACAGGGCATGGCTGGACGTCAGCTCGTTTGTCGACTATTTCCTTATCGGCGAGCTTTCACGAAATGTTGACGCCTATAAGAAGAGCCGGTTCTTCTTCAAGGACAAGGACAGCCACAGCAGGCTCATTCACTCGGGCCCTCCGTGGGACTTCGACTGGGCCTGGAAGGACATCACCGAGAACTGCATCCATTTTGATCAGACAGACGGTTCAGGCTGGGCGTACAAGGTGAATGAATGCAGCAACTGGCCAATCGCCCCGTCGTGGGAGGTCAGGCTGCTGCAGGACCCGGTGTTTGCAGGGAACATACATGACAGGTACTTCACGCTCCGCAAAAGCCTGCTCAGCGAATCTTCCATAAATCATATAATCGATTCTGTGGCAAACCTGCTTGATGAGGCCCAGGAACGCCATTACGAAAAATGGAAGATACTCGGGATCAACGTGGGGACACCGGAATACGGCGACCAGCCTCTAACATATTCAGGCGAGATCGTCAAATTCAAAAGCTGGATATCGAGGCGCCTCGACTGGCTCGACAGACACATGCTCGGTGCATCAATTGGCAACATAAACAAACACACACCGGTCCTCAGGATCTTTCCCAATCCGGCTTCAGAATATCTTCATATCGAGTCTGATACATATATTTCGGCGATAAGGATCTTTAATATTACAGGAATGCCTGTGTTCGATAACAGCGGAGGTCTGAACTACGGGACCACCCTCGACCTGGGCGGATTTCCGTCGGGGATCTATATCATAAAGGTGATTTTTCTGGATGGCGGGGAGATTACCGGAAAATTTGTGAGGAAATAGTGATATCTTTAAAACAGAATCCTAAAGAGAAACCAAAATATGAAACATTTTTTTCTCTTCTTCATGGCAGGAGTCTTGCTGCTTTCTGCCTGCAATACAGGCCTCTTTGCGCAGAATTCCCCCCGTTCCAGGGAATCCTTCAATGAGGGGTGGAGGTTTGTAAAATTCACCAGCGCCTCTGATGAGGACGTGACAACCGGCAAGGAGCCGGCGGACCTTCAGCTACCTTCAGTTGACGATAAGGGCTGGAGATCGCTCGATGTGCCTCATGACTGGGGAATCGAGGGCCCGTTCGACGATAATCTCGACAACGAGACCGGGTTGCTGCCCTGGAGAGGCATCGGCTGGTACAGGAAACATTTCAGGATTGATCAGTCAGACCAGGGAAAACGAATTTACATCGATTTCGACGGCGCCATGGCGAATGCCAAAGTATGGATGAACGGGAAATATGTCGGGGAATGGCCGTACGGTTACACATCCTTCAGGCTCGACCTCACCCCGTATGTCAGCTTTGGCGCTGAAAACCTTATCGCTGTCAGGCTTGACACAAAAAACTGGGGATCGAGATGGTACCCCGGCGCGGGCATCTACAGGAACGTCTGGCTTGTTAAGACCTCCCAACTGCATATCAGGCAAAACGGAGTATTCTGTTCCACTCCCGAAGTGAAGAAAGAGAGAGGGATGCTCAGCGTAAAGGCAGAAATTGAAAGCCATATCAACGAGCCCCTACCGGTAACGGTTAAAGTGGCGGTGTTCAAGCTGGATGCGAACGGGAATGCCGTGACCCCGGCGGCTGCCGAATCGACGGCTGTGACGGCAATGCTGCCAGCCAGCGGGAATCACGATTTTCGCCTCGATATCCCCGTGAAAAACCCTGTAATGTGGGACATAGATCATCCCGAGTTGTACAAAGCAGTCGTGACCGTAATGAACGGGAGCAAAACTGAGGACGTCTGCGAGTCGAACTTCGGATTCAGGACAATTAATTTCACACCTCGCGACGGGCTGTACCTTAACGGGAAAAGGGTTGAAATAAACGGCGTCTGCAACCACCACGACCTGGGGGCGCTCGGCTCTGCTTTCAATATAAGCGCTGCAACCCGCCAGCTCAGGATCCTGAAGGAAATGGGATGCAATGCAATAAGGACCAGTCACAATCCTCCTGCACCCGAGCTTGTCGACCTTTGCGACAGGATGGGCTTCATGATGGAGGTGGAAGCTTTCGATACATGGAGGATAGGGAAGAAGGAGAATGACTACAGCGCCGATTTCGATGCATGGCATGCTGAGGACCTCAAGACGATGGTGCGTCGCGACAGGAGCCATCCGTCGGTCATCCTGTGGAGCATCGGCAACGAAGTTCCCGACCAGATGAACTTCTACCTTGCAGATGAGCTCCGTACCATCGTCAAATCCGAAGATGACACCAGGCCGGTAACCTCGGGATGCAACTATCCGACTTCGGGAACGAACGGATTCCAGAAAACAATCGATGTTTTCGGGATCAACTATAACCTCGGCCAGTATGAGAAGTTCTTTGCGCTAAAGGACAATGCTTGTATCGGGATCCATTCCAGCGAATCGGCCTCGACCATCAGCTCGAGGGGTGAATATTACTTCCCGGTCGTCACAGGTGTCATTGACAAGAACCTTCCCGGGAAGGGGATCTTCCAGATCACTTCATACGACGTTGCATACCCCGGCTGGGCTACGACACCTGACCAGCAGTGGACGATGCTCGACAAGTATCCTGCAACATACGGCGAGTTCGTCTGGACCGGCTTTGATTATATTGGCGAACCCACTCCATACTACGATCTTTCAGGAGCAAAACCCTCCGACTGGGGATACAAGGAAACAAAAAAGCTCCTCGAGTTCCTCGGGACCACGGAATTGCCCTCCCGCAGCAGCTATTTCGGGATCATCGACCTGGCGGGGTTCCCGAAAGACCGCTATTTCCTCTACCAGTCTCGCTGGAAGCCTGAACTTCCGATGGCCCATATCCTGCCCCACTGGAACTGGCCCGGAAGGAAAGGGCTCGTTACCCCGGTGCACGTCTATACCTCGGGAGATGAAGCTGAATTGTTCCTCAACGGAAAATCTCTCGGGAAAAAGCAGAAAGGCCAGTTCGAGTACAGGCTGGTGTGGGACAGTGTGATCTACCAGCCGGGTGAAGTGAAGGTAGTCGCCTATAAGAATGGTCAGAAATGGGCCGAGGACAAGGTCGTTACTACCGGAAAAGCCTCACAGCTTTCAGCAGCGGCCGATCGTACCGGAATTTCAGCCGACGGTTCTGACCTTGCATTTGTAACAATCAGGATCGAGGACAAGAATATGAATCTTGTCCCGGGAACCGGCAACCTTGTCAGCTTCAGCATCTCAGGCCCGGGGAAGATAGTCGCGGTTGACAATGGGGATGCCACGAGCCATGATCCTTTCCAGGCATCATCGAGGAAAGCCTACAACGGACTGTGCCTGGTGATAGTGAAAGCGGAAAAGGGAGCCACGGGATCGTTTGTGGTCAGGGCCGACTCAAAGGGGCTGAAGGGAAGTATAGTGGAGCTCAAGATTGTAAAATAGAAAAATTTGTTACACGGAGGGCACGGAGGAGGCACTGAGGATTCACGGATAAAACAAACTCCTGGTTCCTCCGTGTAACCTTTTTCCGGACTTCTGCGCAACGTTTTTAATCCCTCTCCGTCTTTAATTATTGTTTTCATTTCACGGGAAAAACCTGACAGAACTATAAAGATCATTCGAATCACTTTTTAAAAATCACACTAACCACTACAAGTTATGAGTATCAAACGCCGCGAATTCATCAAGATCAGCGGTCTCACTGCAGCAGGTACGATTATCATTCCCCAGTTCCTTCAGTCATGTACGGGCAAACCGCTCTCCGACAATGCCGGAAGCTACATGAACCATTTTGAAGTAAACCAGGAACTCCTGCATAAGGTGATCTCCGCAGCAATGGAAAAAGGAGCAGATTATGCCGACCTCTTTTTTGAACATACACTGGATAACTACAGTGCCCTCGAAGACGGCAAAGTAAACAGTGCGTATTCCAACATCGCCTACGGTGTCGGGATAAGGGTAATCAAGGGAGAACAGACAGGCTATGCCTATTCGGAAAATGTGTCTCCGGATGCGATGCTTAAGGCCGCCCGGACCGCCGCCAACATCGCCGACGGCAGTTCCAGTGTCTCCCCGGTAAGGGTGAATGAGTACCTGGCCCCGAATTTCTACCCGGTAAAACAGTCATGGGAAAATACCGTAATAAAAGATAAGATCCCATACATCCAGCGCATGAACGACAATATTTTTGCAGCTGACAAAAGGGTCACCAAGGTGAATGCCGTTCTCGGCGATTCAACTTCATATATTCTGTTCTTCAATTCTGAAGGCCGCCTTGTGTGGGATTACCGGCCAATGGTGATGATGTACGGCATGTGCATCATGGAGCAGAACGGGCAGATCGAGAATTTCTTCGTCGGCCGTTCAAACCGGATGGGATCGGAATTCCTGACGAACGACCTTGTCGACGAGATGTCCGCAGAGGTTGTTAAAAAAACGGCAATGCTCTTCACCGCCGGCAAACCAAAAGCAGGCGAGATGGAAGTGGTGATGGCCCCGGGTGAATCCGGGATCCTGCTTCATGAAGCGATCGGCCATGCATTCGAGGCCGACTTCAACAGGAAGAACCTCTCTATCTTTTCGGACAAGATGGGCAAGAAAGTTGCCGAGGACTTTGTAAGGATTGCAGATGATGGAACGCTCCCGGGAAGAAGGGGCTCGATAAATATTGACGATGAGGGCAATCCGACCCAGAAGACCATAATTGTGGACAAAGGGATACTGACAAGCTATATGCACGACAGGATAAGCTCCAAATACTATAAGGTAGAGCCGACGGGGAACGGAAGGAGGCAGGATTTCCGCAATATCCCGATCCCCAGGATGAGAAGCACGTACATGGAGAACGGCCCGCATAAAAGGGATGAGATCATTGCCAGCGTAAAGAATGGCGTTTATGTGGAGAACTTCAGCAACGGCGAAGTGAATATCGGCCAGGGAGACTTCACCTTCTTCGTGAAATTCGGATATCTCATAGAGGACGGGAAGCTCACCAAGCCCATCAAGGATTTCAATATCATCGGCAACGGCCCCCAGGCGCTGTCGGATATTGTAATGGTAGCAGATGATATGCTCATTGACGGCGGAGTATGGACTTGCGGAAAAAACGGCCAGGGAGCGCCAAACTCGATGGGTATACCAACGGTAAAGATCAGGAAACTGACAGTGGGCGGAGTTAATGTTTAATAAATTGAAAATGTTTTTGTTATGAATACAAAAGAAAAATATGACCTTGCTGATCTTGCAATCGAACGCGCCCTTAAGAGCGGGGCTCAGCAGGCCTCAGTCAATATTTATGAGAACAGGAGCAATAATATCGAGATCAGGGACCAGAAGATAGATAACCTGAAGGAATCGAACCGGAACAGCCTCTCGATCGACCTGTACGTGGATAAGAAGTACTCCTCCCATTCAACGAACAGGCTGAAAAAGGAGGACATCCTGAAATTCGTCGACGATGCCGTGGCAGCTACGAAATACCTTGCAGAGGATGAATTCAGGAGCCTCCCCGATCCTGAACTCTATTACAGGGGGGGCGGCCCGGATCTTAAGACATTTGACCCGGCAGTTGACGGCATTGACGCAAAGACGAAGATCGACCTTGCCAATAAGGCGCTGAACGAGGCTTACAAGAAAGACGACCGGATCATTTCCGTGAGCTCTTACTATTCGGACAATATTTCCAACCAGGTGATGGCGACCAGCAACGGCTTCAGGGGTGATTCACAAAATACCGGGGTCTACCTCACCGTAAGCGTCTCCGTAAAGAGCAACACAGGACGGCCGTCGGATTACTGGGACGAAAATGCCATTTTCCTTGATAAGCTGAAGACCGACGGGATCGGGCAAAAAGCGCTCGACAGAGTCCTTAAGAAGATCGATCCCAGGAAGATCGAATCGGGAAAGTACCAGGTAATTGTCGAGAACAGGGTTGCGGGAAGGCTGGCATACCCGCTTTACGACGCTCTTTCCGGCAGCTCGATCTATCAGAAGCAGTCATTCCTGATCGGAAAGGCCGGGAAACCCATCGCTTCTCCCCTCTTCTCCGTCTATGATGATCCGTTTATCGTTTCGGGCCAGGGCTCGAGGCTGTTCGACGGCGAAGGCTTTGCCGCCATCAGAAGGCCGATCATCGAAAAAGGGATACTAAGGGAGTACTTTATCGATAACTACTACGGCAAAAAGCTCGGGATGAAGCCGACATCCGGCAGTTCTTCGAACAGCGTCATAACACCCGGTACCCGGACTCTCGAGGAAATGATCAGGTCGGTCAAGAAAGGAGTTCTCATTACAGGATTCATCGGCGGGAACAATAACGGTTCGACAGGGGATTTCTCGTACGGCATCGAAGGGTTCCTCATCGAGGACGGGAACCTCGGCCATCCCGTAAATGAAATGAACATCACCGGCAACATGACAAAGTTCTGGTTCAGCCTGGCGGAACTCGGAAGCGATGTGCAGGAGAATTCCTCACTGAAAATCCCGTCGCTGATGTTCGAAAACGTTGATCTGAGCGGGATATAGCGGAAGGCGTCAGGCGTCAGGCGGAGAGTTGGTCTGCTGGTTGCTGATTGCTTGTAACTGGTTTAATTGCATGATTGTCCCGACGCGCTGGTCGGGATCTACGCTTCGCTACTACATGATTGCACGATTGCACGATTGCATGATTTAAAGGCACTATTCCGCTTTGGATGAATTAATTGGATTAAAAGGGAAAATGATAGTTTTATAACTTTAATTATTCGAAAAAAATGAAAAAATACTTGTTCCTGGTAGTTGCAGTCATCTTTATGACCGGCAGTTTTGTTTCCGCGCAGAAGGAAGATTATAACGGCGTCTGGAAGCTTGTAAGGGAAAAATCAGTGATCCCTGAATATTTTCCTGTCCTGGTAAAAATAACAGTCGCCATCAAGGGCGACAGCCTGCTAACGGAAAGAGTATATGATACCGGCGACGGATCAGAATATCCTTTCACGGAAAATGTAACCCTCGACGGCAAGGAGTACCAGTTCAACATTTACAGCATGCCAAGGAAATCCAAAGCCATACTAAATGAGAGCGACAGCCTTGTGAATTTTGAATCTGCCACAACCTATGAAGGCTCCTCGGGTCCCGATGACCTTGTTTCAAAGGAATCATGGAAAGTGGACAAGGCGAATAACACCTTCACCATCAGCTTTAAGAACAAAAGCGCCATGGGCGACAACGAAGGATCGTTCTTCTTGATGAAAAGCGAATAAATTAAGCCGCAGGATGAAAAAGTACCTGCCAGCCGGGCCTCTCTGCCTTTTCCTGGCATTGGTTTTTTCATCATGCAACAAAGGCAGGGTCAATTATACGATCGGGATCAGGGAGAACATCCACCACGACGATTTTGAATACTCGGTCAGGAGTCTACTTGTCGCCGGTTCGCTGAATCAACATGAAATGACAGCCTCTCCTGGCGACAGCATTTATTACCTGGTGAGGTTCAGGGTCCAGAACAGGGCTTTGAGGGTGGCCCATAAATGGGACAACTCGATTGCATATATTAAAGATGAACCGGGTAACAGGTATGAGAATGACCTGTTCGGCCAGGTAACTCTTGAGAAAACGCTGCATTTCGGGTGGAAAGAGGATTATTCGACGCAGGCCGGCAGTTCAGATTCGACCATACTGGTATTCAGGCTTCCGGGAAATGTCAGAAAACCCTGCCTCATGGTAAGGGGTGAGACCCTGATGGGCGATGTTCTCAACAGGTGCAGATTCAGAAAAATGAGAGTCAGGTTGTACTGAATCGACATACTTTCATATATTTACCCGTTCAAAACAATTCCAACGGGTAAAGTGATCTACGATTATATTGTTATCGGATCAGGTTTCGGAGGGAGTGTTGCAAGTCTCCGCCTGGTAGAAAAAGGCTATAAAGTCCTTCTCCTGGAACAGGGGAAAAGGTATGATCCCCGCGATTTCCCAAAGACAAACTGGAACCTGCCCAGGTACCTCTGGCTGCCTGGCCTGCGCTTTTTCGGGATCCAGAAGCTGACATTAATCAAGGAGGCCAGCATTCTCAGCGGAACCGGATTCGGTGGCGGGAGTCTTGTTTATGCCAATACCCTGTATATACCGAATGATGATTTTTTCAATGGATCCTCATGGGCAAAGGATGGCGGCTGGAAGAGGACACTGATGCCATTTTATGACAAGGCTTCCTTCATGCTCGGGAGGACCAGGTACACAAGGCTTAACCCTGAGGATATCGCTTTGCACGATGTGGCAAATGACATGAATTGCGGTCCGACTTTCGAAAGCGTACATGTGGGTGTCAACCTTTCGGGAGAAGAAGCAGAATCGGATCCATATTTCGGCGGACTCGGACCAATGCGGAAAGGATGCATCGAGTGCGGCGGATGCATGGCCGGCTGCAGGGAGAACGCAAAAAACAGCCTCGACAGGAATTACCTGTGGTTCGCCGAAAAGCTTGGGCTTGAGGTGCTTGTCGAAACTAAGGCCGAAATAATCTCCCGTTCGGGGGAGGTCTATACTGTCGGGACAAGAAGTACAACCTCCTTTCCGGGAAAAAAGCGCAGGGTGTTTCAGTCGAAGGGGATCGTTGTTGCAGCCGGGACCCTCGGAACCATCGACCTGCTGCTGAGGCAGAAGCATAAATTCCGAACACTTCCTGATCTTTCCGACACTCTCGGCAACAATGTCAGGACAAATGCCGAAACCCTTTGCGCGGTATCATCGGCAAGGGAGAAACTTAATAACGGGCTCGCAATCACTTCGGTTTTCAGTCCGGATCCCCATACCCGTGCAGAGGTTGTAAAATACTCAGACGGTTCAAATGCCATGAAATGGTTCTTCGGCCTCTCCGCCGACGGCTCGCCGGGCCCCATTCCCCGCCCGCTGAGACTTCTGTTCAAAACGGTCACCCATCCGCGGCAATTCTTCAAAACATTATTCAATTTCAAATGGTCAACTAAGCTTGCCATCCTCCTGGTGATGCAAACAGCCGACAACGCCATGAAATTAGAGTGGAAGAAATCTCTCACCGGGAGCAGGATGAAGCTTGTGAACAAGGGCCGCAATAAGGTTCCTGCATATATACCTGTCGGCCAGGAGGTTCTGGAACGCTATGCAAGGAAGGTGGACGGCATCCCTCAGAACATACTTCTCGAAGTCTTCCTGAATAGGCCAACAACTGCCCATATCCTTGGAGGATGCCCGATGGGAGATTCGGCTCTCATGGGAGTGATCGGCAAAAACCTTAAAGTACACGGCTATCCTGATTTCTATATAACCGATGGTTCAATCGTACAGGGCAATATTGGCGTAAATCCCAGCCTTACGATAGCCGCCCTGGCAGAGTATGCGATGGAATCAATCCCCCCGGCCGGAAACAGCGAGGTTCACAGCATTTCACGGAAACTCTTACAAATGGAACTCGAATGGAAAATGAAGAGATCGGACTGATCCTCGACAATCAGAAAAAGTTCTTTGCCACGGGCAAAACACTTGATTTGCGGTACAGGCTCGAAACGTTAAAGAAGCTCAGAAGCCTGGTATTGTCGCACGAACAGGAAATACTGGATGCTTTATGGCACGATTTTCATAAACCTGAATTTGAGGTACTGGCTACCGAATCGAGGTTTGTTGTAAAGGAGCTTAACCTTGCCATCAGGAAGCTGAGGAAATGGGCAACCGTGAAAAGGGTGCATACCCCTGTTGTTCATTTTATTGCAAGCAGCTATGTCAGGCCCCAACCGTACGGCCAGGTACTAATACTCTCTCCATGGAACTTCCCGTTCCAGCTTTCTTTTATGCCGCTCATCGGGGCCCTTGCAGCCGGGAACTGCGCCATCGTAAAGGTTTCCAGACAGGTGCCGGCAATAACCGGCGTCATGGAAAAGATCCTGGATAATTTTCCCAGGGAACTGGTCACTTTCATGAACGGGGATCACTCGGTAAGCGAATACCTCCTGAACTACAAATTTGACTACATCTTCTTCACCGGGAGCACCAGGGTTGGCAGGTATGTGATGGAGAAAGCTGCTGCGAACCTGATACCCGTATCGCTCGAGCTCGGGGGCAAGAATCCCTGTGTCGTTGCCGGGGATGCCAGGCTCGATTACGCCGCAAGAAGGATCGCATGGGGCAAATTCATAAACGCTGGACAGACCTGCATCTGCCCCGATTATATTCTTGTCCATAAAAGCATATCAGGGAAATTCACCGATCTCCTCCGGAAACAGATTGCAGCGTTTTATGGAGATGACCCTTCCATGAGCATGGATTTCGCCCGGATCATTAATGCCGAAAACACCGGGAGGCTTTCGGGGATGATCGACACGGAAAAAGTCGTTGCAGGCGGGATCTCTGACCCCGGAGCATGTTACCTCGCCCCGACCGTCATGAAGGATGTGCATCCCGACGATGACATTATGAAAGATGAGATATTCGGGCCCATCATGCCACTGATCGAATTTGAGGACTTTGAAGAAGCTTACTCCGTCATCGAAAGGAATCCCACGCCGCTCGCTGTTTATATCTTTACCGGCAGTAAAAAGCTGGCCCATTCCTTCCTTAACAGGACACGCAGCGGGACAGCCGGCATAAACGACACCGTCATCCAGATCGCTTCACCATACCTGCCCTATGGCGGAGTCGGCCCGAGCGGGCTCGGAAGGTATCACGGGAAGAAATCCTTTGAGACTTTTTCCAACATGCGTTCTGTGATAGTCAAATCGAACATGCTCGATTTAACCCTCAGGTATCCGCCCTACAACAAATTCAAGGCTGCCGTCATCAGGCTCTTAATGAGGTGAGGATCAAATAGTATCAAATATTTTCTGCCTTTTCTGGAATTGAACGGTGAACCGGCAATGATTTTTGCAATACAGGAATTATCAATATTATTATCTTTAACAATTGATATCATTCTGCTGAAACGAATACCATATTTATCATGAAAAACGCTCTCCTGATATTATTTGTGCTGATCCTGATGTCGTGCACACAAAACAAGCCCGGGGAGACCCGGAGTGCTGTTAATAAATTCACAACTGAAGGGAAAAATGTCACCGTATTTACCACAGCCGACAGCACACAGCTGAGGTTATCCACTGCAGGCACACTTCGGTTCCAGGATCTCGATAAGACGATCGAATCCAGGATCTATGTATTTGTCAATCCGTCAGTAACCTTCCAGACTCTCCTGGGGATCGGGGGTGCTCTCACCGATGCTGCAGCCGAGACGTTTGCAAAGCTTCCTGCGGAGAAACAGGCAGAGCTGCTGCAGGCATACTACGATCCTTATAAAGGCATTGGTTACACGCTCGGTAGGACCAATATCAACAGCTGTGATTTTTCAAGCGCCAGCTATACTTATGTTGAAGAGGGCGACAAGGATCTGAAGACCTTCTCCATCGCCCCGGACATGCACTACAAGATCCCGCTTATCAAAAAGGCAATCGCCGCTGCAGGAGGCAAACTGACTCTTTTTGCCAGCCCGTGGAGCCCGCCGGCATTCATGAAGGACAACAACAACATGCTTCACGGTGGTAAGCTGAAGCCGGAATTCTTCCAGTCATGGGCGCTCTATTACACGAAATTCATCAGGAGCTACGAAAAGGAGGGGATCCCCGTGTGGGGAATCACGGTACAGAATGAGCCGATGGCGACCCAGACATGGGAATCATGCATTTATTTCGCAGAGGATGAGCGCGATTTCCTGAAAAATTTCCTTGGACCGACGATGGCAAAAGAGGGACTTTCGGACAAAAAGATAATCGTATGGGATCATAACCGCGACCTGATCGCCCAGCGTGCCGAAGCAATTTTCAGTGACCCAGAAGCCGCCAAATATGCCTGGGGAATGGGGTTTCACTGGTACGAGGACTGGAGCGGCGGTCAGCAGATGTACGGCAATGTCGGGCTTGTCCACAACGCTTACCCCGACAAGAACCTGCTGTTCACCGAAGGGTGCAGGGGACCATTCGATCCGGCAAGGTACTATGCCTGGGACCTCGGGGAATCGTACGGGAAGTCTATGATCAACGATTTCAACAACGGCGCTGTCGGCTGGACAGACTGGAATATCCTGCTCGATGAGACGGGCGGGCCCAATCATGTGGGCAATTTCTGCTTTGCACCGGTGCATGCCGATACTAAGACCGGTCAGCTGATCTATACAAACTCCTACTATTACATCGGGCACTTCTCCAGGTTCGTGAAACCGGGGGCAAAAAGGATAATGTGCGCACCCAGCAGGAGCCAGCTACTGTCAACGGCATTCCTCAATCCCGACGGGAAAGTGGCAGTTATTGTGATGAACCAGGGTGACACGAAAACCAGCTATAACCTGTGCTTCGGGCTGAAGTTTGTTGCTGTCGAGATCCCGGGACACTCCATTCAAACGCTGGTAGTGGGAGAATAGAAGAACTTGCACGGAGAGCACGGAGAGGCTTGCCCCCCTCTGAGCCTCCTCAGCGCTCTCCGTGTAACAAAAAAATCACCGCTTTCTCCCTGCCAACCAGAGAAGCCCATCCTCGATGAACCTGTCCTGGAATTTATTGCCGAAGGTGTGCGATATCTCCCTGTTGGGAACACTCTCATAATCGATGTCGTTGTGTCCCATGTTCATATAGAGCATCCTGAAATTCCGGTTTGTCCAGGCGACAGGATAGTACCCGCTATGCCATATCTCGGGCGGCTTGGGCCCTGTTCCGAGGGGAAAGCTGGAGGGATCGATCGAAAGCAGGATCTCTATGTCAGGATTGGAAGAGAGGTCCTTTTCCCACCGGTACCATTCATTTGCAGAGGACCTGAATTTCAGGGGTAGCCTTCGGCCAGATGGATGGTTCCGGTTTTCAATCTTCAGGATAGCCGGGGTCGGCTTCCAGGTGTTGCTCTTATACTGGCCTGAGCCCAGGAATGTATCGTGATACCAGTCCCAGTTCTGCGGAAAATCGCTCGGTGTAAGGGCAAAGGCTGCAAAGTGGAACCCCATCCACGCCCCGCCATGCTCCATGTAATCCCTGAAAGCCAGCCTCTGCTGCAGCGAATCAGGTCGTGAATCAAGAAAGATCACTACCTGGTATTCTTTAAGTGTCACGGGATTGAGCTTATTCCAGTCACTGGTCGAATCGTAAATGAAACCATCCTTTTTGGATAACTCAGAGAACCACCTGTTGGCCTCATGGACGAAACATGCATGGGCCTGTTCAGTCTCGGCGGCAAAAAACGCAAGGACCCTGAATTCCGGACCTGCTTTTTGGGCTGTTGCCGGGTAAAAGACCACTGCGGTTGCGGTTAGCAGGAATGTTAAAAGTAACTTTTTGACCCTCATGTATTCAGATCTCAAAAGATATACCGGGCTAATATGACCAGAAGGATGGTCCGCTCTCGATATAGCTGACAGAGATCCCACTGACAAAGCCTTTCAGCCTGGTCGCACAGAAGTCCATGCCTGCCTCTTCAGAAGCTATATGCCCCAGGAAGACCACTGCTTTCTTTTTTCCCTGTGCAACGGCGTCCCTCACATACTCGTATGTCTCCCATTGCTGCGCTTCACCAGCCAGTGCCACTTCCGTGCCGGACTGTTCAAGCGCGTGTATGTGAGCCATGCTTCCGGGTGCACCGCAAAGGAGCCTGACCTTCGAGACTTTCATTTCAGGGTCACCTATGACATAAAAGGCATTTTTGGGGAATATTCCCTTAAGATATGCAAGCAGGCCCCTGAGGGTTGTTTCCGGAACGAGGAAATTATTAAGGCTCCCGTTGACCTCATATTTTTCCCAGCCTAGCTTCTTTACCATTCCCGATTCGATACCGTCGGGCTTCATCAAGTGTATATAGTCGTGGAACCTCCAGATCACAAGGTTATGATCGTTTATGTATTTTTTCTTTTCAAGGAAGACCGGGTCGTCCCTGAACTGCTCAGTATTATCGAGATGATTATAATACAGCGGCTCGTGAACTATTACCAGGTTGCAGTTGGAGGCGACGGCTTTCTTAAGGACATCCATCGTGGCAAACATCGTTGTCACGATTCCCGTAACAACGGTCTGTGGATTTCCTTCCTTGATGACATCGACGGTTCCGGGGATTTCATTTGCACCCGTTTTCGCAATTATCATGCTGATTATCTCAGCAGCGGTTTTGCCTTTTTCCCCGGGAAAAGCCATGCCGGCAGATCCGGAAGAAAAAAGAGAAGCAAAGGCAAGGATAAGAATGGCTGAAAATGTTTTCATAGCGGAAGAATTTTGATCAGATTTTTATGGATCTCTTTTATGGTACCATCAAAAATAGTCAAAATCCTCAAAATTTCCCCGGACCCGGATACGACAAAAAAAACGGCGCCTAACTGCGCCGTTCCGGATTTGTTGAATTAACTCTACTTTTTAACTGAACCCTTTGGTGCAGGCTTCGGATGGCTCATTTTCTTCATCCCACCCTTTGATTCAATTTTTTTCAGAAACCTTCCGTTACTGTCGAATGAAAGGACGTCGCGCATTGCTCCTTTTGTAATGACAGCCTCGTAGGTTATCACATTATCCTTGTCAACCTTCGTTGCCTGGCTGATTGCAAAACCGGAATAATCCTTGTTTATGTAATCAGTAATCGATTTCGGAAGGTCACTCACACTCAGTGATGAGCGCTGCTGAGCATTCAATGCTGCAACTGCCATCACAAACACCAGCATTACAAATATCCTCTTCATAGTTGTACCATTTAGTTTGATTATGGCAACAAAACTATTTTCCGAATTTGAAGAAATTCTGAAGTGCAGGATTTTTAACGAAACTTTAAGGTTTGCTCAATGTCAGATAAGACGAAACGCATCATCTCCATAGTCAAGCTTTATCTCATGAACGGTGCCCGAACTTGAAAAACTGATCCCCATCCTGTAATGATCTGCAATATTCTTGACTATCGAGAGCCCGAGCCCTATTCCGTCGGGATGATCTGACCCTTTCTGAAAACGGTTGAACAGCTTTTCGGGATGAGCCTTCAGGGGCAGTCCGCTGTTCGTTATTGTCAGGGACCTGTCATCAAGCCTGCACCTGATAAACCCACCGTCGATGTTGTGCCTAATGGCATTCCCGAGAAGGTTTGAAATCATGACATCTGCCAGGTCCTCGTTCATATTCACCATCGCCTTATCGGCAAACTCAGTTTCAACTTTAATTTTCTTTAGCTGCATGATCTCCTCATAGTTCATGAGTATCTTTTCGACCAGCTCCCTCAGCGAGATCTTCCTGGTTTCGGCAAACTGCAGGTTCTCGATCCTCGACATAAGCAGCAAGGCCTGATTCAGCCTGAAAAGCCGGATGCTGGCCTCATTGATGGATTTGATAAGATTAATGCTTTCCTTGTTCAGCTTCCGGTTCTGTATCAGGATATCTAGCTTGGAGCGGATAACTGCCAGGGGCGTCTGGATCTCATGTGAGAGGTTTTCATTGTACTCCTTCAGATGAACATAGTCTTTCTTGATTTTCCGGGTCATCTCTTCAAGCACGTCGTTCATCTGCCTGAATTCATCGATGTTCGTGTCCGGAAGGTCGAGACGGTTATTATCTAGGACATCAAATGATCTTGCTTCGCTGAGGGTCTTGTAGAATGGTTTCCATATATTCCTGGAGATAAGATAGTTAAGTGCTATCAAAATAAGGAACAGGGCCACCAGCAGGAAGAACATTCCGAGACCTATGCTGTCAAGCAGGCTGCTGCTTTCATTATTAAGCTGGTAAATGTTTATCACATACCCGGTGTATTTGGGCGTGCTGCCTGTAAACCTTATGTGCCGGAAAGCAAGGAATTTTTCCGTACCTGAATCAAAAATATCTGTGTCGCGTATCGATTGTGAATATCTCAGCCTGTACGGAAGAAGCTGGACTTCAATCTGATGTCCGAATGAGGCAGAGAAATCAGGTATCGTATCGGTTTCCTCGATCTGATCCTGGATTATGGTCTTCTCGGTGATGAGACTCTCGTCAATCTGCCTGTAGACAATCGACCTGATCGTATAATAAAGGCCTACGCCGGCGAAGAAGAGAACCAGGATTGAAAATACAAAATAGTAATATGTACTTCTCGTGAGAAGTTTCAAGGCTCGCTGAATTTATAACCGAATCCGTAAATCACCTTTATATAATTGCCGCAATTGTAAGACAAGAGCTTTTTTCTCAGGTTTTTCACATGAGTGTAGATGAAATCAAATGAATCCGTAAGGATCACATTGTCACCCCAGAGATGCTCGACAATCGATTCCTTGGTGATGACGCGGTCCTTGTTGATCATAAAGAAAACAAGAAGATCATACTCTTTCCTGGTCAGGTTAAGCAGTTTATCGTTGATAAGAACCTCCTGGGCATCGGTCCTTATCTTTATTTCATTAAATGAAAGCTCATTGAAGCCATTGAAATTATCCCTCCGGCAAACCGAATTGATCCTGGCGCTCAGCTCAGCCATGTGAAACGGCTTTGACAGATAATCGTCGGCGCCGATCTTCAGGCCCGTGATCTTATCCTCAAGCGAGCTCCTGGCCGAAAGTATCAGCACCCTGTCCGCCGCCTTGTTCTTCTTTAGTTCGCGGATGATATCGAGGCCGCTGCCATCAGGCAGGCCAAGATCAAGGACCAGGCAGTTGTACGTGTTGTCCGCAGTTTTCTTTATTGCTTCATGGTAATTGTGGGCTTCTTCGCAAATGTGCCCCTCAACCTTCAGATACTCGCATATTGCACGGCTTAGAGATCTTTCATCCTCGACGATTAGTAGTTTCATGTGACTAACCTGATTTTCTCAGAATATAACGAACCTTTTCCTGAAAATGTTCAAAATCCGCCGTCGGGCCCTTCAGCCACTCAATTGCCGTGAGCCTGGCATCCCCGGATCGGAGCCAGTGATATCGCAAAAAAGGTGCCAGTTCCGCCGGCAAATTGTAAATTTACACATTGACTCGTAGTAAATATGGAAAACACCGGAAAAATGCTCGTTCTCGCAGGTATCCTTCTGGCTGTTGCCGGGCTCATTATCTGGTTTGCAGGCGATAAGCTTAACTGGATCGGCCATCTGCCGGGAGATATCAGAATTGAAAAAGAGCATTTCCGGTTCTATTTTCCAATAACCACTATGATAATAATAAGCATATTGCTTACCCTGATTATAAGGATCATAAGAAAGTTATTCTGAAGAATACCGGCTGATTCCCGGAAATTTACTCTCCTTAAGGCTCCCGGTTTGCATCCTCCGGGCGGGAAGTTCTTTATGAAAATCACTACATTTGATATTGACTTTGAAAATGCAGGCAGAAGATGCAAAATGAGAGAATTGTAATAGGATTTGCCGGGGCCGGGGGGATAGCCAGGGCACACGCATTTGCACTGAACTCATTGAAGTTCTATTATGATGATGCGCCTGAAACCGAGTTCGGATCGGTCTGTTCTCAAAGCGGCAGCAGCGAAAGGTTCGCAAGGCTCTATGGTTTTAGCACACATGAGGATCCCGGTTCCTTTAAAAAGAATGAACGGCTCAATACCATATTTATCCTGGGGCCGAATAAGGTTCATTTCGATTTTTTTTCTGCCGCCATCGCACTCCCGTCAGTGACGAGGATCTACCTGGAAAAACCGGTATGCTCAACAGAGGAGGAAGAGAAGAAAATACTCGGTTTGTCACGCAGCCATCCCGATAAAAAGATCCAGGTCGGATTTCAGTACCTGTTCTCCTCGCAGATAATGAGAGCCCTTTCACTCTGGCAATCAGGCATCCTGGGCAGGCCGGTGCATTTCGACCTGAAGTACTATCACGGCGATTACCTGCGGAAGGATTACAGGGATAAGCGGGCTTCAAGGCTCACACCATCACCGGATGGCGGTGCCATGGCTGATCTCGGCTCACACATCATAAGCCTGCTCATTGCATTCCTCGGTAGCGGGATAAAGGTGGTCGATACAGTCCAGTCCGGTAATTTCCCTGATGTACAGCCTGATACCGACCTGTTCAGTATGATGACCGTTTATGATCCCGTTACAAAAGCAGCCGGTACTCTCTCATCCAGCCGGATAAGCTCCGGAACGGGTGATCTTATATCCTTTGAACTTTTTGCCGAAAAAGGCGCCATAAGATTTTCGACACATGCTCCCGATTCTTTTGAATACTACCTTGAGGAGGAGGGGATATGGAAAAAGCAGGTGACTGGAAGCAATTATGGGCCGTTTACAAGCTTCCCGTCAGGACACGTACCACCTGGCTGGCTGAGGTCGATGATCCACAGTCATTATATCTTCCTGACAGGCAAAGATCCGGGAACCGTCGTGCCGGATATTTATCATGGACTGGAGGTACAGAGGATACTCAGAATTTCAGCAAAAAAAATGAAGCTGTTCAGGCAAAGAGCCGGTGAAATGCGGGATCAGCAGTGAAGGAGAAGGCTGCACAGTTCCGCTGACCGGCTATTCCGGGTTCTTCCGGCATATGCCGCATTCCTGCTCAAAGTGCGTTAACCTGCTAATTTGTTAAATCTTGTTAAAGGATGTGAACCCGATTTTTCGCCGTTTTTGAATTTTGTACCTTAGTCCCGTGACGGTTAAACCAAACAAGGCCGAAAATGACTAGGAAAAATCTGATTATTTCCCTTATCGTAGTTGTCGGGACGTTAACAGGATTGTTCGTCTTCAATAAGCTGACAACCAGGAAGGATGAAAAGAGTCTCTTTGTCAGGGTTTCAAAGGGGGATTTTGAGATCTCGATATCGACCGCCGGTGAGCTTCTTGCCGAGAACTCGGTTGACATCCTCGCACCGGAAGTAGCGCGCGGACGTGACTTTCACGCTGCCGAGCTTAAGATCACCGACCTGGTTCCGGAGGGTACCCTCGTAAATGAGGGCGACTATATTGCCACTCTCGATCGGACCCAGTTCGACAACACCCTCAAGGATGAAAGGGACAGGCTTCTGACCTTCACTACCAATTTTGAAACACAGAAGCTCGATACAGCGGTGCTCCTGACCGGCCTGAGGGACGGCATTAAAAACCAGGAACACACGGTCACTGAAGCTGAGCTGACCCTTGCAAATTCGAAGTATGAACCTCCCACGACAATCAGGCAGGCGGAAATCAATGTTGACAAGCAGAGAAGGACCCTCGAGCAGCTGAAGAGGAGCTACGCTCTCAGAAGAGCCCAGTCAGTAAAGAACCTTGCCAATACGAAAGTCAATCTCGACAGGGTCCAGAGAAGGGTAACTGACCTGGAGAACCTTCTCACTGCATTTGTCATAAAATCACCTACTTCCGGGATGGTGATGTACAAAAAGGACCACCATGGGACAAAAATCAAGACAGGCTCAAATGTCAATCCGTTCGAGAGGGTAGTTGCTACCGTCCCGGACCTGTCGTCACTTATGTCAAGGATATATATAAGCGAGGTTGATATCAGCAAAGTCAGGAAGGGACAGGAGGTCGTGATAAATATTGACGCGTTCCCCGACAGGAAATATACCGGGAAAGTGGCATCGGTCGCAAACATCGGGGAGAAGCTGCCAAATACCGACACCAAGGTCTTCGAGGTGTTCGTAAGGCTCGATGGCACCGACCCGGTCCTGCGGCCATCCATGACAACAGCCAACAAGATCGTGATCAAGACATTAAAAGACGTGGTATTTGTCCCGAACGAATGTATCTATGCCGGAACTGACGGCAACCCTTATGTCTTTACCAGGAGGAAAAAGAGGCAGCTCATAGTGACCGGGGAAGCCAATGATAAGAGCATTGTTGTCAACAAGGGATTAAAACCGGGTGAGATGGTATATCTCATGAAACCCGAAGATGCAGATAAATTCCGGGTCGTCGGGACAGATCCCAGCTGAACCTCCCTTACACCCCGGAACCACTTGTGGGATAATTAAGGGCTGCAGGAAAAGTACTTTTTAACCGCAAAGAACGCAAAGAAGGCGCAAAGAACGCAAAGGCAAATTGCTTATAGTTAATCCTTTGCGTACTTTGTGTAATCCGGGCTGTCCCCGACATTTATTGGGACAGGACTTTGCGAACTTTGCGGTCTATTGGTTTCAACTTTTTCTCCAACCTCACAGGATCCTTAATCCCCAGGGCCTATTTCTTATTATAAACCATTGTGGTTTTGCGCTCCCCGTTAGGAGTGTTCATGGTTGTATTGACGGTGATTGTTTTTGGATCGGTCAGTGTCCACACCTCAGTCGACTTGATCTCCATATTCTGACCATCCCTGTCAATATTCCTAGTGGTCGCAATGGTAAGTGATTTCCCGTCAGGTGACCAGGTGGCTACTGATCTGGACTCACCCCTTCCTGTTGTATTGACGCTCTCCTTGCCGTCAAGGTTATAGACGCTTTTTACATTCATTGTCTGGCCGTCGGGACTTGTCCTGGTCCTTTCCACGGTCAGTATGTTTGCATCCTGTGTTGCAACGAAGTCTCCCCCGCCGAATGGACCCATCCTCTGCCCCTGTCCCTGCGGAGGCTGCCCCATGTTGCTCTTTTCAGCGTTAAAAGCCCAGCTGCCCGAGAAATTTGCCTTTGTTCCCTGTGCATTCGTTGTAAGCGGTATGGCCAGGAAGGCCAGGATAGTAGCAGCTGAAACCACCTGTTTCAAAAAGTTAGTTTTCATAATTATTCCCGTTTGTTTGAATTTATTGACATAACATAACAGACAATTATTCCCGGCAAAGGTTGAAAAAAACTTTTCCCTATCGGTACAACAGATTAAACTAAACCATTTTCAAAGCCTCCAGCACCCTTTCCGGTGTCATGGGCATCCGGAACAACCGGGCGCCTGTGGCATCAAAAATGCCGTTCGACACAAGGGCGCCCATCGTGATTATGGCAGGTTCGCCGCCACCCTTCGGGGGCTTGTCCTTCCTGTCGAGAATCACAGCGTCGATCTTCGGGACCCATGAAAAATGCGGGATCAGGTAACTGTCGAATCCCCTTGTCCTGACATTGCCTCCTTCAAACATTACCTCCTCTCCCAGTGCATAGCCAAGCGACATGATGATGCAGCCCTCGATCTGAAGCAGGGATCCCTGTGGATTTACGCTAAGTCCCATGTCCTGGGCACATGCAACCCTGATTACCTGTACGTGGCCGGTGCTTTTATCTACCCTGAGCTCTGCGATCAGGGCAACCCATGACCCGGCATCCGTTCCGCAGGCAACCCCGATGCCTCTGCCGCCTGGTGATTTAGCCGGGACATACCCGAATTTGTCGGCTGCGGCTTTCAGGCAGGCGATCATCCTTTCGTCCTTCAGGTTCTTAAGCCGGAATTCCAGGGGATCTATCCCCGCTGCTGATGCCATTATATCGATCTGTGTCTCGCGGGCCCAGGTGTTAGTATTGTTGCTGGGGGCCCTCCATGCTCCTGTTCCGAATGGATGTATGGGAGCTGAATCCATGTTCTGTTCGAAAAAGGTCCTTTTAACATTCGGAACATCATAGATCGCATCAGATCCTCTCGAGCCGCCATAGAACAACCTGTAATCCCACAGCTTTATCATCCGTGCCTTGTCAATCCCTGAACGGACCCTTACAACTGCGGCAGGACGGAAAGTATCATAGAAAAACTCCTCCTCACGGGACCATACAACCATCACCGGCTTCTTCACAAGCTTTGCCAGCCGTGCTGCTTCAACTCCCTGCTGGTGAGGAGCTTTCCCTCCGAACCCACCTCCGACGAAGGGCGTTATTACCCTGACTTTATTAACCGGGAACCCAAGCTCCCTTACAATACTGTCCTGCAGGCCGAAAGGCGATTGAGTCGATGCCCATACCGTCATCTTGTCACCTTCCAGGTTCGCAAGGGCAGTATGGGTTTCGATAGCAGCATGAGCAAGATATGGATCATGGAACTCAGACTCAAATATCTTGTCGGAAGCTTTTGCCCCGGCCTCCATGTCACCAAGCGATTCTGCCACTTCAACTCTCGAATTTGCACCGACCATCCTGTCGTACAAATTCGTGTCGTTGACCGGGAGCTCGTCAAAAGTGTACTCCGCTTTAATCCTGACAACGGCCTGGTCGACGGTATCGCGGTCTTCACTCAGAACGGCAATGAAATCACCATCCCTGACGACCTGGATACCAGGTATCTTTTCCGCGCCGGATACATCTGCCGATTTCAGCTTTGCGCCGTGCGACTGGGGCCTCAGGATTCGTGCATAAACCATTCCGGGAAGCCTGAGGTCACCTGCGTATTTTGCTTCGCCAGTCACTTTAAGGCGGGAATCCTTCCGCATCATGGGTTTGCCGACAATCGTGAACTTTGTATAATCCTCAAGCTTCGGGGTGACATCGACGCGCTTCTCGATCTTTTTGCCTTTTGCCAGCTGACCGTAACTGATCTTTTTGGCGGGATTCTTGGTGTCGAAAACCACGCCATCCTTAACATCCATTTCAGTTACCGGAACGCCAAGCCTGGCAGATGCGAGGTCGGTCAGTACGGCCCTGGCCTCTGCAGCAGCGGCCATCATTGCCGGTCCGAAAGTCTGCACAGACTGGGATCCCCAGGTTCCCGCGTCATAAGGACACAGGTCTGTATCACCCATTACCATGGATATTCTTTCATACGGAACATTCAGCTCTTCTGCCATCATCATCGCCAGTGAGGTTATAATTCCCTGTCCCATCTCGATCTTCCCCGTGAAGCACTTGATAGTGCCATCCTCGGCGATCTGAAGGAATGCATTGTATTCCTTTGTAAGGCTTCTGCGCTGGTCAGCCGGAAGGCTGAGCAGATCGGCAGGGTTCCAGGGCTGGAAGAATATAAAGATCCCGCCTCCGAGCAGCTTGATGAAACTTCTTCTCTTGAGACCGCTCTTTTCCAGCGGATTTGCAGGACTAGGGTTGCTTAAATCAGGATTTTTCATTTTTACTTCCCTCCTTTCATTGATTTGGCAGCAGTTTCAACGGCATCAACAATTCTCACGTGTGCACCGCAACGGCAGAGATTACCGTCGAGACCGTCGATGATCTCCTGGCGCGTCGGTGAGGGATTGCTTAAAAGAAGCCCCGTGGCCGTCATGATCATGCCGGGGGTGCAATATCCGCATTGCAGGGCCTCGTGGTCAACAAATGCCTGCTGCACCGGATGGAGTTTCCCGTTGCGGCCAAGACCTTCGATGGTAATGATCTCCTTCCCCGCAACATCGCTTACGGAAAGCTGGCACGATCTGACAGCCTCCTTGTTTATCAGCACAGTACATGCGCCGCAGAACCCGGTCCCGCAGCCGAACTTTGTGCCCGTCAGCCCTAGCTTGTTCCGCAGGACCCATAGCAGGGTCGCGGCGGGATCAACCTGGATTTCTGTTTTTTTACCGTTAAGGGTAAAACTGATTTTCTGTTCCATGTTTAACTGTTTTGATTTATTGCATTCAGATAATCTTCTTTCGTATTGAAATCCATGAGTATCTCCGGTGCATTTGCCCTCACTTCAAGGACGTCGCCAGGGAACTCATGCGCCAGGTTCCGTAAACCATCCGCTGGTTCGGAGCCGATAACCAGGTTCCTGTATTTGCAGTCGAGGAGCAGGGGGTGGCCCCGTCTTTTCTTGTAGACAGGCATGACTATCCCTTTACCCGATCTCCTGTATGCGTCGATCACCTTGTTTATCACCCCGGGCCCAATGAACGGCTGATCGCCCGGAAAAACCATTACTGCCCCAACGCTTTCAGGGAGGTTTTCAAAACCGCACCTGACTGAGGAGTACATCCCGTTCCTGTAATTTTCATTGTAACAGGTCAGTATGGGATAACTGGCCGTTACGGCCCTTATCTCATCCCTGTAGGAGCCCAGCACCAGGAGGGTCCTGTCTGCCTTCGAACCGGCAATATTAAGTATGACCTTTTCTATCATGGTCTCACGGCCGAATGGAAGAAGCATTTTGGGGACCTTCATCCTTTTGGATTCACCAGCTGCCAGCACTATGGCCCATATCTCATTCATTTCCTCTTTTTCCCTCTTCGTTCGACAGCCGGAGATGTGCGCGATTTTATCCCGGCAGGTTCCCCGTGATCCTCAGCGGCAGAACGTGCCATGTTCCTGACCATGACCAACTGCGCGGATATGCTCACGGCAATCTCCTCGACCGTTTTCGAATTTATATCGATGCCGATCGGAGCAAAGATCCTGTTCCATTGCTCCGGCGTGGCCCATTTATTCGAGATGAACTCCTTTTTCATGAGAGCGACCTTGTTCTTGCTTCCAATCATCCCGATATAAGCAGCCTCCGACCCGATGCACGCCCTGAGCGCTCCAGCATCGTCCTTGTGCCCGCGGGTGACAATAACGATAAAACAATCCGACTGCTTCCCGATCATAGACAAAGCTTTGCCGACATCCCCCACCAGTATATGATCGGCTGCCGGTAGGTTGCCCGGATTGGCAAATTCCTTGCGGTTGTCGATGACAGTGATCTCAAACCCGAGCATTTGCACGATCGGCATGAGGGCTTTCCCGATATGCCCGGCGCCTGCAATAATCACATGCGGCGGAGGTATCACCGATTGAAAATAGAACATCGAGGCAGTCTCCTCACCGGGGAGGACAAATTCTGATTCCCGGAATTCATGTGGGTCAGGATTCTTCAGCATCCCCTCAATCACCGGGCCTGTAACTTCCATGATCGATGCAGCCAGGGGGTCACGCTCCATAGTTCCTGACCACAACCTTTTAATCACAACCGATTCATCATAGATATTCGAGACAATCGTGACCAATACTCCCGGGATCCTGGCAGTGATTGATTTGCCTGCATCCTGAAATACGGAATTGTGCCTTCCCGGATCTGCATCTATGAGTACCGTCACCGCGCCTCCACAAAGTGCATCCTCACCGTCGGGTGAATTGTTGTCCAGCGTAAACCTGTACAATCCTGATTTCTTTGCCTTGACCGATCTGGAGGCAATTTCCGTAACCTTGCCTTCCAGAATGCCTCCCCCCACTGTCCCGTGCCTGAGACCCGATGAACCGAACAAAGCCGAACTCCCTGCTTTCTGCGGAGTGGATCCCTCTGTCCGCACCACCGTTGCCAGAACCTGATCCTTAATTGCCGGGCCCTCCTGTGGAATATGCAGGAAAATATTTCTCATTATGCTATTTATTGTTGAAATTTAAACAAATATATTCAAACCAGAAGAATGACTTTAAAAATTAGGGACCAGCTTAAGATTTGCACTTAACCTTAAGACAATCACTAATGGATTTTGTCAAAAAATACGAGTTTAAATAACAGGAAAACACAAATAATATGAGGACAACACTTAAAATTCTGCTATTGGCAGTCATGTTACTGCCTGCTGTCATGCAAGGGTGCAAGCCCGGAGTGACAAAAAAGTCAGGCACAGCCCAAAGAGATAATAAATGGCTGGAAGAGACGACGGTAAGGGATCTGCATGAAGGTTACAAAAACAAGAAATTCACTGTAAGGGATGTAGTTTCGGCCTATCTCGACAGGATCAATGAAATCGACAAATCGGGACCATCGCTGAATTCGGTGATCACAGTTAACCCGGATGCCCTGAAGATCGCTGACAGTCTCGATATAGTCCTGGCTGACGGGAGGCAGACCGGCCCGCTTTTCGGGATCCCGGTGATCCTGAAGGACAATATCTCTACTCATGACAAGATGCCCAACACTGCGGGGGCAACGGTCCTCAGGAATTCATTCCCCGCATCAGACAGCCCTGTTGCAGCGAAGCTCAGACAGGCGGGGGCAGTTATACTCGGCAAATCGAATCTCAGCGAATGGGCCAACTTCAGATCGATGGCATCCACAAGCGGTTGGAGCGGAGTCGGTGGGCTCACAAGGAATCCTTATGTTCTCGACAGGAATCCCTGCGGCTCGAGCTCGGGATCGGGCGTGGCAGTGTCGGCAAACCTCTGCATTCTGGCAATTGGCACCGAAACCAACGGATCGATCGTCTGTCCGTCGAATAACAACGGCATAGTGGGCCTGAAACCGACAGTAGGGCTGATCAGCAGGAGCGGCATAATTCCCATTTCGTTCACCCAGGATACCCCCGGGCCCATGGGTAGAACGGTGGAGGACGTCGCTATCTGCCTTGGGGCGCTTACCGGCACCGATCCCGCCGTTCCGAAGACAGCCGGATCGGAGGGCAAATACCTTACCGATTACACCAGGTCGCTCAACCCCGGCGGTTTAAAAGGAAAGAGGATCGGTTTCATAAAAGGTTCGTCCGATTTTATGGAAAAGGTCGACACACTGACCAGGCAGGCCATAAGATCGATCAGAAGCCTGGGAGCGGAGGTGATTGAAGTCTCTGCACCAAACAGCTCTGGTTATGAGGCTGCTTCCTTCGATGTCATGCTGTATGAATTCAAGGATGGTCTGAACAGGTATTTTGCCGGCCTGGGCCCGGGCACACCTGTCAGGAACATCAGCGACCTGATAAAATTCAATCTTACCGATACCGTCGAGCTGAAATTTTTCGACCAGAAAATACTTGAGATGGCCGACAGGAAGGGGGACCTAAATTCGCCCGAATACAAAAAGGACCTCGGGACAATGCTCAAGGCTACCCGCGAGGAGGGAATTGACAGGATCATGGATGAGAATCGCCTCGATGCCCTGATGGCGCCGACAGGCTCACCTGCCTGGAAGACCGACCTGATCCTCGGCGACCATTACCTCGGCGGAAGTTCATCACTGGCAGCAATATCCGGATACCCGGCAATCGCTCTCCCGATGGGCTTCATCGAAGAGCTGCCCGTCGACATCACGTTCTTTGGAAGGGCATGGAGTGAACCGTTGCTGCTTGAGATAGCATTTAGCTACGAACAGGGAACAAAGCACAGAAAAGCACCCGGCTTCCTGCCTACTGACTGATTGATAAAATACTGAAATGCCGTCTGACCTTAACTAAAGGAGATTATTCCTTCTTTGGATCTTCCTTTGCTTCAGGCTTTACCGAGGTGTTGTCATCCTCCACCCTCGAGGCTTTCTTGAACTCCTTCATTCCCTGGCCAATTCCCTTCATGAGTTCAGGAATTTTGCGACCGCCGAATAAAAGTACAATTACAAGAATGATCAGTATTATCTCAGTGGCACCTAGATTTCCCATTTTTCCAATTTTAAATTTCCCTCAAATTTATTATAAATTGTAATACCAATTCAAAATAGTTAGTTAAAGAATGTTATCGGGAGGTCACTGGCAAGGAACAGTGAGCCGGATCTCGATCGTCCAGGTTCTTACAATTTCCTTCCCCTGACCCAGGTCTGCCGGACAACCATAGCGTCGTTCTTAAGCTTAAATAGAATAAGGTCGGCCCGCTTCCCAGGGGCCATCGTACCAACATCCGGCAGGTGGCAGGCATCTGAAACGTTCCTGGATGCAAGGTTTATTGCCTGCCAAAGGCTGCATCCTGCAGATCTCATCATATTGCCGATTCCCCTGCTCAGGGGAAATGAAGCGCCTGCAAGGACATTAAGCACCGGGTTCTTTATCAGCCCGTCCTCAGTATAGACAACCTCATTCCCCATATAGGTGTACCGGCCTGCCGGCATCCCGATCAGGTGCGTAACATCGGAAATAAGGATCATGTTGTCAGGTCCCTTGACCCGGTAAAAAACCTTCATTTCTTCGGGAGTAAGGTGGTGGCCATCAGCAATTATGGATGGTGTGATCAGGTCGTTTGCCAGCTGGGGCCAGATGGGGTTGAGATGCCGGTCGATAAGGTTCGCGCAGCCGTTCCCGAGATGCGTGGAAAGATACGCGCCATTCCCTGCAGCAAGACGGATCTGTTCTGCGGAAGCGTTTGAATGGCCTATCGAGACCAGAATATTGTGCTCCACGCATTTCCGGATAAATTCCATTGCACCATCCAGCTCCGGGCTGAGGGTAATGATCCTGATCCTGCCATTTGCCGCGTCCTGGTATCTCTCAAATTCATCCCAGGAGGGGTTCCTGAGGAATTGCTCCGGGTGACAGCCAAAGAATCCCTTCACCGGGGATAAATATGGTCCTTCGAGATGAAATCCCGGCACAGACTCGCTAATTTCAGCGTTCTCAAGGAATCTGGCATGATTGCTGAGGATCCTGATCAGGTTTTCATCGCTGTTGGTAAGTATTGTCGGGTGGAATGTAGTTACCCCGTCCCTTTGAATGGCTTTTACAGCTTTAAGCATGTCAGCAGCAGTGAGACCTGTCGCTGAAAAGTCAACACCGTTGTACCCGTTGATCTGGTTATCGACCAGTCCCGGCGCGATATACATTTCGCCTGCGCCCGGCCCGGTAGCCTGGATCTCTTGAATTGCTGAAATAACGCCGTCAGCGATGAAGACTTCGACCGGCCTGCCGGTCTCATAATGGATTCCCCTGACAGATACCTTGCTATTCATTTTTGACAGTTTTAGAGTCCGGAATTCACAGGACAATAATCCCCGAAGCTGAGTTTTTATCCAGGTAAAGATGAAAATCAGGATGCTGCTTCAGCATGGTTGCCGGAACCAGATTTGTGAGCCCGTTTGTGAATGTCCTATAGACCGCATCAGCCTTGACGGCATGAGGTACACACGAAACGATTGTCCTGCACTGCATTATCTGGTAAACCGTCATCGAAACTGCCCGTGTTGGGACCTCCTCAAGCCCACCGAACCACCCCTCTCCCACCTGCTGCATCCGGCATATCTCATCGAGCGATACAACACTGAAAGCCTCCCGCGATGAAAAGTCAGCCGGCGGATCGTTGAAAGCAATATGACCGTTCACGCCAATTCCGATAATGCCAAGATCGGGCGGCGATTTCCGCACTTCGGCAGTAAGCCGGGAGATCACTTCGCCAATATCACCCTCAACATCGATGCTGTGAAATTTCTTTACCGGAAGGTGGCTGATGAAGCGTTCCCTGAGGTATTTCCTGAAACTCGCGGGATGTGTTTCCGGAATACCAATATATTCATCGAGGTGAAAAACCTCGACTTTTGTCCAGTCGGTATCGCATTTGGTCAGTGAGCTGAACAGGTCAAATTGTGAAGCGCCCGTTGAAACGACTATACGTGCTCCGCCCTTCTCACTTATGACCTGGCCGAGCTTGCGGGAGATGAAGCCTGCAGCCTGGCTTCCGAGTTCGCTGCTGTCGTGAGAGATCGAGATATTCATGGCAAAAATTCATTGTTGGCCCCGGATGTTAATGTAATGAAGATATTCCGGATTTTAATAAGGTTCTTAAAAATCCTTAAATTTTATGTTCATGCCTGTACTGTTAATATTTTAACAATACAATTCTTTATATTCGGCAAATTTTATCAGCAATGCCGAGGTATTTAATCCTTCTTGTTCCCGTGATCCTG
This sequence comes from Bacteroidales bacterium UBA1800, assembly GCA_002319915.1. Taxonomy (GTDB): domain Bacteria; phylum Bacteroidota; class Bacteroidia; order Bacteroidales; family VadinHA17; genus LD21. The sequence goes on along the minus strand of DCFQ01000038.1, from coordinate 26,380 downwards.
TTCCTGGGGACCGTGAATTCATATAGCCAGGTGAGGGGAGTAAACCGGGAAAAGTACAGGATCCATATAAAGGAGACTTCGGAAAAGATCAATATTGACGGAGTGCTCGATGAAAAGGCATGGGATGAAAGCGAGTCTGCCACCCGCCTTCAGAGAGTTCTCCCGACTGATACCGGGTATGCGGCGGCCCAAACCGAAGTAAGGCTGACCTACACTCCCACAACGCTTTACATGGGCATCATCTGCCATGATCCGACCCTGGGGAAGCGGCCGGTGGAATCGCTCCGCAGGGATTTCAATTTCATGAAAAATGATAACTACATAACCTTCATTGATACGTTTAATGACCAGACCAACGGCTTCGCCTTTGGCGTTTCGGCAGCCGGGGCACAGTGGGACGGCGTTCAGGCCAACGGGGGGACAGTGAACCTCAATTGGGACATAAAATGGCGGTCAGCAGTGAAAAGTTACCCGGACAGGTGGGTGGCCGAATTTGCGATTCCATTCAGAAGCCTGAGATATAATGGGGGAGCACAGGAATGGGGAATTAACTTCAGCAGGCAGGACCTGAAAACGAGTGAAAAATCGAGCTGGGCGCCAATGCCCCGCCAGTTCGCAACCGCAACCCTGGCCTATGAGGGAGCCCTGGTGTGGGATAAGCCGCTGCCTCCTTCAGGATTGAGATTTTCGCTCATCCCATACGTTTCCGGGAAAGCCACCCAGAACAGGGAAACCGGGGAGAGCATGAAATATAAAATGACTGCGGGAATCGATGCCAAAGCTATACTTTCAACCTCCCTCAACCTCGATCTTACAGTCAATCCTGATTATTCGCAGGTGGAAGTCGACAGGCAGCAGACAAACCTCGACCGCTTTGAGCTTTTCTTCCCCGAGATGAGGCAGTTCTATCTTGAGAATTCCGACCTGTTCGCAAATCTCGGGAGCGATAACGTGAGGCCGTTCTTTTCAAGACGCATCGGGCTCGACAACCCGGTGATCGCAGGGGCCCGCCTTAGCGGCAAGCTTGCCAACAAATGGAGGATCGGCGTCATGGATATCCAGACAGGAAGCAAGCTGTCAGTTGATCCCATTACGAATGATACAAAAAATGCCCCTGCAGCAAACTTCATGGTCACCGCAATCCAGAAACAGGTATTCAGCAGGTCGAATATTACCGGCTTTCTGGTGAACAAACAGGTGCTGAACAATGCTGATGATTCAACCTTCACGGGCAAAAGGTTCAACCGGATCGCGGGGTTGGAATACAACCTGTCAAGCCCCGACAACAGGTGGATGGGAAAAGCTTTCTACCACCAGAACCTTCACAGGGACATGGACTTCAAGGATGCAGCGCTTTCCGCAAGCCTAACTTATTCCTCGCAGTTCATCCTGGCAACACTAAACCAGTCGCTGATCGGATCCGACTACAACGCTGAGACAGGATACATCAGGAGGAAAGACTATTATGAAGTGAACCCCACCTTCCAGTACAGGATGTACCCGAAAGGCAGCAAGATCGCAAATCATGGACCGGCTGTCAAGTTTGACACATACTTTGACCAGGCGAACTTCTCGCTGACCGACCGCGACGCCCAGCTCCTTTATTACGTGGAGTGGCTAAATAAGAGCACCCTTACCGTAGATGTCAAAGACACATACATAAAGCTTCTTTCTCCTTATGATCCGACAAATACCGGCGGCCTTAAGCTGGATTCTGCCGATTATTTTCACTGGAACGAGACCGGGATCACGTTCACCTCAGATACCCGGAAGCTGCTGAACTTTGTGATCACCGGGAGGTACGGCGGATACTATAACGGAACGCGCCTCATGCTGAACGGCGAGCTGTATTACCGGGTTCAGCCTTACGGCAGCCTCTCACTGATCACTACATATAACGACATTGTTCTTCCGGCCCCGTATAAGAGCGCCAGGCTCTTCCTCTTCGGCCCGAAATTTGACTTTACCTTCACCGATAAGCTCTTCTTTACCAGCTTCATCCAGTATAATAACCAGATCGACAACCTTAACCTGAACTTCAGGTTCCAGTGGCGGTTTGCACCGGTTTCCGACCTGTTCATCGTCTATACCGAGAATTCCTATCCCGGAAATTACAAGGTGAAGAACAGGGGACTGGTGTTCAAGTTGTCGTACTGGTTCAATTGAATCCCTAAAAACTTACACGGAGAGCACGGAGGAGACACTGAGAGGCACGGAGGAGATGAGTGGAATTCATTTTATCCTGAAATCCAGCAGCTGCTGGTCCTCCAGGTAACCTTCCAGGTGGTCGTTTCTCCTTAGGGGCCCTACTCCCGGAGGGGTTCCGGTGAAGATAAGATCCCCGGTCTTAAGCGTGAAATAGCGGGACACAAACGACACTATTTTATTGGTACTGAATACCATATCAGACGTATTCCCTGACTGAACGGTTTTCCCGTTAATATCGAGCCTGAAATTCAGATCATCAATATTCTTGACTGATGTGAGCGGGATGAACTTTCCGAGAGGGGCTGCCCCGTCGAAGCATTTGGAAAGCTCCCAGGGGAGCCTTGCGTCCGACATGCGATTCTGGATGTCCCTTGCCGTTATATCTATCCCTACTGTCAGCTCACCATAGTATCTTGATGCAAATCCGGGTTCAATTCCTTTTCCCAGCCTGGTGATCTTAACCACTACCTCTATTTCGTATTGTATATCTTCAGAAAAATCGGGCAGAAAAAATGGCTTGTTGTTCTTCAGGATACATGAATCAGGCTTGAGGAAGACAACCGGCGAGACAGGCAGCGGACGACCCAGTTCAGCGGCATGCTTCCTGTAATTGAGCCCTATGCAGATTATTTTCATCCCTTATTTGCCTGGCCAAACAACCTGAGCTTGATCTCAGTAAGCACCTTTTTGGTGTAGAGAGGGAAGTCTCCGTTCATCATCCAGGCATAGTAGGCCGGTTCCTCATTCAGGACAAGCTCCACGGATTTCCCCTTGTGCTTTCCAAAATTGAAGACCTCCACGCCGTTCTCATCAAAAATAATCCTTCCGGCGAAATCGGCGATATTATTGAACGCGCTGTAGTCGGCAAGCTTTTCGATATCGTTTTCAAGGTCGGCATACCTGTCGAGCTGGGCCTTCAGGACCTCAAATGTTGCAGAAGTGTCGGCTTTTGAACTGTGGGCATTTTCAAGATTCTTGTTGCAATAGAACTGGTAGGCCGCAGAAAGGGTCCTTTGTTCCTTCTTGTGAAAAATGACCTGGACATCTATATACCTTCTTTTCCTGAAATTAAAATCGATGTTCACCCTGAGGAACTCCTCAGCCAGGACGGGAATATCGAATTTTATGGCATTGTAGCCTGCAAGATCGCAACCTTCGAGAAATGCCCCGAGTCTTTTCGCGATTTCCTTGAATCTTGGAGCTTTCTCAATATCCTGGTCAGTGATGCCATGGATGGCAGTAGATTTGGGAGGGATCGGCATGTCGGGATTCACCCTGGATACCAGCCATTCTTCCTTTCCGCTGGGGCTGATCTTAAGGACGGATATCTCGACAATCCGGTCGGTCGAAACATTTATACCGGTTGTTTCGATATCCAGGAAAGCTATTGGCCGCCGAAGTTTAAGTTCCAATTATCAGGCGTTTATCATCATTGGCATAAGGAGCATCAGAAGGTCCTCCTCCTGGTTTTCATTGTCGCCCGGGAGGAAGAGGCCCGCCCTGGTGGGATCAGCCAGCTCGATCGTGACATCCTGTGAAGATATGTTGGCAAGGATCTCCAGAAGGAAGACTGATTTGAAACCGATTTCAATATCTTCCCCTGCATACTGGCACTTGATTTTTTCATATGCGCTTATCGAGAAATCGATATCCTGGGCGGAGACCATCACCTGGTTGCCTTTCAGCTGAAGCTTGACAAGATTGCTGGCCTGGTTCGAGAATACCGAAACTCTTTTGAGGGTATTATAGAATTCAACACGGTCGATGGAGATCTTCCTGGGATTATTTTTCGGGATGACAGAATTGTAGTTCGGGTAATTGCCCTCAACGAGCCTGCAAACTATTTTGTGGTCAGTGAGGTTGAAAAAGGCATTCTTATCGTCGAATTCGACAGTCACCGAACCTTCTTCCTTCGGCAGAATATTCTTCAGAAGGGAAGCTGGTTTCTTGGGAAGAATGAATGAAGAGCTGTCATCTGCCTTTGCATCAGACCTCTGATACCTTACAAGCTTGTGGGCATCGGATGCCACAAAGGTTATCTTCTCAGGAGAAGCCTCGACGAAAATACCGCCCATCACCGGCCTCAGTTCATCGTCGGCGGTGGCAAAGAGGGTCTTGTTGATCCCCGACAGAAGGACTGACGCACTGATCTCGAAGGAGTACCTTTTGTCCTTTTTGATGGCAGGCAGTGCAGGAAAATCGATGCCATTCTGCCCCACGACATTGAATTTCCCATTCTCGGATGTGATAACCACCGAGAGTGTTTCTGCATTGATGTCAAATGCAAGCGGCTGAACGGGGAACTCTTTGAGGGTTTCGAGCAGGATCCTTGCCGGTATTGCTATCGTACCATCCCCATCGGCATTCTCAAGCTTCATCCTGGTAATAAGCGTCGATTCGAGGTCCGAAGCGGTTATCTCGAGGTCATTTCCGGCGAGGTTGAACAGGAAATTGTCCAGGATGGGAAGAGTATTCTTTGAGCTGATAACCCTGCTGATGGCCTGAAGGTGGCCCAGAAGTTCAGTGCTTGATACGACAAATTTCATTTTATATCTGGTTTAATGTTAATTAACAGGTCCGCGGCTATTCCTCAACTTACTGATTACAGATTAATTGAAGAGTTATTCAGGACAATTTCCGAACAATCAATATTACAAAAAAAAGTCTTAACCTCAAACAAAATCTTATCCCGGAAAGAAATAGGAACTCTTTTTCAGGATAGGGTCAATATCCACATACCTGACGATAAAAAGCTCTTCCCTTCCATTGATCACGGCCCACAGCCTGTCAGTGTCTCTTGACCTTACCCCGTTTTGACTGATCCACCTATCCCGGAGCGTCACCTGCAGCTTCCCGCCGTCCTTCCTGACAAGGGTTATTGTGTACAGCGGGCTTGTTTTGATGATCTCTTCCTTTTCCGTCGCCGTCAAACCGGTTGCAGGCGCCTCGAAGGGAACATGGGTGAAATAGGTCAGGTACCTTATTACACGGGCGGTGTCCCAGCCTGTGAGCCCGCTGCTGAGATTGCTCAGAGAGAAAGTGTTTGCCGTGTTTGTAATGGTGAAGGATGAAGAAGGATCCGTCCCGTTCTCCAGGGTTACCGAGGATATTTCTGAAGGCAGCTGGTCAAAGAGCACAAACGGCTGCCAGTACAGCGGGTCGGTGCTGAAGGCTGAACCCAGCTCTGCCTCCATGCCTGGCAAGCTGACAATGAACGGTTTGGAGGCTGCTCTCATCTTCATTATATTTCCGTACGGGTTCGATCCGGTCCTGTAAACGAAGAAGGACCTGATCAGCCTTGCCGCATGAAAGACCCTTACCTTTACTGGGGAAAAACCTTTTGCCGTGATCTCTTCATAGAACATCTTCCGGCTGACCGGTGATTTTATCTGCATTTCCGCCAGTATGACTAGCAGGTCGTTGACCGCACCTTTCCTGGCTTCATATTTTTCATTTACCGACCATCCGCCGGCCTTTTTCACGAGGGTAACCTTGCATTTATCATCGGAGATTTCGATCCGTGAGATCCCGGTTACGGGGCTGACTGCAAACGTAGTATTCTTCCCCCCGAAAGGTGATCTTCCCCTCATCAGAAGAACCGCCACGACCGCCAGGATGACCAGTGCCGTAGCAATTGCCAATGCTTTCCGACCAGGTTTAAGGCCTTGCATATTTTCTTTTCCTGAAGTAAGAGTAAACAAGGCCGGAGAGGATCACCAGCAGCACCGGGCCGACCAGGTTAATAAGCTGCCATTCAAGCCGTTCATTCCTGATCCTGGCTTTGTCGAGAAGCCTCAGCTTCAGCTCCCGCGACCTGAGGTTCATGATGCCGTTATCATCCACCAGGTAATTCATGCAATTGACGATAAAGTCCCTGTTGCCGTACATCTCACTCGTGTACCTGTCAAGCCCCAGCTGTGATGCGGGAGCCGGGCCATTGGCCGTTACCTGCACATCATTTCTTATTATGTCGGCATCGGAGATCACGATCATTTTAGTTCTGACACTCTCACTCCTGGGATTCCCGGCCATTGTCCCCCTCAGCGGCGGAACAAACCTGTTCCTGAATGCCGACGTGAAATTTCCTTCCAGGAGAACTGCAACAGCCAGCCCTGACTTGTTGAAGGTCCTTTCGTCAGGGGGTGATTCAGCCTCTTTAAGGCTCACCATGAATGGAGGAGTAAGGACGCGGGAGTTGGAGGATGTCCTGAGAAGTATGCTCTTCCGGATCTTTCCGTCGAGTCCCACGGTGTCGATATAACTCACAAACCTGCCCTCCACCTTGTTGAGGTTCCTGGTCACGGGATTATCCTTATCGGGGATGAGCTTCGGGAAATAATACCATGGCACCGGAACGATCTGCTGACGTGTATTACCTGTCATCATTTTGAGCCTGATAGTCACACAATTGAGGTCCTGAACAATCACCGGGTTGATCCTTGCCCCGTACCTGAACAGCTGGTCCTCGATATTCAGCGGCTTGTAAAGGGCAGCCGTTTCTCCCCAAACCAGGCTGTCGGTATTCACATTCACCTCATCTATCAGCCAGACCACCTTACCCCCGTTCATGATGTACTGATCGAGGACATATTTATCCTCCTCCCTGAACTGGTCCTCCGGACCTGCAACAATAACTGCGGCGTATTTGTCGAGAACTCCGGGCATCCCGTTAATGGTACCCCTGTCGACAGTGAAAAACCTGGCAAGGTTAAGAGTTATGTCGGCGACCCCGGCTTCAGGGATCTCGCCCTGGCCCTCGAGGAATGCAATCCTGTAGATGGTATCGGCACTAAGGGTCGAGATCGTCTGGATCATATCGTATTCAAGACCTTCCTCGGAATGGAGAAGGTTCTCTTCCGCAGTGGCTGCAGGATTGTTCTTAAGGAAATTTACCGGGACCTCAATCCCGTTGTAATTGACGATCATGCCCGGGAAAATTATCTTCTGGCTCGATCCTCCTTCGGCATCTCCCGCCTGGATATTCACCGGGTTGAGCCCTTTTGACAGCAGCGACTGGTATTGTACGTTCCTTTGCTTTACATCCGCACCGGCTGAAGGATTGATGAACTCATAGTCGATCCTTCTCCCGGAAGCGATCCTGAACTCATCAAGCATTTCCTTCACAGAGCGTCTGAGCCGCTTAAAGGGAATAGGCATTTCACCCTCAAGATAAACCTGGATATAGATGTCGTTCTTGAGTCCCGACAGGATTTTCCGTGTAGGGGCCGAAAGCGAGAAGCGCCTGTCGCTTGTCAGGTCAATCCTGACCATCAGGAGCGAGGCGATTACGGCAATCAGCAGAACGATCGCCACAGAAGTGGCAAACTGGAGCCAGCTCCTTGGCCTGATATCCTTTGTCTTGCTCATTTCAGTCATAGATCAGCTCCTTTTTTTCCATTTGCGCGACATGAGGACGAGCCTCGTGGCTTCGTTGAATACAACTACGACGGCAATGAAATATACGATGTCGCCGAGATCAAGGACTCCCCTGCTCATCGATTTGTAATGCTCGTTAATCCCAAGTCTTATTATCACCTCATCGACCTTTTTAAGTCCGGGCAGGTAGGCAAGGGAATCAAATCCGCTGAACATGACAAACGATATCAGCACTGCAATTATAAATGCAATTACCTGGTTATCTGTCAATGAAGAAGCAAATAACCCGGCTGAAGCATAAACGGCGGCGAGAAAGAACAGGCCTATGAATGCTCCCCATGTTGCTCCCTCATCGAGATTCCCGGGAGTCTCCCCAAGGAGCCATACCGACAGGAAATATACAAGTCCGGGGATCAATGCCAGGAGCACCAGAACAACTGAAGCCAGGTATTTTCCGTAGATGAGCTCCCTTTCCGAAAGAGGCCTGGAGTAGATCAGTTCCAGTGTTCCGAGACGCTTCTCCTCAGCAATCATCCTCATTGTCACGGCCGGCACAAGGAAAAGGAATACCCAGGGCGAAATAAAAAACAGTGTGTCCAGGCTTGCATAACCGCTGTCGAGGATATTCCATTGCCCGGGGAATATCCACATAAAGAGGGAATTGATCAGCAGAAACACGGCAATGACAATGTAGCCGGTCAGACTGCTGAAGAACCCGTTGATCTCTTTCCTGAAAATGGCAAACATTATTTTCAATTAGGTTTCCAAAGTTACAAATATCCTGTCCTTCCCGATACCTGCTGTTAAAATCCGAATCCAGAACCCTGTGTTTTAACATTAAATTTGAGCAGCAGGCTTAATAAATTTAACGTCTGTAATAATTACACCGGAAAAGTAAAACCGTATTATATCACTGTATTTTAGTCCTTTTGCTGCCATCACCATTGCTCCTTCCTGGCATAGCCCGACTCCATGCCCGTATCCCCTGCCCTTCAGGGTTACCATATTGTCATTGACCAACACTGAAAAGAATGCTGATCGCAGCTTCAGATCATTCCTGATCTTGCTGAATGGAAGTGAAAATGAACCTATCCTGTAATCCTTCTGCCTGGTGAGCTGGGAAAATCCAAATAGTGAAGGGTCGGCCATGGAACCTGACCAGCCCGAGGAAACAAGGTATGCTTTCCATTCCTGAAGGGGTATGGACCTGGTCCATACGGCGTTCCGGCCTGCCCTGCAATAGGGATCTGTCACCTTTTTAAGGTATGAGTAATCCGAAAGCCAGACATCCCCGGAAGAACAGGTTTCTCCCCCGCAGTTTGAATGGAACGCCGAATTGATTAGCATACTGTCCCTGTCCAGAACGACCAGCCCTTTCGTCTCCATTGCAGCCCTGATGATAATCGAATCATTTGTAATGCCGTTAAAAGCCTGGCAATGCGTATTGTCGCAAAGATTATACCTGTCGAGCGAATGACGGTAGAAATACTTGTACATATATGTCCGAGCGAGAAGGGCCTGGCTCTTGATGTATTCGATATACCTTCCGCTTCCGCCTTCGGCTTTTACCACCCCGGCGATATACTGTTCAATATCGCAGGTATTGACAAGGATGATCTTGCCAAGATCCGGGTAGCACCGGAGGTCGCCGCAATAGACCTGCCTGACCGGAGGTGAGGAATTGTTCCGGAGCGAAAACTCGGAATTCCCGGCTAATGGACTTACGATCAGCGAATCACAAATAAAACTCCCGGAATTTCTTGTCTTGACGGCGATCCTCCCGTCGTAACGTTCCAGGATGACAGGCTCACTGGTTTTAAGAGGCACCGGCTTTCCATCAAATATATCAAGAAGGTATTCTCCCCTGACAGGGGTAAGAATAGCAGATACGGTGGGTTTGTCAGAAAAGACCCTGATCCTCACCTGGCCGGTTGCTACGCAGCAATAAACTGACAGAGTCGTTTGCAGTACCAGTATCCTCCAAAACATTGTCCAACAGACTTTTAAAGCTTACAAATAACCAATCACCAATCCCAGTAACCAGCACCTAGCATCCAGCTAACCGTCCGCCGGCCTCACCCCCTGTGTCCCCCTCTCCCAGGGGCGAGGGGGAGTCTCTTATTATGCTTTTGTGTCATGCAATCATGTCGTAGCGAAGCGTAGATCCCGACCAGCGCGTCGGGACAATCATGCAAATAAGACCAGTTAGCAGCGACCAGCATCCAGCAACTAATCACCCCCCAAGGGTCCTGACCATATCTTCAGCCACCCTTCCGGACGCACCCTCATCGCCAAGGATCTGCTTCAGCGATTTATAATCATCCAGGACCATCTTGCGCCTGATCCCGCCCGGAAGTACCGACTGAAGCTCAGTTGCAAGCTTTTTCCGGCTCAGGTCGTACTGAATAAGCTCCTTTACAACCTCCCTCCCCATGATCAGGTTAACGAGCGAAATGAACTTCACCCTGATAACCAGCCATGCGATCACCATTGAAAAAAAATCCCCGTGGTAACAAACCACCTGCGGCACATTCAGCAAAGCCGTTTCGAGGGTTGCGGTCCCTGAGGTCACCAGCGCAGCTTCAGATATCCTGAGGATCTCGTAGGTCCTGTCCTTGATGAGGGTAACATGGTTTTCACCAATGATCGTCCGGTAAAGCCGGTCAGGAATACTCCCGACACCTGCCAGGACAAACTGGTAATCAGGAAGATCTTCGATCACAGCCAGCATCCTCGGAAGCACCTGCTCCACTTCGCTTTTCCTGCTGCCTGCCAGGAGCGCGATCACAGGTTTCCCGGTGATTCCAAGGGCCTTCTTCAGCTCGTATCTCGCAGGAAATGACCGGATCTTCCTTTCAGTCTCATCAAGCAACGGGTTTCCGCAATAGACAGCTTCGATCCCATGTTTCCTGTAGAATTCGACTTCAAAGGGGAATATGATGTAGATCCGGTCGACGAACCTCTTTATCTTTTCGACCCGTTTTTCATTCCAGGCCCAGAATTTCGGTGATATATAATAAAATACCCTGAGTCCCGATTCCTTCGCAAAACTGGCAATCCTCAGGTTGAAGCCCGGGTAGTCGATCAGTATCACAACGTCAGGCTTGAAATCCGTTATCTGCTGACGGCAGAGTTCAAGATTCCTCTTTATTGCACCAAGATTCTTCAGAATGGTGACAAACCCCATGTAAGCAGTATTCCTGTAATGCATGAGGAGCTTGGCGCCTGCAGATTCCATGAGATTTCCTCCCCAGCAGCTTATGGCAGCCTTGCTGTCGGTCCTTATAATTTCCCTCACAAGGTTTGAACCGTGAAGGTCTCCTGACTGTTCCCCGGCTACGATGAAATACCTCATACGAAAAATTTAACGGCAAAAACCACGGTAGCCCAGAAGATGGTAATGCCAAGCACGCCTCTTGTAGCCCGAAGCATATCGAGCCGGTTCAGGATAAGAAAAAGGACCAGGTTGGGAAGTACGCATAGTGAGATGACATGTGTAAGTATGTCGGCTTCGAGAATCCTCCTGAAATAATGAACAATGCCTTTGTCTCCCGTCGAGAACAGGTAAATTATCAATATGGTGAGAAGGGGTAATATAAAGCCGGCAGCGACACCGGCGACCACCTTGTCGAGTTTTTCCGTCATGCTCATGCCCCGAATCGTTGTTTCAGATCATCCAGATACCAGTGCGCCGTCATATCAACCGAAACGGGCACAATGGAGACATAGCCATTGGCCAGGGCCCATTCATCAGTATCGGTCGCTTCCGGTTCATGATTATGGAACATCCCGGTAAGCCAGTAGTAGGTCCGGCCCATCGGATCCTTCCTTTTCTCGAACTCCTCTTTCCAGTTGCCCTTTGCCTGGCGGCAGATCATGATACCCTTAATATCGTCTTCACCCACCGCCGGGATGTTGACATTCAGACATATCCCAGGAGGCAGCGATTGGCCGGCAAGGGTTTTCATCACAATCCTTATATACTTCTTGCAGGGCCTGAAATTGGCAGTACGCGAAAAGTCGTTCAGGGAAAACCCGACAGAATTGATCCCGTACAGGCATCCTTCCAGCGCAGCCGCCATCGTTCCCGAATAAAGGACGCTCACCGAAGCATTTGCACCGTGATTGATCCCTGAAACCACCCAGTCGGGCTTTCTCCCGAGCAGCTGATTTACGGCAAGCTTGATACTGTCGGTTGGTGTCCCGTTGCAGGTATAGATCCTGCGGTTATCGGTCTCTTCCAGCAGCTTTACCCTGAGCGGGGTCTTGACGGTTAGAGCCTGGGACATTCCTGACATGCTTTCAATTGTTGAGACGAGCACGATCTTGCCGAATTCCTCCATCACCTCCAGGAGGGTCCGCAGGCCCTCGGCATACAATCCGTCATCATTTGTGATCAGAATAAGCTTGTCTTCACTGCCCAGTTCCATAAAAATCCTTTTGATACACAAAGATAGGGAATTCCCCTTTCCGGCGGTAAAAATGTTATACACACGAAGTTCACAGCCTGCCCGGCCAATGTGTGCAGGGGACCGGCTAAAGATTGTCCGGGCTTTGGGCTCCTTTCCGTAAATTGTTTACTTTTGCACTCTTGTGAACCTCTTATTATTCGCTAAATGAAAATTTCTTATAACTGGCTAAAGGATTATCTCAGCATAGACATCGACCCGCATAAGCTTTCTGATATACTGACGGGAATCGGTCTTGAGGTCGAAGCCGTCGAGGAATGGGAGTCCGTAAAAGGCAGCCTGAAAGGTATTGTGGTCGGGGAAGTCATAACCTGCTCGAAGCACCCTGATGCCGACAAGCTGTCAGTCACCACCGTTGACACGGGAGCCGGGGAGCCGGCAAGGATTGTTTGCGGCGCCCCTAATGTCGCAGCGGGGCAGAAAGTGCTGGTGGCCCTCCCTGGAACGGTTCTTTACAAGGGTGATGAGAAGTTTGAGATAAGGAAATCCAAAATAAGGGGGGAGATATCTGAAGGGATGATCTGTGCCGAAGATGAGCTGGGCCTGGGAACGGATCACACCGGAGTCATCGTTTTGGACGGGAATGCCGTACCGGGCACTCCTGCGAGCGAATATCTAAATGTTGTCACCGACATAATATATGAGATCGGGCTCACGCCGAACAGGATCGATAGCGGATCCCATTTCGGAGTTGCACGGGACCTTGCCGCATACCTTAGCATCAACGGCAACGGTGATTACAAAGCCGTGACGCCGCCAGTCGACAGATTTAAGCCTGACAATGAATCAAATACCATCGGGGTGATAGTTGAAAACAGGAGGGACTGCCCAAGGTATTCGGGATTGACCATAAGCGGCCTTAAAGTGGGTGAATCGCCTGAATGGCTCAGGAACAAGCTTAAAGCCATCGGACTGAATCCGATCAGCAATGTCGTGGATATCACGAACTTCGTCCAGCACGAGATAGGACAGCCTCTTCATGCGTTCGATGCTGCCAGGATAACCGGCAATAAGGTGATCGTGAGGAACCTTCCGTCAGGGACCAGGTTTATTACCCTCGACTCTGCAGAAAGGGAGCTCTCATCGCGCGACCTGATGATATGCAATGCCGACGAGGGCATGTGCATTGCAGGAGTATTCGGCGGGATTAAATCAGGCGTGACGGAGGAAACCACAAGTATTTTTCTTGAAAGTGCGCATTTTAATCCCGTTTCCATACGAAAAACGTCTAAACGGCATGGGCTCCAGACCGATGCATCATTCAGGTTCGAGAGAGGAACGGATCCCAACATTACAGTTTGGGCCCTTAAAAGAGCTGCCCTTCTGATCAAGGAATGTGCCGGCGGTGAAATTACCTCGGGGATCATAGACATATACCCGGAAAAGATCCCGGATGTGAGTATCGAAGTCAGCTACGGGAATATTTCTAGGCTTATCGGGAAGAAGATAGAACCGGAGACAATCAGGAAGATACTTTCTCTGCTCGACATTAAGGTGATCGAGGAAAAAGGCGGCACCCTGCTGCTTGAAATACCGGCATACAGGGTCGATGTAAAGCAGGAAGCGGATGTTATTGAAGAGATCCTGAGGATCTACGGGTACAATAATGTGGAGATCGACAGCCATGTCAACTCGACCCTGACATTCGTAGAAAAGCCGGATAAAGAAAAGGTTGTGAACATAGTTTCTGATCTTCTCTCTTCCAATGGTTTTGCCGAGATCATGTGCAACTCGCTCATCCCTGCCGCCTGGTTTGAAAGCAACGAGGATTTTAGACCCGGGGAGCTTGTGATGCTGGCTAATCCGCTGAGCTCTGACCTAAATGCCATGAGGCAGTCGCTGCTGTTCGGAGGGTTAAGCTCCGTTTCCCGTAACATAAACCGACAGAACAGCGATGTCAAATTCTATGAATTCGGGAACTGCTATTTCAGGACCGGCAGCAGCCATACACCGCCCATCGCGGATGATTATCGCGAAAGAGGCTCGCTCGACCTGTTCATCAGTGGAAATCATGAAAAAGAAAACTGGCAGCTTAAGCCGGTGCCGACCAATTTCTTCCATATAAAGGCCTCCACCGAAATGATATTTGCCAGGCTGGGCATTAATGCCGATTCGCTTGAGACCGGGGAAAGTGACAGAAAGTATTTTACCGAGTCGGTGACCTGGCTCCGTAACAAGCAACTACTGGCCGAAACCGGGAAAATATCTAAAAGTTACCTTAAAATGTTCGATATTGACCAGGATGTCTGGTACAGCCATATAGACTGGGATCTTGTTCTCAAAACAATCAGGAACAATTCAATAACATTCCATGAGCTGCCTAAATATCCGTCGGTAAGACGTGACCTGGCAATACTCCTTGACAAGGGGGTGAATTTCGGCAAACTGAAAGAGATTGCTTTCCGGGTCGAGAAGAACATCCTCCAGGAAGTGAACCTGTTCGATGTATATGAAAGTGAAAGCCTGGGACCCAATAAGAAATCGTATGCCGTAAGCTTTATTCTTCGTGATGAACTGAAGACGCTGACTGACAAAAGCATTGATAAGGTCATGAATAATCTTATCAGGGCTTACGAGGCCGAGGTGGGTGCCAAAATCCGATAAATGCCATTCGACTATTGGTCCCGCTCCAGATTAACCCTTCGCAGAATTGAAAAATTTAGCAAAAGCTGCAGGCAAATACCTCTCACTGGTCAGGTTCGGCCACACGGTGTTTGCGATGCCATTTGCACTGATCGGCTTTTCGCTTGCGGTGACTGAAGCCGGGAATTCCTTCAGCCTGAAGCTCCTGGTTTTAATCATCCTTTGCATGGTCCTGGCGCGAAATGCGGCTATGGGATTTAACAGGCTGGTAGACAAACGGTTCGATTCATTGAATCCGAGGACCAGCAGCCGCGAGATCCCTTCGGGGATACTTAGTCCCTGGGCTGTCACGGTCTTTGTTGTTGTGAATTCGCTCCTGTTCATTGCCGCTGCAGGCCTGATAAACAGGCTCACGCTCTGCCTATCGCCGGTTGCGCTGGCAGTGATCCTGGGATACAGCCTCACAAAGAGATTTACGTCGCTGTGCCACTTTATCCTCGGCGTTGGCCTTGCACTGGCTCCTGTCGGCGCGTATATCTCAGTAACTGGAAGGTTCGAGCTTCTGCCACTGCTCTATTCATTTATTGTCGTTACCTGGGTCGGGGGCTTTGATATCATTTACTCCCTCCAGGACGATCAGTTCGACAGGGAGAACAAGTTGCATTCAATCCCTGCATCAATTGGCAGGAAGCAGGCACTATTCATCTCCACAGCCGTGCATCTGGCGACGGTGGTCCTGGTAGTGATGGCAGGAATAAAAGGAAACAGCGGGTGGATCTTCTGGAGCGGTGCCGCTGTCTTTACATTTTTGCTGGTCTGGCAGCATCTTATTGTGAAACCTTCAGATCTGAGCAGGGTCAGCATTGCATTCCAGACTACAAACGGCATTGCAAGCATCGTTTTTGCTGCTTTCGTAATAGCGGATCTCATCATTTTCCGCTGAAAGTCAATCCATCACCTGCTCATCGCTGATTATAAATTGAGTATAATTTTGCGGATCTTTATTTTTTTTTGTTTCTTGGTGGTAATAATTAACCAGCCTGATGTCCGAAATAAGAGTTAAGGAAGTCTCGACCCACCGGGACCTGAAAGCATTCATTCATGTGCCGGCAAAGGTTCACAGGAATGACCAGAACTGGCTCCCGCCTATTTACAATGATGAATGGCTCCTGTTCAATAAAAAGAAAAACAGGTCATACAAGTATGCCGACGCCGTTTTTTACCTTGCATACAGGGGGAAAAAACCTGTCGGAAGGATTATGGGCCTGGTAAATAACCGTTACAACACACTCAAAGCCGAGAAGAACGGGCGTTTTTGCTTCCTTGAGTGCCTTGATGACCAGGAAGTTGCGCATGCTCTGCTCACAAAGACAGAAGAGTGGGTGAAATCGAAGGGAATGGAGAAGATCGTCGGGCCGCTGGCATTTTCAGACAAGGATCCCCAGGGCGTGCAGATTGAAGGTTTTGAATATCCATACCTGTTCACGGCTGCTACTAACTCGCCATATCTCCGGAAACTCATTGAAAACGAAGGCTATCTCAAGGAGGTTGACCTTGTGAATTACAATATTGACCTGCCTTATGAGCTTCCTTCGGTTTACAGGAAGGCATATGAACGGACAATCTCCTCGAAGAACGGATCGCTCGAGATAGTGGAGTTCAGGACGAAGAGCGAGCTGAAACCGTATATCGTGCCTGTGCTTGAGCTGATGAACCTGACATTCAGCGAGATCTATGGATTTGTTCCCCTTAACGACAAGGAGAAAAAAGAGTTTGCCGGAAGATACCTTCCGATCCTTGATCCGGAATTTGTAAAGGTTGTCAAATCAGGCAATGACCTGATTGGCTTTGTCGTGGGTTTACCCGACCTGACAGCAGGAATCATTGCTGCTAAGGGCAGGCTGTTCCCTATCGGGATATTTAAGATCCTGAAGGAGATGAAGAAGTCAAAGAAGCTGATGCTGATGCTGGGCGGTGTGAAAAAGGACTTCAGGGGACAGGGGATCGATGTCCTTATGGCTGTAAAGATCTTCAACACTGCCAAAAACAGGCATATGACCGTAATCGACAGCCACCTGATCCTCGAAAACAATGTGAGAATGCGGGCTGAATGTGAAAGGCTCGACGGAAAGGTGGTCAAAAGATTCAGGATCTTCCACAAGATACTCAAAACCTGAAGATAAAGGAAAACCCCAGGATCTCCTTGAACTGGGCCCTTGCCGTTTTTTTCTGAAGGCCGTCTGGTCCTAGCACAGGCTCCTTGTTCCTGTTGAATACCGGCGTTTTTGTATCATCATCGTATATCAGGTGCGTATTGAGCCTCACATCCGTGAACCAGTTGATATTTGCAGTAAGGATCATTTCCCAGTCGACATCAATATTCTGGGGATTGTGAATGTAATTGGTAAACAGCTGGAGCCTGTTGGTAATATTCATATTCTTTATCGGGGTGAAATCATGCGCCACAATGAGGCTCAGACCGGGCTCATGGAGCGCTCGCCGGTTTTTTGGGATACCGTAAAGGGTCTGGTCAATATGGGACGCCGTTCTCCCGGTATCAGTCACAAGGGTCAGCTTATATGAAAGAGGGGAAAAGTTTATTGAAGTATGCTTGTTCGGCTTGTAGTCGAGACCTATCCCGAGAGTCATCATTGCCGGGTTCATGAATTTTGAGACCGGAACTGAATCATTCGGGTAATTGTATCCTTTGGACAGCTGGGTCTTAAACAGGAGAACAGCGCTGAAATCGAATTTACCGAAGGCTTTATGGTTAAGCTTGGAGTTGGTTTCAAGAAGGTCCAGGTTCTTCCTCAAACCATCAGATGTAGTAGCTATAAGGCCGTATTTTAGCCGGATGTAATTATTCGAAGATAGAAGCATCGGCTTGTTGTCATAGTCGGCATAAGCCGTCATGTCGACAGATGTCGATATGCTGCTCTCCCCTCCCTTGACCCAGTTTGACAGGTAACCCTGGCTGAGAGCAAAGGCCGATTCAGTGTGAAAACGCCAGTACTGGGTCTTGGTGATGATCTTATGAATATCGAGAAGCTTGTTCCGGTTCTGTGTCTCCACATCAATCTTCGCCCTCGAAATATTTCCCTGCATGGCAGGCCTCCTGAAGACGACTCCATTCTCGAGATACAGTCCGATGGTATTTTTTGCAGGATTGCCAACCCATACCGTAACAGAGTCGTCAAGGTCGTTCTTAAGCCAATACCGGATCATCATGTCCGACCTGGAATTCAGCCAGATAGGGGTCTCCTTTCCTGATATTCCGGTGATCTTCACGATCATGGAATCCCTTGCCGCCAGATAATCGAGGAGCACCTTTGCGGCTGCCCTGATGGAATCGCTCTGGAAAGGGTACCTGTAAAACCTGAACGGAAAAGAGCCCGACGAAGATGTGACTTCCTTCAGGGTGTCAATGGCCACCATTATGGTTGTATCCTTCACCGCAGGAAAAGGCTGCTTCAATGCCTCACCCTGCTTTGGCCGCAGCGAATCGGAAAGGGCGGCGGCAGCCTGCTCTTCCCCGCGAAGGGTGTCGCGCGACGGACTTCTGTCAATGATCTTGATCTTTGCAGGCTCCCATATGAAGAACTTCTCCCTTGGAACAGAGATCGAATCCCACGGGTAGTTCCTTATATAATATTCTGCAGAGTCGAAAGGCTGATGCGTGGCTTCAAATACCAGCTGGACCAGGACACTCCTGAAGGGATCATGCCAGTTTTTCCAGGCATACGGCTGGATCCATTTTTGAAGGTACCTCACAGCCTCTTCCCTGTTAAGGGAAACATCCGTTCTCCTTATCAGGGTATCACGAATGATTCCGGCTTTTGAGAGGGAATCAATAAATGCCTTGTCTGCAGGAGCCTGTGCGATACGATCCTGTGCCGATATAACGGCTGACAGGGATGACAGTAAGATAATACCGGAAATCAGCAATGCTCTTATGCCCATCATTTCGGTTTTGACTTAATATCTTTCGGAGGATGATCCAAATGAACCAGGTTTTTATTTCAACGGTTTTCCTTTCAAAATCTTATCAGAAGCCCTGTGAAAAATCCCCGGGCGAAGATACTCAAAATGCTCAAATCATAAAATATGGAGAAGAACTGGCCTCGTACTTTTGCTATGGATCAGCTGGTTGTAAGTGACCGTAAGTTGTTTAATACACGGATAATTTGTAATTTTCCGGACCGGAAATCACCACCGGTTCAAACAAATCTACTGCAATGATAAAGTCGATGACCGGCTACGGTAAAGCGATAGCCGAAACAGCCCAGAAGAAGATCTCCATCGAAGTGAAATCCCTCAATTCCAAGCAGCTCGATCTATTCACCAAGCTGCCATGGCTTTACAAGGAAAAGGAACCCGAAATAAGGAACCTGATCAGCCAGAAGCTTGACAGGGGGAAAATTGAGATCTCAATTTATTTTGATATTATTGAGGATGAAGGCGTTCCAATAATAAACCGGGCAATTGTCAGGAATTATTTCAACCAGCTTAAGGAGCTTGCAGGCGAGCTTGAGATCAATGTGAGCGACCAGATACTCCCGGTGATAATGAAGCTGCCGGATGCCCTCAAGACCGACAGACCCGAATTACCTGATTCTGAATGGGACCTTGTAAAGGAGCAGATTATCGAATCGGTCAGGATACTCGACCTTTACAGGAGTGAGGAGGGAAAGTCGATCGAATCCGACATCAGGAAGCGCCTTGGCAATATCCTTTCCTTCCTTTCCGATATAGAACCTTATGAATCTGCAAGGATCACGAAGGTAAGGGAAAAGTTGCTCTCGATCCTGGAAGAGCATACGGGAACCGAAAACATCGACAAGAACAGGTTTGAACAGGAACTAATATTCTATCTTGAGAAATTCGATATCAACGAAGAAAAGGTAAGGCTCAGGAAACATTGCGAGTATTTCCTTGAAACAATGGAGACTGATGCCCCCAATGGGAAAATTCTCAGCTTCATAACCCAGGAGATTGGCAGGGAGATAAATACCATCGGATCAAAGGCAAATGACGCATCCATACAAAAGCTGGTCGTTATGATGAAGGATGAGCTGGAGAAGATCAAGGAACAGACAATGAACATACTCTGATCGGGACCGGATATGAAAGGCAGTCTAATCATCATTTCAGCCCCGTCAGGGGCGGGAAAGTCCACTATCGCCGGTTTCCTGTTGGGGGAGGATCTCGGACTTGAGTTTTCAGTTTCTGCAACAACCAGGGATCCAAGAGGTTCTGAAGTCAACGGGAGAGAATATTACTTTATGACCGCGGAGGAGTTCAAAAAGCGGGTATCGGACAATGAATTTGCGGAATGGGAGGAAGTATACAAGGACCAGTTTTACGGTACCCTCGGGAGCGAAATCGAAAGGATCAGGGATAAAGGGAAAAATGTGCTTTTCGATGTTGACGTGAAAGGGGGAATGAGCCTGAAGAGGCTTTTCAACGGTCAGGCGCTCTCCATTTTCATAATGCCCCCTTCCGTTGAAGAGCTTGAAAACAGGCTTACCCGAAGGGGAACCGACAGCCCTGCCAGGATAAAGATGAGAGTGGAGAAGGCGATTGAGGAAATGAAACTGGCTTCCGCTTTTGACCGGGTAGTTATAAATGATGATCTTGAAAATGCCAAAAGGGAGGTTTACAATCTTGTACTTGATTTTATCGGAGATTAATCTTTAAACCATTGTGAAATTTCCCCGGAACAATCAGATGGAGACAGGTAAAAACATGAACTTCAGTGTTCTCCGTGTCTCCACCGTGTTCTCTGTGTAATAAATTCTTTTAACGCTTCACTCATGTCAAAAATCGGTCTTTTCTTCGGTTCGTTCAATCCTATCCATATAGGTCACACCGCAATTGCAGGCTATATGAAGGAGTTCACCGATCTCGAAAAGATCTGGTTCGTAGTAAGCCCTCAGAACCCCCTGAAGAAAAAAGAGACGCTCCTGCCCGACCGGCACAGGCTTTACCTGGTAGAGCTTGCAGTAGGAGCTGACGACGACCTGAGGCCTTCTGACATTGAGTTCAACAGGCCGTCACCGTCGTACACTATCGATACCATGATGCTGCTGACGGAAAAGTACCCGAATCACAGATTTACCCTTGTAATGGGGGAAGATAATCTTTATACGCTCCACAAATGGAAGAATGCGTCGATGCTGGTGAGCCAGTTCCCGCTCTATGTATACCCGAGGCGCGGCACATCCGTGAAGGATAACCCGGCACTGAATGAGATCATGTCAAAAGCGCAGATCAAGCGGGTCAAAGCCCCCGAAATGGATATTTCGGGCACCTTTATACGGAATGCGATAAGTAACGGGAGGAATATGTCATACTTCCTCCATCCCCCGGTCTGGAAGTACATACAGGAGATGCATTTTTATGAGAAACAGGGCTAAAGCTCGCAGGTTTTGGAATTCCTGGCTCAGTTTACTTTTACCTCTTTTATTATCTCCTCTCCCCTTAAAAGCGACTTTTCATTTTCAGGGATCAGCTTATGATATCTTTCCGGCAACGATTTCCTGAGACCCTTGATGACATTTTCCAGGGTAAGTACAGGTTTTATCCTGAGAAAGCCGCCGAGCACTATCATATTGTATGTTTTCGGGCTCTTGAGCCTCGATGCCTCTTCAGCAGCATCCACCCTGTAGATCCTGATGTCCTTCCTCACGGGGTGTCTTGTAATCCCGTTGCCGTCATAGATCAAAACACCACCCGGCTTGATTGCCTCCTCGAATTTATCGAGCGACTGCTGGTTGAGGATGATGCCTGTGTCGAAGTGCCTGATGATTGGGGAGCTTATTCGTTCGTTGCTGAGAATTACGATGACGTTAGCGGTGCCGCCTCTCATTTCGGGACCGTAGGAAGGCATCCAGCTGACCTCCATGTCCTGCATTACTCCTGAGTAGGCCATGATCTTGCCCATGGAAAGCACTCCCTGTCCTCCAAATCCGGCAATTATTATTTCTTCAGTCATTTCTTAACGGATTAATCATTAATTAGCGGGCTGTTCTTCCGGGGTTTTGAGATCTCCCAGCGGATAGAACGGGAACATGTTCTCCTCCATCCATTTGTTCGACTGGACCGGGGTCATTTTCCATCCGGAGGGGCAATTGGAAACAATTTCGATGAAACAGGTCCCCTTATTGAGTTTCTGGTACTGAACGGCTTTTCGGATCGCTCTTTTAGTCCTCCTGACATTAACCGGCGTATGGACGCTCTGCCTGGTCACATAATATGTGCCCGGAAGGGTTGCAACGATATCGGTCATCTTCAGGGGATTACCCATAATGGAGACGTCCCTTCCGTAAGGGGAGGTGGAAGATTTCATTCCCGGCAGGGTAGTCGGCGCCATCTGGCCCCCGGTCATACCATAAATGCCGTTGTTTATGAAAATGATCATTATATTCTCCCCCCTGTTGCAGGAATGAATTGTCTCGGATGTACCGATAGCAGCCAGGTCACCGTCGCCCTGGTAGGTAAACACAAATTTCTCAGGCATCAGCCTTTTGATCCCTGTGGCAACTGCGGGTGCACGCCCATGTGCTGCTTCCTGCCAGTCGATATCGATATAATTGTACAGGAAGACCGAGCAGCCTACCGGCGATACTCCGATCGCATCATGCCTTAGCCCTTCCTCCTCGAGCACCTCCGCCAGTATCCGGTGCGTGGTGCTGTGGCCGCATCCCGGGCAATAATGCATTATGTTCTCAGTCAGGAGTTCTGATTTTTTATAAACCAGGTTCTCAGGCTTTATGATTTCCTTCATTCCCGTAATTTCTTTCATTGCTCAACCTCCTATTATTTTTGTCTTCAGACAATCAACCACCTCGTCGGGTGTCGGGACAACCCCTCCCATCCTTCCGTAATGATAAACAGGCACCTTCCCGCTTACCGACAGCAACACATCCTCTATCATCTGGCCGGCGCTCATCTCGACTGTGAGAATGAGCCTGACCTTTTCAGCCAGCTTGTTTATCGGGGCAGAGGGGAACGGGAAGAGTGTTATGGGCCTCAGCAACCCGGCCTTTATTCCCTGTGCCCTTGCCAGCTCGACCGCTTTCTGGCAGACCCTTGCGCTGGTTCCGTAAGCAACCATCAGGTATTCCGCATCCTCACAGCTGAACTCTTCGCAGCGGACCTCGTTTGCCCTTATTTCGTTGTACTTGACGACCAGTTTCCTGTTGAAGACCTCCTGCCTGTCGGGATCGAGTTCAAGGGAAGTGATAATGTTCCTTTCCCTGCCGGCGGGCTTTCCGGTGGTCGCCCACCCGGGAACCGTCTTCGATCTTTCTTTCTGCGGACTCAGCCACACTTTTTCCATCATCTGCCCTATCGCACCGTCGGAAAGGATCATTACCGGGTTCCGGTATTTAAAGGCAAGATCGAAGCCAAGGCCTACAAAGTCTGCCATTTCCTGGACCGATGCAGGGGCAAGGACTATCAGGTGATAGTCGCCATGGCCTCCGCCTTTCACCGCCTGGAAATAATCGGACTGTGAAGGCTGGATTGTTCCCAGCCCGGGCCCTCCTCTTACAACATTCACCACCACGCAGGGCAGCTCGGCCCCGGCCATATAAGTGATGCCCTCCTGCTTGAGGCTTATTCCCGGTGAGGAAGATGACGTCATCACCTTTTTCCCGCATCCGGCACCGCCGTAAACCATGTTTATGGCAGCAATTTCGCTTTCCGCCTGCAATACCACCATGCCTGTCGTTGTGTATGGATTTGCTTCCATGAGATACTCCAGTATCTCACTCTGCGGAGTAATGGGATATCCGAAGTAGCCGTCGGCGCCAGCCCTGATGGCTGCTTCAGCAACAGCTTCATTACCCTTCATCAACCTGAGTTCTCTTTCCATTATAAGCTATATTTTTGCTTTGTAAACAGTTATAACCCCGTCGGGGCACACCACCGCGCAATTCGCGCATCCGTTGCACAGATCCGGATTGGCAGGGAATGCATAATTATACCCCTTGCCGTTCACCTCTTTTGCCATCGCAATCGTACCGGTGGGACATGAAACCATGCAAATCTCACAACCCTTGCATCTTTCAACGTTAACAACAATACTACCAACGATCTTTGCCATATCATACTTGTTTATTAACTAGCTGCGGATGATCTTCGGAAAACTTCCTGAGCCGGACCTCCAGATCATCAAACATATCCACGGGAACTTTCGAAACACACGCCCTCAGGCCTTCATGCCTGTCACTTCCGGTCGTATCGAGCGTGATGGCGCTGATCCCGTATAGTAAAAGCTCATCGAGGAGCTGTT
The DNA here is from genome assembly GCA_002319915.1 of Bacteroidales bacterium UBA1800. GTDB lineage: Bacteria > Bacteroidota > Bacteroidia > Bacteroidales > VadinHA17 > LD21. The sequence continues at coordinate 2,446 of DCFQ01000038.1, read as the reverse complement.
CCCCTGTCAGTCCGGGGTAAGCCACAGTGAAGTAAAACCCGTCTGCAACAGGCTCTTCAAGGTCCCTGTCGTAGACGATCCTGAATCCGCTCGAAATGAAGAGATCCTTCATTCTTGCGGCCTTCCTGCCATATTCGATAACGCTGTCACGAAAATTATATTCCCCGTCATTTACGGCCTTAAGCAGGGCTGCTAAACCATACTGGACAGAATGGGAAGCACCAGCCGAGATCCCGTAAAGCGCCCCAAAGATAGCAGAATGTCCGAATTCAGAGGATGAATAATATCTTAGAAGATCAGGATACGACCTTGAAAACAGGTGATCGGATATTGCCATGATGGCGATGCGCTGGCCGGCATAGCTGAACACCTTCGAACTCGACAGGAGAAGAACATAATCCTGGCAATAGTGTGCAACGCTTGGCTGAAAAGGTGGCTGGCCGGGCCTGGAATAGTCCTTCCGGAAATCCATTCCGAAATAAGCCAGGTCTTCTACCACGATCACATCGTATTTGCCTGCAAGTTCCCCGATGATCTGAAGCTCTTCATCATTCAGGCATATCCAGGCGGGATTGTTGGGATTTGAAAAAAGGAGTGATGAGATCTTTCCGGTCTGGAAATAAGACTCAAGCTTTGCCCTGAGCTTCTTTCCCCTGAAATTGTAAACATCAAATGAATAATAGTCATGGCCGAGCATCTTGACCTGCTGCTTCTGAACAGGGAACCCTGGATCGATAAAAAGGGTGCCCTCCTTTGTCCTGTCGTTCCTGTTGGCAACGAGGAAGCACACCATGGAGCCCATCATGGAACCGACCGTCGGTATGCACCCATACGGGCTAAGGTCGATATTCAGAAAGAGCTTTATGAAACGGGAAGCCTCAGCCTTAAGTATTCCCAGCCCGGTGATCTCGGGATAGATCGCAGAAACACCGCTCCGGAGCGCTGCAATTTCACCGTCAATGCCATACGCGGGGGTAGGAAGGCCCGGAACTCCCATTTCCATCCTTATGAATGTCGTCCCTGTGTGCCTTTCTATGAAATTGACAAGCTGCACAATCTCCCTTATCGATGCAAGCCCGACCGATTCAATGCCCGTTTTGTGCTTGAATGATTCGACCAGATCCCTTGAAAGTGGAAATTCGCTCATTAAGGAAGACTTTAAAATTTTCTTTTATCAATCACACGCTTTGCTTTCCCTTCGCTTCTCTCGATCATTTTCGGCTCAACTAGAGTGATCTTGATGCCGAGGCCAAGGGAGCTTTCAAGGTTATCCTGTAACTTTTTGCGGAGCGCCTCAAGCTGGCTTATCCTGTCAAGGAAGTATGCCTCATCGACCTCAACCTTCAGTTCCAGTGTATCGAGATTGTTAACCCTGTCGACGATCAGCAGGTAATGGGGCTTGATGCCGCTCATCTCGAGCAATACACTCTCAACCTGTGAAGGGAAGAGGTTGACACCCCGGATGATGAGCATATCGTCGCTCCTTCCAAGGCATTTATCCATCCTCACCATTGTCCTTCCGCAACTGCATTTATCATACCTCAGCCTGGTAAGATCACGGGTGCGGTAACGGATAAGCGGAAGCCCTTCCTTCGTTATTGTCGTGAAAACCAGCTCCCCCTGAGTCCCTTCCGGCAAAACCTGCAGCGTCACCGGGTCAATAACCTCAGGGTAGAAGTGATCTTCATAAATATGAAGCCCGTCCTGGCACATGCATTCACTTGCAACGCCCGGACCGATGACCTCGCTTAGACCATAAATATCAATAGCCTTGATCTGTAGCTTATCCTCAATTTCCCTCCTCATGTTTTCGGTCCAGGGCTCTGCCCCGAATACACCGGCCTTGAGCTTCAGCTCACCGCGGCCAATTCCCGATTCCTGGATAGCTTCTGCAAGGTAAAGGGCGTATGAGGGGGTACAGGCAAGGACAGTGCTGCCAAAGTCGCGCATCAGCTGGATCTGCCTCATTGTATTTCCGCCGGAAACCGGTATCACCGAAGCGCCTATCTTTTCCCCTCCGTAGTGGAGGCCAAGGCCGCCGGTAAAAAGGCCGTAGCCGGACATGTTCT
>DCFQ01000038.1:0-167 GCA_002319915.1 Bacteroidales bacterium UBA1800 | reverse complement strand
GGCCGCCGGTAAAAAGGCCGTAGCCATAAGCTATATGGATGAAATCATTCCTGTTGGCTCCTGCAGCGGTAAGTGTCCGGGCCATGACCTCCGACCAGGTCGAAATATCATTTCTTGTATAACCGACAACCGTCGATTTCCCTGTCGTGCCTGACGAAGCATGGATC
>DCFQ01000066.1:79702-94866 GCA_002319915.1 Bacteroidales bacterium UBA1800 | reverse complement strand
ATGGGTGTTTTTGAAATGGAGAAGTTCTCAAAAGGGACAACAGCCATCGCAAAGGCCATCGCCGAAGCTACCGCCAAGGGCGCTTACAGCCTTATCGGAGGCGGGGATTCGGTTGCCGCAATCAACAAGAACGGGCTGGCCGACAAAGTTAGCTATGTCTCGACCGGCGGCGGGGCAATGCTCGAATACATGGAAGGTAAAAAGCTCCCGGGCATCGTCGCCATCAGGGGAGAATAGAATCAAGAGTTTTTACCACAGGGTGTTACGGAGTTCGACAGAACCAGGGCTCCGTAACACACTGGTTAAGATACCGGGGCTGAAAATGGTCCTTGTGAACAAAGCCTGCCAAAACAGGTTATCCATACAAGAGGCTATGAAAAAGACAATTATAATCTTCGCAGTTGCTTTTCTTACTGTCTGCGGTTGCTCCAAATCAGGCAATTCCAATTCGGGCGGAACTGAAACCATAGAAACGACATTGTTCGGAACCGGTCCATATTACGCATTGGGTTTCTCCTTTTCAACGGGAAGCCAGGTCTCGACCCTTGCCAGCCCGGGACCTGATATCACCTTGCTGGCATTGCCCGATAACGAAGGAAACGTGGGCAGCCTGATGCTTCAGGCCGATAACTTCAAAGATTCATTTTTCAAATTCGGGGAGTATTCCAGTAACAGCGATGCGCAAACAGCCTACAATAATCTTACGAGCGCCTCTGTTTCGCAGTGGGAGGCAACAGCGGATTCCGTGAAGCCGTACCAGGTGTGGCTTTACAGGACAGGCAGCGACACCTATGCAAAGTTCAGGATCGTGAGTACTGTCGGGGAAATAAGGAGCGGCATTGCATACGGCTCCTGTACCTTCCAATGGAAATACCAGCCCGACGGTACCTTAACCTTCCCTTCTAAATGAACAGGGATCTTCCCGGGTCAATATTCAGTATCAATAATCCTGGCCAGTTCCGCGAAGCTGCGCTTCAGATATTTAATTTCCAGGCCGAAAAGAACAGTGTATACCGCGATTATATTTCATTTCTCGGAAGAAATGCGCTGGAGATAAAGGCGATCTGCTCAATACCGTTCCTGCCCGTAGAGCTTTTCAGAACCAACAGGATAATAACGGGCGACAAACCGGCTGAGACCGTATTTGAGAGCAGCAGCACAACAGGTAATGTACCTACGCGGCATTACATAAGCGATCCCGGGCTTTACGAAACCAGCTTCCTCAGGTCATTCAGGATATTCGTGGGGGAGCCCTCTGACTACCTTATTGCGGCCCTCCTGCCATCGTACCTCGAAAGGAGCACTTCTTCGCTTGTCTATATGATGGATCGCCTGATCAGGGAGACCGGAGATCCTGGGAGCGGCTTCTACAGGAATGAGACCGGGAAGCTGCTCAGAATGCTTGCCGGGGCAAGGAAGGGAAACCGGAAGCTCCTTCTTCTTGGCGTCAGCTTTGCACTTCTTGACCTCGCCGAGGAATTCTCCCCCGACCTTTCAGGCATTACTGTCATGGAAACCGGGGGGATGAAGGGAAGAAGGAAGGAGATTACCAGGCAGGAGCTCCACATGATACTGAAGGAACGGTTCAATGTCCCGGCGATCCGTTCGGAATACGGGATGACGGAGCTGCTCAGCCAGGCTTATTCGGAAAGCGATGGAGTGTTCCACGCACCTCCGTGGATGAAGGTATTGATCAGGGATCCGCAGGACCCGCTCTCGTGCACCGATGAACCGGGCATTACGGGAGGGATAAATATTATTGACCTGGCAAATTATTATTCATGCTCCTTTCTGGCAACGGGCGATCTCGGACGGCTTCATGAAGACGGCGGGTTCGAGGTGATCGGCCGTTTCGACGATAGTGAGATCCGAGGGTGCAACCTGATGGCGGAATGATTAGGTTCTGCATGTTCTGCAGGTTTTGAATGTCTGGGAGATCACCAACGACCTGCAAGACCTGCCCTGTCAGTCCCCCCTGGCCCCCTGAAGGGGGTAAGATGGTGCCCGGCTTATTCCCCCGCCCGGTTTTAAATCCCCAGTTTTGTCCTGATCTCTGCCGGGATTGCTGCCTTGTTAACCATGATAAACAGAGTCTTTGCCCTTACATAGCTGAGCGACATGTTGAGGTAGCCCCCGAACGGGCTCCTGTCGGTTCCCCAGGAATTCTTGGTCTTATAGTAAACGGTTCCGTTCTGGTCCTGGACGATGCCAGTCAGGTGCATCAGGTGGTCATCGGTTGTGGTGAAGTTCTCATAGCCTTTCTGACGGATCTCCTGGGTGACACCGATCTCCGGCCCTGGCTTCAGCACTGCCTCGATCGGGCCCTGCGATCCTGGTCTCTCGAACCTTGCCCTGTCTGTCATTGCCCGTGAATTGTCAATGACGGGGTTGACAGCCACGCCGTTCGAATGGGAGAATCCCCTTTCGCTCACATCGCCGTCCCAGTCGACGGTGTACCCGTTATTCAGCGAGTAGTCCATGATCGCGATCAGCTCGTCAAGCGGGACATTGTAGAACCTTGCCATGGTCCAGTTGTCGGGGACCTCCAGCAGGCCCTGGGTGTAGAATGGGAAATGCGTGAACGAGGTTATTTCAACATAATCGGAAGGGTTTATTCCAAGGCTCTCGGCGAAGCTCTTCGGGGTGTAGCTCACACCCTTATATGTGAATGTTTCGGGAACCTTCCCGAGATAGGTATCGAGGATATCATTCACGATCATGTGGTACTGCTGGCTTTCATTCTTCCTCTGGACCGGGACGGCGGCAACTGCATCGATAAATGCCTGGAGCTCGCCGTGGTTATGAGTCGGGGACCCGTAATTGAGCCCGGGATAGACTTCATCCGGGACGATCCCGTCTTCGGAAAAGATCCTCATCCAGTCGTGCGAGAGGCTCCCCGGACCGGTATTTCCCTTTCCCTGGCGAAGGTAATTGTCCTTTAGCCTGTCAGTATAATTATTCCTCACGATGAACATTTCTGAAAGGTCATATTCCCCCTTGCCCATCCTTAGCAGTTCTGATTCAATGAACGATGTAGTTGCAAAGCACCAGCATGTTCCGGTGCTTGCCTGGTTCTTTACCGGTGTGGCTTTAAGGTCGACGACCGTAGTGAATTTATACCCTTCATCCTCCTTTTTTGCATCAGCATTTTTCTTCTGTGCAATGGAAGGCATGGAAAGCAGAAGGGTCGCGGCAACAAGTATTAAAGATCTCTTCATGATATCATTTGTTTTAAAATTTTTATGATCATAGGGATTTTCAAAAATAAGAAAACAGAAGATCAAAATTACCAAAAATCCGGTGGATTTTTATTTATTATTTGGGCCGGAGACCAGCTCATATGAATGATCAATCCATTTAAATATCTCATTATCAGGGATTGAACCGTCGATATAAACCGTGTTCCAGTGCTTCTTATTCATGTGATACCCGGGGGTGACAGCCTGGTAATGCTCCCTGATCTCAATGGCGTAACCGGGATCGCACTTCAGGTTAATGCTCAGCTCCCCGTCAAGGTTGGCGAGAGCAAAGATCTTTCCATCAACCTTGAAAACAAGAGTATCCTCACCGAACGGGAAGCTCTCGGTGACTCTTTTCTTCATGAGGCAATACTCCCTTAGCGATTCGACATTCATAAGCCCTATTTTAAAGTGGGATAGAAAGCGTACTCTATGTGTTCGAGCCTGAATCCTTCACCTTCACCCTCAATGATTATGACATCAAACCTGCACTCCTTGCTTATATTGAAGCGGCGTACATAATTTTCCGCGGTATAGATCATTGAGCTTCGTTTTTCCCTTGTGATCGATTTCCTCGGGTCATCCACCGGCCCTTCTGATCTCGTTTTCACCTCGACGAATACGATATATTCATGGTTCTCGGCAATGATATCGACCTCGTTCCTGCCTGAGACCCAGTTCCGGTTGCGGATCCTGTAGCCTTTCCCGAGCAGGTATTCCGCTGCCTGATCCTCACCTTTCCGCCCCAGGGATTTTGAATCGCTCATATTCGCTTGTATCAGGTTTTGACTGTCAGATCTCGATAAGCTTGTTCTTTATCGCAAAAAGAATAAGGCTCGCAGTGTTCTTGGAGTTGGTCTTTCCCAGGAGGTTGGCCCGGTGCTTGTCGACGGTCCGCTTGCTTATGAACAGGTTCTCGGCGATCTCCTGGTTCGATAATCCCTCGCAGATCTTAAGCAGGATCTCCTTTTCCCTCTTTGAGAGGTTGGCGGATTTGCTTTCGTTCTCGCGGTGCTTGATCTTCTGGATCACGTGATAGAGGAGCTCCTGGGAAAAGTAGCTTCCCCCTTTTGTTACCGTCATTATTGCCTCCTTGACCTCCGAAATGTCGGAATCCTTCAGGAGGAATCCCTTGGCCCCGGCATCCACCATCTTGTAATAATATTCCTCCTCACCGTACATAGACAGGGCAATTACCTTGAGGTCGGGACAAATCCTGGTCCCCCTCCTTGTTGCCTCAACCCCGTCCATCTCGGGCATGTTGATGTCCATAAGGGCGATGTCGGCTTTTGTATTACGAATTATTTTGAGGAACTCCTCTCCGTTTGAGGCTTCACCTGCAACTTCAAAATCGGGGAAGGCGTCCAGGAGGATCTTGAGTCCGTTACGGAAAAGCTGGTGATCGTCTGCAATTATTATCCTTATTTTTTCCATTGCCTGTCGGAGGATTGTTATACCTATTCAGTGATCTTGATCAGGGCGCTGATCCCCTTGCCCGGGGTGCTTTCCAGGATGAAGACGCCGTCGACCGACCGTACGCGGGTCTCGATATTCGACAACCCCATACCTTTCTTATCTTCCTCTTCGAGGGATGATGTATCAAAGCCGCGGCCGTTATCATAGAAGTGCAAGGTAATGATTTTTTCAAGCTTATTCAGCTCTATATCGATTCTGGAAGCGCCTGAATGCCGGATTGAGTTGTTTATCAGCTCGCAGGCCGCCCTGTAAACCACGACCTCCTTGTCGGTCTCGAGCCTCTGGTTCTCCATGTTCGATTTAAAGTTGATCTCAATTGTTTTTGTCTGGTTGATCTTTGTCGTGAAGGCTCCGAGAGCGCTTGAGAGACCGAAATTCGATAGCACATGGGGGCTCAGGTTGTTCGAGATATCCTTCAGCGTGTTGATAGCCTCGTTGATCAGGTGGTTTGTATTGCTGAGTATGACAGTCCCTGAGGGATCGGTGATCCGTTCATTGAGCGCTGAGAGCGACATCTTGATCGTCGACATCAGTGGACCCAGGCCGTCGTGAAGGTCCTTTGCAAATCTTTTCCGCTCGTTCTCCTCGGTATTGATGATGGCGGTGATGACCCTTTTCTCGGCACGTGCCCGGTCGATCTCTGCCCTCTTCAGGGAGTAGAACAGTTCCCTCATCAGTATCACACCGGTAATTATCATGAACGATATGATTACACCTACCCACTCATCAATGATCTGCCAGGTATAGGAAGGAGTGCCGCGGAAGAACTCGACCAGCTGGATTATCTTGTTGAGCGCCATGAGTGCAAAGGAGAGCGACAGAAGGATCCAGGACAACCTGTATTTCGTGAGCTTCATGAACCTCAGCGCTATAACGGCGGCGACTATCTGAAGGGCAATGGAAATTATCAGAGCAACTAACCTGACCATATATATACATCATATTTATAGTACAAAAATAGGAGTAATTTATGTAACGGCACTCCTTTTTACTACCTTTAGGCGAACAAACCTGCTTTATGAAAATCCTTTATAATATTGGTATTCACTTTTATACCATACTCCTTAAAATCATTTCCCCAATCAATTCGAAAGCTTTCCTGTGGATAAGCGGGAGGAAGAACTGGGAAGCGGACCTGAAGAAAAAGATCGATCCCGCCGACAGGAATATCTGGATCCACTGCGCTTCCCTCGGTGAGTTTGAGCAGGGCAGGCCGCTTATTGAGATGATAAAGAAAGTGAAACCCGGATACAGGATCCTTCTTACCTTCTTTTCACCCTCGGGTTATGAAATACGGAAGAATTATGACATGGCCGACCATGTATGCTATCTCCCGGCTGACACTCCGGGCAACGCGGAAAATTTCATCAGGATGGTCAACCCGGCCATGGTGATATTTGTAAAGTACGAATTCTGGAACAACTATATCCTGGCCCTTGCACGTAACAAGGTTCCCCTCTATCTGATCTCCGGCATCTTCAGGCCGGGTCAGCACTTCTTTAAATGGTACGGTACCTTTTTCAGGAAGGTACTGTCCGCGTTCAACTACTTCTTCGTGCAGGATGAAAGATCAGAGGAGCTGCTCCGGTCTATCGGGATCGGGAATGTTGCCGTTACGGGTGATACCAGGTTCGACAGGGTCGTTGAAATTGCAGCGGAGGCGAGGGAGATCCCCGTTCTTGAAGAGTTCAGGGGAGGAGGGAAGCTGTTCCTTGCAGGGAGCAGCTGGCCGGGTGACGAGGAGATAATAGCGAGGTATATCAACAACCATCCCGGCGCGATGAAATGGGTCTTTGCGCCTCATGTGATTGATGCCGGGAACATCAGCCGCCTGGAGAGCCTGTTCAGGGTAAAGGTATCGAGGTTCTCACGTTTCACGCCCGGTGATGCGGGAGCGGAGGTCCTGATCATCGATAACATCGGCATGCTGGCATCGGCTTACCGGTACGCATGCATTGCGGAGATCGGCGGCGGTTTCGGCGCCGGTATCCACAATGTCCTGGAAGCTGCATGCTGGGGTGTCCCGGTACTCTTCGGCTCCCGTTACCGGGAATTCCGGGAGGCGGTTGACCTGGTCGAGCTTGGCGGGGCAAGGTGCTTTGAGAATTATGGGGAGTTTTCCTCGGCTGTTGATGAATGGCTTTCCGGTGACGGATCCTGTGCCAGGGCGGGTGCAGCGGCCGGGAAATACGTGAAGGAAAATGCGGGAGCCACTGCCAGGATCGTCGGGAAAATTTTCCCCTGAGATATTAACATCCTGGTTTAATAAGTTGTTAAAAACTTGTTGATGGCTCTTTTGAAGGCTTCATATAAAGAGTGGTAAATTGTTCATCCTGTTTTTGCATTGATCGTTAACCTTATAAACCTGTAAACCAATAAAATACCAAAATCTTATTTCTCAAACTTTACTAACCTTAATACTTATTTTATGATGAAACTTACAAAAAACGTTTTGTCGTTGATGTTGTTTCTCCTGATCCCGTTTCTGACGTTCGGGCAGGGGTCGACCACATCGTCGATGAGCGGTAAAGTGCTTGACAGCAAGGGAGCGCCCCTTGCCGGAGCCAGCGTAGTTGCCATACATGTTCCGTCAGGGACGCAGTATGCTACCATGGCAGACAATGCAGGGAACTACACCATTCAGAACATGCGTGTCGGCGGCCCTTATACAGTCAAGGTGTCGTTTATCGGTTTCACATCCAGCAGCTACACCGATATTACCCTGAAACTGGGTGAGACCTATGCCCAGGATGCCCAGCTTGGGGAAGCCACGAAAACCCTCGAGGAGGTTGTGGTTACCGGCGGGCTGAAGAACTCGATTCTGAGTTCCGAACGGTCCGGTCCGCAGACAAACGTCAGCAACCGCGACCTGAATGTCTACCCGAGCATATCCAGGGCAATCACCGACTTTACAAAATTCAGCCCTCAGGCCCAGGGCAACTCCTTCGGAGGCCGCGACGGCCGCTTCAACACCATAACGATCGACGGCGCTGCATTCAACAATAATTTCGGACTCAGCAGCAATCCGCTTCCGGGCGGTGAGGCTCAGCCGATCTCACTCGACGCAATCGAGGAGGTATCTGTAAATGTCGCACCGTATGATATCAGGATGTCACAGTTCACCGGTGCAAGCATCAATGCAGTGACAAGGAGCGGCGACAATTCCCTTAAGGGATCGGTTTACACCTTCCTCAGGCCGAAGAGCTTTACCGGTGCAAAGGTTGCCGGAAACAAGGTGGCCGGAGCCAACACAAGGAGCCAGCAGACCTTCGGGGCAAGGATCGGCGGAGCGATTATAAAGGACAAGCTCTTCTTCTTCCTTAACGGGGAATTTGAAAAGGTATCGATACCGGGTGTTGACTGGAAACCCAGCACCGACGGCGTCGCAGTCACTGAGAAAATGATATCGAGGACCACCGAGGCCGATCTTGCACGGGTAAAGGATTTCCTCGTATCACATTATAAATATGACCCTGGAAAATACAAGGATTTCGATCCTTTCCATAACCAAAACCACAAGATACTTGCAAGGATTGACTGGAATATCAACCAGAACAACAAATTCACCCTCAGGTACAATGATGTTGTCGGAACATCCGACCAGCAAACGAATGCAAACAGCGGACCGCCCAACCTCGCAAGAAACTCGGGCCGTATCAGCAGCCAGTCGCTCGCATTCTCGAATGCATTTTACGGATTCAAGAACACCGTCAAGTCGATCACCGGTGAACTTAACAGTACATTTGCAAACCAGTTCTCCAACAAGCTCCTGGCCAGCTATACTTACATCCAGGATACCAGGACCAGCAATTCCGACTACTTCCCGTTCGTTGACATCTGGAAGGACGGCGATCAGTACATGTCGTTCGGGTATGAGCTTTTCACATATCATAACAACGTGGTGAACAAAACCCTGAGCATCACCGACAACCTTTCGATCACCCTCAACAGGCACACCCTTACTGTAGGGGCTTCATACGATCATATGTTCTTCCTGAATTCATACATCCGTGAAGGGACCTCATATTACAGGTACAACTCCGTCGATGACTTTATTTCCGGCGCAAACCCGATCGGCTTCGGTGTTACCTACGGTTACAACGGTAATGATGCCCCGGGTGCTGACCTCTCATTCGGCTTCGGAGGCATTTATGCCCAGGATGAATGGGTGGCACTGCCTAACCTGAAAGTTACCTATGGCCTGAGGCTTGAGAGGGCATTCTACCTGAATGATATGCAGAACAACCCGGCAATTTCCGATCTCTCATTCAGGGACAACCAGAAAATGGATGTCGGCTCATGGCCGAAATCCCGCGTGATCATTTCGCCGAGGGCCGGCTTCAACTGGGATGTTTTCGGGAACCGTTCCTTCAAGGTACGCGGCGGAACCGGAGTCTTCACAGGATTGCTGCCTTTTGTCTGGTTTACCAACCAGCCTACCAACTCCGGGATGATCCAGGTCCCGGAAATCGGATGGGGCCCCGGGAATGCAAATCTTAACGGGCTCGCATTCCATCCTGATTACAAGGAATTCATAACCAGCAGGCCCGATCTCTTCCCGCAGGGCCCGAGCACCCTGCCCAGCGGTTCATCGCTGGCTGAGGTTGGCAAGGACTTCAAGCTGCCCCAGGTCTGGCGCTCAAGCATCGGGTTTGACGTCGAGCTTCCATGGAATATGGTGTTCACCGGTGAAGCAATGTTCTCAAAAGACATCAATGCAATCAAGCAGGTGAATATCAACGAAGCCCCCATCGCAGGATGGATGGCAGGTCCCGACCGTCGCCCGTACTTGACAGCCAGCAAGGTGCTCAGCAATATCTCGAGCGCAATGGAGCTCAGGAATACGAACAAGGGATTCCAGTACTCCTTCACCGGTCAGCTCATCAAGAACTTCACAAATGGTTTGTCAGGCATGCTTGCCTATACATACACAATGGCCAAGGACGTGACAACCAATCCCGGATCTAACGCATATTCAGCATTCTCATCCAACACCGCCGTCGGAAGCCTAAACGATCCGGGACTGAGCTATTCAGGGTTCGCAGTTCCGCATAAGGTCATCGGCAACTTCTCCTACAGGATCGAGTATGGCAAGATGTTCGCAACCACCGTTTCGCTCGTTTACCAGGGTTACCAGACCGGCAGGTGGTCATATACATATTCGAATGACCTGAACGGCGACGGGATCTCATCCGACCTGATGTACATCCCGGCATCCAAGGATGAGATTAACTTTGCTCCTTACAAGAATATGTCGGCAACATCCGAGCAGGCAGCATTCTGGGACTATGTCTCATCGAATAAATACCTCAGGAACCACAAGGGCCAGTATGCTGAACGGTTTGGGGTCGTACAGCCGTGGCTGCACAGGCTCGACCTTAAGTTCATCGAGGATATCTATTCAAATCTCGGGACGAACAGGAAGTATACCGTCCAGTTCAGCATCGACCTGCTGAATATCGGCAATGCACTCGACAATTTCTTCTACAGGACCGGCATCTCGAGGGAATATCATAACTGGGGAGCATATTATTACAATCCTCTCGCAAGTTATGACAACGTCCGCCCGCTCACTGTTGTTACAAAGGGAACAGCATCCACCGAGCCCGTTTACAGGCTCAATTCGAACAGTGTTGAAGAATTCAGGACCAAGACGTTCCTCACGCCTAACGTAAACACCTCGAGCACATGGGGTTGCCTTATGGGGATCAGGCTAATATTCTGAAACTTAGGTTTTTTTATAATTCATTAAAGGGTGTTCCGGAAGGGGCACCCTTTTCTTATTTATTACGCCACCCACCACACCGGAGACCCGAACGCCCCCCGGCCCCCTGAAGGGGGCGGCCTCCCAACCCCACCCGGGCGCCTCCCCCAACCCCCCTGGAGGGGGGCTTAAGACCATCTGTCATCGTACTCCACAACCCGGCGGGGACTTACTCCGCACCAAATGATCATAATCGGCATAAGCCTCGTAGAGGCTAAATATTGGTAGAAGATGAGTTAGTTCCTGATTGTGCGCCGGAAGATTTTCCTTGTTAAGTGTTAAATACCAGTACCGGCGCATAACCATGATCTTTATTAAGGCTACCAATATGTGGCAACGACAAAAATTATCCCCATTCGGCCTCGATTTGATTTGTAATTTGTGATTCGTGATTTGTGATTCGTGATAAAGTCCGGCAAACAGGCTAACAAGAAGACAACCAGTTAACCAGACAACCAGTTAACCTTTAAACCAGCAGACCAGCCGACCGGAAGTCCTGACTCTTCTAATCCGTTTTTTCATTATAAATCATCATGCGGATCCTGTTCTCAGTTAATAAGTGGTATTTTTTACCCCGGGTTTTTAACACTCAGATTATTAATGTTTTTGATTATCCGTTGTTAAACTGTTTGCATTTACAATGAGTTATATAGCTGATAATCAACAGAAAAACTGTCAGTTAATAACTAAGATGTCAAATGTTAATAAACTTGAAAAGTTTGTCTTGGATTCAGCTTGGTGCTCATGTAATTTAGCGATTACCCGCTTTTAACACCAGTGGCTGTTTAACCTCAACATTATCAAGGACTAACTGAATTTTAACGCTATGGCAGAACTATTTGTTCAGGAATCGGTTATTGCTTCAGAAAAACCTATTGAAGCTGATTCATCAGAGAAAGGAAAAAGAAACGTGGCGAAGGAAGAGATAAAAGAGGTGGAAAAAAAGACGGAAAAGACCACTTACACTCATGATGAAGCCGTAGAGGCAAGCATAGCTTATTTCAACGGAGATGAGCTTGCCGCGCGGGTCTGGGCAAATAAGTATGCGCTTAAGGATTCATTCGGCAACCTTTACGAAAAGACCCCCGACGACATGCATCGCAGGCTTGCCAGGGAGATTCACAGGGTCGAGCTTAAATACAAGAACCCGCTTCCCGAAGAGCTTATTTACGGTGTGCTGAAGGATTTCAAATATATAGTCCCGCAAGGCGGACCGATGACCGGGATCGGGAATGACTACCAGATCGCCTCACTGTCGAACTGTTTCGTTATCGGAAATGACGGGTTGAGCGATTCCTACGGGGGGATAATGAAGATCGACCAGGAGCAGGTGCAACTCATGAAGCGACGCGGCGGGGTGGGGCACGACCTTTCGCACATCAGGCCAAAGGGAACACCCGTCCTTAACAGCGCGCTCACCTCGACAGGGGTCGTTCCATTCATGGAAAGATATTCAAACTCTACGAGGGAGGTGGCCCAGGATGGCCGGCGCGGGGCACTGATGCTCTCGATATCGATTAAGCACCCCGACAGCGGGAAATTCATTGATGCGAAGCTTGAAAGCGGGAAAGTAACGGGAGCAAATGTTTCTGTCAAGCTGACCGACGAATTCATGAAAGCTGTCGAATCGAACAGCAGCTTCAGGCAGCAATATCCCATAAACTCCCTGAATCCCGCATTCAAGAAAGATATAGATGCCAGCCTGTTGTGGAACAAGATAATCCATAACGCCTGGAAATCGGCTGAACCCGGAGTGCTCTTCTGGGACACGATCATCCGTGAGAGTGTTCCGGACTGCTATGCCGACATGGGATTTGCAACGGTTTCAACCAATCCGTGCGGTGAAATACCCCTGTGCCCCTACGATTCCTGCAGGCTGCTGGCAATCAACCTCTGCAGCTATGTGGATAACCCGTTCACCAAAAACGCTTCATTCAACTTCGAACTCTACAAGGAGCATGTCGGTCTTGCACAGAGAATGATGGATGACATAATCGATCTCGAGCTTGAAAAGATCGATGCTATCATCGCCAAAATCGAAGGCGATCCTGAATCGGAGGAGCTCAAGCATGTTGAAAAGAATCTCTGGAAGAACATCAGAAAAAAATCGCTGCAGGGAAGGCGTACCGGCATCGGAATCACTGCCGAGGGCGACATGCTGGCTGCCCTGGGGCTAAGATACGGAAGCGAAGAGGCCACCAACTTCTCGGTAGATGTTCATAAGACCCTCGCACTGGAGGCATATAAATCATCTACCTACCTGGCAAAGGAGAGGGGCCCGTTCACAATCTACGATTCGGAGCGCGAAAAGAACAACCCGTTCATCCAGCGGCTCAGGGAAGCTGATCCCGTGATGTACAGCAATATGGTCAAATACGGGAGAAGGAACATTGCCCTTCTCACGATAGCCCCCACAGGGACGACAAGCCTGATGACCCAGACAACATCGGGCATCGAGCCGATCTTTTCAGTATTCTACAAGCGAAGGAGAAAGGTGAACCCGAACGATAAAGATGTCAAGGTGACATTCAAGGATGAGGTGGGTGACTCCTGGGAGGAATTCAATGTGTTTCACCATAAGTTCATCGACTGGCTCAAAGTGAACAATTATGATCCTGAAAAGGTGATGAAGATGAGCGACGATGAGATCAACGCAATAATTGCAAAATCACCATATTATAAGGCCACAGCCAACGATGTCGACTGGATTGCAAAGGTAAGGATGCAGGGAGCAATTCAGAAATGGGTCGATCATTCCATCAGCGTCACCATAAACCTCCCGTCGGATGTGAAGGAAGATCTCGTCAGCGAGCTTTACCTTACGGCATGGAAATCGGGATGCAAGGGAGCCACTGTTTACCGCGACGGATCAAGGAGCGGGGTCCTTATTGCAGGCAAAAATGATATCCGCCAGGAAAGGCCCAGGCGCCCAAAGGTGCTCGACTGCGATGTGATAAGGTTCAATATAAACGAGGAGAAATGGCTCGCATTCGTCGGCCTTAAGGAAGGAAGACCCTACGAGATATTCACCGGGCTGGCTGACGAGGAGACTTTCCCGATACCAAAAACGATCCTAAAGGGAAAGATCATAAAGGTCAGGATGGAGGACGACAGGACCCGGTACGATTTCCAGTACACCGACAAATACGGATACAAGAAGACCATTGAAGGTCTTTCGCATATGTTCAAGCCTGAGTTCTGGAATTATGCAAAGCTGATCTCCGGGGTCCTGCGACATGAAATGCCGATCCAGGACGTAGTGAACCTCGTGCAGTCGCTGAAGCTCGACAGTGAGTCGATCAACAACTGGAAGAACGGGGTGGAAAGGGCTCTCAAGAAATATATCCCGAACGGCACCAAGGCAAAAGGGAAATGCGGGGAATGCGGTTCCGATAACCTTGTGTATGAAGAAGGGTGCCTGATCTGCAAAGACTGCGGATCATCAAAGTGCGGGTAAGGGTCCTATTTCAGCACTCCCAGTTTTCTCCCGATCTTTTCAAATGCCCCGATCGCCTTATCGAGGTGCGCGGTTTCATGGCCTGACGAAAGCTGAACCCTGATCCTTGCTTCTCCCTTCGGCACCACAGGGTAATAAAATCCCGTGACATAAATGCCTTCGTCAAGGAGGCCTGCGGCAAACTCCTGGGATAGCCTGGCATCATAGAGCATTACTGCACAAATAGCAGATTTTGTGGGCTTTATATCAAAGCCGAGACTTGTCATCCTTTCAATGAAGTATTCCGAATTCCTGTGAAGCTTATCCTGGAGTTCATTTGTTTCGGTCATCATATCGATCATCCTGATCCCTGCAGCCGCCACCAGCGGCGGGATCGAATTCGAGAAGAGGTATGGGCGCGACCTCTGCCTGAGCAGTTCGATGATCTCCTTTTTACCCGTGGTAAATCCGCCGATTGCTCCTCCGAATGCTTTCCCGAGGGTACCGGTGATGATCTCGATCCTTCCCTGCAGGTTAAAGAGCTCAGTGACGCCGCGGCCTGTCCTTCCGACCACTCCTGCAGAATGAGATTCATCTATCATCACCATGGCATCGTACTTTTCGGCAAGGGCTGCTATCCTGTCGACGGGAGCGACATTGCCGTCCATCGAAAAGACCCCGTCGGTCACGATGAGCCGGAACCGCTGCTGCATCGCCTGCTGAAGCTGTTTTTCCAGATCTGCCATATCGGCATTTGCATACCGGTACCTCTGGGCCTTGCAGAGCCTTACCCCGTCGATGATCGAAGCATGGTTAAGGGCATCCGAGATTATGGCATCATCCTCAGAAAGCAGCGGCTCAAACACGCCTCCGTTGGCATCAAAACAGGCTGCATAAAGGATAGTATCCTCAGTGCCGAAAAACCCGGCGATCTTCCTTTCAAGCTCCTTGTGAAGATCCGTGGTCCCGCAGATGAACCGCACCGACGACATGCCATAACCATGGCTGTGCAGGGCCTCTTTGGCGGCATCGACCAGCTTCTGGTTGTTCGACAGCCCGAGGTAGTTGTTTGCGCAGAAGTTGAGAACCTTATGCCCGGTGTTCAGTTCTATCTCCGCACCCTGCGGTGAAACGATTATCCGTTCATTCTTATACAAACCGGCTTCAGTTATCTCAGCAATCGTGCTGAGCAGATGGTTTTTAAATTGTGTATACATGGTGGTTAGTCTGTAAAGTCTGTAAAGTCTGT
>DCFQ01000066.1:58587-79438 GCA_002319915.1 Bacteroidales bacterium UBA1800 | reverse complement strand
AAAGTCTGTAAAGTCTGTAAAGTCAATTAATTAATAAGCTTATAAGGTTAATAGGTTTATGCAGGAGTGACTATTTAAGTGTTTTAATCAGACCGGAAAGCATTTTAGATATTTCAGATGATATTTTGTGCTGAGTATCAAAGTCTGCTTTTTCAAGGTATTTCAGATCTTTTGCAAGATGAAGCATAGATCGTACTTCTCCGCACGATCCTTTTGCTATGAATAAGAAATGCTTAAACTCGCTATCAGATTTTCGCTCAAATCCCTCGGCAATATTATTCATTACTGATACTGATGCCCTGCAGATCTGATCCTTAAATCCAAAGTCCTTTAAATCTTTGAAGTGTAAATATAACCCCAAACACATTTCTTTTGATTTTTGCCATGCCACGATATCTTCAAATTTCTCAATCTTCATTACTGACTTTCGACTTTATGGACTTTCGACTTTACAGGCTTAATCCCAGTTAAGAATCACTTTTCCGCAATTGCCGCTTTCCATGGCATCAAATCCTTTCTGGAAATCATCGATATGGTAGCGGTGTGTGATGACCGGTTCAAGGTCAATCCCGCCGATTATCATCTGTTCCATCTTGTACCAGGTTTCCCACATCTCCCTCCCGTAGATCCCCTTTAACGTTATCGCCTTGAAGATGATCTCACTCCAAGGGACTTCGAAGTTTGAAGGAAGAAGCCCGAGCAGGGCTATGCTTGATCCGTTGTACATGTTATCGAGCATCTCGGTGAATGCTTTTGGAGACCCTGACATTTCTAATCCGATGTCGAATCCCCTCATTCCCAGTTTGTTTACCGCATCCCGGATCTTTTCCCCTTTCGATGGATTAAGGGTGATGGTAGCCCCCATCTTTTTTGCAATCTCGAGGCGGTAGTCACTGAGGTCGCTTGCGACAATGAACCTTGCGCCTGCGAACCTGGCAATTGCGACAGCCATGCTGCCGATGAGGCCGGCGCCCGTTATCAGGACATCCTCGCCCAGAAGCGGAAATGAAAGGGCGGTATGGGTCGCATTCCCGAATGGGTCCATAATTGCGGCCCATTCATCCGGGATCCTGGGATCGAGCGGGACCACATTCGAAGAAGGGATCCTTACGTATTCGGCAAACGATCCGTCGATATTCACCCCGATGCCGATGGTGTTCTCGCAGACGTGCTCCTTCCCCCTGCGGCAGTTACGGCAATGCCCGCATGCAAGGTGGCCCTCGCCGGTGACCCGGTCGCCTGGCTTGAATATCGACACTCCTGCACCGGTCTTCTCTATGTATCCCATGTATTCGTGGCCAATAATCATGGGGGTTTTGATTGTTTTTTGCGCCCAGGGATCCCATTCGTAAATATGGAGGTCGGTTCCGCAAATAGCGGATTTTTTGACCTTTATTATGACATCGTTGAGACCAGGCTCGGGAACCGGCATATCCTGCATCCAGAGACCCTTCTCCGGCTTTGCTTTTACCAGTGCTTTCATCGTCTTCATTTTCGCAAGGAATTAGTGCTCAAAATTAACAAAATCCGGCTCACGGAGCATCTCCGGTGTCCCTAGTTTTCCCTGCGGATCAAACATCGGCGGGCAGTTGCCGTTATATTACTGGTTTATCTATCTTTACAATTCAATATTTTGACGGGTATCATGTCACAGGTCAGAGTTCGTTTTGCGCCGAGCCCAACGGGCCCGCTTCACATCGGCGGTGTAAGGACCGCACTTTACAATTATTTGTTCGCCAGGAAGAACAACGGGATCTTTATCCTCAGGATCGAGGATACCGACCGCACGAGGTTCGTCGAAGGGGCCGAGGAGTACATTATGGAATCACTCAGGTGGTGCGGCATAGTCGTCGATGAAGGCATTGCCGAGGGTGGAAAATTTGCTCCCTACCGGCAGAGCGACAGGAAGGAAATTTACGAGCAGTACGCCGACCAGCTGTTTGACAGGGGATTTGCATATTATGCCTTCGATACCCCTGAGGAGCTCGATGCCCTAAGGCTTGAAGCGGAGAAGGAGGGAAAGACCTTCCTTTACAACGCTGCCGTAAGAAAAAAACTCAGGAACTCCCTTTCCATGAGCGATGTCGAATGGAATGCCATGCTCGACCGGGGCGAGCACTATGTTATAAGGTTCAGGATGCCGGAGGATGAGGAGATCCATTGCGATGACCTCATACGGGGGCATATTGTCGTGAATTCGGATACCCTCGACGACAAGGTGCTTTTCAAATCCGACGGCATGCCCACATACCATCTTGCACACCTTGTGGATGACCACCTCATGGAGATCAGCCATGTAATAAGGGGTGAGGAATGGCTTCCGTCCCTTCCGCTCCATGTCCTGCTTTACCGGGCATTCGGTTGGGAAGCTCCGCAATTTGCCCATTTACCGCTCCTTCTGAAGCCTGACGGGAAGGGAAAGCTGAGCAAGCGCGACGGAGACAGGATGGGATTCCCCGTCTTTCCCCTTTACTGGCCGTACGGCGAGACTGCAAAGGGTTACAGGGAAGACGGCTACTATCCGGAGGCATTTATTAACATGATTGCCCTTCTCGGATGGAACCCGGGAACGGAACAGGAGATCTTTTCCATAGATGAGCTGGTGAATGCATTTTCGCTCGACCGTGTCGGGAAGTCAGGAGCCCGCTTTGATCCTGAAAAAGCGAAGTGGTTCAACCACCAGTACCTCCAGAAACGGACCGACCAGCAGCTTGCCTTCGAATTCAGGGAAATTCTCAGGGCAAAGGGCTTCCACATGGATATCGTGAGGCTTGAGATGCTTGTGGGTCTCATCAAGGAAAGGACGAGCTTTGTCAGGGAGATGTGGGATCAGGCCGACTTTTTCTTCAGGGCACCGGAAACCTTCGACCAGGAGGCTGTAAGAAAAAAATGGAAGGCCGATACGGCCGGAAAGCTTGAAGAGTTCAAATCAATCCTGGGCGGTGCCGCGGAATTGACCCCGGCAGCCCTTGAATTAATAACTCGTGAATGGATTGAAAGCAAGGGATATAATATGGGTGAGATCATGAACCCGCTGCGGCTTGTGATTGTGGGTTCACTTCGCGGTCCCCATATGTTTGATATAATCAGCTGGATCGGCAAGGAGGAATCCCTTAACCGCATCAGCAGGGGAATAACATTCTTGGAGAACCCCAGATGAGTCGGCCTGCACCGTATGATTTCATTGATGCGCATACACATGGATCTGTGCCTTCAGCCGGGATCTTCTCCGTTGAGAACCTCATGGCCCATGAGAACAGGGTCCCTGTTCCGGCCGACGGCGTGGCATATACCGCTGGAATTCACCCCTGGCACCTCGATGAGGCAAACAAGGCAGAGCAGCTGGAATACATACACCGAATAGCTGCTGACCAGTGCCTGATCGCATTGGGAGAGGCAGGATTCGACAGGCTTAGGGGACCATCGGCAGAACTCCAGAGATCGGTATTCGGGGAACAGGTGAAGATCTCCGAAGAGGCCGGGAAGCCTCTTGTGATACATTGTGTGAGATGGTGGGAGGAGCTCCTTTCGGCCCGCAGGAGGTACAGGCCCGGCAAGCCGTGGCTGGTTCACGGGTTCAGGGGGAAGAAAGAGCTTGGCCTGCAGCTGATATCGGCCGGCATGTACCTTTCGTTCTGGTTCGACTTCATAATAAGGCCTGAATCAACCGCGCTCGTTAAAGCCCTTCCATCGGACAGGATCTTTCTCGAGACCGACGGTGCAGGAGTCGATATCAGGAATATCTACGGGAAGGTGGCGAGGGATCTGACAATGTCAGTTGATGAGCTGAAGAAGATCATATTTGATAACTACATGAGATTTTTTGTAAATGAGGAGTAATTTTTATTTCACATAGGAGTACAGGAGGTCTCTGTGCTCTATGTGCCATCTTATGCATTCCTCTGTGTAACACAAATTAATTGTTCAAAATGTCATCTGAAGACTGGCTCTCGAGAACAAGGCTGTTGACCGGCGATGAAGGCCTGGAAAAGCTTAAATCATCGAATGTTCTCGTAGTGGGCCTTGGGGGAGTCGGCGCCTGGGCTGCGGAAATGATCTGCAGGGCAGGCATGGGTAAGATGACCATTATCGACGGGGATGTAGTTCATGGAACTAACAGGAACCGGCAGCTTCCTGCCCTGAAAAGCACCGAAGGATCCTTCAAGGCCGACCTTGTGGGTGCGAGGCTCAGGGATATCAACCAGGACCTCGATCTGACAGTGGTTCGCGAGTTCATCAGGCACCAGAGGATAGAGGAGATCCTTTCCGAACAGTTCGATTATGTTGTGGATGCCATAGATACGCTTACCCCTAAAGTATTCCTGATAGCTCATTCTGTAAGGAGGAATTACAGGATTGTTAGCTCGATGGGTTCGGGAGGAAGGATAGATCCATCAAAAATATCGGTTTGCGACATTTCCGGGACTACCGACTGTTCACTGGCCCGGATACTCAGGAAAAGGCTTCACCGGCTCGGCATTCGCGAGGGTGTCACCGCTGTTTATTCACCTGAGACCATTGACAAATCGAGGGTCGTTCCAGCAGAGAATGAACAGAACAAGGCATCTGTTGTGGGAACCATCTCGTACATGCCTGCTGCCTTCGGGATCATGTGTGCATCAGTCGTCATCCGTGATCTCCTGGGAGTCGCACGGACCTGAATTGGTTTATTATTCATTCCTCACAGCCGGTTTTTCACAATAATTCCTCGCATACGCGGAGCCCGGTGTCAAAGGCAGGGAAGAAGAGATAGCTGGATCTCGGTTAAAAGGGTCATTTGCCTTTCCGGTTCCTGAATAACAGGTACACGGGGAATCCTGAGAGGGCTGTCAGCAGCGCGATCGAGGATTCACGGGGCCTTTCAAGGAATGAAAGAATGAGTATCAGGGTTCCGGCAACTATATAAACCACTCTTGCCAGGAAGAAATTCCTGGTACCCGAAGCCGTATCTTCCCGCTTTTTCAGCTTCCAGGCACTAATAATGGTCAGGATGGGGAATATCCCGAGCGCAAAGCCCATGTATGTGAGGACCTGTTCGAAGGTTCCGGAAAGAACCATGGTGATTGCTATCATTCCCTGCAGCAGGATCGAATTGGAAGGCACGCCGAACCTGGGATGGATCCTCCTGGCAAACCTGAAGAAGAGGCCATCCTCCGACATCGAATAATAGACCCTCGGTCCGATGATTATATATGCGCTCAGCGAGGAGAATAATGCAAACCCGATAAGCGAAGAAAAGATCACCTCCCCTGGTTTTCCGAACAGGTTGCCCATGGCGAGGCCCCCGATCGAAATGACTCCTTTCATCTTCTCAGGGCTCACGGCATACAGGTAGAGGATGTTCAATCCCAGGTAAAGGAGTGTCACTATTGCGGTCCCGTACAGCAGGGATGCGGGAAGGGTTTTCCGGGGATTCCTGATCTCGGCACCTATATAAGTTGAAGCGTTCCAGCCGCTGTAGGCGAACATTATCCACATCAGCGACAACCCGATCGTTTTGAATCCCTGAAGGCCGCCGGGAAGATCCCCTCCGCCCCCGAGGTGCCCGAAGCTGCCGCCCCGGGAGAGCAAGCCTGCTGTTATTAAAATAACAATAAGAAATACCTTGAGGAGTGTAAGCGCATTCTGAATCCTCGAACCGTACCTGATTCCCCTGTAATGAATAGCCGTGAACAATATGATAACAAGGATCGCAAGAAGCTTTTTGACTGTTCCGGGAGAGATGAGGCTGCCGGATGCCAGGGACTGGATCCCTGGAACGGCTCTTGAGAAATACTCGCTGAAGCCGAGTGCAGAGGCGGCGATCGGTGCGGAGAATCCGGCCACGAATGACACCCATCCGCTCAGGAAGCCCAGTGCGGGGCTGCAGAGCCTTGACAGGAAATAGTATTCACCACCGGCGCCCGGCAACGCAGCACCAAGCTCACCATAGGAGAGGGCACCGCAGAATGCTATAACGCCCCCGGCCACCCACAGGGCAAGCATTATAGCCGGATTATTGAGGCCGCTCATGATCAGGCCGGAGGTAGTGAAAATCCCTGCCCCGATCATGTTCGAGACAACAATGCTGGTCGCAGGAAAGAGTCCCAGTTTTCTTTCGAGCCTGCTTTCAGGCATAGTCAGGTCAGGTTACTTTTCAGCTCTCTTATAGCTTATTGAAAGCCCCGCACCACTTGTGTTCAGGGTTGTTTCGTAATTTTTAAGGCTTTTTATATAGTCAAAGAAAATTGCCTGTCCGTTGCATGATCCGTACGTCCCGGCTGACCGTTCAGCAATATTATGGGCGGTGAAGCATCCTCCGACCCTTAGTTTGGGATCAAGGTCAACAAAATAGTTCTTGTACCATTCCTTGTCGGCATCGCTGAATACAAAATCGAAAGGTCCCGGCAGCTCTTTTACGATCTTATGTGCGTCCCCCAGCCGTGCATCGATATAATCCGAAACACCGGCATCCCTGAAATTCTTCAGGGCAGCATTGTATCTTTCCTCATCGATCTCGATCGTGATCAGCTTTCCGCCGGTTTTGCTGAGTGCCCAGGCCATCCATATCCCCGAATGACCGGTTGAAGTTCCTATCTCGAGAGCTCTTTTATAGTCATTTTTCAGGATCAGATCATAGAGAAGCTGGCCATCAGACCGCGGCACATTCAGGTCGTGCCATTTTCCCGAACGGTCATCAAGGAATTTCCTGACCCTGTTGTCGAGCCCCTTATTTGCCGGGTTTTCCTGTGAATTCAGATTCAGCATTGGGAGAAGCACCAGTATTAAGGGAACAAACCAAATCTCCAGAAGAGTTCTCCTTTTCATGGTTCAGCCGTTAAGATTCTGATCCAAAGCTATTACAAAAAAAAGATACCTCTGTAATTTATTATAAAAACGGAGACTGATTGATATTGTTTAAGCAATTCTTTATTACTTTCACATCCATATCATTTTTAGTGGCAAATGCATACCGCAGCCTTACGATCCGGCGAAAAGCCCGATTATGTCCGTCTGACGATAATTCTGCTGGCGGTTTTAAATGTTCTCCTGCATCTTATCACTTCCTATAACCTGGAGTATCACAGGGATGAGCTTCTTTATTTCTCGCTCGGGAGGCATCCTGCATTCGGGTATGCGACAGTTCCTCCGCTTACCGGCTGGATGGCCCTGATCGCCAAGACCCTTTTCGGAAATTCGCTTTTTGCAGTCAGGATCTTTCCCGCCCTCGGCAGTGCCCTAATGGTGTTTCTTGTGGCGGGAATAGCAAAGGAGCTTGGAGGTTCAGGTTACTCAAGGATACTTGCCGCAACGGGGATCTTTATTTCAATTATCGGCCTACGGACATTCCTGATGTTCCAGCCGGTTTACCTGGACCTCATATTCTGGACCCTTTCTTTCTATCTTCTCATCAAATTCATCAATACCCGGTCGGGGAAATACCTGATCCTCTTCGGTCTTTTTGCCGGAGTCGCCTTGCTCAACAAATACCTGATCGGGCTTCTGTTCGGCCTGATCTTCATAATAGCGCCGTTTACACCTCACAGGAGTGTCTTCAGGAACAGGAACCTGTGGTACGGGATACTTGCAGGATTCCTGGTTTTCCTTCCCAACCTTGTATGGCAGGCCGTTCATCATTTCCCCGTTGTTAACCATTTGGCAGAGCTTGAGCGGACCCAGCTGGTTCACGTAAGCAGGCTGGCATTCCTCAGGGAGCAGCTTTTCATGCCGGGTTTCGCTTCATTTCTTACAGTGGGAGGAATAATCTACCTTCTTATCGCAAGGGAAGCCGTGAAGTTCAGGTTCCTGGCACTTGTTGCATTGTCCGTGATATTAGTGCTGATGCTTTTACACGGGAAGAATTATTATACCCAGGGAATTTTTCCTATGCTTATGGCGGCAGGAGCGGTTTCATGGGAAAAGACCCTCAGGAGGCGATGGCAGAAGCTGCTGTTCATTCTTCTCCTTGTGCTGCTGACAATCCCGGTTATTCCGATCGGAGTGCCTGTTTATCGCACCGTGAAGCTGGTTGCTTATTTTGAGAAGCTTCGTACCCGCTACGGGATGGATTTTGTTACGCGCTTTGAGGATAACTCGATCCATTCCCTGCCGCAGGATTACGCTGATATGCTTGGCTGGGAAGAGCTTACCGCCATAACAGCCAGGGCCTGGGACACGGTGCAGAACAAAAAGGCAGCCTTTATTTATGGTGAGAACTACGGCCAGGCCGGAGCGATCACCGTTATCGGGCAGAAATACGGATTGCCCGAAGCGGTTTGCTTCAGCGAAAGCTTCAGATACTGGATTCCCAGGTCCTTCGACCCCGACATAACAACGATGATATATATAAATGATGAACCCGGGGATGATGTGAAGTCACTATTCCGCAAAATCTCGGTTGCGGGCAGAATCTCCAACACTGATGCCAGGGAATACGGTACAACGGTCTATGTATGCCAGGACCCAGTTGAGAGCTTCAATAAGTTCTGGTCGATGCGGATAAAAGAGCTCTATTAACCTTTAACACCAGGAACATGAACCTCATTAAAAAGATCCTGAAATTCCTTCTTGTCATTGCGCTTCTGGCGATCTCTCTTTTCATAATAATGATCATCTACGCTGTAATTTCCGATTACAGGCCGAAGCCGGAAATAACTGAGTATACCTCCGACAAACCGGATCGCCTTCCCGATTCATCAACAATTTCGCTGATGACGTGGAACATCGGGTATTGCGGGCTCGACAAGGCGATGGACTTTTTCTACGACGGGGGAACAAAGGTCAGGACCCCGCGGAAAAACCTTCAGGAGAACCTGGACGCCGTAAAGGCGTTCCTTGGTCAGAACGACACTATCGATTTCTTCCTTATACAGGAGATCGATAAGAACAGCAAAAGGAGCTATCACAGCAATGAATTTGACTCGCTCTCCGGATCGCTTACCGGCTTTTACCCGGTCTTTGGCAAGAACTACGATGTATTTTTTGTCCCCGTCCCCGTTTCTGATCCGATGGGGAAAGTGGTTTCCGGGCTTGCCACTTTTTGCAAATTCAGGCCATCCTCTTCTGTAAGGTATTCATTCCCCGGGAAATACGGTTTCCCAAAGCAGCTTTTTATGCTCGACAGGTGTTTCCTTGTGACAAGATACCCTCTTTCCAACGGCAAGGAACTGCTTGTCTTAAATACACATAATGAAGCCTTCGATCCCGGCCAGATAAGAAAGACGCAGATGAACTATCTGAAGGAATTCCTGCTTTCCGAATACTCGAAAGGGAATTACATTATAGCAGGGGGTGACTGGAACCAGGCACCTCCGGGCTTCAAACCTTCATTCACCGCGAATAAGGTGAACAGCGACCAGATGATGATGGAAACAGATTTTCTGCCGGTAGGTTGGAGGTGGGTCTATGATCCGACTGTACCGTCGAACAGGACCGTAGTGGCGGCCTACGATCCGGCAACGACCACCACAACTGTAATCGACCTGTTCCTGCTGTCACCAAATATCAGGGACATTTCCGTGCAGTGCATTGACCTGGGATTCAGGAATTCCGATCACAATCCTGTCCGGATCAAGGTGCATCTTGAAAAGGCTGATTGAAATCAAAATAACTAACCAGGAAAATATGAATTTTTCAGATTTTACAGGGGATAACGGAAGAAGGATTGCGAAGGACCATTTTATCCATCTCCTTCAGGTTTCGAGGGCCGACGGCTATGTCAAACCGTCGGAGCTGGCAATTCTGCACAGGGAAGGGAGGAAGTTTGGCCTGACCCCTCTCGAGGTAGACAAGCTGATCGAGCACGAAGGGAAGCATCAGTATGATCCTCCCTATGCCCTGAGCGAAAAGTTTGAGCACCTGTATAAGGTTGCTGAAATGATCCTTGCCGACAACGAGGCGACAGAGGATGAAAAAAGGCTGATGAAAAGGTTTGCAATCGAGGCAGGGTTCAGCGACAAATCCATCCCGAAGCTCATCGATATGCTGATAGAGGGTGTCAGAAAAGGTGATGATGAGGAGACCCTCCTTCTGGAATTCAGAAACAAATACCTGTTCAAAGAGTAAGCCGCATACCGGATTTTCGGTTTTTGCTCTTGACTTGCCTTTGGAAATTGCCTAACTTGTAAGGTTAATAACCTGATTTTTAACCAAACAAGTTAGATTATGAGAATTCTTACCACAGGATTTATCGTCTTTGTGATATGGGCATTTTTCTCGACATGGCTCTATGTTGATGTATTGAGGCATGATACGAAAAAGCCTGCCGCAGAGGTGGTAATCAATCAACAGACAAACGTTGCGGCAGATTCGCTTGCAAAGCTTGAAGCGATGATGCCGAAGGACCTCACGATCCTGTTCGATTTTGACAGATCAAAGTTCAAACCGGATCCGCAACTCGAAACAAAACTCCAGGAATTCAGGAGCTGGCTCGGGAAATTTCCCGGATCAATCCTATTGATAACAGGCTATACCGACCTCGTCGGTGAGAATGCCTATAATCAGGATCTCGGGCTTAAGAGGGCACAGGAAGTTCAAAAGTACCTCGGGTCGGCCGGATTTCCTTCTGCAAGACTGACAGCGGTGTCGAAAGGTGAGCAGGACCCGGCGTCAGGTTATATTACGCAGGAGGAACGCGCTGCGGGCAGGAAGGTGGTCATCTCGGTAAAGAGACAGAACTGATCCCCGGAACCCCGGCAAATGACAACAAAATTCAAATCATTAATCATAATAAATCCCTTTATATGAAAACAATTCTACTCTTGCAGGTTATGTCGGTCACTGCTGCAGTGGTCCTGATTATTGCCCTCCTCGTCGTTGCAGGGCTCATCGGGTATCTCACCGCGTGGTTCTATGCAAAATCCATATATACTCCGATCATCAAAAGGCTCGAGGATGATAAGGCAAAGCTGAACGCTGAGATTGCGGGCCTGAAAGAAGACCTCTCCAGGCTGAACGTGAAGGTCGATACCCTGAACAGGAAGGTGGATGAGCTTGAAGTGGAGATATCTGAAAAGGAAAGGCAGATCTCGGAGAAGGTAAATATCATAACGGAGAAGGAAGATGAGATCAGTTCCCTGAGGAAAAAGGCAAAAGCCAACTGATATCTCCGGCCTGATTGTTCTTCAACCGCAAAGAGCGCAAATGAATTTTCCTGGTTCCCGGAGACGACCGGATGGCCCGCCGTTTGTCAAATGCCCTTTGTTCGCACTCTTTGCGGCTTTAAGGCACATGCCGTGAAGGCCCTTGGTAAGTCCGGGCACCAAGCCTGATGAAAGATGCCATAAGGATTACCACAATGACCGTTAATCCGGATTTAAGTGCTTTCATAAGCCTTAGCGTTTAGTTAATATAAGGTTAACTATCAATTATACAGTCACTAACAAGACCAATTCCACCCAATTTGTAAGATAATTGTGTCATCTTGTAACATAAAAGATGTGCTTTGTCAAAAAAGAGCAGATGTGTGCCGGCCGATAGACAAAAAAAGACTAACTTTTACATAGATTTTGGAAATCCGGTTTTATGATTACCTGATCAGGCCGGCCTTATGAATATAATGAAAGGACGTCTTCCCCTGGCTGCCCTTTTTATTCTTTTCGAGGCAGAGATCTTTAGCCAAAAGATCCTTGATCCTGAATTCAGGCCTCCCGATGTACGATTTGATAATTTTGCCGTAATGGGAGGAGAAGCCAGCCAGACCTCGACCAGCATATTTATTGACAGCCGTGGATTTCTGTGGTGCGGTACGGAATCCGGCCTCTACAGGAACGACGGCGCCAGGTATGTGGAATACCGTTCCCCGGATGGTGGACATGACCCCAACAACCGGACGATCACCCGGATATTCGAGGACTCCGGCGGTACAATATGGGCCGGAACAGCAAACGGACTCATCAGGGTCGACCAGGCTTCAGGCTCCATGTTCCTTTATATCCCCGATTCAACCGACTTTTCTGGGCAGGGTAATGCAGTCAGGTCGATAAATGAGGACAGTAATTGAATTTTTTGGCTGAGGACGGGGAAGAACGTATTTTCATTTGAAAGGAAAAGCGGGAAATTCAGCAGGTATGAGGTGGATTCACTTTCCTGGTATCCCGTCAATTACAGCTTCCCGGGTGAAGAGCAATCTTTCCTGGAAGACAGGCACCATGACAAATGGTTCATCACTGCACGGTCACTTTACCGGTACAGTACTGCAACAGGCTCGTTCAGCATGATCCTGCCGGGAAAAGGTGACCGGATGATGCCCGGCATCAGGAAGGTGAACTGCATCACGGCCGATAGCAGCAGAACGATCTGGATCGGAACGGAAGGGGCGGGGCTTGTCAGATGGGATGATGTTGCCGGGAGGCCTGAAGCCGTAAACCTCTGCCAGGCCGGGTGCAACAGCGGTGAGTACAGGAATGTCACCTCGCTGCTTTTCGATAAAGGCGGCATTCTCTGGGCATTTGGCCCAGGCACATTCACAAGGCTTGACCCAGAAAATCATGGTACGCTTAACTATAAATTTCTTTACAGGAACCAGACGGTTTACGAAAATCCGGGTTCACCGGTCGAGGTCAACCAGTCCTTCCGGTTCAGTGACGGGTCAATATGGTTCTTCAGCAGGATGGCTGGCCTGATTTTCAGGTTCGACCAGGGATCCGGGAAGCTTTCTCTCTACCGCACTCCGAACTTCGTTGTATTCCAGTGCATCGCCGACAGGAACGAATCCTTGTGGTTCGCCTGCGTCAGGAACAATGTCTTCAGGATGGTCATAAAGCCCGTTCCCTATTTCACAATTTCTCCCGTCAATAACACGGCAGATGTCGCCCAGACCCACAAGGGGTCGATAATCGAAGACAGGCAGGGCAGGACCTGGTTCCTCTTCAACCGGGGAATCAGCGTTGCGGATGGATTTGAAGTCACCTCATCTGTCAGGTTCAATCCGGTAACCCTTCCTGGCGGGGAAACAACAGTGAGTGGCGGTTTTACCGACAGCAAGGGGTACCTGTGGTTCGCGTCGAAGAAAGGCAGGATTCTGAGGTATGACCCGTCTTCTGATTCACAGGCCGACTTCACGCCTCCCGGATTCCCTCATGACATACGGGAGGCTAGGGTTCCTATGATAAGAGAGGACGGTCCGGGGACCATCTGGATGGCGACATCTCATCACGGGCTCTGCAGGCTGGTTCCTGGCAGCAGCAGGTTTGAGCAAGTCCTGGATTTCAGCCACCGCTCAGTTACAAGGGAGATGAACCAGGTGCTCGATTTTACCATCGGCAGCCAGGGTGACCTGTGGATCCTTACAAGCGACCAGATCCTGTCGGTACGGGTTCCGGAGTTGAGGGTTACGGATCATTTAGGCTCCGGCGATGCGTCATTGAAAGCACTCGGCGCGAATATCAGGGTAAGGGAGGACAAAAACGGCAATATCTGGATTCTGAACCTGCTTTCGGGCCTTAACAGGTTCAACAGGGCCGACGGGTCATTCAGCAGAGTCAGTATTGGCGGAAGCATCACTCCTACAGCTTATTACGATCTTCTGACCGACACCAGGGGGAAGTTCTGGATTGCCCATAACCGGGGCATCTCGGTCTATGATCCTGCAGATTCAGGTGTGCGGACCATCTCCACACCCAGGTTGCAGTATGACGTCCAGGGTTACCAGCTCTCGAACCATGATATCATTTATATTAATGATAACCAGCTATATGTTTTCAGGGAAGAGATACCGGAGAACAGGATCTCCCCGCCGGTAAGGCTCACCAGGCTGCTGGTAAGCGATAAGAACCAGGTGCTGAGAACCCTGCCAGGCAATCCTGACGCTTATGAAAGGATAAGCCTGCCTTTCAGAAGGAATACCCTCGGCATTGAGTTTGCCGCTCTGAATTTTCTGAGTCCTGAAGAGAACAGGTACAGGTTCTTCATGAAAGGAGTCGACAGGGACACGGTCGAGGCAAAACAGGGCACTGTCGCGGAATACAGGGCATCAATCCGGGTAATTACACATTCTGGGTTAACGGATCTAATAATGACGGGATCTGGAATCCTGACGGCGTTACGCTCAGCATCCGCATCATTCGCCCCTGGTACAGGTCCCTCGCAGCGTATGTTTTTTCATTTTTTTCGCCGCTACGGTCATTGCTGCGTATGTAAGGTACAGAACGGTCAGCCTGAAAAGGGAAAAAGCAAGGCTGGAAGCAGTGGTGTCGGACCGTACAGCCGAGCTCGAATCGAAGAACAGGCAGCTTGCAGAAACTGACAGGATCAAAACCAGGTTCTTCACGGATATTTCCCATGAGATCCGCACTCCGCTTTCACTTATCATTGCACCTCTTTAAAGCATTTCCCGGGAGGAGGTACCGTCGGGCAGGATTCCGGAACTGGTTGGGACTATGAGGAGGAATGCTATGCGTCTTATGCACCTGGTGAACCAGCTGCTCGACATTTCGCGGCTGGATGCCAGGAAGATGAGGATTGTCCTGACCGAAGAAGATCTGGTCAAAGTACTGCGGATACTTGTTTACGAGTTTTTATCCCTGGCCGAAAGCAAGAAGATACAATATGTTGCCGATCTGCCTCACGACGGCCTGATAACCTGGTTCGACCGCGACAAGACCGAGAAGATCATTTCAAACCTTCTCAGCAACGCATTCAGGTACACTCCGCCGGGCGGAAATGTCAGGTGCGTTGCCCGCATTGAACCCGGCGGGACCGGATCGGGTGCTCCCCGGCTGAACGTGACGGTGACTGATTCCGGGCCAGGCATAAGTCCCGCTGATCAGGCCAGGATCTTTGACAGGTTCTTCCGGGCTGAAGGCCATCATGAAGCATCAGGCTATGGCACCGGGATCGGCCTTTCGCTGGTAAGGGAATTTGTAACGATGCTGCACGGAACAATAAGCGTCAGCAGTTCCAGGGGGAAAGGTTCCGGGTTTTCTGTATCGCTTCCGCTGGGAAAGGAACACCTTGCTGACGATGAGTATGTAATTGTACCGGCAAATGCTGCAGGGATTGAGAAAGTTCCTCCATTCATTGCCGATGACAGGTTTGATCCCGGGTATGCACGGAGCAGGGATAAAGTAAAGACAAGCTTACTCATAATTGAAGACAATGAGGACCTTAGGAGCTTTATCGGGAAGAGCCTGGATCCCGAATACCGGATAATTGAGGCCGAGAACGGCCTCACCGGCCTTAATACGGCTTTTACCATGATGCCCGACCTGGTGGTGACTGACATTATGATGCCTGATCTTGACGGGATCAGCTTGTGTTCCCGGCTGAAGAATGACGAGCGCACGAGCCATATCCCCATAATCCTGCTGACAGCAAGGGCTACAACGGATGACAGGATCGAGGGGTTGCGGTCGGGAGCGGATGATTATATTATCAAACCATTTAACATGACCGAGCTGAAGACAAGGATTTCTAACCTTCTTGCGCTCCGGGAAAAACTGCGCCTGAAATATGGAAAGCTGAATCTTCTGATTGCAGGCCAGGGGAAAATGATTACTGTTGATGACAGGTTTATGGAGAAGATCACACGGATAATCAGCGAAAACATCAGTGATTATTCATTCGATGTAGGTTCACTTCAGGAACTCATAGGGATGAGCAGAATGCATCTTTCCCGCAAGCTGAAGATACTCACAGGAATGTCTCCTGGAGCCCTCATCAGGAACATGAGGCTGCACAGGGCCGCTGAACTGCTTTCGGAGAAAGCGGGGAACATTACCGAGATTGCAAACAGCGTTGGGATGTCAAACCCTTCGAATTTCGCAAAGGCATTCAGGAACTATTTCGGGGTCTCCCCGAAGAAATATTCCGGGAACTGAAGAGAATCCCTTTGCGGAAGCTCCCCTGGCAGCCGGGTGACCGGTCTCATCCCTCAAAGTGCGAATGGCTTTATGAACATTTGATCATGATTTATTGTTATTCAATTATGTACAGGATCAGAGCAATAAAAGGCACTATTTGTTGATAAATTGTTAAACGGGACAGGTGCCGCCCGGATAAAATTTAGTAACTTATGCATAAATACTTTACACGAAATATATTTAGAAATATTAACCTGTCCCAGTAATCAAACTAACCACTTAATCATTTGAAAAGGAGTTTTAAGATATCCGATCCGCTGTCTTTATTGAACTCAGGCATCAGGAGGGAGCTGTTTGAGGAGAGAGGGTCCGAATCATGGCGGGCAGGGTTAATTCCGGGGATGGTAAGTTTCCTTCTCAGGAACAGGATCCAGAGGAAACTGCTGCTGGTCTTTATCCTGCTTTCCCTGGCCGGGAAGGCAGTCGCCCCCGACACTCCCAGCTTTGCCATATTCCGGTCACCTGCCATAAATCCTTACGCTTCCCTGATGAGCGCCATTGGGACTTTTGAGACCATGGGTAATCCTCTCGCATTTAATGATTTTGAAAATGCCGCAGGAATTTTCCAGATCAGGCAGGTGAGGGTTGACGATTACAATCACCGGACCGGCAGAAAATATACTCTTCCCGACATGTTCGACTATGAGATCTCGTCGAAGGTATTCCTTTATTTTGCCGATCTGGCCGGTCCCTACAGCTTTGAAAAGATTGCAAAGGCCTGGAACGGTTCCGGGCCAAGAACCGAATTCTACTGGCAGAAGATCAAGACACTGCTGCAGCAGTAATAGTCTCCGTGATCTCTGTGTCTTCTTTGTGTCACTCTGTGAAATGGTATTTTCTTTCACGGAGATCACGAACGAGACACGGAGGCGATGGAGTTCTTTTAACATATTTTGTATTGTTTTCTCGCCCGGACTTTAATACCTTTAAACCAGTATCAATTAAACCTATTTAAATCCGCAAATATCAATGAAAACATCCCGCAGGACATTTATTAAAACCGGCGCTATGGCCCTTGCAGCAGGAGCCATTCTGCCCCGATCGGCATTTGCCGGGAAAACGGGGATTGTCGGCGTGCAGCTTTACTCGATCCGCGACGACATGGAAAAGGATCCGGTCGGTTCACTTACCCAGATTGCCAAAATGGGCTATAAGTATGTTGAACACGCGAATTATATCGACAGGAAGTTTTACGGCTACGCTCCGGCTGAATTCAAGAAGATCCTCGACGGCCTGGGCCTGAAAATGATAAGCGGCCATACCGTAATGGGGAAAGAGCACTGGATTGAAGCAAATAAGGACTTTTCCGACAGCTGGAAAATGACGATCGAAGATGCCGCTGTCCTGGAGCAGAAATATGTTGTCAGCCCATGGATGGACGATTCCATGAGACAGACATATGATGATTTCATGCATTACATGGAAATCTTCAACAAATGCGGACTGCTGTGCCAAAAGAAGGGAATGAAATTCGGTTATCACAATCATGATTTTGAATTCAGCCAGAAGCTGAATAACCAGAAACTTTTTGATATCATGATGAAAGCTATAGATCCCAAGCTGGTTGTTGTACAGCTCGATATCGGAAACCTTTACAACGGCGGTGCTATTGCTCTCGATGTCGTGAACCAGTATCCGGGAAGGTTCGAGCTTCTGCATGTTAAGGATGAGATTGCAGCCAAGGCCGGGCCTGAGAAGTTTGAGAGCTGCGTTCTTGGTGAAGGGATCGTGAACTGCAAGCAGGTTGTTGACCTGGCAACAAAGACCGGTGGAGCGAAGGTATATATCATCGAACAGGAATCATACCAGGGTAAGACTCCCCTGGAGAGCGTCAAGGCTGATCTGGCAGTAATGAAGAAGTGGGGATATTGATATTATCTCAGCCTATCTCCTGAGGTTGAAGCGGAGAATCGTGGCATGCCCGCTTCCGCCCTCATTTGAAACAAGCATATCACCGTTCTGAAGGAATAAGATGCCTTCGGGCTGATTGAACAAGGCAGGATCGAGGATAACGAAATCCCTGATCCTGCCCTCTTTATTAAAGACCCCAAGGGTATGGTCCACCGCTGAAAGAATATATATATCTCCGGTCAGCGGACTGATCGCAATATCGGAAGGGTGAAACCTGAGGATATCCTCCCCGTCATGCTTCCCTTTTTTTGGTTCAGTGGCGAAATGCATATCATGCTTTTCTGCAAGGCTGATGATGTCCTGCAGGTCAAATCGATAGACGGGCTTGTCAGAGAGTTTGAGGGTCTTCAGGTCAAACCCGAACAGTACCCTTTTACGGCCATGTGCCGAACCTTTCCCGGTGTATTCCTTGCAGGTCATAAGAAGCCTCCTGCCATGGCTGTCGTAACATAACCCCTCATTATCGCACGGCGTGATCCCCGTAGGGATAATGGTTACTTTCGGGGCATCGGGAGCGTTTCCTGATATTTCAAAGATGAAGCCGTCGCTTCTGAGTACATAGATAGTATCATTCACGTTCGCTATTCCTTCAAAGTCGCCGCGGCTCCAGAATTGTATCTTCCCTGCGATCTCCTTCCTGCTGAAGTCATAGGTGAAAAGGATCCCGTCCTCATCCTCGATGCAAGCCAGGGTGGAAGGGGCGGTAAGGGTAATTCCCGAAATTTCGTTGAGTGATTTGGGCAGCACTATCCTCTCATCAGGCGACTTAAGATCATACCCTTTTACCGTACCTTTCTGATGGTCCCCGATCCCGCAAGCTGAGGAGCCTGTCAGAAGAACATTGATCATCAGTATCTGAATCACTTTCATACGGGGAAATATTGATCCAGCTGCAAGATACAGGATATTTCGGGTCAGGAGATATTGTCCTTGTAATAGATGTCGAGTATTGCCAGCTCACGCTTATAGTCGATATTGACAATGCTTACCCTGATTATGTCCCTTCCCGTTTTGGATGAAATGTCCTTCAGGAGCTTGTTTTTACAGGCAGGCTTCAGGAGCTCGATATTGTCATAGATTATCGAATACTTGCTGAACATGTTTCTCTTGAGGTACTCCTCAAGGATAAGCACTGCTGCCAGGATAACCGTGTTCATGATCATTACACCCCAGAGGGTCAGTTCAGGAAGGCTGAGGGCATTGATCACGGATATTCCGATCGTGGCAAAGATATATGCCATATCCTTTATGTTGAAATTGCGGGTCCTGAATCTCAGGATGGAGAATATCGCAAATAGTCCAAATCCAATTCCGAGCTCTATCTTTATGATCTTCATTATTGTACATATGAAGAAGACCACTATCCCTATCAGGAAAAAGGTGAAAAGGAAGTTTTCTTTTTTGGTATATCGGAAATAGAGTGCCCTTACAAGGATAAACAGAAAGAAGAGCTGCATTGCAAAACGGGCAAGGATAGCTCCTGCAGAAGTGCTGTCGAAAAATTTTTCCATACTATGTTTTTTAGGGTTAATTGTCTGGATGAGGTTCCTGTTACGATTTTATTAATTAAAATTACAGTTTAAATTAGCCAAAGTCAAGCCATTATAGTATAAACGCCTGATTTTTTTAAGACGGGGAACGCTGAGCGGTCCGGATTTAAGAAACCGACTAAAACTGAAAATATGAACCTCCATTTAAATGAAACCGTAAACAGGATCTTTAACGTTAATCTTGAATCACTTCCGGAGCCGGAGCGGAAAGTGATGAAGCATATTGCTGATAAAACAAATATCAGCAGGAACATAAACGATGAATTCAACGAGAATCTGAGCATAGGGCAGAAGGTTGCCGACAAGGTAGCATCCTTCGGAGGGTCATGGACCTTCATTCTCATTTTCATTACCGTGCTTGTGGCATGGGTTGTCGTTAATTCCGTGATCCTTATCGGGGGGGGGAAGCCGTTCGATCCTTATCCGTACATCCTTCTCAACCTTTTCCTGTCGATGATCGCAGCAATCCAGGCACCGGTCATCATGATGTCACAAAACCGGCATGCCCAAAAGGACCGGCTTGATGCAAATCACGATTACGAGGTGAACCTGAAATCAGAGCTCGAGATCCTCAGCCTGCATGAGAAAGTTGATGAACTGCGTGCCAGGCAGTGGGATGAGCTCGTCAGGATGCAGCAGGAGCAGATAAAGCTTCTTCAGAGGCTGCTGGAGGAGAAGGGGAAAGAGTGAGGCGGTGGCTTTCTCCCCCTTCAGGGGGCCGGGGGGCATTCAAAAGTCGCTGGATGCTGGTCTTCTTTGCATGATTGCCCCGACGCGTTGGTCGGGGTATGCGCTTCGCTACGACACGATTGCCCCGACGCGTTGGTCGGGGGTGTCGCTCAGCTCCAACACGATTGCACGATTGCACGATCGCATGATTATCTATGAAATACCGACTCCAATGAGCCTTCCTATGAAGAAGGTTATAGCAGCGGCGATTAGCCCGAAAACGACCTGCCGGAAACCCGACTGCCAGGGATTCTTCCCGGTGAACAGGGTGATCGATGCCCCGATGACCATCAACCCGAGTCCGCTCAGGAGAGCACTGATGACAACAGGAACCATACCTCCGGTAAAAAAGAAAGGAATGACAGGGATGATCGCCCCTACCGAGAAAAGAAGGAATGAGGAGAAAGCGGCTTCAAGCGGTGAGCCTTTCAGGTCCTCGCTGTTAATGCCCAGCTCTTCCTTCACGAGTACTTCGTGTGCACGCGTCTTGTCGGATATCACATCGTGGGCGATCCTGGCCGACTCTTCATCGGAGATCCCTTTTGCCCTGTAAATGAGGGCAAGCTCTTTTTCCTCCGCCCCGGGGTTGGTTTCGAGCTCCTCCATTTCGAGCTGCATCTGGTTCTCATACAGTTCCTGGGAGCTTTTGACCGAGATCCACTCTCCAAGTGCCATCGACAGCGCTCCGGCCAGCAAGCCTGCGACCCCGGTCAGCATCACTTCCTTCTGACCGGCAGAAGCTCCTGCAATGCCCATTACCAGGCTGAAGTTGGATACGAGGCCGTCGTTTCCCCCGAGTACAGCAGCCCTTAATGCATTCCC